>CAZUQJ010000017.1:0-2156 GCA_964622505.1 uncultured Candidatus Saccharibacteria bacterium | reverse complement strand
TGCAGCTTTCTGTCGAAATGGCAGATTGAAACTCTCTGGGATATCGGTGAAGGCTAAGTGGTAAGTATTATCAAACCATATGCGAATACCGAGGGAACCCTTATGTAAAAATACTTTAATAAACAAAATAAGTAATTAAGGGGCGCCGTAGAGACTAGATACCGGAGTACCTAAACCCTTTAGCAATAAAGGAAATGGTAAAGATATAGTCCACGCCTTTATGAAAATATTGGATAAGTGCACGCGAGAGGTCGTGGGGTCAGCACCCATCAGCCGCGCAATAAGAAAAAGCCACGAAAGTGGCTTTTTCTGCGGCTGAGAAAGAGCTGGGAGCTCTTTCGTGTGGGTGCTGACGAGCTTTTGTGATAGATTTCGAGCTTTGCGAAGAAATATATCCAAAAGGTATACTGTTCATGTAATGAAAAGCAACCCATCAGCCGCGCAAGAAAATCCCCGAAAGGGGATTTTTGCTATACCTTGTCCCACAGAGTAAAACCAAGTATACTGTGTATATGTTAAAAGATTTCAAACAATTTCTATTACGGGGCAATGTTGTTGACCTGGCTATTGGTGTGGTTATCGGAGCGAGCTTTGGCACTATTGTAACTGCTCTTGTAAATGACATCGTCAATCCATTGATCAGCGTTGTGGCCCGTACCCCCGACTTTTCTAGCATGTCTTTTACTATTGATGGTGCGCAATTTATGTATGGGCATCTAATAAACGCTGTCATTTCTTTTGTACTGGTAGCGGCAGTGGTATTTTTCTTTGTGGTAAAACCGATGAATATATTAATCAAGCGATCACGCAAGAAAGCCCCGCTCGACGAGACAGAAAAGAAGTGTACTGAATGCTTGAGTCAAATTCCAAAGGGTGCTCGGCGTTGCGCATTTTGTACACAATTAGTCGACTAATATGAAAAGAACTTTTTTTATATCATTTGTATTGCTCGGAACTGGACTTGTTTTTTATTGGAATTTCCTGGGTAATGTATTTTACGGCGACCAAGTATTAAATAGTAATCAAGTTGCAACGGTTGCAACAGCAGTGGAAGAGATACAAGTCGTACAAATTCCCGAATATGTCGTTGTCACTTTTGCCGGAGATGTCATGCTTGATCGAGGAGTGAAAGCTTCTACTAAGAAGAATTTCAACGGTGACTACAACGAACTTTTCAAGAACGTAACAATATTTCAAAACGATGACATATCTTTTCTAAACCTAGAGGGGCCAGTAAGCGAGCGCGGACGCAATGTTGGTAGTAAGTATTCTTTCCGGATGGACCCTGTTGTTATAGACACTTTGAAAAGTGCAGGCGTAGATATTGTGAGCTTTGCAAACAATCATGTGGGTGATTATACAGTCCAGGCATTTGTAGACACGATGAATTATTTAGGAAGCGGAGGGATTTTATTTACCGGAGCAGGGGATGATTATGCGAGAGCGTCTGAGCCGACAGTCATAGAGAAAAATGGCATCAAAACATGCTTCCTTGGATTTTCCGATGTAGGACCAAATTGGATCAAGGCGACTGAGCTTGATCCCGGAATCCTTCTCGCCAGTGACCCAAACTTTGCAAATATAATTGCGGGAGCGAAGGGTAAGTGTGACGCACTGATTGTGTCTTTCCACTGGGGTGATGAATACAAGCCACATAATACTCGCCAAGCAAGTTTGGCGCATAAAGCGATCGACAGCGGTGCCGATGTAGTTGTGGGGCATCATCCTCACGTACCACAAGACATAGAGATGTATAATAGCAGGCCTATTATATATAGTTTAGGGAATTTTATTTTTGATCAATCTTGGAGCAAGCCAACTATGCAAGGCGCAGTAGTGCAAATGAAAATCTATAAAGATGGTAGTGCAAAAGAAATAAAAGAGTACACAAGCAAACAAAATAAATTCTTCCAAATAGAGTCAATTACCGAGAAGGTAACCGAGCCAAAAAATTAGAGCCGCCAGTGGGATCGCGAGTACGCATATCTCTTCTTACAGAAGCAGTAGACCTTTTCCATCTCGCTTTGCTCGTACGGAAAAGGTTTCCGATTCCCACGCGTAAGATACGCAGGTATCTTACTTTGAGCCGCCAGTGGGAATCGGACCCACGGTCTCCCCATTACCAATGGAGTGCTTTACCACTAAGCCATGGCGGC
>CAZUQJ010000016.1:0-3682 GCA_964622505.1 uncultured Candidatus Saccharibacteria bacterium | reverse complement strand
GCCCTTAAAATCGCTGGTTTCTTTAAGATGCCTGTCGAAAAAATATTCAAAATAGCCTATGAAAAATAATCCTGGAAATATAATCAGTGAATTTATTGTTACTACAGGACTTATCGTTACAGCGATACTGCTTTTAAATCCGCTTCACTTCTGGATGCCAGACATGATGGTAATGAGTATGCTTGCAGTTATTTTGGTTCTCTTTGCTATATTCGCAAGCTTCATACTCAGGGAAAGAGCTGTAGACGAACGAGATGATCAGCACAAAGCGCTAGCTGGACGAAATGCTTTTCTTGCAGGATCAGCAACCCTCATTCTTGGAATTATCGTTCAAGGCTATTCGCACGCAGTCGATGAATGGCTTGTGGTCGCACTCATTGTGATGGTGGTGACGAAGATCGGTACCCGCATCTGGAGCGATAGAAATCTGTAATAAAATATGTAAAGTCTACTTTACATAGTATTCTGTATTTTATATACTTAGACATATTAGAAATTAATAGCTCACAATATTTTATGAATAAAAATATAAAAGTCATTATAGGAATTATTTTAATGGTAGTCATATTTGGAATTATTGTCCTTACAAAACAGAATGATGCTACCACAGAAAAGAAAATGGATGATTCTGTCATGATAAAAGCAGGGTCATACGAAGCTTATTCATCAGAAAAGATTGCTATGGCAAAACCCGATCATGATGTCGTTCTCTTCTTTAGAGCCGGATGGTGCCCAACTTGTCGAGCAGTAGACGCTGACATCAAAGCAAATCTCGAAAAAATTCCCTCAAACCTCACAATTCTTGATGTTAACTACGATGACTCAACAGCGCTCAAGAAAAAATATGGCGTTACCTATCAGCACACTTTTGTGCAGGTTGATAAAGATGGAAACCTTATTAAAAAGTGGAGTGGAAGCCCAACACTCGCTTCACTTGTAACAGAAGTAAAATAACATGTTGCTTCTCCTTATTTCATTTATCGCTGGAGTCTTGACGGTACTTGCTCCATGCATTCTCCCTCTTCTGCCGGTGATTGTTGGAGGTACGCTTTCTGGTGGAGGCACCGCGGGATTTAACAAAAAGAAAGCGTTCACCATCATCCTCTCTCTTGGAGCATCAGTTATCGCTTTCACCCTACTTCTTAAAGCAAGTACACTTTTCATTGATATTCCAGAGTATGTGTGGAAATGGATTTCAGGAGGCATTGTGATATTTCTCGGCCTCGTTACATTTTTTCCATCCCTATGGGAAAGTGAGTTTCTTGCACGACTCAGTACAAAATCCAATATTCTTCTAGGTAAGGGTGATCGTAAAAAAAATTTCTGGGGCGATGTTATTGTAGGTAGCGCACTTGGTCCTGTTTTCTCGACATGCAGTCCAACTTATTTCATTGTCTTGGCTACAGTTTTACCAGTTAATTTTTTCCTCGGATTAACCTATCTGCTTACTTATACTATCGGCCTCTGTCTTTCGCTTCTTATCGTCTCTGTCGTCGGACAAAAAATAATGAGCAAACTCGGCGTTGTAGCTGACCCAAACGGATGGTTCAAGAAAATGCTTGGTGTCATATTTCTCATCGTTGGTATTGCTATCATTGGCGGACTCGACAAGAAAACTCAGTTGTTTCTACTTGATGCGGGATTATTTGATGTCACAAAAATTGAACAAGCGCTCTTGCAGAAAAATAATGCTCCCGCGGTTACTTCAACCACATCATTAGATACTCCTTTAACAACAGACGCACCAAAGAAAGACATTTCTGTTAAAAAAGATTCTGGTTCATCTCTCGCTATGGAACAGAAGCAATCTAAATATAAAAAAGTTCCGGAATTAAGCTCAATAGATGGATATGTAAACACTGATGGAGAGCCCATCACTCTCGCTTCTCTAAAAGGCAAAGTCGTACTTTTAGATATCTGGACATATAGCTGTATCAATTGTCAGCGCACGCTTCCATATATAAATTTATGGTATTCAAAATACAAAGACCAGGGACTTGAAATAGTGGGCCTACACACGCCAGAATTTGCTTTTGAAAGAGTACAAAGTAATGTAGAAAAAGCTGTGCAGGATTTTAAAATAAAATACCCAGTGGTTTTAGACAATGACTACTCGACATGGAATGCTCTTGGTAATCAATTCTGGCCTCGAAAGTATCTTGTAGATATCGACGGATATATCGTCTACGACCATATCGGTGAAGGAAACTATGAGGAAACCGAGAAAGCTATCCAAAACGCTCTCAAAGAACGTGCTACACGTATGGGTATGGAGGATAAAATTTCTACATCAACTACAAAACCAACAGACATAGTAACTGTTGATACAAGTAAGGTTAAAAGCCCTGAAACATATTTTGGATCGTCTCGAAATCAGTATTTTGCAAACGGCATTGTCGGACAAACTGGCGATCAGACTCTCACCATCCCCTCCAACATTTCTTTCAACAAACTATATCTTGGTGGTACATGGAATATAACGTCTGAATATGCCGAAAGTAGAGGTGCCGGAAGTGTGATATTCAACTATGAAGCAAAAAATGTCTACATCACCGCTGGATCTTTAGTAGGTGTCGAAGTCGAGATTTACAAGGACGATGAATTAGTGAAGAAGGTGCTGATCAAAGATGAGACACTCTACCCCCTCATCCAAGATGCTGAGTATGGAAAGCACACACTCCGCATCGTAGTGCCGAAATCCGGATTACAAGCATTTACTTTTACATTTGGATAAAACTACAAAAAATATGAACGAGAACATCGTCAAAAAAATCGTGTTGGCCGGAGGATGCTTCTGGGGACTTGAAGATCTAATTAGGGCCCAGCCTGGAGTAGTAACTACCGAGGTTGGCTATACCGGTGGAAAGAATGAGAATCCAACATATGACAATCATCCAGGACATGCCGAGGCTGTGGAGATTGAATATGACCCCACAAAAACATCCTACAAGCGTCTTTTAGATTTCTTTTTTCAGATTCACAATCCCACAACTCTCAATCAGCAAGGTGGTGATCGAGGTACGTCCTATCGCTCGGCTATTTTCTATGGAAACGAGGAAGAGAAAAAGGAAGGAGAAGACTTCATCGACATCGTAAACAAATCAAAGCGATGGAAGGATCCTGTGGTCACAACCTTAGAACCACTCGACACTTTTTATAAAGCAGAAAGTTATCATCAGGATTATCTTCAGAAAAATGTGGGAGGTTACACTTGTCATGCAATATACTTTGATAGTTACCTAAAGTAGAGATGGTGTAGTGTACAATACACAAAAAGGGCACTTCTGTGCCCTTTTTGTTCTAAACTGGCTCCGCGGCTAGGGCTCGAACCTAGGACCTAGCGATTACATTTATCCTCTAATTACTTAAAGGGATGGACTATATCATCATCCTTTCGGATGCGAGGCGTTTCCGATCTGTGAATCTTTTGTGACTTCACAAACAGTACTCCATATAGGATAGTCTCTGAACCTTCCTGCAAAGACGATTAGCGTCGTTTGACAGGCTTGGCTGCTGATTGCCCCATCAAGTCACCTCTAGGGGTTTCCAGCAATTAACCTCGTTTTTCAACCTAAATTTCTTTAGGAAGCTGCGTGGTACTCATCACATACTTTCGTGATGTTGTTGTACACAGTCGCTTGCTCTACCAACTGAGCTACCGCGGAATATTATACTTCGCGGG
>CAZUQJ010000015.1:0-4953 GCA_964622505.1 uncultured Candidatus Saccharibacteria bacterium | reverse complement strand
TATCAATCTTTGTACAACAACACAACGGGTGGATACAATACTGGGTCTGGTTATCAATCATTGATTGCAAATACTACAGGTCAAGAAAACTCTGGTTTTGGTTCATTTTCTATTTATGCTAATACAACAGGTCAAGGAAACTCTGCATTAGGTGTCAGTTCTCTTGAAAGCAATACTACTGGTAACTACAATACAGCAGTCGGTAAATCAGCGTTAGTTCGATCTACAACTGGTTCATCTAACACAGCTTTTGGTCACACAGCGTTGTATTCTATGACTACTGGTTCAAATAATACTGCATTGGGATATGGTGCTGGTAATAATGGTGTTGGAACATTTGCTATCTCAAATAACACTTTCATTGGATATCAAGCTGCCAACAACATCACCGATGGTGCCGACAACAACATCGTCATCGGTTACGATATAGATTTACCAACAGCTGGAGGGGATAATCAAATGACAATAGGTAACATGATCTTTGGTACAGGTTTGACTGGTACTGGTACAACGATTGCGGGTGCAATCGGTATTGGTGACGCCACTCCTGACTATCGTTTTGATATCGACGCCGACGTCGCCTCATACGCTCAAGGAATATTCAATGACGGTAACGCCACAACTCGTTCAGGTCTATTCATTCAATCCGGTCTCGACGACCACACCGCAGCTGGTCCATCAACACTCATCGGCTTCGCCGACGGCGACGGTACAGCAGTTGGTTCTATCACTTTCGGTTCATCAGCTACAGCCTACAACACAACATCTGATCAAAGATTAAAGACATTAGTAAATGACAAAACACTTTCATCAATCGATCTATTAAATCAAATCAAAATCCATGATTTTACATGGATAGGAGATGCACACAATACTCTATACACTGGAGTCTTTGCTCAAGAACTATAT
Source organism: uncultured Candidatus Saccharibacteria bacterium (assembly GCA_964622505.1). Lineage (GTDB taxonomy): Bacteria > Patescibacteriota > Minisyncoccia > Phycocordibacterales > UBA9973 > UBA8515. Next base: position 4,044 of record CAZUQJ010000015.1, on the reverse strand, counting down.
GAAGTATATCCACATGCAGTTACAAGACCAGTAGATGAAAATACAAACAACTGGATGGTAGATTACTCAAAACTAACTCCTGTTATTATTGCTTCTATACAAGATATGAATATCAAGATTACTGAAATTCAGAATGTGACTGATACTACATTTATTGAAAGTTTGAAAGGATGGTTTGCAAGTGCAACGAATGGGATAATGGAGATATTTGCAAAGAAAGTGAAGACAGAAAATCTATGTGTGGCAGATGAAAGTGGTGATGAGACATGTATTACAAAATCACAATTAGATACTTTGTTGTCTGGGGCAAATATTAATACACCCGCTCCAACTCCAGACCCAACTCCAGACCCAACTCCAGACCCAACACCAGATCCAACTCCAGATCCAACTCCTGAACCAACTCCAGACCCAACACCTGAACCAACTCCAGACCCAACACCCGCTCCAACACCCGACCCAGAAGTAACACCATAATTTTCTATGTTTTTCTATTTTATTACTGTATAATATACATAGATAAATTATTATTAGTATAAATATTTAAAAATGAAAAAATTAGCACTGTTTAACAAACTATCTTTTGCCTCTTTAATAATTACATTTTTCTTGTCCATCTTTTTCTTTGTACCTTATATGTCTATACCTCTTGAGGCGAGTAAAGGCTTCTTGTTGTCAATTGGTGTTACGATCTCGATCTTCTTTTGGCTAGTAGCACGTATGATAGATGGTAAGTTCACCATACCTCGTGAGCCGATTATATTTTTTGCTTTCTTGATTCCAGTTATCTTTTTAATTTCATCTTTTACTTCTTATTCCTCACACCTTTCATTTTTTGGTAATGGGTTTGAATCTGGGACTTTTGGGTCAATGCTTGTATTCTTTCTCGTACTTTTCTTGTCTTCTGTTTATTTTCAAACAGAGAAAAGATTCAATTACTTTTATAGATCATTGTTTGTCGGGGCAGGGATACTGGCTGTCATTGAAATTGTTTCTATCTTTTTTAATTTAAATAATCTACTACCTGGATTCTTCCAAGGGATTTCTTCTGGGAATTTGTTTGGTAATTGGAATGATTTTGCACTATTTTTTGGTGGAATGGTTGTGTTGGCTTTGGTGACTATCGAACTCAAGCCTATGAAAATCCGCTCACGTATACTCCTCTCAGTACTTGTACTAGTTAGCTTATTTTTCTTAATGCTTGTAAATAGTAGTTTTGTGTGGCTTTTGACAGGGATATTCTCTCTTATTATTTTTGTGTACACTGTGTCTATTAACCGTGCCATAGCAGAAAATACTGAGAGCACAATGCTAAAACACAGATCATTGCCAATGATGTCTTTTGTTGTCATCCTTGTATGTTTACTATTTATTATTGGTGGTAGTTCTATTGGCAATATTATTCCAAGCTATTTTGGCTTATCCAATATAAATGTTTATCCATCATTGATGGGGACTTGGGACATAGCACGCTCTGCACTGTGGCATAACCCATTGCTCGGTACTGGACCCAATACTTTTGCTATTGATTGGTCTATGTGGAAGTCTGCTTCTGTTTTGCCATCAATGTTTTGGAATTCTGATTTTAATTACGGTTTTGGTTCTATACCAACATTTATTGTTACTACAGGCATCTTGGGGATTGTGGCTTGGATATTGTTCTTAGGGATATTCCTATTACGCGGATTCCAGTCTATGAAGATCGCTCTACAAAATACCTTTTCCAACTTTATGATTGTGAGTTCACTTGTAGTTGCTACATACTTTTGGGTAGCGTCCTTTCTCTCTGTGACTGGGACAGTGTCGATGATGATCGCTTTTGCTTCCACTGGAGTATTTATCGGTGTGCTAGTTTCTAAAAAAGTTCTACGTTTATACGACAGCTCATTTTTGCGTGATCCACGGACAAGCTTTTTCTCCATCTTGGCGCTCGTTGCACTTATGATCGCGTCTATCTCTACTACATTTATATATAGTCAGAAGTTTGTTTCCTTGGCATACTTTTCTCGTGCAAATATCGCAGACAATACGCTTGGCTCGTACGCCAATGCAGAAAGAAGCATTCTAAAAGCGATATCTTTAGACAAAAACGATATTTACTACAGAACCCTTTCTCAGGTGTATGTTGCAGAAATACAATTGATAGGTTCGGACAAATCTATATCCGAAGATATTTTGAAATCAAGTATACAAAACCTTGTAACAAAAGCTGAAAATACAGCCAATAATGCCATAACACAAAATCCAAAATACTATGGCAATTGGACAAATCTTGGTGATATATACACTGCCTTTGCTGGTATGGGGGTAGAAAATAGCTACCAAAATGCAGTAGATGCTTATACAAAAGCCCTATCTTATGCGCCAAACAACCCAAGCATACTCTTGGCTCGAGCAGGACTCGAGATTGTACACAAAGACAATACGCAAGCTCGATCTTTCGCAAATCAAGCACTGGAGATGAAGCCTAATTATACAGATGCGTTCTTTACCCTAGCGCAGATTGAGTTGAATGAAGGTAGTACATCAGGTGCCATAAATCAAGTCGAGAGAGCAGCAAGCATGGCCCCAAACGACTCTAGTATATTCTTTAGGCTTGGATTGTTGCGATATAATGCAAATCTATACACAGAAGCAGTTGGTGCTTTTGAAACAGCTGTGACTATTAATCCCACTTATTGGAATGCTAGATATTTCCTAGGGCTTTCGTATGAAAAAGTTGGGCGTACAGAGGACGCACAAACACAATTCAAAATCTTGAAACAATATTTACCACAGAATAAAGAGGTAGAAGACGCTTTGGCAAACGTAGGCAACAATACTAAACCAATACCAGAGCCTACCGTTGACCCAAAGAAGCTCCCACTACCTGAAAAAACTGAAAAAGACAAAAAAACGCAGTAAATAAAAACATCTATCAAATCCCCCGCAAGTTATTACTTGCGGGGGATTTGTATTTGACAAAATCCCTGAATTTGCTACTATAGGGGAATCGCACATATTGCGCTTTTTATTATTTAATTTATGTTGGTAGATAGAACCGATTGTCTCGTAACACGGATTCTGTATATCAACCAATAAACATATATGGCAGAAGAATTTAATCGTTCCAAGCCCCATGTAAACGTTGGTACTATTGGCCACGTTGACCACGGGAAAACAACATTAACAGCAGCTATCCTTCAAATCCTTGCTCGTGCAGGCGAAGGCTTCTCTGCTAAATTAAAAGGCGTTGACGCAATTGACTCAGCTCCAGAGGAAAAGGCTCGTGGTATTACTATCGCACTTTCTCACAACGAATACGAAACTCCTACTCGTCACTACGCTCACATCGATGCGCCAGGTCACGCGGACTATATCAAGAACATGATTACAGGTGCTGCCCAAATGGACGGTGCTATTCTTGTTGTTGCGGCTACAGACGGTGCTATGCCACAAACTCGTGAGCACGTATTGCTTGCAAAGCAAGTTGGTGTTCCAAGAATTATCGTATTCTTAAACAAGTGCGACATGGTTGATGACAAAGACATGATCGACTTGGTGGAAGAAGAAATCCGTGAATTGCTTACAAAACAAGGTTTTGATGGTGCTGGTGCCCCAGTAATTCGTGGCTCAGCTCTAAAAGCTCTTGAATCACCTGACAACACAAATGAATGGGCTATGAAAATCCTCGAACTTGCAAATGCAGTAGATACATATATCCCAGTTCCAGAGCGTGATGTTACAAAGCCATTCCTCATGCCAATCGAAGATATATTCTCTATCGAAGGCCGTGGAACAGTGGTTACAGGTAAAATCGAGCGTGGAGTTGTAAAAGTTGGTGAAGAAATCGAAATCGTCGGTATCAAAGACACTGCAAAGACTACTGTTACTGGTATTGAAATGTTCAACAAAAATTTGAAAGAGGGTATGGCTGGCGACAACGCTGGAATCCTTCTTCGTGGTGTAAAGAAAGAAGACCTTACTCGTGGACAAGTGCTTGCAAAGTCAGGTACAGTTACTCCTCACGCGGGCTTTGAATGTGAAGTGTACATCCTCAAGAAG
>CAZUQJ010000014.1:0-7042 GCA_964622505.1 uncultured Candidatus Saccharibacteria bacterium | reverse complement strand
GGACCCACGGTCTCCCCATTACCAATGGAGTGCTTTACCACTAAGCCATGGCGGCTAAAACTTATTCCATACTACTATATATGAGCTTTTTTTCCAATTTGTAGGTGTCCAACACCTACAATACAATATTTGATACATTTGCTATAATACTCTAATGCAAAGAAGTCCTGAAGAAATACAAAACGAAATAAACGCTCTGGAGGCGGAGATGACAAATGTTGATTTTTGGAATGATAAATTACACGCCCAGACAGTCATCAAGACAATTGGTGAATTAAAAGATATGCTTCTTGGTGCAAAAAAGTATGACAAAGGCAATGCAGTACTGTCTATACTTTCTGGTGCCGGAGGAGATGATGCCGAGGACTTCTCGGCCATGCTTCTGCGCATGTACGAAAAATACGCAGAGCGTAAAGGTTGGCAGGTAGCGCTTGTTCATGAAAACAAAAATGAGCACGGTGGCTACAGAAATATTTCTGTAGAAATATCAGGACGTGATGTATATGGCACATTAAAGAATGAAAACGGTGTTCATAGACTTGTACGATTGTCGCCATTCAATTCTAAATCTAAAAGAAGTACAAGTTTTTCGCTTGTCGAAGTTGTACCTGTATTTGCCGATAATGCACCGATAGAATTAAATTCCGATGAACTCAATATAGAGTTCAGCAAATCTGGCGGTCCGGGTGGACAAAATGTAAACAAGCGCGAAACTGCTGTCCGTGTTGTACATATTCCTACAAATCTCTCTGTGCATGTTTCGACCGAGCGATCACAAGAACAGAATCGTGAGCGAGCCATGTCGCTTCTAAAAGGTAAATTGTTTAAGAAACAGGAAGAAGATCAAAAGAGGATTGCCGGAGGATTGTCGATAGCCAAAACAACAGAGATAGAATGGGGGAGCCAAATCCGTAACTATATTCTCCATCCATACAAATTGGTCAAAGATCTGCGGACAGGAGTAGAAGTCCATAATGCAGACAAAGTTCTTGAAGATGGTGAGATAGATGTATTTATTGAAGCCGAAGCTAATTTGTGATAGAATTAAAAGATATATGATTTATTTCAACAATGTTACGAAGAAATATGCTGATGATACTATGTCACTTGAAGATGTGACACTGACTGTTGCTCCAGGAGAATTTATTACGTTGGTAGGTCACTCGGGTGCAGGTAAAACAACCCTTACAAAACTAATTCTTGCTGAAGAGAAGCCGACAGAGGGCAGTGTTTTTTTTGAATCTACTGATATCCATCATCTATCATCTCGAGAATTGACCAAATTCCGCCGAAAGGTAGGAATTGTATTTCAAGATTTTCGCCTACTCTCCAACAAGAATGCGTATGAAAATATTTCTTTTGCTATGGAGGCTACAGGCGCCACAGACGAAGAGATTGCTACCGACGTACCCCATGTTCTTGATTTAGTAGACCTTGGTCACCGCACAACACACTTCCCACACCAGCTTTCAGGTGGCGAGAAGCAACGCTTGGCTATTGCTCGCGCTATAATCACTCAGCCAGAGCTAATTATCGCCGATGAGCCCACAGGCAACCTGGACCCAATGAATGCAAACGAAGTTGTAGAAATTTTAAAAAAGATAAATAAATTGGGTACAACAGTGATACTCACTACACACAATCGTAGTGTAGTAGACAGTATAGGGGGTCGTGTTATTACTCTTGAAAAAGGCCGCCTAATCCGAGATGATAAGGATGGCAAATATATGATATAATCTCTGTATGTTTTGGATTGACACAAAAAGAGTAATACGTTCCGGCTATCGCAACTTTATGCGAAGTGGATTTACCTCCTTGGCATCCGTGCTGATCATGACCATTACTCTTGTTGTAGTCACTGGTCTCATTTTTGTCCAGAGGTCATTGCAGTCATCGCTTGATGGGATCAAAGATCAAGTCGATGTCACTATCTACTTTACTCCCGGCACTATCGAGAGTGATATCAATTCGGTTCAAAAATCTTTAGAGAAACTTCCAGAAGTTGCAACTATTTCGTATATCTCCCAATCAGATGCATTGGCGAAATTCCGTGAGAAGCATGAGAAGGATTATCTTACTATCCAAGCGCTCGATGAGCTCAATGAGAATCCGCTCGGAGCATCACTCAATGTCAAAGCTAAAGATCCTTCCCAGTACGAAACCATTTCCAAATATTTCGAGCAAGACACTCCAGGAGCCAAAGAAGCACTGACTATTATCGACAAGATCGACTACCATCAAAACAAGCTCGTTATCGACAGGCTGACCTCTATAATCAATGGTGCCAAGCGCCTAGGCTTCGCTCTATCGCTTGTATTGATTATTATTTCTATAATCATTACTTTCAATACTATCCGTCTTATCATTTATATGTCTCGCGAAGAGATCTCTGTTATGCGTCTTGTCGGAGCTGGCAACAAATACATCCGTGGCCCGTTCATCGTGTCTGGAATCCTTGTTGGTGTGTCCTCATCGCTTATCACCATCCTATTATTCTGGCCTATATCGTGGTGGCTTGGTAGGGAGATGACAGAATTCCTAGGAGTAGATCTATTTAGCTATTACCGAAGTAATTTCTTCCAACTTTTCTTTATTATGCTTGCTTCTGGAATTATCATAGGGGGCATATCGAGCCTTTTCGCTATCCGTAGATATTTAAAGAGATAATATATGCCCGCGAAATCCACACCAAAAAAAGATACAAAATCTGATTGCAAATATATTTTTGTTGTTGGTGGAGTGATCTCTGGTGTGGGCAAGGGAGTGGCTGCAAGCTCTATAGCACGTATCCTCCAAGATCGTGGCAAGAAGGTTACGGCTATCAAAATAGACCCGTATATCAACATAGACGCAGGGACCATGAATCCGACAGAGCATGGTGAAGTATTTGTCCTTGCCGATGGCGACGAATGCGACCAAGACATGGGCAACTACGAGCGATTCCTAGATGTAAATTTGACCCGGATCAACTACATGACAACTGGCCGAGTGTATCAGTCAGTCATCAATCGTGAGCGCAATCTAGAGTACGGTGGCAAGTGCGTAGAAGTTGTGCCTCATATTCCGCTCGAGGTTATCCGTCGTATAGAAGAGGCTCGCGACAAAGCTTCGGCCAATGTTGTAGTGATCGAGATCGGGGGTACTGTGGGTGAATACCAAAACATGTTATTCCTCGAAGCTGCTCGTATGATGAAGCTCCGCAATTCAAAGAGTGTATTTTTTGTCATGGTGTCGTACCTGCCAGTACCTTCAAAAGTGGGCGAGATGAAGACCAAGCCTACCCAATATGCAGTGCGTACACTCAATGGCTCTGGTATACAGCCAGATGTGATCATTGCGCGTAGTCAGGTCAAGCTTGATGATAAACGTAAAGAGAAGTTGTCTATGTTCTGCAACGTACCTGTCGACCGTGTGATCTCGGCTCCAGATGTAGATAGTATTTATGATATCCCGATCAATTTCGAGAAGGAGGGCCTAGGTGACATGATTTGTGATGTTGTCGATATGAAGTGTGCAACAAGCGACAATGAGGGAAGTAAGAAGTGGCAGAAATTTGCAAACAAAGTCCACAATGCCAAAAAGGAAGTTCACATAGCAGTTATTGGTAAGTACTTTGATACTGGTGACTTTGTCCTATCTGATTCATATCTTTCTGTTATTGAAGCTATTAAATATTCAGCATATGACAACAGTGTAAAACCTGTCCTAACATGGATCAACTCCATCGAGTTTGAGAAGGATAAGAAGAATTTAAAAAAGCTATCCAAATTTGACGGCATATTGGTCCCGGGAGGATTCGGCTCTCGTGGTATCGAAGGTATAATCTCTGTTATAGAATATGCTCGTGTCAACAAGATTCCATACTTCGGATTGTGTTACGGTATGCAACTTTTGGTTATCGAATACGCTCGTAATGTATTGGGTCTCTCTGATGCCAACACTCGCGAAGTCAATCCAAAGTCCCAAAACCTAGTGATAGATGTCATGGATTCCCAAATTGAAAATATAAACAAAAACAAAATGGGTGGCACAATGCGTCTTGGTGACTACAAAGCTGTTTTAAAGAAGGGAAGTCTAGCTGAATTGTCCTATGGCGCGACAAATGTAACCGAGCGTCACCGTCACCGCTACGAGGTCAACAACGCTTACGTACAATCTTTGGAGTCCAAAGGCTTGGTTTTCTCTGGTACATCACCAGACGGTAAATTGATGGAGATCGCCGAGCTACCAAAGTCCAAGCACCCATTTTTCCTAGGTACGCAATTCCATCCAGAATTCCTTGCTCGACCACTTGCTCCGCACAAACTATTTTCTGCATTTATAAAAGCCTGTTTGAAATAAATAAATTCGTAAAATAAAAATCCTTCACAATGTGAAGGATTTTTATTTTTTAGCCTTTTCTTACTTTTGAATCTTGTATAATTTTTAGTATTTCATCTTCATCGTCTGTTATTGTGTATAGCTTTAGTTCCTCAGGGCTGACTGTTTTATACTTATCCACTAGTACATCATCTATAACCTTTTGTAGTGGCTTCCAAAACTCTGTTCCTACAAGGATTGTTGGGATTGGATCAATTTTGTTTGTTTGTTTAAGTGTGAGAGTTTCAAAAAGCTCATCAAATGTACCAAATCCTCCGGGAAAGAATAAACAAGCGTCTGTGGTGTAATGCATTGTAACTTTACGTGTAAAGAAAAAGTAAAATGGAATTTCTTCTGTAATATACTTATTTGTTACTTGTTCGTGGTTGAGGCGGATTGTCATACCAACGGCTTTGCCTCCAGCCTCATATGCTCCACGACTAGCTGCTTCCATTATTCCAGGACCTCCACCAGAAAGGACTGCATAACCCAATTCTTTGGCCATACGGTAGGCCAGACGTTGGGCTTTTTGATAATCTGGGTGATCTTCAGTTAAACGAGCTGATCCATAAAATGTGGCTGAAGTTTTGTAAGACTGTACTGTAGATATTCCTTGGCGTAGTTCCTCTTGGATCATACATACCTCTGTCTCTGTTCCATCTCCACCATTCAACTTAATACAACCCTCTTTTATTTCTTCTAAACTTACTCTTTTCTTAATATTCTCAATAACATTTTGATCATTCATAAGCATATGATACTCTAAAATATCACTTTTTTCAATCTATTGACAGAGTTATATTTATCTGATAAAGTTTTAAAAAAAATAAACATGGAAAAAGTAACAAACTCAAGGATTATGGCTCGTCGCTCCATTTTTTGGAGGACGGCAGTTTTAAATCAAGTAATCGGAGCAGTCATACTGTTAATCGGTATGTATGTTTTTAAGGTTAGGGAATTATCTTTCTTATTTGGATGTGTGTTCGTGCCAGTGCTACTGAGCATGCTAATCACTTTCATACGGATGAAGCTCGATGATGATGGAGATATCGTAAAAAAATGGGAGCTGAATAGGCAAAAGAATTATTCTAACGCTAAAAAAAGGTATCTTGATGCTGTTGATAATGTTAAATCTACCTACACACTCGTAAGTGCTAGTCCGACCAGGACAAAGAGCGGTGAATTCAAACTATCTTTTTCGTCGAAAATTCACCCTAAAGCAACACCCATTGTGAGCTTAAACGGAGTACAAATGACTTTACAAAGTTTTGAAGATAATATTGCCGTATATTACAGCAGGGTTATCAAGAACTACGCAAACATTATGTTTTCCATTGGAGAAGTGGGGTGGAATATAGATAACCCTTATCTTTTTAATTTAGAAAAAGAGCACATTAGGTGGCAGGTAACAGGCCATACAATTGAACGTAATGTATTTCTAAACGGAATAGCCTTCAGTCATCCAAATGTTGATGTTAGCTATGATTTTGAAATCAAGATTAACAAAGAAACATTCGGTCCTTTTAAGGGAACATATGATGATGAACAAAATATCATTGAAATTCCTATTGGGCACATCAAGAATAATTGTAAAAGTAACAAATGCATTTTAGTTCCTGTGTGGAATAGGGAATTGGCATTAACAATGCCATGCCCAGAAGCTCTTTCTGTAAACCATGTAAAAAAATATGAAAAAATGTTCCCTGGTAAAACCCAGACTGCATAAAAATATTTTAACCTGAAAAAAACCCGATAATTTTTATCGGGTTTTTTTGTGCTTAATACTTGGAAATGGATTTTTCAAATTTATAATAAATTTCCTAATTATCGGAAATTACTTTAAAGTACTCTCGAGCTTTTGCTATGGTGCGAGGATACATATTATATGATTCTAGGGCTTCTCTTTTCTTTGTTTTACCATCTCTCTCAACTGCGCTAATATAATCTACAATTTTTCCCCATATAAATTCTCCATCTGGGAGTTTTTCTAATGTGTTTAGAATTTCGTTTCGAGCTTTGTATAGTCTATCACCAACTCCTAATAAAAATATTGACATAATATTCCAAGATTCTGTTGGCTTAAAATCTGGAGTAAATTCTTTACGAACACCTGATTCTTGGTCTTTAACTAAATTTTGGAAACGTTTTAGGTCGCGTTTGATTGCTCCTGGCGAAATATCATACAAAGAAGTACCCGCATGCTCTTTGTATTCTTCTTCCATACTATCTACATCAAATACTTTGGATATTTTATTCTCAAGGATTGCAATTTTATCTTGATCAGGATTTAATTCACCGTCTTGTTCTTTCCAACAAGCTGAGCTGTCATAAAAAACATTCATATCTAAATCAGAGGATTCTTTTTCTCTGCCAAGAGTACGAGAACCAAAAAAAGTTAACCCTGCAAGTTCGGGTATTTTCTTTTGCTGTGCTTGTAGGTAAGCCCGCTCTTTTTTCATGAGCTCAAGCGACTTTTCTGAGATATTAAATCGATATTCTTTAAGTAAATTAATTGATTCTTTCATATTTTAATTATAACAAATTTTTGGCTGCCAGACCTGGACTCGAACCAAGATAACCTCCTCCAGAGGGAGGTGTCCTACCATTAGACGATCTGGCAATATTACTTCTAAATTCTACTTCAAATTTAATTGCTGTCCTAAACATTACGATCTGGCAATAT
>CAZUQJ010000013.1:0-11161 GCA_964622505.1 uncultured Candidatus Saccharibacteria bacterium | reverse complement strand
CTCGATAAAAGACCCTAAAAAAATTTAGGATAACAGTGAGTTAGAATAGAATTCAGTTATCAAAGAATGATGCTTATAAAATTAAAAAACCGCCTTACTCGGCGGACAAAATAAAACAATATCGCTTTATTTATGCCGCTTTTTTGTGGTGATTTCTTTTATTAACATCGTGAAGCTATTCTATACTAAGCCGAAATAGAAGTCAAGCCTTTGGCCCTAAGGGCCCTAAGCACAAAAATCCCCTTCATTTTGAAGGGGATTTTTGTGCTATTTAGCTTTGATTATACGTTCTCGAAGTGCACTCGATGAGTACCCATGATCACGGGTGTTAAATATTACTTTTATCGGTAATTCTTTTCCGGTAAACTTTTTACCTTTCCAGTCGGCTCCGAGGAACCGCACATTTGGCTGCAATTTCTTTAGCAAGGCCACTAGCTCTTTTTCTGTTTTGTAGGTTATGATCTTGTCGATATATTTACAAGCTTCTAATTGGATCTTCCTCTCTTTTACTGACTGCACTGGCTTGTTTTTATGTTTGCGATCGAGTGTCGGATCTGTCTGCAAACCGACGATCAGATAATCGCATTGCCCTCGACATTCCTTGAACATCAAATAGTGCCCCGCATGAGTCAAATCAAATGCCCCGCATGTAAAGCCTATTATCATATCTTTTTTTAACATACAATTAGTTTATCTTAATAAAAAATTTTGTAAACCTGCACACTCATGTACATATGTGCGGGTAAATCAAAAAGCCCCCGAGCGGGGGCTTTTTGGAAAAACAAATACTTAATTATTTTGAAGACATTTCGTCTGAAATGTTTTGCACTTTTCGGCCGGCAACATCTTTGCCACCTAGACCAAATGCAAGACCTCCTGCGATAGCAAGCATAGCCACAAGGCCAGTGAATAGGATCTGCATAAATTGTGCAGCAATTCCAAGTTCTGACAATGCGATGATAAATGCAAATATCCAGATAGAGTAGCGGGCAATAGCACCGAGCAAATTCGCTGAATGTGAATTTGCAGCCTTTGCACTACCAGCAACAATCTTCTGCATTGCTTCAGCAATAACTCCAGCGATCACAAGGACCAATGCTGCAATCACTACCTTTGGTAAGTAGAAGAGTACTGACTCACGTAGGAAATCGTTGACTTGTGTAAGTCCTAGGATCTCAAGTGATGTCATCAAGAACACAACGATGATAAACCACTTTACAACACCTCCAAGAAATGCACCAACATTGAGGCGCATACCTGCACGGTTCATCAATTCGCTTGCACCTGCACTCTCAAAGAGCTTGTTGATTTTTAGAGCATCGATAACTTGATTGATCGCTTTACCGATCAATGTTCCGACAACCCATCCGACTATAAAAATAATAATCGCAACAATAAGATTTGGTACGAAGCTTATGAATCCGTACCAGAGACTCTGGAGGGAAACACTAAATACTTCTCCCCATGTTTGATAAAACATAAATAGAATATATATAAACTAAAAATAATAATAAGTACACATAAAGCTTCGACCTTTTATAGTACCTATTTATTATACCAAATATTTAGTAGTTTTTGGCAATATATGTGGATAACTGTTTTGTATCGATAATTTTAGAATGAGGGAATTCAAGCACATCGAGGACCAATTTGTCATACATGTCAACGCGATAAATGAACTCTGCTGTGTCCAGAACTACATAATTGAGCTCCTTACCTATCTCGGCTTCGAGACCTTTTATTATTTGCTGTATTATATTACGCTTGAGCTTGTCGCCTACTACCAGTATGTCTACTCGGCTCTCCTCGTTGCCAATAAATACTCCGGCCACAACCATAAGCTTGATCTTGCCTACGGGCTTGAATTTCTGTGCTATATCTTCGTGCAAGAGCAGATTTGGATCTACAAGCAAATCCTTTATCGGTCGTAGGTACTGGAAGTCGTTGTTGATGATATATCCTGGTATTTTCTTTTTGCCCCCACGACTCCCCGCCACAGTCACTACCTTTGATCTTATAAATCCAAGAGACAGGAGGGATGTTAGCTCCTTGCGTGCACCCGCACGCATCACACGGCTACGAGTTACTACCTCGTCTATAGTAAAAATCTGCTCAGTATTCAATAGAAATAATCGCATGATCTTGATGCGTGCCTGTCCTCCAAATAGTTTAGCTAGTGTGTCCATCCCGCAAGTATACTCCAACAAAAACCACCCCGCAAGGGGTGGTTTTTTGAAGAGAAAACGGTGTTTTATTACTTCAATGTAACTGTTGCGCCGGCTTCTTCCAATTTCTTTTTGAAGTCGTCAGCATCAGCTTTCTTTAGACCGTCTTTAAGTACTGCTGGAGCACCGTCTACTAGATCCTTTGCTTCTTTAAGTCCTAACGCTAGAACTTCTTTTACTACTTTCATAACAGCGATTTTTGTCTCGCCTGCACTTGTAAGTTCAACTGTAAATGAAGATTTCTCTTCTGCTGCCTCACCTGCACCTGCTGCTGGTCCTGCTACAGCTACCGCTGCTGCAGAAACTCCGAATTTTTCCTCGATTGCTTTTACAAGCTCATTGAGTTCTAGAACTGAAGCATTTTCCAATTCTGTAAGAAATGAATTAAATTTTGACATAATAATTTATATAATTAACTTTAATAATTTACGCTTTTTTCGCGGCTACTGCATTGACTGCAATTGCCAAACTTTGTAATGGTGACTTGAGCAAGAAAGCAATTTGACTGAGCAATACCTCACGTGGAGGGATCGTAGCAATTTGTTCCATTTGCATCTTGTCCATGTATTTACCTTCAAATACTCCGCCGACAATTGAAATATTTTCTTTGTGAGTTTTTTGAAAAGCAAATACTTCACGAGCTGGTGCCAACAAATCCTCTCCGTATGCAAACGCTATCTGCCCATCAAGTTCTGGCATAGTACCAGTCACTCCCTGAGTAGCCAACGCACGCTTCAAAAGAGTCTTTTTTGCAACAGTGTATCCGATTCCTTCCTTTTGCAAAGTTCTTCGCAATTGGTTTGAATCTGCTACCTTGAGCTTGTCGAATTTCACAAACACTGCAGATTGTATACCATTGAGGTTACCCTCGATAGATGACACAATCTCTACCTTTTTTTCTTTTTTTAATGCCATGAATTTTTTTGTTTTTTAAATTAAAAATCGACCTCTTGGGCCGTATAGAGAAAACACATATATTGTGTATTCACCTCGGAAGGAATTTTATACCCTTGTGGGGCAACCTTCTGTCTACAGCTTACAACACGTATAATAGCAAAAATCCAGATTTTGTCAAACTAAAGCACGATATCAGATACCGTGCTTTTTTAAATCTTTAAGTTTTGATTTTTATAGGCTTAGCCTATAGTCTTCAAACTCTTGCAATCTTTTGGTTAGTTGCTTCTTTTTTTTACTACTACCAGTTTTTTTACCTTTGATATCGTATACGACTGGTTCTGGTCGAGTCCCCAACTTTCCTTCCTGCTTTAACTGTTCGATAAGATTTTTTCTCTCATTTTTTTTTAATTCTAAATAAAAATTAATATCTGCTTGGTTACACCAAGAAGATATTTGAGTATCTTTTCTACCCTCAGGAAGAGGTTTTATATCCTCTTTTTTTTCTGGTAAGGACGTTCGTTTTACAACTTTAATTGCGTCCCTTCTTTCATCATCTTTAATTTGACAACGATAACGAAGCTCAGAAAGATCAATGGAAAAACCCGAAAAGCTTTCAGAAGGATAAAAAGTAAATCTGTGTTTATAAAATGTACATAGAACTTTTACAAAATCGACTTCTTTACCTTTTACTTTAAACTGAAAAACTACTCGGCTTGGCATAGACTGAAGGATTCCAATATTGATTTCATACTTTGTTTCCGAAATCAAATTTTCTAAATCACATAGGATCTCATTATTTGTTTTCATAATTGTTTTCTTTTTAGTCTACAACCAAAAAGCACCTTTGTAAAGGTGCTTAATATCGTGAAGTCGAACTTCGATATTACTTATAGTGATTGATGATAACGAGAGTTACGAGACCGAGAAGGATCATGCCGGTAAATCCTAAAACTACTTTAAGTGTATGTTTCGTAAACATACACTTATTATACCACTTGTGTTGTCTAAATAAAATTAGTCCAGGAACTCCGGTTTAACCAGCCCTGTGAGCTCGCCAAAAGGAATCCGAATCTCAACTTCCCCAGCGGCATAAGGCAAACCTTGTGTTTCGCTAAAGAGAAATACAAGTCCATCCTTTGTCGCTATATATGGGATCGAGTCTATATTTGTCTCTGCAGTTGCTTCTTCAGCAATCGCACCAAAATTAGCATCTTTATGTTCTAACTCGTATTTTTTAAACCCGGCTTTCAATTTATCTCCAAATTGTATTTTGTATGTATCTTTGTTGACAGCCAAATCTGCGAGCGCCAACTTGTTGCCATCTGTATCGTAGGTGAAAGTCTCGGCACTATATATACCGTGCACTCCGCCATACATACCATACTCGCCTAATTTGTGGCTCAATAAATAGTAGCTATGTGTATACGAATACTTGATCTCCAAGCTACATTCATACATCTCGAGATTGCCTTTCTTTTTAATATCTTTCTCTGAGAGATTCTCTTCATCATTGGTACACCATAGCTGATCAGCTTCATCACGCACAAATTGCGCTACCGTAGCTACACCCACGGCGTCACCTACCGGGTACTCGGCCGTGACCTCTTTGTACCACTTTGGTTTTACTGCAAGTACTTCCTTGTTGATCACCAAATCATCTGGAAAAGTTTTTATATTCACCATCTCCTGTTCATCCACTTTGCTCTGCAAGCTCTGTGAGGCGTCGAACTTGTAATAGAAATAGCCGAGCACCGCAAGCATAATGATGACAAAAAATATATTTACCTTTTTACTCTTCTTCCTCGCCATAGTTTTATTATATCATTTATTATGTAGGTGTTGGACACCTACAAGGTTATCCACAGCTATTCTACGTAAACCGGATACGGCTCGAGTGTCATATTTACTCCTCCCTCATACCCTTCAGGGAAATAGCTCAATACGCCGTACCACCAAGGTTCCGTCTGCAACACTGTAAATGGGTGGTTGCTGTTGTAGTTCGCACTCCAGCCACTATACATATCGGCATCCACATTTTCAATATCTATATGCCCTTCTTCATATACTGTGCCGTCATGTGACATGTTGTACGAGTAGCCTGTTGCATCCCATTGCATCACTACGTTATATATAGCATCTGGTACCCATTGCAGATTCCTTTCAAGTGACGGGATGTACAAATCCTCGATCTCAAAACCAAGCCGAGGATTGCCTTTAAATATTCCATGCGCGATACATATCGCACAGTACAAAGTGCCGTTTCCAAAATGCTTCATCGTATATTGCTCTCTTAAATAATTATTGACATAAGTGTCGGACCAATCATAGAACACCGTTCCGTTGAAATACCAGGCTTGCCAATTGTTCCCATCACCATTTCCACTGCCAAAACGATATTTAGAATCATAAATATAAGTAGCAACTTTAACTGTGCGATTCACTGTCGCCGTATTGCCACTTGTATCTGTCGCTGTGTAGGTAATAGTGTATGTACCCTTTTGTGCTGTATCTACAGCTCCACTTACAATGATAGCAGAAGTAATATCTCCATCGATATTGTCACTAGCAGTTGCACCGAGCTCTTCATATAGTGCATTTAATTTCAACACTATCGGATTAGCTCCAGTGATCACAATCGAAGGAGGAGTGGTGTCAGGGACAACAATGGGCGGTTCTTCTACTATCTCTTCAGGTGGTACTACTTCTTCGGGTGGAGGGCTCGATCTCCCACCTCCGTGCGAAAACTTTTTTACCGGTTGCTCGATCTCTTCCACAACTGGCACCTCGCTTACTATCGACACATCTATGGCTTCCACTTTCATTTCTTCTGTCACAGGCACCTTAAGAGTAATTATTTTCTTTTCCACCAATTTTGCAATCGGCAGAATTGGATTCATTATATTTACAATCTCAGGATCTAGACTTTTTTCCTCGATAGCATCAATCGCATTGGCTTGATTTTTCGCCCCCACACCAAGTGCAATATTCTTGATAGATTTACCCACTGAGCTTACCGCCGACACTGTAGCATTGGTAGCGAGTTGCGCCCCTTTAAGAACAGTGTTACCAAATGCGATACTTGCGTTTGCCGTTTTCTTTGCAATATTTAAAACTGCATTTCCAAATGCCACGCTCGCATTTGCCATAGCAATGCCAGCAACTTTACTTGCGTTCACTGTAGTCACAACAGCTATCTTGGTCCCGCCTGCAAATGGATCCGCAACTGCCAAGACTGCACCTTGTATTTTGTGACCCAGAGTCAATTTCTGCGGAGCAATGCACAAGCCATTGGCATCTTGAATTGTGTTGGTCTGTAACTTATCTAGAGCAGATTTTATATCACCCACAATTCTTGCACTCTCGTATTTCAAATACACATCCGAGAAGCTGTGCCCGTTACCATCAATTGGCTCGAGTGGTATATGAATATTGGGTGGCAAGATATTCGCAAGCTTACGAGGTAGTCGCGATATCACAGTGTCGGTATCCGATGTCAGATAATTTCCTCCACCCGCAACATAGCCTGCAGGACTAGCAACGCCATACATGCCTATAGACTGCACCGGAACTCCCCCTTCGATGTCGGCCACTTTGTCATAAAAATTAATGCCATAAAAATTACCTTGCGAATGAGCAACTAGAAGTAATTTTTGAGTCGTCACTTTCTCACTTGCATCGTTAAGAATCTCGGTCAAATCATAATCAGATTTTTGAGCAAAAAGAGCTTGCACAGCCGTATCAAAAACATCCCCCACCACAGCAAGATGAGTTGGATTGTACACAAAATCGACATTTAATTCTTGACTATTATATGTAGGCGGTAATTTTTCATGTAAGTCATTCTTATTTTGCTCAGCCTCTTTATTTAAAGTATTAATACCATTAATAGTTAGAATAGTGTACCCCTCAGGAGAACAAACTTGTGCAAATGCAAAATACGGCAGGGTAAATATCATCAAGCTTATCAAACATATTCTATATTTGATAGCTACAACTCTCATTTTAATTAGGTAGTGTTAAGTAATCAATATCACAAATCTCTTCCAAATCAGAATAGCTTCTGAGGTATTTGTAAAAAGCATCCTGTGCATCTTTTCGTGCACTTGTATTTAATTGTTTATCTTCTACAAATGAACGTAATTTATCTGTGTCTTTGAAATATTGCTCCATTATTTTCTCATTATTATCGTCTCTAGTTAAAATTTTACCCACACACATATATGCCCTACTATGTTCCCGTATTACTTCAGTGACCGTTGTCTCGTTTATAATGTGTTGATTAAATTGCATCTGCAAAGCCAATGCATACTGTAGCAACACTGCCCGAGTCTTGGCACTATTTGGGTATTCGCGAAATACTGCAAGCTCGACATCGTCTCGAATATTGTTATTGTTAGCATCTACCCCTTGTACTGTTGTATCAGCATTTGCACCAGGGTCAGGAGGCAAGTTGGTGCCCAACACATCGTTGAGTTGTAGCTTCGTACCATGAATTTTGGCAACTTGAGCATTGGTCTTATCTACATTGAAAAAGTGCACCGTCCGCACAATCACAAGTATCACAAACCCAACGACGAGTACAATCACAATCCACTTTATAATTTTCAAAAGTTTTTTTAACATATGTCTATTCTACCAAAAAGCCCTTTAAACCTAATAATCCCCAAACCCACCCTGTGGATAACTCATGTAGGTGTCCAACACCTACTAGTTAAAAATCCATCGGAAGAATGATTTTACACTACTCCATATACGCGAACCGGTACCAGTACTCCCAGCACTTGCGCCGAGATTGATTCCTGCCACTTCTGGTGTTTGTATTGTAGAAATTATTTTTTCGTCTACTTTCTTTTGTGTTGTGACCACTTTTTTATTTACTTGAGGTTGCTTCGTCTGTACAACTATAGTCTTTTTATTTACCGGAACTACTACAGGTTCTGGTACTTTTTCCACTATTTGTGTTGGTGTGACTACCGGTATTTGCACGCGAGCAAAAGATCCTGAGCTTGTAGTATTGGTTTGAGCTTGAACCACGACACTGCGTGTTGCTGTTGCAACATTCAGGGCTGTATCTGTTGCTGTATAAATAATCATATATGTTCCAGCAACATTTGTATCGACAGATCCGCTGACTACCACATTTACTACAGAGTCTGTGTCGTCTGTGGCTGTCGCACCAGCGTCAGTATATACACCCCCTACAAAAATCTCTATATTTGTATTTCCCACCAAAGTTATAATCGGACTTGTCGTGTCTAAAATAGGAGCAGATACTATATCTACTGTATATGTGGTTGTCTTCCCACCAAAAGTAACAGTCAATATTTGTCCAGCAATAGGTACAGAGCTATCAAACCCAGACACATCTGAGCTCGTAATTGTTTCAGTCTGCGTACTATTGTCACTGTATGTACCAGTCAAAATAAGTCCTGTAATATCCAAAGTTTCCCCTACGGTATAAGATAGCTTCGTTGCTGGATTAGTAATAGTAATACTTGAAAGTGTGACTGGGATACTATAAGTTACAGAGAGACCAATAAAATCATGACTAGTGGTAGTACTAGCAGTCCCGGTACGAAAAGCCAAAAATCTTGCCTTTAAATTATTTAATTTCTCAGGTGTATTAATGGTTGAGAAGATATCCAATGTATCGGTGTGGTCTACATTGGCAGTTCCTGTAGTTAGAGCTTGATCTATGAAGCTTATACCATCCCAAATTTCAAGCTTGGCTTCACTCAAAGCACCAGACCGACGAAATTCATGGGAAATCGATACACTTTCAATCACTGCATCAAGTGGTATATTGGGTATAAATACAAATTCTAAATATTTATTTTCATCATAAGCCCCTGTCGTAGGCCAAGCACTATTACTTTGAATACGACTATCGTCACTCGCAGAAAGTTTTACAATATCACCAGTAGGAAAGACAGACGCAGATCCAGTGCTCACATCTGTTCCACTTGTCACAACAAAATTACTCGTAGTACTTGCAAAAGAAAAACAAGGAGAAGCTAGTAACAAAAATACAAAAACAAATGTATATGAGCGCATATAATGTGAGTTTTTAAATGTTATATTTTTTTATTATCCCACACAAAAAAGCACCCGTAAATAAAAATACCCGCATTTCTGTGGATAAACCATGTAGGTGTCCAACACCTACTAGGGTAAAAGATCTTCTTCTTCAAGAGTTGTGTTCCCTCTTTCTTTTCTAATCATACCTACGACTTTCATACACTCACTTTTAAATTTTTTATTATCTCCATAAAATTCTAAAATATTTTCTGCTTCTTTTTTAGAAACTAATTTAAAATCCAAATTATCATATTCTCTATCGCTCGCTAAAACAAGATGACTTTTTTCTTCAGGAATATCATGTATCAAATAATTTATATTTACATACGGTCGAATTTTCAAAATATATTGATCACTGTTTATTAAGTGAGATTTAAATCTTCCCTGGAACAATGCTCCACTCCGTTTATGAACTTTATTAAAATAATTGGTATACCCACCCAACAACCGCTTAAAAAATTCAGAAATACCATTTTCAACGTTTTGTTTTATTATGAAATGAAAATGATTTGGATTAAAACAATAACAGACAATCGAAACAAGTGGTTGATGTAGGTGTTGGACATCTACATTACTGTCAATCTTGGGTACTTTTTGCAAACTACCAATGGGCTTTACAATGTTGAATTGTTTTACAGATTGAATGAAACGACTTAAATCTTTTTTAGTAGTAAAAATGTCTCTTTTATCCACCCCTCTGTTATAAATATGATAGTAATGATCATTGATTAAAGGATCTTTTCTCATATTAATATTTTATCAAAATTTTGTAGGTGTTGGACACCTACAAAATGTGGATAACTCATGTAGGTGTCCAACACCTACTTTTATAGATTTTATTGGGGATTTGTTGTATAGTACGCTTATACGATGACTGATTTTTTGATCAAATTCCGGATGACTATCATACTGCTTCTCGACATAGTGGTAGGCTTTTTGGCTCTGTGTGGGACGCTTGCCATACGCTACGGGGGTGCTAATTTTGACGCCCATCTGGCCACTCACCTTGTCCCCTTTACCGTGATCGTCCTTGTATTCCTACTAAACTTTTATATATTCAACCTCTACTCTTTTCGTTTCAATCGGAGCATGACGGAGTTTATTGACTCCTATATAAAGAGCATCATCATTGCATTTGGTCTTTCGATTCTAGTTTTCTATGTATTTGGAGGATTCTTTGACCTAACTCCAAAAACAAATCTCCTCATATTTACAGTGGTCTTTGGATTGATCAATTTCTATTTGCGAGTATTGATCCGCAGGTATTATTCAAAAAGAAAAATAAACCGCAAAATTTTTATTATCAACAACTTACACAACGATCTAGTAAACGAGATCCGTAGCAACCAAACTATCGGCTACGAAGTCGTAAAAGAAACAACAGCCTTTAACTACGAAGAAGTTATAAAAGAGAACCCCGACATCGTGATCATCGACTCTATCGAGAACGAAGCTTTTAGTAAATTGTATTCACTTTTACAAAACAACATCTCTGTTTACACTATCAATATGTTTTACGAGGAAATATTCCAAAAGATCCCAACAGAAACGATCGACAAAGATAAAATAATTGAATACGTAAACCAGAATCGAACATTTTTTGTATTCTTAAAAAGAGCTCTGGATTTTATTGTCAGTTTTGTTTTCCTTATTATTGTATCCCCGCTTTGGATATTGATTGCAATTATTATCAAAATCACATCCCGAGGTCCTGTGCTGTATAAACAAACTCGAGTGACACTCAATGATAGACTGTTCACTATATATAAATTCCGATCGATGTACATAGATTCTGAAAAAGATGGCGCTGTCTGGACCACTAATGACAAGACTGATGCGCGTATCACCCCTTTTGGCAAATTCATCAGGAAAACTCATCTAGACGAGATCCCGCAGCTAATCAATATACTCCAAGGCAATATTTCTTTTGTTGGTCCACGCCCAGAGCGCCCAGAATTCAC
>CAZUQJ010000012.1:0-12046 GCA_964622505.1 uncultured Candidatus Saccharibacteria bacterium | reverse complement strand
TTTTTAGCAACAATAAAATGCCCAAATTCATGGGACACAACCAAAACAAGCAAGATTATTATGAAAATTATTATATTCATTTAATATTAATATTATAGCACAAAATAAAAATTTATTCTCCGCCCAAAGCCTTGCTTTGGGCTAGCCACTCAAAAATTTCTTTTTTGAAGTCTTTTGTTGTGTTAAAATAATTCAAAAAATTTTCTCTATTTAGTATCTTGTTCTCTTTTCTGATTACACCTGCATAATCTAGGAAACTGCTCCATTTATAAGAATCTAAAAAAGAAATTGTTTGTTGCCTGTCCTTAATTCCTGTTTCTTTCCAATCTTTTTGTATAAGTTTTACAGGATTCAAGTGTATATAAGAAAATAAATACTTTGCTTGAACTTCACTTGATACATGTACAGATTTAAACTTATTCTCAAACAATTTGCCCGTCCGATTATATTTTTTATTGAAATATTTAGAATAAGAAGTACACAACTTATGCATGAACTTAGTTATCCCAGCCAGTTCATTTTGCCCAAAGCCTTGCTTTGGGCTAGAAATATAAATATGAAAATGGTTGGGCATTAGAACCCAAGCGCCAATATAAACAATTAACTCTCCTCTCTCAAAATCAAAAGCATCTATATGTTTTTTAACAATATTTTCGCGAAAATTTACAATATACTCAGAATTACAAAGATACAAGAGTTTAATAAATCTCTCATAATCTTCATCATCTAAAAATATTAGTTGTTTACCATTTCCTCGATTATAAATGTGAAAAAATTCTCCGCTGACTAGGGGCACATTTCTAATAGCCATATTTCCATTGTATCAAGATCCCAGCCCAAAGCAAGGCTTTGGGCTGTCTAAAAGCTACTTAATCGTAACGTGCGTCCCAAACCACTTCACACTGATTGAAATCTGTCATTGTATCTTTACAACGTTGAGAATTTTCGCCAACTCCAAAAACGATACAACTTTCATTCTTAATTCCTTGATTACTGTAGATATCAAAACCTCCATCCATACCCTCAAAAATATAATTGCTACCAGCTATGTAGTAGTCAGAAATAATTATTGAATTCTGAACTGTCGTATTCCCACAAGAGCGAATTTGGGTTGATTGATCCTTTTCTACGCTTGAAAGAATACGATTTACGACAACATTATCATTTCCAATTGATCCTCCTATTACAGGAGAGGTGTTTTTACTTTGCAATTTAAAAAGGCAAATACAAAGAAGAATGATTATAGCTACAAGTAATCCTGTATTGATCTTTGAAATATTTTTCATACTAATTCATGACTTCTGTTTCTTTTTTATCGAAAATTGCTTCGAGATTTTTGTTGACTTCGTCTACCACTTTTTGGATGTCATCTTTTGCGCGCTTCTTTTCATCTTCTGGTAGATCTGCGGTTGTATCGATTTCATCTCCACGCATTTTGCGTACGCTGATACGAGCATCTTCCAGTTTCTCTTTCAAAACTTTTACGAGCTTGGCACGAGTTTCTGTAGTCAGCATTGGGAATATCGCTCGCACTCCATCACTGTCAGATAGCACCGACAATCCAATGTTGGCTTCTTGGATTGCTTGCTCTATCTCGCGAATTTGATTTTTGTCCCAAGGAGCAATACGCAATGTCTTTGGATCCTCAACTGTGATAGATGCTACGTTTTTCAACGATGTACGACTTCCATAACTCTCGATACTTATTCCGTCGAGCACAATCGGTGTCGCACGACCAGTCTGCACTTGTGACAATTCTTTCGAAAGCCATTCTTCAACTTTTTTTAATTCTGTTTTAAAATTTTGTGTATTGTATGCCATATTGTTTTATTATATCACGAGAGCTACGTGTTCCAAAATCATTTTGACCGATGCCCCTGGAGTCGACAAGTATTTCTTGGCCTTCAATAATTCACCAAGTTGAAATCGTATGTTGTCATCTATCGTATCTATATTTTTACGAATACTATACTCACATGCATCGAGCAGTATCCGAGCTTCATCGCGAAGCGGTGCACTCGTCTCAGATGATTTGTGTTTTGCAATCATCAATCCTATCGTATCCATGCGCTCTTTCGGATTTTGAGCCATAAACTCTTCTGCCATCGTGTGCCCTGGTATATTTGTCGAATGATCTTCATATATCAAATGAGCTCGTGATTTGAGTGTGTCAGGCAGTGTATCGACTCTAGGAATGAGAAAAAAGAAGTGGGTGTCGGCACTTGGCTCTTCAAACATTTTGAGCAATGCATTGTGCGCTTCATGGTTGATAGTGAGAGCTTGGAGGATAAAAATCTTTTTACCAACAAGCGCCCCTCGCTCTCTATGGTGCTCGTTGATTGTGCGAACATCGTCTATGGTAAAAGATTCATAGACTTCATTGAGCACATTTGGATTGGCATAAACCTGAATATTTTGTGAGAGCAAGTACTGTAAAAAGTCTTCTTTTGTTTTCGGGTCGGTGCATTCTATAAAATAAGTTTGGAAGAGATTGCTACCGATTTTTGTATCAAATACATTCATAACTTTATTTTACCTCAAAAGGGAAAATATCTAAAAGTTCTCCGGAGTAGTAGAACTCGTAGGCCAAATCTCCAAAATTGTACGAGGTACCATTTACAATTACAATTGATCCTCCCGATTGTGGATCTGATTTAGGTACAGAATAATAGAATCCCAAATTATACAGCGTACCAAGCACATCTGGCCTCTGACTCACATCGTATCCTGCATTTGCCCACTGAGTTTGTATTTGCTTCATGTACAAGCCTGCGTATAGGTATGAGAAATAGGGATTTTGAACATCTGTAATACGCTCAAAACGTATTTTTTGAACATCTGAACCTTCGGGATAAGTAAAGAAGCCTGCCATTTCGTCGCCTAGATAAAATGGTGACTTTGGATCTTTCATATGCTCCTCTATTTGCATCAATGTCTTTGGCTTGAGCCCAGCAATGCCATATGAGGTGTTTGAGAGTGATGCCAATATTTTCAAAGGTTCAAAATAACTTTTAAAAGATTCTCTGCGATTTCCAAAAAATCGAAATTGTTCACCGATCACTCCTCCGAGAAGGACTCGAGGCTCAACTCCGGCATCTTTGGCCGCTTGACGTATGATTTCTTGGTCACGAGTAAAGACTTCACGCATTAGAGCCCACTCACCACTCGAAGCCCATGCGCAAGGCAAGTTGGGTGCGCACAAAGATTCATTTTTGATTTCTTCTGTCGTGATAAAATTACTTTTTACAATATTGAAATATGAATTTCTTTGTGATGTACTACCGCGTACATTTGTCCATCCCATTTGTATTGCCACATATACAAAAGCAAAAACAAAACCGATGAGGGCGAATAAATAAACTAAAAATGTAAATATTTTTTTGATAACTGACTTATGCATTATTTTCTAATTATTTTTTACTCAAAATTGTTTTTTTATAAGTATCCAGGTGGTTGAGTGCTTCTCCAGTACCACGCACTACACAGTACAGTGGCTCATCTGCCATACGTGCTTTGACCCCAGTCTTCCTGTATACCAAGTCCGGCAAGTTGCGTAGCTGTGAAGACCCTCCAGTCATAATGATACCGTCATCGATAATATCGGCTGCAAGCTCTGGTGGAGTCTCGGCCAATACATCTTTGATTGCAGATACCATTGTGCGCAATTCTTTGTCGATCGCACGCACTATTTCATTTGTAGAAATCTGGGCCGTTCGAGGCAACCCTTGGACAAAATCTCGGCCTTTGATCGTCATTGTCAGCTCTTCTTCAAATGGCACTGCAGCACCAATCTTCATTTTGATTTCTTCGGCAGTCTTGTCTCCAATCGCTAGGTTGAAAGTCTTCTTTATATAGTCAGTGATGGCTTGGTCAATTTTGTCTCCTGCACATTTGACCGATGTGCTTGCCACAATTCCTCCGAGTGATATCACGGCCACATCTGTCGTACCTCCACCAATGTCCACAATCATGTGACCACTCGGCTCATGGATCGGTATACCTGCACCGATCGCAGCGAGTATCGGCTCCTTGACCACGTACGCATTTTTAGCACCAGCTTTGATCGCAGCTTCAACCACTGCGCGACGCTCAGTCGATGTAATACCTGCTGGTACAGAAACCATTACATCTGGCTTGAACATATTGTATTTACCCAATGCTTTGCGGATGAAATATCGTAGCATGGCTTCGGTCACTCTATAGTCAGCGATCACGCCGTCCTTCATAGGTCGGTAGGCAATAATACTTTCTGGAGTTTTACCGATCATGGCCTTGGCTTCAATACCAATAGCCAAGATTCGATTGTCTTGCTCCGAAACCGCCACCACCGACGGCTCATTGAGTACAATCCCACGCCCAGGCATATACACCAAAGTATTGGCAGTCCCCAAATCAATCCCCAATTTTTTAGAAAATAAAGCCATAAGTGCAAAGGATTATAACATAGAATATTAAATAAAAATAATCGAAATATGCTAGGATTAAGGTATGTTCATAGCCACTGTCATTCCCCTATCTAAAAGTATCCAAAAGGAAAACCTGACCTATTTTACCGCAAAGGAGATTCCTTTAGGCTCTATTGTTTCTGTGCCTGTACGGTCCAAAATGATCGATGCGCTTGTTATTGAGCTTGAAGATGCATCTACTCTCAAAGGTGGAGTCAAGGATGCAAACTTCCAACTCAAAAAGATTGAGAGCGTAAAAGGCTTGGCACCATTTCGCCAATCATTCTTTGAAGCTTGTGTTCGGATGCAAAAGTATTATGCCACGACCACAGGCGCCATTATCGATGCCATGCTCCCAAATATATTCTTGGAGAAATATTCTGAATTCAAAAAACCTAAAACTATTTTAAAAAATGATGAAGAGAAAAATATTGTCTGTGAAAAAGTAATTTTCCAAGCATTGCCTTCCGACCGCTTGAGCTGGTATCGCACACTTGTACGCGAAGCATTTGCAAAAAAGCAATCCGTCTTTGTTTGCGTGCCAACAGAATACGATATCGACATTTTCTACAACGCATTTTCCAAAGGCATCGAGCAATACGTCTTTCGCTTCCATGGCAATATAAATAAAAAGACGTTGATCATAGATTACAACCGCGCAATTACCGAGGAACACGCAGTTATTATTATAGGTACCGGTATGTTCCTCTCTATACCAAGGTACGATATCAAGACAATAGTTGTCGAGCACGAAAGCTCAGAAGCATATAAAGGTATTCGTCGACCCTATGTCGACATCCGAAGCTTTGCCGAAGTCCTTGCCGAATGCGAAGGTAGCCGGCTGATATATGGCGACACGTTGCTCCGCCCCGAGACATTGCACAGGCACGAAAACAAAGAGCTTGGCGAAGTTGCATCGCCATTGTTCCGACTACCAAGTGTCGAGCGCCAAATAATTCTCGATATGAAAGAAGAGGTCAATGAAAAAGGCGCACAAACTTTCACCGTCCTCGGCGACACTACTAAAAAGATGATCCAATACGCTCAAGATCACGATGAAAGCGTATTCCTCTTTACGGTGCGCAAAGGCTTGGCCGGAGTAACTGTGTGTGGTGACTGTGGCGACACTATGCTCTGCAAAACTTGCAAAGTACCGATCGTGCTCTACAACAAAAAGAATACTAAAGACAAAAATACAACCGAGGAAAGAATATTTATGTGCAACAAATGTGGTCGTAGGGAAACTGCCCAAACTCGCTGTAACAAATGCGACAGTTGGAATCTGACTCCACTTGGCATAGGTACCGATCGCGTAAAAGAGGAGATAGAGAAATTGTATCCAAAGGCAATAGTTGTGCAGATCGACAAAGAAGCCACACCGGGAGAAAAAGAAGTTCGACTCGCTCAAGCAAAGATCGAGAATACAAAAAATGTCATTCTCATCGGCACCGAAATGGCATTTTCTTCGATCAACCAAGAGTTCACCCACAGCGCTATAGTCTCGCTCGATGGACTACTCTCGATCCCCTCATTTAATATGAATCAAAAGATCTTGCATATAATAGAGAAGTTGTCATTGATCACCACACGCAATATGATCATCCAGACTCGCATTCCCGAGACCCCAATCCTCCAGCATATCCTGACCGGCAATGTCTTGCCTATTTATCGCGAAGATTTAAAAGAGCGCGAAGCATTTGGCTACCCACCATACAAGAAATTGATCAAAATCACATTTAGTGGCAATGCGCGCGACAGCGAAAAAGCTCGCAATTATTTGGAAGAAATTTTTGCCGAATATGATCCCCAAATTTTCAGCGCATTTGCCGGCCGAGTCAAAGGTGAATATGTTATCAATACCGTATTGAAAATTGATCCAAAAATCTGGCCCTTCCCACCAAAAGTACATAGTTTCCAAGAAAACAAAGAGTCTATCAATCTCGGAGATAAGTTACTTACGCTCTCTCCGGCATTTTCAATAAACATCGATCCGGAAGATCTTTTGTAATATAACTATTGCGTGATAATGCATTATATGCTATTCTTCTTCTACATATGGGCAAGAAAGTAACAGTACAAGTAAATAAGAACACCAACGAAAGCAACATGAACTTGATCCGTCGTTTTTCTCGCAAAGTGCAAGAGACAGGTATGATCCAGAAAGTAAAGGGCAAGCGCTACAACGAGCGTCCTCTTTCCAAGCTTGCAGTAAAGAATGGCCGACTCAAATACATAGCAAAGAAGAAAGTACAAGAAAAGCTATACAAACTCGGCAAATCAACAAAGATCAAGAAATAAAATGATCGGTAAAGTAGATGTGATCAACATGACAAAAAGCGCCCGTCCTCGGGTGCCTTTTGTTGCAATAAAAGACAAAATTTTAGGCAAAGACTACGAATTGTCGCTCGTATTCGCAACCCGAGCCCTTTCAAAAAAATTGAACTTCAAGCATCGTGGCAAAAATAATCCGACAAATATTCTATCATTTCCGCTGGATAAAAAGTCTGGTGAAATTTTTATCGAGCCCGTTCAAGTCCGCTTGGATGCTCCCAATTTCGACATGTCATACACCAAATTTATGAAGTTTTTGTTTATCCACGGTTGTTTGCATTTGAAAGGAATGCAACATAGTAGTACAATGGATAAAGCAGAGCAAAAATTTCTAAAACTTTTTTCATAAAAAGAAATTTTGTTCTTGAATTATTTATTATGAAAAGAAAAATTTCATGCGGTATAGATGTAGGTACCAATGCAGTTCGCGTGGTTGTTCTCGCGCATGACAAAAATTCTGACACCCCAACAGTCGTCGGACGAGGGCAGGCATCCTCAAATGGTATGCGCATGGGATACATAGTAAACACCGAAGCTATTAAAGAATCTATCCGAGCCGCGCTTACTCAAGCTGAATCAAACTCAGGTGAAAAAATAAAAAAGGCATATCTTTCTATAGGAGGTATTGGACTTGGTAGTATGCTTGGTACTGGTAGCTCTATTATCTCGCGCGCTGACAACGAAGCCACTCTTCTTGATATTCAAAATTCTTTGTCTGAAGCAGAGGACAATTTAAATCTTGTAAACAAAAAAATCATCCAGACTATTCCCCTACAATACAAACTCGATGGCAAAGAGATTCATGGTAGACCCGAAGGCATGCGTGGAGTCAAACTCGAAACAAAGGCATTATTTGTCACTATTACCAAGCAACACATAGAGGACCTAGTAACAGTTGTTACCGAATGTGGCGTCGAGGTCCGTGATGTCGTCGCTTGTTCGGAAACCGA
The DNA here is from genome assembly GCA_964622505.1 of uncultured Candidatus Saccharibacteria bacterium. GTDB lineage: Bacteria > Patescibacteriota > Minisyncoccia > Phycocordibacterales > UBA9973 > UBA8515. The sequence goes on along the minus strand of CAZUQJ010000012.1, from coordinate 4,320 downwards.
GAGTAAGTTGCTCCTTTCAGAAAAGCAAAAAATGGCAGGCTGTGCCCTACTAAACATTGGATTCGACACCGTAACTCTCGCAGTATACGAAGACGGGTTCCTGATCTCCTTACAATCATTTAATATTGGTGGCATGGACATTACAAAAGACATTGCACTCGGATTTAAAATATCACTCGACGATGCAGAGAATCTGAAAGTCGGTGCCATCGTAGGTGACTATCCAAAAAAGAAAGTCGATGAAATCATCGACGCACGCCTCGGAGATATTTTTGAACTTGTAGAAAATCATTTAAGGAAAATAAAAAGAAGTGGTTTATTGCCTGCAGGAATTATTATTTCTGGTGGAGGCTCCCATATACATACAATCGAAGCAGTTGCTAAGCAATATTTACGCCTACCTGTGAGTTTTGGATATCAAAACGAAACTATAAACACAAAATTTAAAATAAAAGATGGCCTGTGGTACACAGCGCTCGGTTGCGCACTTTCAAAAAATTTAAATACCACAAGCAAAGATCTTTCGGGTTCATTAAATGAAAATGTAAAAGATGTAAAAGGCTTTTTCAAAGGTATTTTGTCTCAACTTTTACCATAAAAACTCCCTCTTGGATTTTCCACTTATATACTTGCTGATATCTCTATATCTGCTATTATAGAGGTTGTTATTATCAGTAGCAGAGACAAAAACTCTATATATTATATATGCCAAAAATCAATCCTGACGTAGAATCATTTGCTCGAATTAAAGTAATAGGAGTAGGTGGATCTGGTAAAAACGCGTTAAACCACATGATAAGCTCCAAGGTCAAGGGTGTTGAATTCATCGTTATGAACACCGATACTCAAGACTTGCACAATTCCCTTTCAGACAAGAAGATCCATATTGGAAAAAACCTAACAAAAGGGCTCGGTGCTGGTATGAATCCAGAAATCGGTAAACGTGCCGCAGAAGAAACAAAAGCCGAAATCCAAGATGTTATAAAAGGTGCCGACATGGTATTTATCGCCTGCGGTATGGGTGGTGGTACTGGTACTGGTGCTGCTCCGATCATTGCTGCTTGCGCAAAAGAGCAAGGCATCCTGACCGTTGCAGTAGTGACCAAGCCATTTTCTTTCGAAGGCAACCAACGTATGCGACTTGCAGAAATGGGACTTTCAGAATTAGAGCGCGAAGTAGATGCAATCCTTGTAATCCCAAACGATCGCCTTCTTGCAATCTCCGACAAAGACCTCGGCTTCCGCCAAGCATTTGCAATGTGTGACGAAGTCCTCAAGCAAGCGGTAGAAGGTATCTCTGAACTCATCACAACTCCTGGTATGATCAACGTCGACTTTGCCGATATCAAGGCTGTTATGTCTGATGCAGGATCAGCACTCATGGGTGTAGGTATTGCTGGTGGCGAAGGCCGTGCCCAAAAGGCCGCTATCGATGCTATCAATTCCCCACTTCTCGACCTTTCAATATCAGGTGCTAAAGGCGTACTCTTTGCTATCTCTGGTGGCGACGACCTAACTATCCACGAAATCCAAGAAGCAGCTCAGGTTATTACCGAGTCTATCGACAAAGATGCAAAGGTCATCTTTGGTACAATCCGTGACGAGAAGCTAAAGAAGGGCGAAATGAAAGTTACTGTTATCGCTACTGGCTTCCCAAGTGGCATGCCAAAGAAGTCACTATTCCAAGCAAGTGTTATGACTTCCAATTCTAAATTAGAAGCAAGCAATGCTCAAGCTGTGAAGGAAAATGTTATGGCAAGTATAAAGGCTCCAAAGCCAATAGAAGCACCAATAAATGAATACATAAAGAAATCCGACTCTGTCATAAAAGAAAAGGAAGACGATCTCTTTACAGACGACACAGACGACTGGTCTGCAGTCCCTGCATTCTTGCGAAGAAATAAAAAATAATCCCCTGAAAAATCGCTCCACTTTTGTTGGAGCGATTTTTCCTGTATAATACCTTTCATGTACGATTTAATCATTTTAGGAGGAGGTCCGGCAGGCGCTGCAGCTGCTGTGTACGCTGCTCGCAAACAACTCAAAAGCGCTCTTGTCACCGCTCTATTCGGCGGGCAATCTACTGTATCTACTACTATCTACAACTGGATAGGAACTCCCGAGATCGGCGGTGTAGAGCTAGGAGAGAATCTGAAGAAGCATGTCATGTATTACAAAGGCCCATTCCTCGATGTATTTGAGGGCCAGCAAGTTACAACTATTGCAAAAAATGACAATGTATTTACTATCACTACCGATACTGGCAAGACATACCAGAGTAAAACGGTGCTTGTTACCACAGGTAGTGGGCGTAGGAAGCTCGAAGCTATAAATGCCGACAAATACGAGCATCGCGGTATCACCTACTGTGCAAGTTGTGATGGTCCCCTTTTTGCCGACCAAGATGTAGTAGTCATTGGTGGAGGCAATGCAGGATTTGAAAGTGCTGCTCAGCTACTCGCATATTGCAAGAGCGTCACACTACTGCACCGTAGCAACGAATTCCGTGCCGACGAGATCACTGTCCAGAAAGTCTTGGCCAATCCTAAAATGAAAGCTATTAAAAATGTAGATATTATTCGAGTAGACGGTACGCCAGTTGTGGAAGACGAAATATCTTTCGTTTCTTCAATCACATACCGCGACAGAGCAACAAACACAGAAAATAAAATAGAAACTACGGGAATATTTGTCGAGATCGGTCAGACTCCAAATACAGGATTCCTAAAAGGCGTTGTACCACTCAATGAAGGTGGCAAAGTGATTGTGGACCCAATGACCCAAAAGACGCAAGTAGACGGCGTATGGGCCGCCGGAGACGCAACCAACGGCATCTACCACCAAAACAACATCGCCACAGGCGACGCAGTCAAAGCACTCGAAGACATTTATATCTGGATCCAGAAGAATTCATAAAATTAAAAACCGGTGCATCACTGCAGCGGTTTTTATGTCATTGTATAGAGTATGTGGGTAAAATCTTTAAGGTGTTTTATTTAAAACTCCTTTTATTCCTTCTTCTTGGGTTTAAAAGTTAAATTTACTTTGGGTTTTTCAGAAGTTGGTAATTTATGATGAACCATTGAAAAAATTTGTGGATTTCTTGATCCGGATGAATTTCGGAAACAGTCATTACCACGACCGCTTGGAATTGAGCTTTTTTCTGCCATAGATTTGATTTTTTCTTTACTCTATCACTTCTGCACAATCTTTTCAAGCCTCTCCAATTCCTCTATAGAGTTCACTCCCAACGCCTCTTCAGGACTTATCGCCACCGAAGCAATACTACCCTCTTGTGCAGCTTTTTGAACCAAATCAGTCAGGTAGTACTCCCCTTGCGAATTTGTATTTTGTATTTGCTTTAGATTTTCAAATAGCCACTTTTTATTAAAACAAAAATAACATGGGTTGATTTCCGTAATTTCTTTTTCTGCCTCTGTTGTATCTTTGAATTCTACGCTCTTAACTATTTTGCCATCCTCTTCATTTCGGACAATTCTACTAAAGGTTCGGTAGAACACTTGGTACCAATCTTCAAAGCTCGGCACAGTAACTGTGGCCATCGTGAGTACTACCTCACTTTTTAAATGTGTATTTATCAAGTTGGCAATCATGGCTCCAGTCACTGTTGGCTGGTCGCCATAGAGTACTAGTACATTTTCTATATCATCTCTGATAGAATCTTGCGTAATTTTCACCGCATGGCCTGTACCCAGTTGCTCTTCTTGAGTCACAAATTCCGCTCGCTCTCCCACATGCGTTATAACATCTTCTTTTTTATACCCCACAACCACGATCGGCTTGGTATCTACTCCGCTATGAGCCACTGCCTCGAGCAAGTAATCAAGCATTGGCTTGCCATGAAAAGGCACCAAAGCCTTGGGCATTTCCATATTCATCCGCTTGCCTTTGCCTCCTGCCAATATAACTATTTGAGTCGTTTCCATTGAATTATATTAGCAAATTTAAAGGACTTTTTCCAGTACTTATTTTGTGCGCGATACAGGAGTTTCGAAACTTACAGTTTCAGTACCCTAATTGGATATTTTATTTCATAAACTCATAAAATACCTCAATCAGGCTTCGACTCCGTCCTCGTGTTCTGAAGAACACTTGCGGCCATCGCGCACAAAAATAGCCCTTCGGGGCTATATATTTTGTGCGCGATACAGGAGTCGAACCTGTGACATCGTCAACGTCAATGACGCGCTCTACCAACTGAGCTAACCGCGCATATATAATCGAGATTATATCACAAATTTTTTGTGAGCCACAATAATTTGCTTTTCGTCAAAAGCAAATTTTCCAGCCCCGGACTCA
>CAZUQJ010000011.1:0-15539 GCA_964622505.1 uncultured Candidatus Saccharibacteria bacterium | reverse complement strand
TCTGCATTTTGTTTTCATCTCCTGTTGTAAACAATTTCATATTACCCACACCATCATTTAATACTACGCCTTTTTCCTCCAATAAGAATTTCACTCTATTTACCACAGCTGGTGCAGGATCTATAATATTAACTTTGTCTCCTAAAATATTTTTTATTCTTTTTATTAAAAATGGGTAATGCGTACAGCCGAGAACTAATTGATCAATATTTTCATCAAGTAATAGTTGTAAATATTTCTTCAATAATTCTTCCGCTTCATCTGTATCCGACTTCCCCTCTTCTACAAGCTCGACAAGTCCTTGCCCAATGCAAGTATGCACCTCTGTTCCGTTTGCAAATTTATTGATACTTTCTTTTATTCTCTCGCCCTCGATTGTTAATTTAGTAGCCAAGACTCCAATATGCCCAGTCTTTGAATTCTCAGTCGCAGGCTTGATCGCCGGCTCCATGCCGACAAATGGTACATTATATTTCTCGCGTAATTTATTGATAGCAGCCGAGGTAGCAGTATTGCAAGCAACTACTATCATCTCGCAACCTTGAGCAAGAAGGAAATCAGTATTATTAAAAGAGAGATTTACAATCTCTTCTGCTGTCCGTTCACCATAAGGTACATGAGCCTGGTCCGCCAGAAAAACATACTCATGTTGTGGTAGTTCTTTCTCGAGGTGGTTTAATACCCAAAGCCCCCCAAGTCCCGAATCAAATATACCTATTTTGTTCATCCCGTTAGAGATAGGAAGCGCCTAATCTATTTTTAAGATAACGCTTGCCCATTCCCGATTTTAAAAATAATTCTCTCGACCGAGCTTTTTCTTCTAATAAACATGCTTCGTAATAAATAATAACAAATGGGCCTCGTCCTTTCGTATATGTAGATTTCCCAGTGTTGTGCTGCATAAGGCGCTTCCGGAGGTCATTTGTACTCCCAGTATATAGCTTACCATCCTTTTTACTTTTAAGTACGTAAGTATAGAACATATAATATCTCTAACGGGACAGGTATTCCTATTCTATCACTTTATCCAAATTAATTCCTTTGGGGATTTGGTTAATATCTTGAAGCCTTTTTTGGTGACTTCTATTGTGTCTTCTATTCTTATTCCATAGCGATTCTTCACATACAGGCCTGGTTCGATTGTTATTATCATCCCAGCTTTCAATACAGGCTTGGTGAGTTTGTGATACAATTTCGGCTCTTCGTGGATTTTGGTCCCTACACCGTGGCCGAGCATATGAATGAAATATTTAGCATGAGCACCTAGCAATTTGCGAGTGTAACTATCTATCATACCCGCATTCACGCCATCTTTTACATTCACGATTGCACTGACTTGCGAGATCAATAATTTATTATAAATTTGTTTATCTTTCAGCGTCGGTGTGCCGATGAAAATTGTGCGAGTCATATCCGACATATATTTTTCATAAACCACGCCAAAATCAATAATTACAAAGCCTTTTAATTTGGAATCTGTCGCTTGTGGATGTATTTCGTTGCCAGCTCGCGGACCACTGGCAACAATCGGATCAAAACTTGGTTTCAATCCCCTACTTTTTATCTCTGTAAGAATAAAATCTTTCAGTTCATTTTCTGTTTTGAAATAAAAGTTCTTCAAAGTTTTGGCAAAAATAGCATCCGTAATAAGGCACGCCTGCGTCACTTTCTTTATTTGCTCTTTTGTTTTAATCTGGGCCATATTATTTATTTTTCTTTTGGAAAATGAAGTAGAAGATTGAAACGACTACTGCCCCGAGCACATCGAGCAACATGTCTTTTTGGGCATCCCAGATATCGCCTTGGGATCCGAGGAAGGCTGCCCCACTCTCGCCCCCATACAGTGCTGCATACCCCCATTCTGCCCATTCATAAAATACTGCTACAAAGGCCACAGTAAATATCGCATAAGTTACGGCCAGCATCTTTGTTGCAACCAATTTACGAGAAACTAAATATTCAATGATCGGCAACGAATAGAAACCAACAGTAAAGTGCCCAATGCGGTCAAACATGTTGCGACTATATCCAAAAATGTCGTTAAAGAAATCAAACGGCACTCGTTCAAATGTGTAGTGACTCCCAATCGTATGCCAGAATGGCAATATAAACATCAGTACATATGCGGTATTGGAAAATCGAACGCCTCTATAAAAAAGGAAAACAATATACCCTACGAGCAACAATATTGGAATATTTTCGGCAAACCAAACAGGACGTGAGTATGGGTTGATACCTGCAATCACAAACTCGATACAATAGAGCACTAAGAGCATGTGGGGTATGTATTTTTTCATATACAAATTATACCACTAGTGGTATTTATTTTAAAACAAGTTATACTACAATTATGAAACTCCAAACAATTGATTTACATCTTATCCGCTTCTTTCAAAAATACTGGTTGCCTATGGCTCGGTTTGGGTTGTTTGTGGTTTTCTTTTGGTTTGGGATCTTGAAAGTCTTTGGTCTATCCCCTGCTACTCCTTTGGTAGAAAAACTGTTTGAGGAAACAATATCATTCATGAGCTTTGGTACATTCATCGTTCTCTTTGGAATATTTGAATGTCTTATCGGACTGCTATTCCTCAAAAAAGGATTTGAGCGGATTGTCATGCCACTCTTGCTCTTGCATATGATCACAACCTTTATGCCCCTTTTTATGCTACGAGAAGCAACCTGGTCTGGACTCTTGGTACCAACGCTGGAAGGTCAGTACATCATCAAAAACCTGGTGATTATCGCCTGCGCTATGGGTATTGCCTCACAGCTCCACCCTTTGCAAAAGAACTCGCTAAATTAATTTTTCTTTAAATACACCATCCAGTAGTCGCGCTTATACAAGCGGTCTGTCACTTTGGTATAGCTCGTCTTTTTCTCTAATTTTAAAATTTTAAAATAGTTTGAATACAGTTTAGTAATATCAACACGTGTAAATACTCGCTCGACAAGATCGAGCTCTTTTAAATAGTAGGTATCACACTCGGGGCCAGGGCTTTGTTTTAAAAGATTCTTCACATTTGCATTGCCGTCTTTGCACAATGCGCGGACAAATATATATCCGCCTTTTTTCAAAACTCGATGCATCTCATTTAAATATATATCTCGCCCTTTTTCATTGAGTGCGTTCGATGAGGTAATATCTAGGATTATATCGATAGAATCATCTGCCAAATCATATGGAGCACCAATATCACCCAAACGATAATCAACTTTTAGATTTTCTTTTTTGGCATTATTTTTAGCACTTTCAAGAGCGGTCCTTGAAATTTCTATCCCGATCACATCATTATCCAAGCTTGCCAAATAATTGGAATTGCGTCCTGTGCCTGAGCCTAAGTCTAGAATATCTTTATCTTCAACCTTATACTGCTCTTCTTTTTTTAAAAATTTAAGGAAATTCAAAAAGTCTTTCTGAGGCTTGTTATCCCCTGTCATTAACTTTGGATTCCTATATTCACGCTCCCATGATGTACCTTGATTTTGCATGGCGGAGGATAGGAGATTCGAACTCCTGGTGGTTTTACCCACACACGCTTTCCAAGCGTGCGCACTAGACCGCTATGCGAATCCTCCAATCCGAGTACCCATACGATACTCGAAAAACCTTTTATTTGCAAGACGGAATACTTACACCGTTGCTTTTTGTACTTCAACTTCTTTGATCGGTTCTGGCATAACTTCTGGAATCGTAACTACGGGTGCCACTGTGATCAAATTTCTCAAGTTGATATATACAACGAGTATTACAAGTAGTAATTTTACAAAAAAGTTATCCATGAAGCCAAGCACTCCCATGAAAGTAACGAGGCTCAGTATGCTTGCCAATGTCATAGCATGCAGTCCTACTTGGTAAGATTTTTTGTAAGATAGGTTCCACTTAAATATCTGTGACATAATCCAGACAGCCAGAGCATAAATGAAAAGGATGATCAAACTTCCAACAAAATTCCCTATGAAAAATACCATACCAATACAAACTATAATTACAGCAAAGATCCATGGCAATGCATCTACTAGCCATCCTTGGCCTTTTAGTACCAGTGCTTTAGTAACAAACCCATCTTGTTTGGGCAACGGCATTACTTGTAGCTGGCCAGTATCCATATCCTTTATGGCTACAAATTCAGTCGCAGAAAGAAGAGCAAACGTACCGTAAGCCTGAAACTTGTCTACAGTAAATGCTTCTTTGGTATTGATGACTATCAAATTTTTACCATCAACTCCTTTTATAAAATAAGGTTCTGGTTGGTTGATAGACGCTTTACCTTTGGTGATAGTTACCTCAAGATCGGCCGGATACAATGCAACAATTGAATTGATCTGCTCTTTTGCCAACTTAGACATCTTTGGTAAAAATACAATCGATACAACAATAGAAAGGAGGGCGATGAGTAGAGACAATTTTGCCAAATACTTAATAGACGAACGCATGCGCATGTTCCCTACTACCTCTTTATAATACTCTGGACCATACACACTACTTTTGATTTGCTGAAATATATTCATACCTTTAATTCTTCTTACCTAATAATGCTTCCACCCGAGCCTCGACACTCGGATGAGTTGCAAACAAACTCTTGATCTTACCCCCTCCAAATGGGTTGGCTATAAATAGATGGGCTGTCGCTTTGCTCGCCTTTTGCAAAGGCGCTGAGTGTGTTGCGATCTTACGCAATGCACTTGCGAGACCTTCTGGATAGCGTGTGAGTAGCGCTCCTGATGCGTCGGCGAGGAATTCGCGCTTGCGCGATATAGCCAACTGGATCAATGATGCAAATATAGGGGCAAGGATAGCAAGGATGATGCCGACAATCATCAGTGCATTACCTCCCTTACTATCACTATCACGACTGCCTCCAAACATGTGCGAGCGTATAAAAAAGTCGGCAACTATAGTGATAAATCCAGCGAGGACTACTGCAACAGTAGAGACCAATATATCGCGATTGCCAATGTGCGAAAGTTCGTGAGCAATCACTCCCTCGAGCTCTACTCTGTCGAGTATACTCAACAAGCCGGTGGTTACTGCAACTGCTGCATGATTCTTGTCGCGCCCAGTGGCAAATGCATTGGGAGCAGAGTCATTGATGATATACACTTTTGGCTTTGGAAGCCCCGCAGTAATAGAAAGGTTTTCTACAATATTGTGCAGTTCTTTGTATTGCAACGGATCAGCAGGTACAGCTCCAGACAGCTTGATAGCCACTTTGTCCGAATTCCAATATGAATAAATGTTCATACCCAAGCTAAAAGCAAGAAAAATGTATAGGATATTTGGGTTTTGGTAATAGTAAGAAAATGCGTAGCCGATAGCAATTATAAGGATAAAAAACGTGGTCATAAGGAACCAGGTCTTGCGAACATTCTGAGCTTGATGTGTATAAAGTGTAGCCATAATCCCCTAAATATACCATTTCCTGCCTACTTTTTCAAAGAATCAGGTGTCCAACACCTGATTTAAGCTTGGGTAGGTAACAAAATAGCGTACCTATTGGTACGCTATTTTTGATTTTAAAAAAGATTTTACCATCCAATAATTTGATAGTCTCCGGTCTTATAATCATTTTCTTTTATAGAAAAACCTACCGGCATAAGTACTGTAAAATTTTCTTTATCCTTAAGCAAGACAGAGAGTTTCTTGTTGTCGTGTGCGTTTACACATCTACTAAGTACAAAAATACCACCTGTATTATCATAGAATACTGTTCCAGATTCTCCGATCTTGGTCTTTATATCAATAATTATCCCTAAATATTCCTGATTTTCATTTTGGACATATCCAATCCATGTAGCACTATCTCCACAAAGCGAAAAAATTTTTTGGAAAAATTTGGGTTTAAATATTATACATTTATTAACTTCTGTCGAATCGGTTGTACCTCCTTTAAATTTGGAAAATCCTTTAAATAATTTTTTTTCTTTTCCAAGTTTTAGGATAGCAGCATCATCCTTACATATTTCCAAACTAGAAACATACAAGGTATCATTATTCACAATAATGAAATAGAAGTCTTCTCGTCCAATAGGAAATAAATGTTCCGCTGTGACAAGAAAAGAGTCGTTGTTTTTTAATAAAAAAGCACCCTTAGCGATAGAGTGATCGTGGCGAAAAACATCTACATCTTTTAACATTACTTCCTTACCTGTTATTTCACAATTGTTAGAATTTTTATGATCATTCTGACCATAACTAAAAAAGCTCAAACTTACCAGAGCAAGGAGCGAGAAAATACTTATTCTTTTCATGATTTTTATAGGGTTTTTAAATTTTTTATATTATATAGTATTTTGGGTGTTTTGTCAATAAATAAAACCCCTTTGACAGGGGCTTTATTTTCAAGAATTTATTTAAATAAATATTAGTAAGTCATTATATCAACAGCAGCCTTCCCTTCGTTGACGTCTTGCATTATAGCAGAGTCTACTGTTGGTGCTTTGTCCATGTTTGGCGCAACACCACCCAAGAACATCTTTATTACGCCCATACCGACAGTAAAGAACAGTACAAGCCCGAGAACAAACCCGATCAATATCTCAACAACCAGTATGCCAATTGATTTAAGAACACTGATCTGTAGGTACCAGCGCATCAAAGCGATCACAATAATGATATTTATTATGAAAAGAATTACTACTGATAGACCGGCAAGACCCAATACCAATCCGACTACATTTGTGACCAACGATACACAAGCCGACAAGACGATCATCTTAGAAAAAGATGCATTTGGGACTTTGACCAACCGTGCCGCTACATAAAGTAACACCGATGCGACCAATAATCCAATAAAGATAAACACAGCCACCATTCCAAAACTTGAAACAGGTGCATTGATCAAACCAAGAGCACTAATGATTAAAGAAACAACTGCTAAAAGACCAAACGCCATCCCCCGCCCCGGGCTCATCAAAGAGCTTATTTTAATATTTTCCATTTCTTAATTATATCAAGCCAAAAGCCAAATAAACACCCTTTTATGGGGATAAACTGCTACCACAAAGTGTATTTTAAAATCTATTTATTAGGTGCGTTCATTATCAAATCAAGTTCCATCATTGATGCTGAGATAGAATCAAAATTTGAACCCTGATACCAATCAGGTGGAGTGCTTATTGTGTGCTTAAAACTTTTAATCCAGTTATCTTCAAATCCGAAAGCCACAGCATATGGCAAAAATTTTGAAAATTTTTCAGTGGGATTGTCATCCACAAGTGCCCTGCTTTTTTCAGCAACAAGAACGTACCGATAGAAACCAGCTAATCTGTATCCTTCTATCCTCATTTTAAAAAGTGTGCGTTGTACTAGGGATTGCATTAATTCGTAAAATACCATTCCTGCCGAAAAAACTCCAATCAACAAAAAGCTATCGGTGCTCTGGAGTGGCCCGATCTGAATGTTAAAAAAATACCCAAGTAAAAAAACAAGTGAGATTTGGAAGAAGAAAAATGGACCAAATCTAAAGAATCGCTTATGTATATTTTTGTGGCCTTTCGTGCTTTCAACTATCTCATTGACGTAAGCTTGAAATTCATCGAATCGTTGACTCTTCTTAAGAGTATCTAATGTGATAACTTCACCATCCTTTGAAACCAAATTATAGAGCGGTACTAATTTAGGAGGCATAGCAGAAATATCTTTATCCAAGGTTCTGCTGATACTAAACTCTCTTGGGTGTAAAATTAAATGAATAAAATTTTTAATTCTTACCCTGTCGAATACCACTATCCCAACTATAACCACCCATCCTATTCCGGGAATAAACCTTGAGCCAATCCCCGCAAAGACTAGAAGTATCACCCAACTACGAAAGAGTAGAAAAAAGTAAACAACACTTTGAAATAGTTTTTCGTTCTTTTCGTGAGGAGCCAATTCAGCATTCTTTATTGTAATGTAACCCAAGGAGGCCAAATACAAGATGTCAGCAGTAAGCATTCGTCGAGTAGTAATACCGAAAAATTTATACAGTGACGCAACCTCAGATGGACGCATGCTTTCAGGTGGCTCATACTCAGTAACAACCGATCGCTTTAATTGGAAATATTTTGGTAAAAAATAAAGCACAATCAAACAAAAGTATGCAGCAAAAAACAATATGCCAATACCCCAAGCTACATCTATGTATGACAGCCCATATTGCTCGAGTAGATTACTTATTTGATTTTGCATTGTATTTATTTATTAGAATTTCACTTCCACAGGCTTTGCTTCTACCCCGTCGTCTGGGATGTCAAAGAATTCCATTTTGCCAAATTTGAATGCGCCACCGATGATGTTGCCTGGGAATTGTTGCAAACCTGTGTTTAAGTCACGCACGTTGCCATTATAAAATCGGCGTGCTGCTTGGATCTTGTTCTCTGTATCGGATAGCTCCTTTTGAAGTTCTAGGAAATTGATATTAGCTTTCAATTCTGGATACGCCTCAGCGATACCAAAGAGTCCGGTAATTGCTTGCCCGAGGATTGCGTCTGTCTTTGAATGCTCCCCTATCGTCTTTGCACCCATCGCGGCTGCACGTGCTTGGGAGACCTTTTCAAAAGCTGTAGACTCATGAGTTGCATAGCCTTTGACTGTGTTGACCAAGTTTGGGATCAAGTCATAGCGTCGCTTGAGCTGAACTTCGATGTCGGACCAAGCTTCTTTTGCGTTGTTGATAAGGCGAATAAACCCGTTGTATGAGGCGATGACCCATATGACCAGAACGACGATGATACCTAAAATAATGTATAGTGCCATAAAATTTTAAATTAATTAATAATCTATCAGTAAGATAGACGAGACGAGAACATTTATATTATACACAATAGAATCTATTTTGTCTTTGTCGCAAGACGACCGTTGAGAAATACAAGTAGTGGAGATGCAAGGAAGATAGATGAATATGTACCAAAGAACATACCAGCAGTCAGCATGATGGCAAACACACGTGTACTTTGTGGGCCAAAAAATACAAGAGAAAGCAACACTATAATGACAGTCAAGGAAGTCATAATTGAGCGTGTATATACTTGACGCAAACTGTTGCCCACTGTTTCTTCAAAAGTCTTAAAGTGTCCTGTACGCAAGTTCTCTCGGATACGGTCAAAAACAACGATTGTATCGGAAACAGATAGACCAAGTATGGTTAGCACTGCTACAACAAAGAGTGTGTCGACTTCAGTTCCAAAGAAATGTGAAATCACTGCAAATACACCTACAGGGATCAAAACATCATGAATTAAAGTTACAATAGCAATAAATCCATATTTCCAAGAAGAGATCGGCTTACTTACTTTGCGGAAAGAATATGCGATAAAGAAGATGATGCCAAGCGATACTAGCACAAAGAGGATGATCGCTTTGCGAGCCAATTCGCGACCCACAGATGGACCAATAGAAGTGAAGCTCTTTTCTGTCACATCACTACCCAATGCACTGACCAAAGAGACATGTTCTGCGTCTGTTAGACTGCGGGTCTTTATGATGTACCCATTAGTGCCTGTTGGCTGGGTGTGTACTTGGCCTATAGAAAGCGGTGCAAGCTTCGCCTCTATATCGGCCTGTGTTGGTACCGTAGATGTGTAGACTACTTCTGTTTGCGCTCCCCCTTTGAAATCAATTCCAAAATTTAACCCAAAGATCGAGATTGAAGTGATCGAGAGGGCGACAAGCACAATCGATATAATAAGAAATACTTTTTTGTGTTTAATTACGAACATAAAATTTACTTTGTTAAATTAGTAGTGCTTATTCCTGACCCAAAGAGGAAGTGTGTGACCTTGTTCGTCTTTGTAATGTTAAGTGCGTATAGGAATAGTCGAGTGATAGAGATAGCAGAGACCATCGACACGATAACTCCCATAAGGAATGTCAATGCAAATCCTTTGATAAGTGCAGTTCCAAACCAGAAAAGTATGATCGCAGTAATGATACTGGAAGTATTGGAATCACGGATAGAGGACCATGCGCGAGAGAATCCGTTCTTGATTGCAACACTCACTGTACAGCCATCTGCGAGCTCCTCTTTGATACGCTCAAATATAAGGACATTGGCATCTACAGCAATACCGATCGAGATGATAAATCCAGCAATACCCGCAGCAGTAAGTGTGACAGGAATCACTTTAAATAATGCAAGCATAATCGCTACATACATAGAGAGTGCTATAACCGCAATCAATCCCGGTAATCGGTACCAGAGTATAAGAAATAGTGCAATAACGAGGAATCCGATCAAGGCTGCCTTGACCCCAGCATGCACTGCTGTAGCTCCAAGAGATGGTCCAATGGTCTGAGTCGAGATAAGCTCGATAGGCACCGGCAATGCGCCAGAGTTGAGTCGGCCTACAAGGAGCTTCGCTTCTTCGGCTTTGAAGTTGCCACTGATCTGCGCCTTGCCTCCTGTGATGGCTTCATTGACTCGTGGAGTAGAGATCGGCTGGCCGTCTAGGAATATTGCCACTGTTTTGCCAATATTTTCTCGAGTTATTTGTTCAAAAAGTTTTGAACCTTCAGCGTCGAACTGTATAGAGACAACAGGCTCGTTACTGTTTGGGTCAAATTCAAGGATTGCTTTGTCTAGGTAGCGACCAGTAAGTTCAGTATTTTTGTACTGTGAGGTCATGTCGAGTTGTATCTGACCATTTACTATTGTTGCTTGTTGTACTGCATTTGGATCCTCTACTTTGAATTCTAGAATTGGTGTCTGGCCGATCATCTTGATAGCCTCTTGTGTATCTGTCACACCTGGTAGATCAATACTAAGTCGCTCTTCACCTGCGTTAGAGAATCCTCCACTTTCAACAGTTACTACTGGCTCTGAAACTCCAAAGATATTGATACGGCGCTCTACTACATCACGTAGTGATGCCATAGCATCCGTCACTTCACCTGTTGGTATTTCTTTTACATCTGCACGATAGACAAGATGCGTCCCCCCAGAAAGATCGAGTCCGAGTTTGAAAGGATAAGTAGACAACTTAGTCTCTGTGGCACCATTGACCACATTCATATGCGACACTTCCGATCGGTACACAAAGTACCCAACAGTTACCCCTATTAGTAATATAATTAAAGCTGTAATTCGTTTTTTAAGCATAATAGGCTATATTTTATAGGCTTTTGCCAAAAAAAGCAACTACATAATCGGGCTATCTTTTGGCTAAAAAAGGCTTATATATATGATGATTATGGCACCTATCACAATCCGGTACCAGCCGAAAAATTCAAATGAGTGAGTCTTTATGTATGAGAGGAGCCATTTAATAACAACAAAGGCTACAATAAAGGAAACAATGAAGCCGAGTGCTATATCCACCCATTGCAGATTCGTAAAAGCAAAGCCTGATTTGTAGAGATCATACACGACTGCCGCAAGCATTGTAGGTACAGCCAAAACAAATGAAAATTCAGTAATTATATTTTTTGATATTCCCAAAGCTCGCCCCCCAATAATGACTGCACCCGAACGCGATACTCCAGGGATCACGGCCAAGGCCTGTGCCACTCCGAGTATTAGTAATTTTCTAATTGAAAGAGTTTCTATGGAGATTGAGGGGTCAATAATTTCATTTTTATTTTTGCGTTCAAAAATAATTATAATAATTCCTCCTAGTATCAACATAGAGGCCGAGAGTAGTATGTTGCCAAGCAAAAATCCTTTAATAATTTTATAGAGGAAAAATCCAATGATACCGGTCGGGATAAAAGAGATAACGACATTGCGTATATAGCGAGCAGACTTTAATACGCGTTTGCCATACAAAAATAGCACGGCGCAAATAGCTCCAAGCTGAATAGTGATTTCGAAGCTTTTTATAAAATCGGTCGATAGTATACCGAGCAACTCTCGGGTAATATCTATATGCGCAGTAGAAGAAACAGGCAAGAATTCTGTGATTCCTTCGACAATGCTTAAGATGACTATGTGAAATGTATTCATTTGATTTTATTAAAAATTTTTATAGATAAATATGCAGTGAAAAGCCCGACAATAATTCCCCCCAGAATATCTATTGGATAATGTACGCCAATAATAATACGAGACAGTGCAACAATAAACATAAAAATAAAACATATTATCCCAAGTCTTTTGTTGATACTATATATAGCAAATGCCAGAGCTGTGAGTACGGCCGTATGCTCCGAAGGAAATGAGTACCCACTTTCGTGGAAAAGTGGCACAATATTATTTTGGATAAATGGCCTTTGTATATGAAATATAAATTTCAAGAAATGCGCAAGGAGCCAAGAAGATATACCTGTCAAAACAAGTAAGGAAAAAGCATACATCTTCTTCCCTTTTTTTACCAAGGACCAAACAACAATCAGAAATATAAAAAGGTAGGTCAATCCATAGGAAAAATAGATCGACAAAGAAGCTACAATACTATTTCCAGACAATCCATAGAAAAAGTTAAATAGATTTTGATTCATTGGCTTTTTTTTGTGCAACTTTTAATACATTGGCAAGAAGGATCGATACAGTCACCGGCCCTACTCCACCGGGCACTGGCGACACAAAGCTCGCAATATCCTGCACAGATTCCAAATCGACATCTCCCACTATCGATCCATTGGATTCCGATGTACCTGCGTCTATAATCACCGCACCTTGTTTTATTTTATCACCGGTAATATGTTTGCCCGCACCCGTACCCGAAATAATAACATCGGCACTCTTTATAATCTCGTCTTTATTCTCTGTATGGCGAGTTACAATCTCGACTTCTAACCCGCGGATTTGTAGCAAGTGAGTTACTGGTCTACCCACAAGCTGACCTTGCCCAACAACAACAATTTTTTTACCTTTTAAATCTAAATTCAAAGAATCAAGAATGGTCATACATGAGAGCGCTGTTGGGTAGCCGATCTCTATTGATTCATTATAAAATACATCACTCGCCTTCTTGCCAAGACAATCTACATCAATATCAGATTCGATCGAGTCTAGTATGCGATCTTTGTCCAAGTGTGCTGGCAATGGTAATTGTATAATGATCCCACACATATGGGGCACATCTTTGAGTTTGTGGACTTCTTCCATTAATTTCTCTGTCGTAATATCCTCTGGGAAATGTGCATTGTGGAAATGTATCCCCATAGCTTCTGCCATGCGAGCCTTCATGCGTACATATTGTGCCGACTCTGGATTGGAGCCAACCAAAACATCACAAAAAACAGGCTGAAATGGCAAAGCCTCTACGCCACTCTTCACGCCTTCCAATATCCCATCTCTTATTTTTTTTCCATCGATTATTGTTGTCATAATATTTTATGTAGGTGTCCAACACCTACATTTTCTAAATTCCTAAGAATTCGTTGCGCATATCGTCTCGATGAGCTACACGCGAATATCCACGCATACCCATCAATATTCCCAAGCCCATAAATTCTGTTATCAAATGCGATCCGCCATAACTCATAAATGGCATCGTAATCCCTGTTACGGGCATCAGACCAATGTTCATGCCTATATTGATGATCATGTGACTTGCCATATAAATTGCAAGTCCAACACCAAAAAGAATTTCAAAATTTGTGGCTCCAAGCATTGCACTGTGCAATATACGCCACAGTATAAGTCCTAAAAGGATGAAAAGCAATAAAACTCCAGCAAATCCCCATTCTTCAGCAAAGGCGGCAAATACGAAGTCTGTCTGATATTCTGGCAGGAATTTGAGGCGTGACTGTGTGCCAAAGCCAACTCCTTTACCAAAGATCTGCCCCGAGCCTACTGCTATAGTCGACTGATACACATTGTACCCACTACCACGCACATCCGATAATGGGTTCACAAAGTTTACAATACGAGCCTTTTGATAAGGAGCAAAGACAAACATCCAAAATAGTCCTAGGACTACACACCCAAAACCGATAACGATCAGTAAATGCTTTTTTGAAATTCCGGAGACGAGCGTCATACCAAACCAAATAAAGAATATGATCATCGCACTACCAAAGTCTGGCTGAAAGAAAACAAGAAGAAACGGCACAAGCGCGTAAAGCGCCGAGATAAATATATGCTTGATGTTACGAATTTCGACATGCCGACGAGAGAAGTATTTTGCCAAAACCAGTATGAGTACAAGCTTCATCATATCCGAAGGCTGGAAAGAAAAAGAACCAAAGGAAAACCAACTCGTGGCCCCATTGGAAGTATGACCAGCAAACAAAACCAAGATGAGTAGTGAAATAAATAATAGAAATATTGCTACTATGACATCAGTTCGGCGCAAAAAACGAAAATCTACACATGAAAATATAAAAAATATTAGAAAAGAAATCCCGATGAATACAAATTGATGGGAGAAATATGGCGTGACGCTAGTAAATGACTTCATCGTCACCAATCCCGCGGACAAAACAGGGATCAAGAAAAATACAAGCAACCAATCTACCTTTAAAAACCGAGATTTCATAATTTAAAATTTGACCATAAATGGATTAATCTGGGGAAGAATGTCCTTCACGACGGGTGTATCTTTGAACAATGTCGGCCAGGTAAAGATGATCGGGGCTGATTGGCTTTTGCCCAAGCCCTCGAGATGCGTCTTGCTGACGCCGATAGCATTGTGATCTGTATTGTACAAAATAGTTATAACATCAAAGGCAGGGGCTGAAAAAATCGAATCATTACGAATACGTGCCTGCAAGCGAGGTGCGCCTGTGTCCTCGGAATACATAATCCGATCTACCTTCAAAGGCAACCCTGTCGCTATCGACTCCTGCTTGACCCATAGAAGCTGGCTTGTAAATGCAAAAGTTGCATTCTTTGGAATACTCTTGCCAACATCAAAGTGACTTTCAAATATTGCTATCCGCTGATTGGGTGGGATGAATGTGTGGCCTTCTCTGCGACCGATGTATTTGCCTTCTGTATCGTAAACTCGGAATTCATAATTTATATCGTAAATACCTGCATTGATATTTTGGTTTTCAACATAAGCTACCAGGTTATAATTTGACCCAGTAACTGGGAAGATCCTACTCCACAGTACATTTGGTGCCGACACTTGGTATGGGCAGAATTTCAAACAAGAGCCCCCACAGTCTACTCCAAGCTCAGTACCATTTTGCTTGGCATCATTGCATGTTGGAGCTTTTACAAGCAGCGGGTATAGGAATAATGCAAGTACACCGCATACAAAAATAAGCAGTCCAAAAGAATAATAAAATTGTCGCCTCCCCGCCCAAGACATATGTGTATATAATACCAAAAAATCACGCATTTAAAAAGCGTGTTTGATGTATAAAGAGTTTGTGTTAAATACTTTGTTCTGGCGATAGCTTACTTTTCCCACGAATGAGTATCATCAGCGCGAGTGGACTTGACTTCCGAGTTCGGAATGTGATCGGGTATGACCCCACTGCCAAATCACCAGAACAAAAAATTCAACTTGCTCGCATTTACAATGCGAGCAGAATTTTTGTTTGCATGAATTCTATATATAGAAGCAAGATGTAAATCCTGTCGTTCGCGAACGACGGGATAAATATAATTTTATTTTATGTGTGATGTCCAAATTTCCTAATAGGAATCGAACAATTAGTACACCTC
>CAZUQJ010000010.1:0-17112 GCA_964622505.1 uncultured Candidatus Saccharibacteria bacterium | reverse complement strand
CTTCTATGCTGGAGTGGCGGAATTGGTATACGCGCTAGTCTTAGGAACTAGTGCCGCAAGGCTTAGGAGTTCAAGTCTCCTCTCCAGCACATATAAACAAAAAATTCTCATCAATTGATGAGAATTTTTTGTTTATGTCTTGGGTATTCTATGCTGAGGCCTAGGGCGGAATCGAACCGCCGTATAAGGGTTTTGCAGACTCTTGCCTTACCACTTGGCGACTAGGCCCTAAAGAAAAAACACATTTTTCTTTGTGCCCTTTGTAGGAGTCGAACCTACGACCATCTCCTTAAGAGGGAGTTGCTCTACCAGCTGAGCTAAAAGGGCGTATCTAATTTTTGAACAAAACCAAAATTTTGTTATTTCTAACAAAATGTGCCCGAGGTGGGAATCGAACCCACACAGCCTAACGGCTACAAAATTTTAAGTCTTGCGTGTCTACCAATTTCACCACTCGGGCATATCGTAAGATATCCTCTATATTACCCGTTTCTCAACAAATCGTCAATTTTCTGGCGATTCTTTTCACCTTCATCGATCTCGACTTCAAAGAAGGGGATCGGATGAATGTGTAGTCGGGATTGGATAAAGGAGCGCATTTCTCCTAAATTCCTTTTGAGGAATCCAAAGGCTGCGTTTTCTTTTTCTCTTGGTAGTACAGATACAAAGATCGTAGCATGTTTACCACCGACAGACAGATGTACACGAGTGACGGTGATCATAGAAGTTGCGCCAGATTCACGCTCTATGAATGTGGCTGCGAGCTCGCGTATATGGTTCGTAATTTTTTCTTCGCGGAATGCCATATTATTGTATTGTTATCGTAAATGCTTCGATTATATCTCCACTTGCGATCTCGATCTTTGTATCGATCATGACACCGCATTCGGAACCTTCTTCGGCCGACTTGATCTTGATTTTGCTGTTTTGTAGACCAGCTATCTTGCCTTTACCTATTTCGAAATCTCGGCGCATAATACGTACCACATTGCCTTCGCCGATCTTGCCAGTTAGCACTTTGCCACCGACAACTTTTGAGTTTTTTGTTTCGCCAAATGTCTTGAGCACCTTTAATGTTCCATTGATCTCGGTAATCTCGAGTCTTGGACGGCGCTCTTCCGCGATTTTTGCAAGGTAATCTGCAAGCTCATATATAATGCTGAAAGTTTGGATTTCTACATGCAAGTGCTCATTTAAGTCGCGAGCATTTGGCTCGAGCTTTACATTAAATCCGACGACCACACTTTCTTTGTCGATCGATGCGGATCGCAAGTCGGCTTCGCTGATATTGCCCACGCCTTTAACGATCACTCGGAAAGAGATCTCTTCAGTGGTTATCTTTTCAATTTGTTTTTCAATGGCTTCTATAGTGCCTGAAACATCAGTTTTGATAATGATTGGAATTGTTTTTATATTTTTCTCATTTTTGTATTCATCTTTTTTCTCTACCGTGCCATTTTCTTTTACGTATTCTATATGAGCTTCTGCCTCTTTTTTAGTCTTGAAAGAGTAAAAAATACTGCCAACTTCTGGCACAGAGTCGAATCCAACAAGGCGTACAGGGGAGGGACAAGAAAGCTTTTTTACAGGTACACCCTTGAAGTTCTCCATAATACGTGTAGTAGTCATGGTGTTGCCAACGACTACAAACATACCGCTTTCGAGTGTGCCGTTCTTTAGGATGCCTGTAGCAGAGATTCCGCGTTTTGGATCCCGGTGGCTCTCGATGATCACACCTTCCGCATTGGAAGCTCTATCACAAGAGAGGCTATTCATGTCTGATACAAGAATAATAAGCGAGAGGAGGTCATCGACACCAGTTCCAACTTTTGCCGAGATAGCTACAAATGGGATGTCTCCACCCATGCCTTCGAGATAGATGCCTTTTTCAACGAGGTCCATTTTTGTTTTTTCTATATTGGCGTTTGGTCTGTCGATCTTGTTGATGGCGACAATGTAAGGGATTTTACTTTCAATAATAGTGTTCCAAGCTTCGAGAGTCTGAGTCTTTACGCTGTCTTCTGCTGAAACAACAAGGATAGCGATATCTGCTGTGCTTGCTCCGCGAGTACGCATTTTGGAAAATGCTTCGTGTCCTGGAGTATCGAGGAAGGTGATCTCGCGATCAGTACCACTCTCGTCTTTGTGAACAAGTTCGTACGCAGAAATATGCTGGGTGATACCGCCGGCTTCACCGTCGACAATGTTTGTCTGCCTGATATAGTCAAGAAGCGTCGATTTGCCATGGTCAACATGACCCATCACGACGACTACTGGTCCGCGTACAGATTTTTGGTTGTTGTTATTTTTTTCCATTTTTGTTTTTAGATTTATCTAGTACTTCTTGTTCTTCTATAGACAGGTCATGTAGCGCTGTACCTTTTTCGATTGGCTTTGCAAAGATGCTCATACGGTCACGAGCGTAGAGGCTAGACAAGACTACTCCATCACCTTCGTCATTTACAAGCGCAATAGCGAAGCTCTGGTTGCCACCAGCATCAGGAAATGGGTTGAATCGTAGTGTTTCGATGCCACGAATACTTTTTGCCAAGCGAGTGTTGATTGTATTGATATTCTGACCGACAAGCTCTTGATTGTCTTTTAGATTCTCAACATGTTTGTGGATGATATGGATAACTTCTTCAAGGTCGCGAGCCTGAGTGCCAGCAAAGAGCTTTTTGAATTTATGCTCAAAACGCACAAAGAGTATTACAAGGAATACAATGACAAGCCCAAGTATTGAGATAATGAGTATTTGAGTATCCATATAACGGAAAGTATATACTAAATAAGCATTTTTTACAATATATGGTATAGTTTTTTTATGAGATTTATAAAGCCAAAATTGATATACATGGACCACGCATCTGCGACCCCGATTGATATTTCTATCCAAAAATATGTATCTAAATGTGAAAAAATTCTTTTTGCCAATCCAAACGGTATTCATACTCAAAGTGTGGAGGTCCGCAAGGTGATAGATGAGGCGCGCGCGAATATCGCGCGCGCTATAGGTGCTCATGCTGATGAGATCATATTTACCGGCAGTGGTACTGAGAGCGACGCACTTGCAATCCTCGGATCAATTTATAAAAATAGTGAAGTCGGACTTCGATATATGCCGCATATTGTGACAACAACGATCGAGCATAGTGCGGTTATAGAAAATTGCAAAATGCTTGAGCATAAAGGCTTGGCAGAAGTTACTTTTGTCCCTCCGGAAGCAAATGGAATCGTTGATCCAAAGAAAATCGAAGAAGCCTTGAAAGAAAATACTGTGCTTGTGTCAGTCATGCATGCGAACAATGAGATAGGCACCATCCAACCAATCCAAGAAATTGCAAAAGTAATAAGAAGGTTTAAAAAGCATAGCAATAAAGATAATTTATTTTTCCACACAGATGCTTGCCAGGCTATGAATTATTTGTTCACTGAAAATGTAGATAAGCTTGGCGTCGACTTAATGACTTTCAATGGTTCAAAAATTTATGGGCCAAAAGGTATTGGTATCCTTTATAAAAAGCGTACAGTAGCGCTTGCACCAATCTACGAAGGTGGAGGTCAGGAAATGGGGTTACGGCCCGGCACAGAAGATGTATCACGTATTGTTGGCATTGCTCGGGCTTTGGAAATTACCAATAAATTAAAAAATACAGAACTAGATAGGTTAAAAATTTTAATAGATTATTTCTTCAAACAAATTCTATCTTTAGAAAAAGTTACTGGCTACAAAATCCATATCAATGGTGACAGAGTGAATCGCTTGCCGAACAATATAAATATAACGATAGCTGGTATATCAAGTGAACTCTTGGTCATAGAGCTCGACTCTCGGGGTATTGCAGTATCGAGCAAGAGCGCTTGCAAAAGCACAGAGGAAGAGTCCTCGCATGTTATCCATGCCTTGCGCCAAGCAGGAGACAACTTTCCCTCAGAAGAATCTCTACGTATAACACTCGGCCGGAGTACAACAATGTTCGATATAAAAAAACTCCTTAAAATATTGGAAGAAATTTTGTTGAAATACAAAAATTGGAAATAACTTTGACACTTGTGATACAATAGAATAATGGATATCAAAGATCTAACAAAAACACAGATGATACTGCTCGTACTACTTGTATGTTTTGTCGTATCTATTGCCACAGGTATAGTGACTGTGTCACTGATGCAACAAGTACCCAAATCTGTACCACAAACTATCAACAGGGTTATAGAGCGTACTATCAACAATGTGACTTCTACTCCAGTTGATAACAAAGAGGACACAACTATTGTCGCTGATTCAAATGCCGTGGTAGAGATCTATATGCCAAATGACCCGAGTATTGTAGGAGCCGACAGAGTTGCTCTTGGAACAGGCGTGATCATTTCCGATGTTGGACTTGTTTTGGTAGAAAATAGTATTCTCGGATCAAGCGGAACAGTGTACCAAATAATGCTGGAGAAAAATATGTACCAAGCCGAAATTTTGAAGAAATATGCCAACGGATTCACTATCTTAAAGATTTTGCCGAAAGGGGAGAGTCCAGTCAAAAAAGACCCTACGACCAAAGAAGAAATAAAGGACCCAGTATTTGACATTAAACAATAAACATAGTATAATACACACATATGCCACCATTCAATCATTTTACAACCAAAGCAAAAGAAGCAATAAGGAAAGCGCACGAGCTCGCCATCGAGCGAGGACAAAATCATGTGAACTGCCTGCATTTACTTACTGCGCTCCTAGTCCAAGAAGACTCTTTGATCATATCTGTGCTCGATAGAATGGATGTAGATACTATGCTCCTTTCCGACAATGTGATCGAAATGATCGAGGCTCCGGAGAGTCGCGATACTGTTTCGCCTTCATACCAGATATATCTGACACCAGATCTCGCTCAAGTTATCGAAGAAGCAAGTAAGGTGGCAGCTGTACTCAAAGACGAATTCGTTTCTACCGAGCACCTATTTATATCTATGCTCGATGTTGCCGGACCGGCGCAGACCCTGCTTGCAAAATTCAAAATCGACAGGGAGAAAGTCCTTAGTATTTTGGAGCTTTTCAAAAATGACAATGTAAAAGAAGTTAGTACAAACAAAAAGCCAAAACTACTTACAAAGTTTACTCGCAATCTTACCAAGCTCGCACGCGAAGACAAACTCGACCCGGTGATCGGTCGTGACAACGAGATCATGCGCATAATGCAGATCCTTTCTCGTCGTACAAAAAACAATCCAATACTAATCGGTGAGGCCGGTACTGGCAAGACCGCAGTGGTTGAGGCACTTGCTCAAAGAATCGCCAAAGGTGATGTGACTGAATCTCTTAAAGACAAAGAGGTAGTATCGCTCGATCTTGGGCTTCTGCTTGCTGGTACAAAATACCGTGGTGAATTCGAAGAGCGATTGAGAGGAATGATGAAAGAGATTGAAAAATCTGATGGTAAAATAATTCTTTTTATCGACGAGATCCACACGATCGTGGGAGCAGGTAGCTCCGAAGGATCCCTCGATGCATCCAACATGTTGAAACCTGCACTTGCTCGTGGAGAACTCCGCGCTGTTGGTGCAACAACACTCAAAGAGTATCAGAAGCATATCGAGAAGGATCCAGCACTTGCACGCCGATTCCAGCCTGTATTTGTTGACGAGCCAAGTCCCGAAGATGCTATTGCGATCTTGCGTGGGCTCAAAGAGAAGTATGAACTATTTCATGGAGTGCGCATTACAGACGATGCAATTATCTCTGCCGTTACACTTTCTACTCGGTACATCACCAACCGTTATCTTCCAGACAAAGCAGTCGATCTGATCGACGAAGCTTCTTCTGCATTGCGCATTGCGCTTGAGAACAAGCCACAAGTACTCGAAGATGCACACCGCAAGATTATGCGTTTTGAAATAGAGAAAGAAGCTCTAACAAAAGAAGTCAAAAGAAATTCCGACACAAAAGATACAAACAAGGATACAAAAGATCGTATCAAAGATATTGATAAAGAAATAGCAAACTTAAAAGAGAAAACTCGCGAGATAGAATTGAAATGGAAAAATGAAAAGGAAATTGTTGTGAGTGTTCGTAGTATCAAAAAGGAATTGGAAGCTTTGCGCCTAGAGGGTGAGAATGCAGAGATGCGTGCCGATCTCGCACGTGCAGCCGAGATCCGTTATGGTAAGATTCCAGATTTGAAAAAAGAGCTCGATGAAAAACTAACACGGTTAAAGAAGTTGCAAAAATCCCGCCGTATCCTCAAAGAGGAGATCACTGCCGAAGATATTGCTGAAGTTGTTTCTCGCTGGACAGGAGTGCCACTTGTTAAAATGATGGAAGAGGAGCGCGAGAAGCTCAACCGTATGGAGGAAGAGCTCGGTAAGCGTGTTGCCGGACAAACAGAAGCTATCAAGAAGATCGCCGATGTGGTACGACGTTCTCGTGCAGGCATTAGCGACCCAAACAAGCCGATCGGCTCATTTATATTCCTGGGTCCTACTGGTGTGGGTAAAACAGAGCTTACAAAGGCATTGGCACAGTTTATGTTTAATGACGACAAAGCACTGATCCGAGTGGATATGAGCGAGTATATGGAGCGTCACAGTGTATCCAAGCTCCTTGGCTCACCACCAGGCTATGTGGGTCACGATGAAGCAGGTCAGCTAACCGAGGCGGTGCGTCATCGCCCTTATTCAGTAATCCTCTTTGATGAAATAGAAAAGGCACATCCGGAAGTGTTCAACGTATTACTCCAAGTCCTCGACGAAGGTCGCATGACCGATGCCAAAGGGCGCGTGGTGAATTTTAAAAATACAATCATCATTATGACTTCTAACATTGGTTCACACTTGATAGAGAAGATGGAGTCACTCGGATTTACAAATAATTCAGCATTAGATGACTACAAAGCAACAAAAGAGAAAGTCCTTGCAAGTTTGAAGGATCATTTCCGTCCAGAGTTCCTCAACCGTCTCGATGAGATCATTGTGTTTGATGTATTGGCCAGGGAAGTTATTCGTACGATCGTCGATATCAAGATTCAGGTTATTCGTGACCGATTGTTGGGACAAAATATTGTTCTGGACATCTCCAGTGAGGCTCTTGACTACTTGGCAAAAGAGGGGTACAATCCACACTATGGTGCACGCCCGCTCAATCGTCTGATCCAGGATAAGATCCTGAATCCTGTAGCCTCATTTATAATAGGCAAGGGGGTCAAGAAGGGGGATATGGTGTTTGCCACAATTAAAAACAATGAACTCATCATCGAGATGAGGAAAAGTAAAATTAAGTCGCACATGGTCGTGGCCAAACCAAGTCCATACGCGAAATAACCATTATGAAAACCACTGATAAATATTTATTGCTTGTAGGACTGCTTTTGTTGTTAATTTTGATCGTTTGTTTCTTGAGCAATCATACAATGTTGCGAGGCAACAATACTGGCTACACTGCAACAACATCTCAAAATTATCTTTCAGGAAATGCGTACACTGGTGCCCAAACTTCATACACAGGAGTTACATCAAGAGTTACTTATGGCGGTGAAAGTGCAATGTTGCCAAGTGGCCAGAGTGTATGTAGCTTCCAGAGATCTCTGATAGCGCAATACCCGAGTGATGCTTCTCGTAGACAAGATTACCAAAGCTCACTTTCGCAAAACTATTGCGACCCATCGATTCGATACTAAATTACTGATAAATAAAACCCCCACACGTGTGGGGTTTTATTTATGCGTTTAAGTAAGTAAATGTAAGGTGTTGTGTGTATAACTTACATTGATTTAAAACTTTCTGGATGATAAAATATAATTATGGGAGTGATTTCTGACAAAAAACATAATCTTATAAATGAAATGTACTACAAAAAGCAGATGCCTATACGTGCTATTGCTGAAATTTTAGGTGTGAGCATCGATGCTGTTACTTACTTTATGCGAAAGCATGATATGAAGCGTCGCACGAGGACTCTTTCACGTAACCTTATATTTCAGAATAAAAAGCTTTCATTTAAAGAAAAACCAAAACTTTCTCTAAAGCAAGAGAAGTTAAAATTAGCAGGATTAATTTTGTATTGGGGTGAAGGATATAAAACTTCTAAAAGTAAAGGAATTGATTTTGCAAATAGTGATACCGATATGATTTTAGTTTTTGTTGCGTTTTTACGAGAAATATATGGTATTGATGAAAAGCGTTTGCGGGTGTTGTTGTATTGTTATTCCGATCAAAATATCTCTGAATTGATCGAGTTTTGGAGCAAATTAACTTCGATTCCGAAAGATCAATTTTCAAAACCATATGTAAGGCAAGATTTTAAAAAAGACGGAAGAAAGATGAAATATGGTATGGTTCACATAAGATATAGTGACAAAAAGCTATTTTTAGCTATAATGAATGAGATTGATCAATTAAAGATCAACATGCGTCGGTGGTAGAGCGGTCAAATACAAGGGACTGTAAATCCCTCGCCCTTGGGCTACGAAGGTTCGAATCCTTCCCGGCGCACAATGAAAAATGTACTATTTTTATTTGGAGGCAAATCAAACGAACATGAGGTTTCGATAGTATCGGGATCTTCAGTTTTTGCCAACTTTCCACGAGATGAATATACCCCTATTGCTGTATATATTGATCGAGCGGGTGTATGGTACAAGTCTGAAAATGAAATCCCAGAAATCTCAAAAGAAGAGTCTGAGGTGGTAAAATTATTTACCCAAAAATGCACGATACAAAAACTTTCGGAAAAAGCTTACTTGGTTGATGTAAAAGGAAATACTATTTCTATAGATATCGTTTATCCTATTGTGCATGGATGGCAAGGAGAGGATGGGGTCCTGCAAGGACTTGCTCGAACATACGGTATTCCTTTTGCTGGCCCAAGCTTGGAAACTGCATTTGCGACATTTGATAAAGATATTACAAAACTTTTAGCAGAGAGGGAGGGTGTGAGTGTTGCGCCGTGGGAAATTTGGCAGAGAAGTACGGCTTATCCTGATTACAATTCTTTAATTTCTAAATTGGGTAATATATTGTTTATAAAACCATCACGATCGGGTTCGTCTGTGGGTGTAACATGTGTAAAAGAGGAAAAAGATTTTATCAAAGCGTTAGAGGTTGCGGCAAAAGAAGATAAAAAAGTGCTTATCGAAGGTGCTATAAAAGGCCGAGAAATTGAAGTTGCTGTTTTTTGCCCAGATGGTAAGGATCCGATCATTGCAGAAAAAGTGGGGGAGATCAAGCCGCCAGAAGATTCTTTTTATTCATATGAAGAAAAATATGCAACTGAAAGCGCTACAGGACTTGTGGTTGACACAAAACTTTCTGAAGCTGAACACACTCATTTGATGGATATGGTGAAGAAAACAATTCGCGGCGTAATGCTTGTTGGTACAGCCCGGATAGACTTTTTTCTAAAAGAAGATGGAGTTTTTGTTCTAAATGAAATAAATACCATACCAGGCAATACCAGTATTAGTATGTACCCAAAACTTTTTGAAGCTTCAGGTGTACAACCTACAGAATTAATCCGAATGATATTGAAAAATGCTTACTAAGCAACCTCTGTCCTATATAGAAATTTCTAAAAGTAATTTGATTCACAACGTCAAGCAGTTTCGGGCAGTCTTGGTTAAAAATACTAAGATTGCCGGCGTCATAAAATCCAATGCCTACGGGCATGGGGATACAGAGGTGGTAAAGATTTTGGCACCTTATGTAGATTATTTCCAAGTGAATAGCGTGGAGGAATTGGCACGAGTACGAGCTGTCACAAAAAAGCCGATTTTAGTTTTGGGTTATATATCGAAGTCCGACTTCGATAAAGCTATGAAGCTTGGGTGTGTAATGTCAGTTTTTGATCTCGCTCATGCTTTAGTGATAAATGTGCAGGCGCAGAAACTCGGGATAAAACAAAAGGTGCACATAGCAGTAGACTCACATTTAGGGCGCGAAGGGATAATGCCTTCTCAAACAGAGAAATTTGTTGCTGAAATTAAAAAGATGAAGCATCTAAAAGTTGATGGTGTGTATTCGCATTTTGCCAATATTGAAGATATCCATTCAACGGGCTCAGGACCTTCGGCCTCTGATTTCTCGCATGCACAAAAACAGATTGATACTTACCAGAGCGTGGTGAAGATTTTTAAAGATGCTGGATATAAAAACATACAAACTCATATTTCTGCAACCTCTGGCATTCTGGCATATGAAAAATGGAAGGGAATTCACAGTACAGCCCGCCTTGGTATTGGACTCTATGGTATGTGGCCCAGCGTAGAATTGGAAAAAATGTGGAAGAAAAAAATCTCGCTTAAACCAGTATTGAAATATGTAACCCATGTCGCCCAAGTCAAAACTTTGCCAAAAGGGCATTCTGTAGGATATGGATTAACTTATATAACAAAAAGTGAAATGCAAATCGCAGTTATACCTCAAGGCTATGCTGATGGATTAACTCGGACATTATCAAACAATGGAAACGTATTAATTAAAGGCAAAAAGGCCCCAATATTGGGCCGGATTGCAATGAATATGTTTGTGGTAGATGTCTCCGCTGTAAAGGGGGTAAAAATGGAAGATGAGGTAGTAATATTGGGCACACAAAAGGGCGAGACCATTACAGCAGAAGAATTGGCCCATAATATGAGTACAATCAATTACGAGGTTACAGCCCATCTTAATCCATTAATCCCTAGAATTGTTACATAAGTTGCATTTTAAAGCCTTTTATAGTATGCTGTACCCACTATGTCACAAGATAGACTTTTCAAATTAGCGTGTAGTTCTTGCAAGCGCATCAACTACTGGTCAAGCAAGAATAAGAAGCTCGTCACTAAAAAGATCGAGTTGAAAAAATTCTGCAAATGGTGCAAGAAAAATACCAAGCATAAAGAGGCAAAGAAGTAGTAATTTGTTTGATTTTTTGATAAACTAAAACCGCCTCTCAAAAGGCGGTTTTAGTGTTTGGGCCTATAGTTCAGTGGTAGAATTTTCCTCTCCAAAAGGAAAGACCGGGGTTCGAATCCTCGTGGGCCCGCATTTATGGAAGAAAAAATAAAAAATTTAGAAGATAAAATAGAGGCTATCAACGAGCGCAATAAAAAAGTTGCGGCTGATAAAGCTTGGGAGACAAGCTATTTTCGAGTGTTGCTTATTGCAGGGATAATTTATGTGATTGCAGTCAAAATGCTGTATTTCCTCGGGTCAGATAACTATTACTTAAATGCTCTCGTTCCAAGTATAGGATATATTATCTCTGTGCAATCACTGCCATTTGTTAAAAAATGGTGGATTAAGAAAAATATAAATTAATATATGGTCAAATACAACAAACTCGTTCGAGATAAAATACCGGAAATGTTGGATAAGAAAAATATTTCTTATGTAAAGAGGATTGCCACATTTGTAGAATACAAAAAAGAATTGATAAAGAAACTCCAAGAAGAGGCAAAAGAGTTTAGTGTAAAAGGTGAAGCAGAAGAGCTTGCTGATGTTCTAGAAGTGATAAGGGCATTAAAGAAGCTTCCCGAATACAAAAATGTAGAAATAGTAAGAAAAAAGAAATTGAAGGAAAGAGGAGGTTTTAATAAAAGAATTATTCTCAAAGGACAAAAATAATATGAAGAAATTTTCCTACAAAACAACTATAGATGTGTATAATACCCTTGGAAAGAAGTATTTTTCTGATTCTTTGAAGATTGTGCCACATGAAAGAGATTTTTTTATAAGCCTATTACCAAAAGGAGCTCATATCTTAGACGTGGGTTGTGGAGGAGGTAGAGATGCAAAATATTTTATTAAAAAAGGATTCAAAGTGACAGGTGTGGATGCTTCAAAGGTTTTGATCAGTCTTGCAAAAAAAGAAGTTCCCAAAGCAACGTTCAAAGAAATGGACATTTTAAAATTAGCTTTCCCAACAAATTCTTTTGATGCTATTTGGGGACAAGCAGTGATACTTCATTTGAAAAGAAAGGATGTTCCAAAAGCCATAAAGAATTTTTACAAAGTTTTGAAAAAAGATGGGCGTTTATATTTAAATGTGAAAAAGGGTAAAGGTGAAGCTTATGTAAAAGAGAAACTTTCTGGAGGTCACGAAAGATTTTATACTTATTTTAGCAAAAAAGAACTTGTAGATTTATTTAAAAAACAAGGATTTAAAATAGCTAATTCCAAAATATGGCCTGATCCACATGGTAGGAAAAATGTGACTTGGATTGGTGTACATGGACAAAAATAGTATGGATAAAAAATCAGAAATAAAATATCAGGGTAAAATGTTTGAAGTTGTGACTTTCTCACCAAAAGAAGGAGTGATTTTTGAAACAGCAGTTCGAGCTCCAGGTGTAAGGCTTTTGATTGAACAGGCAAAGGGTGGCGAATTTGGGTTGCTAATGACTCAGGAGCTTCGTCGTGGTAGAGAAGAAAGCATTCTAGATTACAGACTACCTGGTGGCAAAGTGTTTGATTCACTAGATGAATACAACAAAGCACGAGAAGGGAATATAGATATTGCAGAGCAAGCTTTGAAGCAAGCCAAAATAGAAGCCCGCCAAGAAGTAGGGGTTATAAATGGTGATTTCACTCCAATTGGTATCGCTCGCGCAGGCGGGTCTGTAGAGTGGGATCTACATTACTTTTTGGTTAAAAATTGTACACTAGGTGAGCAAGATCTGACAGAAGAGGAGAAGGTTGATGACATAGAAGTTGTTTTCTTCTCCGTAAAAGAAATATTTGAAAAATTGAAAAATAAGGAGATCAATGAAGGTCGCTCGGCCGATGTGATCTGGCGCTGGCTTGCAGATAAAAATGTGCTTTCTGTAATTGAATAATCTTCTATGAAAAATATATTTAAAAAAATTGAAATTTTCCTAACGTCTGTTGCATTACTGGGGGGAATACTGTATGCAGGGGGAGGTTTAAATGGGCCTAAGAAAAAAGATTACATTGCTAGAATATTACTCTCTTTGTTAGGGTTATTTATTACTTGTTGCCTACTGTTTATGGTTGTTATTTTTCTAAGTAATTTTTTTTAAGGTTTTAGAAATTCTTTAATTTTTTTCAAAACTAAGGCGCTCTCGTGTATTTCGCGTGGGTCAATCCACATAGTCTCCTTGTCCCTTTTAAACCAGGTTTTTTGGCGTTTGGCGTAATGCCAAGTATCGATATTCAATTTTTCTATCATCATCTCCCTGTCGCTCGCGAGCGACGGGGTCAATGTTTTGTACTTTCCCTGCAAGTATTCGCTGATAAATCTATATTCAAGTCCTAGGTCGTACATGCGCTTCCAGGACAGACCGTTGTCATGCAGATTTTTCACTTCTTTGATCATGCCTTTTTTGATGCGCACTAGGATACGCTTATAAATCCGCTCTTTTAATACTTCATCGGGTAAAGTAAGCCCGATTTTAAGCACATCGTATGTTTGCAGACGTCCAACGTCTGTAAATTTTGGGACTTTACCCAGGACGTTCGCTACTTCGATTGCACGGATGAGACGGACTGGATTGTCTTTGTCTATTGTTGCAGCTCTTTTTTTATCTAGTTTTTGTAAGGTTTTAAACAATTCTTGTTTTGAAAATTGCTCAAGTTTTTTACGAAGAGCAAGATTGGGTGCTACTTCCGGCAAAACTTGCCCCGATACGAGTGCATCGATATAGAATCCTGTGCCACCACAGATGATCGGAGTTTTACCTCTCTTTATTATTTCTTGGATTTTTTTGTCAGCCAGTTTTTTGAATTTGGATACGGAAAATGTACTTTTAGGTGATGCAACGTCGAGTAGATAGTGGGGAACACCTAGCATCTCTTTCTTTGTAATTTTACCTGTACCTAAATCCATTCCTCTGTATACTTGGCGTGAGTCGGCAGAAATAATTTCCCCGCCTATGTGCTTTGCCATCTGCACAGCAAAGTCACTCTTGCCTGTAGAGGTTTGACCCAAGATTACGATGATTTTTGGTTTAGAGTCTTTCATCAGTTTATTTTATTGCGAGCGAGAGAAATAGCTCCTCTTGCGGGACACACGTAAAATTCTGCTGAATTTTCTGCTCCGCTCGGCGCCAGTCGCGCCTGCGCGAGTTCCCGCGCAAGGACTATTTCTCTCGCTCGCATCATACCATTTTTTCTGATATAATCTAGGTATGTCAATCAAATCATTTTTAATCAAAAAGACCTTGCAGGCGAAGGGGATGTCTAAAGAGCAGGCAGAGAAGATCGCCAAAGAGATGAGTGAGAATCCAGATCTAGTGGCAAGCCTGAAAGGCTTGGAGGACAACAAAGAAGTCAAAGCTTTGTTTGATAAAGTCCAAAAAGAAATGGAAGAGAAGAAGAAGGCCGGCATGGATGAAAGGCTTGCTATGACACTTATCATGGGCAAATACAAATCCGAGATCGCAAAACATCGCCACGAGCTCGAGCCACTAATGCGCTTAATGCAACAATAATTTAGATTATTTCGTACAAATATGAAAAAATATTCATGGACCGATCCAAATACTTTTCATCCAAGTTACGAAAAACATAAAAAGGGGTACTTGTTGCTTGCGTTTTCGCACGTATTCAACCTGATACCCCTGTACTTTGCTATTGTGGAAGATTTTCCTCAATGGTTTGTTTCTGTGCTTATTTTCCAAATGATATTTTCTTTGTGGTATCATTTATTTTTTACAAACAAAACTCTACGGTTTGCTGACTGGTTCTTCTCCCTTGCGTTGATTATTTCTAACGTAATTATCCTACTCACCACCCATAGTAATTTCTTTATTCACAAAATTGTCCTACTGGCGGTGCTTATGTTGTTTGCTATAAAACCATTTATTAAATTCAAAAATTACGCCCTCAATCACACTATCTGGCACTTCATTGCATCACTTATCACACGAGTTGTATTAATGTAATTCCTTTAATATAAGTTCTTTACCTTTTTAATAATTTGTGGTATTTTGTAGCCAAGCAAAGCAACGGTGCTTTGTTCTTTTATATATATTTACATGACAAAAATCACTAGCAACAAAGGGCAACTTATTGTTCCCAACAACCCAATTCTCCCTTTTATCGAAGGCGATGGTACGGGACCCGACATTTGGCGGGCCACTAAAAAAGTATTGGATTCAGCTGTTGAAAAAGCCTATTCAGGGACGAAAAAAATTCAATGGAAAGAAGTTCTGGCCGGTCAAAAAGCATTTGACCAAACCGGCGAATGGCTTCCAGAGGAAACTCTGGACGCATTTAAAAAGTATTTGGTGGGAATTAAAGGCCCGTTAACTACACCTGTTGGAGGGGGCATTACTTCTCTGAATGTGGCTTTGCGCCAGATTCTTGATCTGTACGTTTGTTTAAGGCCTGTTCGTTGGTTTAAAGGTGTTCCCAGTCCTGTGAAAGATCCTGGAGCTGTAAACATGACAATTTTCCGTGAAAATACGGAAGACATTTATGCCGGTATTGAGTTTGTTGCAGGAAGTCCTGAGGCCCAAAAAGTTTTGGATTTTATTGAAAAAGAATTTCCAAAGAAATTTGAGAAAATTCGTTTCGGTACAAATGAAAAAGCTAACGAATGGCAGAAGCAACTTGAGTCAGTTGGTGGCGCTGTTCGCGAAGTAGATGTGCAGGTTGGTATCGGTATTAAACCGGTGAGCTATCTAGGCACAGAAAGACTGCTTAAAAGTGCTATTGAGTACGCTATCAAGCATAATCAAAAAACGGTAACCATTGTCCACAAAGGCAACATTATGAAATTCACCGAAGGTGGATTCCGCGATTGGGGTTACCGTTTTGCCAAAGAGTTCTTTGGTGCTGTTGAAATTAATGGCGGTCCGTGGTGCCAAATTCCTGAAGGAAAACCTGGCGCTGGTATTATTATCAAAGATAGCATTGCCGACATTACGCTTCAGCAGGTATTAACTCGCCCGGAAGATTTTGATGTGATAGCAACATTAAACCTTAATGGTGATTACCTTAGTGACGCTTTGGCTGCGCAGGTAGGTGGAATAGGTATTGCTCCTGGAGCAAATATCAATTACATAACCGGCCATGCTATCTTTGAAGCTACTCATGGTACAGCACCAAAGTATGCAAACCTGGATAGAGTAAATCCCGGTTCAATGATCCTTTCAGGTGCGCTTATGTTGGAATATATGGGATGGCAGGAAGCTGCTGATCTTATATATTCTTCAATGGAAGCAACCATCGCAAGCAAAAAGGTGACTTATGATTTCGAACGTCTTATGGAGGGAGCCACTTTAGTGAAGTGTTCTGAATTTGCCTACGAGATGATAAGTAATATGGAAGTTCTTGAAAGTGCAAATGTAAATTAATTTTTTCTTAAATAAAAAAAGAGGCCTTCATTTAAAGGCCTCTTTTTTATTCTTTTCTCCAAGGACCCCAGAGATTTATTTTGAAATAGATTGCGCATAATCTAAATACGAGTGCTATCAATATTACTACCCATATCAATGAGGCGTCGTTGATAAAATTTCTGAAAATAATATATAGAATCCCAAGTATTATCGCAGGGGTCGCATACAGATCTTTGTAGAATATTTGTGGAGTTTCGGATATGCTTATATCTCGCAAGAGCCCTCCTCCTACTGCCGAGATTGTCCCGATTAGTATAATCCCAAATGCTCCGAGCCCCGCATCATAAGCGCGACTGACTCCGATGAATGCAAATGTCACGAGCCCGACTGCGTCTATAACGAGTGCGTATTTGTTGATTTTGGAAAACTTTGGATACAAAATAATCGAGCATATAATACCCAACAAAATAAATCCAAAATAATAAAAGTCGTTGAAATAGCCGGGGAAGCTGTTGAAGAACAATTCCCGCATTGTGCCCCCACCGACAGCTGTCAGTAGTGCTAGGACAAAGATCCCAAAGATATCAAACTTCTTTTGCATGCCAACATAAGCCCCATAGAAGGCGAATGTAAAAGTCCCAAGTAAGTCTAAAATGTATATCTCATTGTGCATAATATGAGTATAGCATGCGTGCATAGCAAGGATCTTCCTTGCTATGCTACAAGACTAAAATGCTAAACTAAACAACCCTTTGGATTTGTGGTATTATTAGCCTATAAATTATGAATCAAAAAGAGGCATCGGCTCGGATAAAGATAAACAAACTTCTTGAAGAATCTGGTT
>CAZUQJ010000009.1:0-20541 GCA_964622505.1 uncultured Candidatus Saccharibacteria bacterium | reverse complement strand
GGCCTTCCGAACGTCGGTAAATCGACGCTTTTTAATGCTCTTACAAAGAAGGGTGTGCCGGCGGAGAATTATCCATTTTGTACTATCGACCCATCTGTCGGTATTGTTGCTGTGCCGGATGATCGCTTGTACAAGCTTGCAACATTTTCACAGACCAAGCGTACAATACCCGCAGCGGTTGAATTCGTAGACATTGCAGGGCTTGTAGAGGGTGCGAGCAAGGGTGAAGGCTTGGGTAATAAATTCCTAGCCAATATTCGCGAGACTGATGCAATATTGCATATGGTACGCCTTTTCCCACTTACTGGTGGCGACAAGGAGATAGCGCACGTATACGGCAATGTAGACCCAATGCGAGATATCGGTGTGATCAACCTCGAGCTTGTCTTGGCGGATTTCGAGACTGTGACCAAGCGTTTGAGTAATATTCAAAAAGATACAAAGAAGGGGGACAAAGATGCACTTTTCGAAGAAGGAATATTGAAGAGGATCGAGAAGGTGCTCGAGGAGGGCAAGCTCGCAAATAGTTTGGAATTTACCGAAGAGGAAAGTAAAAAGGTAAAGCAATTGAATTTGCTAACAAGTAAGCCGATGATTTATGGATTGAACAAAAAGGGCGGGGTGAAAAATCTCGATGAAGCTAATCCTGAATATTTCAAAGAAATGACAGACGAGATTCTGGCAGGTGGATCGCAATTTATATTGATAGATGCAAAGATTGAAGATGAGTTGAAAGATTTCGAAGGCGAGGAGAAGGAGACTTTCCGCAAGGAATTGGGTGGCGAGCATGATGGTATCAATGACTTGATTGGTGGGTGCTACAAATTGCTCGGGCTTGATACATATTTCACAACAGGAGTAGAGGAGACAAGGGCTTGGACTATCAAGCACGGTAGTACTGCACCTGTAGCTGGGATGGCGATTCATACCGATTTCAAAGACAAATTCATTCGTGCCGAAGTGGTATTCTGGAGCGACTTGCTCGATGCAGGTAGCTACGGCGAGGCAAGAAGTAAAGGTAAGGTAAGAACAGAAGGTAAAGAATATATTGTAAAAGATGGGGATGTGATTGAATTTAAGATATAATTATATGGCTAATGCAGGAATAATTATTTTATCCATACTTTTAATGATACATCTGTTAGGTATTTTTCTTTATCCTGTCTTGTTTGTAGTTGTAATTAAAAGTAAAAAAATTAAGAAAAAATTCAAATTTATTCTACTTCCTATAATAGCATTAGCATTCCTTCATATAGGTTATATTGCTGCTCATTTTGATGATGATAAAGCTTGTTGGGATAAAGGGGGAGAATGGGTAAATAATAAATGTAAATTTAAAAATGTTTAAAAAAGTATTCCTATTCTATATAAGTTATCTTGCGGCGATGATATATGCTCAGACGCTACTTTTGCTATGGTTCTTGCACAACGGAGTTTCTTATATTGATATGCTCTTATACTTCCTAGTTTTTTATATTGCAGTTTTGTTATTGTTTTTTGTATTAAAGGGAATTAAATTTAATAGTAGGAATGCATTGTTGATAGGAGTAGGCACGAGCGCATTGGCTATATTGGTCGCGAATTTCATGACCCATGTATATTTCATCTATATCATTGCAATTATTTTCTCTTTCAATATTGTTTTCTTTTGGACAATTTACAATACACTGCATTTCAAATATAGCGAGAGTCACGAGCATGGATTCAAGAGTGGAATGTATTTCCTTTTCACCCCAGTATTTAGTACGATACTTGCGCCGATTGCAGGAGTGGTAGTAGAGAGATTCGGCTACCACACACTATTCCTATCCAGCATGGTATTGTACGCTATACCTATGTATTTGGCTCTCAAATTGCCTTCTTTTGATTTCAAATTTGATACTTACAAAGCACTCCGCAATATGGAGCACAAAGTCCTAGTAACAATGCAAGGCTATATATTTATGCTTAGCTACAATATCGTACCGATATTTACATTGTTCTATATCAACACGCCGGGCAAATTAGGTAATTTCTTTGGCTACTTGGCGATACTCTCTGCAGTCACCGCACTTATTAATTCCAAAATTTCCGACCGTTTGAAGAAGCGCGCATTCTTCTTTTACTTTTTCAATATTATCAATTCAATAAGTTATATACCACTTGCTTTTGTAACGTCCGTTTTCGGCTGGGGACTTTTTACAAGTATTAGTAATCTGA
Organism: uncultured Candidatus Saccharibacteria bacterium; assembly: GCA_964622505.1. Lineage (GTDB taxonomy): Bacteria > Patescibacteriota > Minisyncoccia > Phycocordibacterales > UBA9973 > UBA8515. Next base: position 18,342 of record CAZUQJ010000009.1, on the reverse strand, counting down.
CTTATGGATTATCCAACCCATTCAACTTCGCTCTGACACTCGATCATAGGAAAGGTGAGATTATCGACACAATGGCCGCTCGGGAAATATATCTCAATCTTGGTAGAGTAATTATGATATTGGTTGCATTGATTGTATTTGTCTTTACCAAGTCTCTCAACATGGCATTGCTTGTAAGTGTGATTATATCTTTTGCTTATCCTATAACTGCATATTTCAATAGGGTATACCTGAAATAGGTGCTACACTAGATACATGTTTCAATTAATCTTCGGAATCATCATAATAGTGCTCATTTTGAAGATGTTTTTCTTCTAATTTGACTATTGTTTTTTATGTGCTATACTCCTAATATGAAATCAAATATTATCAATGCAAGTTATTATTACAGCTCCAAAACTAGAGGGCTGTTGTTTGCGTTTATATAATCTCCATTTGAACATAAAAAACAGTCCTCTATTTAGGGGGCTGTTTTTTTGATTTCTTTAGCGTAAAAGAATAAGGTAACGAACTACCTTTGATAGTTCTTTAAAAATTAAATAAAAAATATGGAAAACAAAAGTTATTCTTTTACCAGAGATTTAAATGGTGTAAGTCATCAATTCAGTGTTAATGTTGAGGGAGATAATTTTCCCAATCAAGGAGTAGTAAATTGTTCGTGCGGAAAAGAGCATCCAATTGGTTCAAATGGAGGAGTATTTATTGGAACTTATATGACAACTTGGGATGGTGAATTTGAGGATTATCTTTTTATTTGCGAAGAATTGTCAGATCAATCACTTTTAGAAAAAGAAATCAAAACTTATAGTTTTGTGGACACTACAAATGTGGCTCACTCTTTTTCTATTCAAGGTATTCCTAAGCAAAATTCACAAGTTGAATGTTCTTGCGGAGAGAAACATCCATTTCTCTATGAAAGATTTTTTTTGCGTTTATTTAAAAACGAAGAGGGTGTGACTATGCATGAAGATTTTGATCCGATAACTAAAGAACTGGTTAAGTATAATCCAAGTCAGTATTATTGGAATCCAGCAAGTAAACCTTATTAAATTTCCTATTAAAAATCAAAAAGCCCGAGTATTACCTCGGGCTTTTTATTATGCTAAAATGGATATATGAATTTATTAGACCAAAAATGTGTGCCGTGTGAAGGAGGGGTAGATCCTATGACTAAAGTAGATGCCGAGTCTATGCGGGATTTCCATGTTGCGGATTGGGTGATAGATGATGAGGGCAAGCATATCTCAAAGAAATTCCAATTCAAGAATTTTGTGCAAGCTCTAGCATTTGTAAATAAAGTTGGGGAGATCGCTGAGAGCGAAGGCCACCACCCAGATATTCACCTGACGGATTATAAGAATGTAATGATAGATCTTTCTACTCATGCTATCGGTGGTCTCTCACAAAACGACTTTATTGTCGCAGCTAAAATCAATGCAATCAAATAATTGGGGACAAGCAGAAAAAGTTTTAAAGAACGGTGGGGTAATAATCGCTCCGACAGATACTCTGTATGGGATACTAGCTCGTGCCGAGGATAGAAAGAATGTAGAGAGGATATATAAAATAAAAGGCCGTGATGAACAGAAGCCATTTATTATTTTGATAACATCTGTGAATCATTTAAAAAATTTTGGAGTTGAACATTCCAACATTCTGCAGAATATTGGAATGTTTCCGAAAGGGAAAAAAGTAAGTTTTATCTTGTCATGCACTAGCAAGAAATTTGTTTATCTACATAGAGGTCAAGGTAGTCTTGCGTTTCGTATAATCAAGCCACGCAATAGAAATTTGTTTACTTTAATTCAAAATGTTGGCCCGCTAGTAGCCCCAAGCGCTAATCCTCAAGGGTTAAGCCCTGCAAAGACTATATGGGAATCCAAGAAGTACTTTGGTAACAATATAGATATGTATATATGTGGTGGCACAAGGAATGCTAAGCCAAGCACTATTATTTCTTTAGTTGGAGACAAACCAAAAATCTTACGAAAATAAAATAATCCCCTGGTGGGGATTATTTTTGATTCTTCTTTAGTTCGTTGATTTCTTTGATCAATTCTGCAAGAGTACTTTCAATCCGTGTCATCATCAAGTTGTCACATTTTATATTTTCGGATTCCTGATCTTCTTCCTCCTGAATTTCTTCAACGTCTTCTTGAATCTCGTCGACGTCTTTCTGAATCTCATCGACATCTTTCTCGATACCCTCGACGTCCTCCTGAATCTCTTCGACGTCTTCTTGAATTTCTTCGACGTCACGTGCGACAGCATGCAGTTTGCGCGCCTGCCTGTTCACACTCATTTGAATGAAAATAGAAAGGTAGATAGCTTCAAGTGATACGATAGTAGTGACAACTAGGAGAATTTTGTCTAGTTCAAATCCCCAAAAATACATAACAAAAGAAAGTGCAAATAATGCTGTATGAATTAAGAGTGAGCTTGTAGAGCCGATCCAATAGGTGGCTTTGATTGCAGTTCGCTCAATACTGTCCATTGATTTTGTTCGAATTTGCTTTATCATGATAGGTTTTATTATACACTATTTGTATGTTATAATCCAGCCTATGGATACCAATAATATAAACAAAACTTCTAAATTTGTGCGAGTCTCAATCGTAGTTGCTATCGTGATTGTGATGAACATGTTTTTTAACTACGGAGTATCACTTGTTTACAATGAGCCTGCATATGATCAATTTATCGAGCCTACACAAGTAGTAGAATACATCAAGACAAAAGAGGAATGTTTGAGTGTGGGTGGTCAGTGGAATGGAAATATATATCCCGAGAAATTATCTGAAACAAAAGTGGAAGGATATTGCGATCCAAATTATACAAATCAAAAGAATTATGAAGATGCAAGAAAAGTATATGAAAGAAATGTTTTTATCACACTCGTAGTGCTTGGTGTAGTATCACTAATCATTGCAGGATTCCTGACACTACCATTACTTAGTATATCGCTTGCATGGGGAGGAGTGCTTTCTTTTGTAATTGCATCTATTCGATACTGGTCTATTGCAGATAATTTATTGAAGGTAATTATCCTTGGAATTGCGCTCGCAACACTCATATACTTAGCAGTAAAAAAATTCTCTAAATAGTAATGAAAGAGTACGATCATAAAAAAATTGAATCAAAATGGCAAAAGGAATGGGACAGAAAAAAGCTCTATGAAGTTAAAAATAGCGCCAAAGGTAAGAAATTTTATGGACTTATAGAATTCCCTTATCCATCTGGAGCAGGACTTCATGTGGGGCATATCCGAAGTAATACTGCTATGGATATAATAGGCCGTAAGCGTCGTATGGAAGGCTACAATGTACTCTATCCAATCGGATGGGATGCTTTTGGCTTGCCAACAGAGAATTTCGCGATCAAGACTGGTATTCAGCCAGCCAAGGTTACCAAGCAGAATACTAATACATTTCGAAGGCAATTGAAGTCACTCGGGTTCTCTTTTGATTGGGCGCGCGAGGTCAATACTACTGATCCGGCCTATTACAAATGGACTCAATGGATATTCCTACAAATGTACAAAAAAGGTCTCGCTTACAAGGCCAAGACCGAGATTAATTGGTGCCCAAAGGACAAAATAGGGCTTGCCAATGAAGAAGCCGAAGGTGGAATCTGTGATCGCTGCGGAGGCCCAACAGAGAAAAGGGTAAAGGAGCAATGGATGCTCGCAATTACAAAATACGCAGATAGATTGGATAAGGATCTAGATGATGTAAATTATCTTGAAAAAATCAAAATTCAACAACGCAATTGGATAGGCAAGAGTGTAGGTAGTGAAATTGATTTTGAAATTAAAAATACACAAGAGAAAATAAAAGTTTTCACAACAAGAGCTGACACATTGTTTGGTGTGACTTATGTTGTCCTAGCACCCGAGCATGAATTGGTGAACAATCTTAAATCACAAATTGCTAATTGGTCAGAGGTAGAGAAATATGTAAAAGATGTAAAGAAAAAAACTGATATAGAGCGCACAGATGAAGGCAAAGAAAAAACTGGCGTAGAGCTCAAAGGCATAGTTGCAATCAATCCAAGCAATAATGAGGAAGTCCCAGTGTATGTTGCAGACTACGTATTGCCACATTATGGCACCGGAGCTGTGATGGCAGTACCTGCACATGACGAACGAGATCGTGATTTTTCTCTTAAATTTAATTTACCAATTATAGATAGGCCACTGGTCGATCTAAATGAAATAACAGAAAAAGTTGGTGGAAAGATTGTTACGAAATTCAAACTTCGAGATTGGGTATTCTCTCGACAGCGTTACTGGGGCGAGCCGATACCAATAGTAAATTGTGAAAAATGCGGATACGTGCCACTCGGTGAAAAAGATTTGCCATTGGAATTACCAAAAGTTAAATCTTATGCTCCAACAGACAATGGCGAAAGTCCTCTTGCAAATATTGGCTCTTGGGTCAATACAAAATGTCCTAAATGTAAGGGCAAGGCGAAAAGGGAAACTGACACAATGCCAAACTGGGCAGGGAGTTCTTGGTATTTCCTACGCTACACAGATCCTAAAAATAAAAAGGAATTCGCAAATATGAAAGTTCTAAAATACTGGATGAAGAATGGTGTGGATTGGTATAACGGTGGAATGGAGCATACGACACTTCACCTTCTGTATTCACGATTCTGGCATAAATTCCTTTATGATTTGAAAGTCGTGCCAACAAGCGAACCTTATATGAAGAGAACAAGTCACGGCATGATATTGGCAGAAGGTGGAGCTAAGATGAGCAAAAGTGTAGGCAATACAGTCAACCCAGATGAAATTGTAAAATTGTACGGTGCAGATACACTACGTATGTATGAGATGTTTATGGGTCCATTTGACCAAGCGGTATCTTGGAGTACAGAGAGTATGATCGGCCCACGCAGATTCCTAGAACGAGTTTGGAGGTTGGGAGTAAAGAATTTGGAGATGGGACAAAATCGGAGTCGTGTCGGAGCCCCCGGAGAGAGGGTTAAGCGCGACGATTTTGATCCAGCTGCAAATTCTTCTCAGGCGCTACAAACAACACTCAACAAAACTATCAAGAAAGTTACAGAAGATATTGAAGGTATGAATTTCAATACTGCAGTTTCTTCTATGATGGTACTACTAAATGAAATGGAGAAGTGTGAATCAATAAATATAAAAGATTACAAAATATTCCTACAAATTCTTGCACCATTTGCACCGCACATTGCGGAAGATTTATGGGTGCAAATGGGTGAAAAGAAAAGTATTCATTTATCTAAATGGCCAAAATTTGATCCGAAAAAATTAGAATCCGAAACTGTAAAAATTGGCGTACAAGTGAATGGCAAAGTTCGAGCAGAGCTTGTAATAAATAAGGATGAAAGTGAAGATAGTGTAAAAGAGATGGCTATGCAAGATGAAAATGTAATCAAATGGATAGAAGGTAAAGAAATAAAGAAAATTATCTATGTGAAAGGGCGTCTATTAAATATTGTAATCTAGTATGGTAAAAAAACTTTTTACATTTTTAAACAAAGAATTTCATGGAGTAAATGAAGCCGCGCTACTGCTCGGCTCTTTTGCTTTTTTGTCGCAGATACTAGGCCTAGTACGAGATCGTTTGCTTGCTCATTCTGTGGGAGCTGGTACAGACCTTGATATTTATTATGCAGCTTTTCGGATACCAGACTTCCTTTATGTATCGGTAGCATCGCTTGCGTCGATCACAGTACTAATGCCATTTATAGTAGAGCGTTTGAGAGGGGATGAGAGTAAGCGTAATGCACAAAAATTCCTAAATTCTATTTTTTCTGCATTTATGATATGCATGCTTGTTGTCAGTATCTTGGTGTACATATTTATGCCACAGATTGCACAACTCATAGCTCCTGGATTTACCGTTCACTCTTTGGATCTACTCGTAAGTACTAGTCGGATCATGCTCCTTTCTCCAATCTTGATCGGATTTTCGAATCTTATTGGTACTATTACCCAGCTGTATAAAAAGTTTTTTGTTTTTTCTCTTTCGCCAGTATTCTATAATCTGGGAATTATTATCGGTATTGTATTCTTTTACCCGAGCTTCGGCACGGTGGGGCTGGCCTACGGAGTGATCCTTGGTGCATTTTTGCACTTGGCTATCCAGATCCCGACTGTCCTGTCGCACAATCTCTTGCCACGATTAACAAGTAATATATCTTGGAAAGAAGTATACAGTGTGATCAAGATTTCTATTCCACGCACACTTGCGCTATCTTTCAATAGTATTGTGTTTATTATTTTTATTGCCATTGCTTCTAAACTCTCTATTGGATCGATCTCGCTTTTTACATTTTCTTTTAACTTGCAATCTGTTCCACTTGGGATCATCGGTATATCTTATTCTGTCGCAGCTTTTCCTCTACTTGTGCGATCGTTTGCCGAGAAAGACATGGAGACATTTCGCGTACATATTATTGGTGGTATCCAACAGATTATCTTTTGGTCGCTACCAATCACTGCACTGTTTATTGTATTACGAGCGCAGATAGTGCGTGTGATACTGGGTGCGAGCACATTTTCATGGGCACAGACCAAGCTTACTGCCGCTGCTGTGGCACTCTTTATAATATCTCTTGTGGCTCAAAGTATAGTTTTGCTTTTAGTACGGGCGTACTATGCAGCAGGCAATACCAAAAAGCCATTGTGGATCAACCTGTTCTCGTCTGTGTGCGTAATTGTATTTGGATACTTACTATTACACTTATTCCACACAATGCCAGTATTGCGCCACACGATAGAGAATCTTTTGCGCGTGGGAGATCTTGCCGGTACAGAAATGCTTGCACTACCATTTGCCTATGCACTTGGCTCATTGATCAATGTAGCCTTGATATGGCACAGTATCAGAAAAGATTTCCTTCTTGGAATCAAAACTGGAATATCACGGACAATATACGAGAGCTTTGTAGCAACATTTGTGATTGGAGTTATAGCATACTTCTCATTAAATATTTTCGACAACATATTCGGCTTGCTGACTTTCTGGGGAGTATTTCTCCAAGGTCTGTGTGCTGGCATTGTGGGTATAATCGGGGGAGTTGTAGTCTTGCACTTGATGAAAAGCAAAGAGTATATAGCAGTTGTAGATGCCATGTCGCACAAATTCTGGAAGAGGCCAGTAGCTATACCAGAACAAAAGGAACTTTAAACCTTTGTACATAAGGGTTTTTGTGGTATAATACTGATCATGTCATTTTTTAGTAATTTAAAGAAATATGTTTGGCCCCACATACAAAAGCATTCTGTGCTTTTTTATTCTATTTTCGTGCTTTTTGGTATTCGAGTTGTTGTTGATGCCATTGTTCGACCAATTTATTTTAAAAAGATTGTAGACACTTTTTCTGATTCTCTAACGGTAAAATATTTGCTTGCCCCGGATCTCTTTAAGTTTTTTAGTATTATTGTTATTCTAAATGTCTTTCTGCTTGTTCTTGCCCGTTTTGGCAAATTCTTGATATTCAAATTTGAGATCAATGTCATCAAGCGGTTACGAGATTTTTCTTTTGCAAAAATTACTAGTAATTCACAGACTTTTTTTGCCAACACATTCTCAGGGAGCTTGGTTACAAAGTCGCGTCGTTTTGTTGGCTCGTTTGAGCAGATGTTTGATATTTTCATATATGAATTCTATGCGTCATCGATCATCTGTGTCGGCGTTTTTATTGTTGTTTTCAATCAATCAAAAAACATTGGCCTACTATTCCTAGTCTTTGTGTTTGTGTACCTTCTTGTTATTTTTGTGTTTATAAAACAAAAGATTAAATATGATTTATTAGAGGCTAGATCAGATTCTCAAATCGGGGGACAAATGGCTGATGTCTTTGGCAACATCTTGGCAGTAAAAATATTTTCCTCTCGTAAAAATGAAATAAAACTTTTTGATGACATCACAATCAATGCAGCCAATAGGAGTAAAAAATCTTGGTTCTTTGCACTCAAGATCGAATTGATACAATCAGTACTTGTTTTTGTTACTTCGAGTATGATGCTATATTTTATGATCAATCTATGGCTTGATGACAAGATTTCTACGGGAACAGTTGTTCTTGTGCAGACATATATGGTGATTGTTTTTGAAAAGCTCTGGCATCTAAGCAACAGCTTTATGAAATTTATGAAAAATTTAGCAGATATGCAAGAAGTTTTTGATATTTTCAATACAGTGCCAGATATTCTGGATTCAAAAAACCCAGAAGGATTAAAAATGAAAGAAGGGCACCTTGTATTGAAAGATGTAAATTTTGTCTATAAAAATGGTCAAAAAGTACTTGAAGATTTCAACTTAGATGTACGGTCTGGCGAGCGTATTGGTGTTGTTGGTCACTCGGGTGCTGGTAAATCTACTATCACCAATTTGATTCTACGATTCATGGATGTAACAAATGGATCAATCACTGTCGACGGCCAGGATATCCGCAATGTGACCCAAGACGATTTGCGGAAAGCAATATCTTATGTCCCACAAGAATCCATCCTATTCCACCGCACGATTCGGGAGAACATTGCTTATGGCAAGCCTGATGCGACAATGGAGGAGATTGAAGAAGTCGCAAAGAAAGCTTACGCACATGACTTTATTTCCAAGCTTCCATATGGATACGAAACGTATGTCGGTGAGCGTGGGGTCAAGCTCTCTGGTGGCGAACGCCAGCGTGTGGCTATTGCACGAGCAATGATCAAGGATTCTCCAATACTGATTCTCGACGAAGCGACAAGTTCACTCGACAGTATTAGCGAGCAATATATCCAAGATGCATTTAACGAGCTGATGAAAGGCAAGACCACAATCGTGATCGCGCACCGCCTCTCAACAATCCAGAAAATGGACCGTATTATAGTACTGGAAGAAGGAGCTATTGTAGAAGACGGTACACACAAAGAATTGATTGAAAAAGAAGGCGTCTATGCCGATCTATGGAATCACCAAGTTGGAGGGTTTATAGAATAATATATGAATGTGATCTTAGCTTACATCTTTTACTTTGTCGCGGCGAGTGCATCGCCACTTCAACGGCGATGGCTAGCAAAGAAAAAAGATATTGATGGTAAAGGGCAAATAAATCTGGCTTTTAGGGTTACATTAATTGTTGGTATTTTAAGTTTATTGTTACCATTAATTAGTCCGTTTTATCTGACGGGAAATATTTGGTATATCTTAGGTCTTGCTCTAGCTACAGGAATATTTGGAGCAAGTGCTATTATTATTTCTTATTATCTTCAAAAGCACGTTCAAGCTGGAGTCTACACATTAGTTACAAATATTTATACACCAATCGCAATTGTTCTCGCTACTATTTTTCTAAACGAGAGACTCTTACCTCTTCAAATTTTAGGGACAGTATTTTTACTCGCAGGGATTGTAATCGTTTCAAAAAAACACAAAATAGGTAGATTTAAATTTGATAAGTATTTTATTTTATTGCTTTTGGGTGGATTTTTAATAGCAATTGATGTTACCTTAGAACGAGCATTGCAAAAGGCTACTGGCTTGTCTGCAGGGTTAATGATTATGGTATGGTCACAATGTTTATTTTTAGGTTTGGCTGTACTGATCTCAAAAAGTAAAAATATATATTCAAAAAATGATATTACGATTACTGGAGTCTTGAGATTCTTACAAACTATTTCATGGGCAATATTAATATTTGTTGTTGGTAATCTAAGTATAGTGTCTTCGGTGACGACTTTTAAAGTTGTGATTATGTTTATTGCTGGCGCTTTAATTTTACAAGAACACGACGATATAAAAAGAAAAATATTAGGTAGTGTTATTGCAGTAATTGGATTGCTGTTAATGAAATAATAGCTTTTAATTTAAAGGTTTTTCTGGTAGGATAGGGGGATAATGGAGATAAAACACATACGAAATTTCAGCATTATTGCTCATATAGATCATGGCAAGAGTACTTTGGCTGACCGCATGCTGGAAGTTACCGGTACTATTGAGGCGCGTAAAATGAAGGACCAAGTTCTAGACTCTATGGAGCTCGAGCGTGAGCGTGGTATTACTATCAAGATGCAACCGGTCCGAATGGAGCACAATGTTGGTAATGAAAAATATATCCTAAACTTGATCGACACACCAGGGCATATCGACTTCTCCTACGAGGTGTCTCGTGCTTTAAAGGCCGTAGAAGGCTCTATATTGCTCGTAGACTCAACCCAAGGTGTGCAAGCACAAACTCTGACCACCTTGCAAATGGCGCGCGATACGGGGCTCGTGATTATACCTGTGCTTTCTAAGATAGATTCACCTCTTGCACGTCTTGATGAGACCAAAATGGAGCTCGCACTACTTTTAAATATTGACCCAGATCAGATTCTCGAAGTTTCGGGCAAGACTGGTGATGGAGTAAAAGAATTGTTAAATGAAATCGTAAGGCGCATCCCAGCCCCGCAAGTTGAGGAGCAAAGTGCATCCGGCCGTGCACTTGTCTTTGATTTCAAATACGACAACCATCGCGGAGTTATCGTGTACGTACGAGTGATCGATGGTAGTTTTGTAAAAGGTGAGTCACTGCTTTTTGCTGTGTCGGATGAAAAATTTATTTCCCTTGAAGTGGGGACATTTTCTCCGGAAGAATTTCCTCGCGATAAAATCACTGGTGGTGAGATCGGCTACATAGTTACAGGTATCAAGAAGCCAGGTATTGCATCTGTCGGAGACACTATCACTTATACTAAAAAGCCATTACAAGCATTGCCAGGCTATATGAAGCCAAGTCCTGTTGTGTGGGCATCGGTGTATCCTGAATCTGCTGATGATTTCCCCGAATTAAAATCTGCTTTTGGTAAATTGCGTCTTTCGGATTCATCATTTTCATACGAAGAAGAAACTTCGGGGACATTGGGCCGAGGATTCCGCTGTGGATTCCTAGGAATGCTTCACTTGGAAATTATTACCGAGCGACTAATGCGAGAATTTGATCTGCAACTCGTGGTGACAATGCCATCTATTACATACAAAGTAATTTTGAAAAATGGCAAAGAGCAGACAATTTATTCTCCGCACCTTTTTCCTGATGATGGAAATGTGCAGAAAATATTTGAGCCATGGGTAGATGTCAAAATCATTTTGCCGACAAATTACATTACGCCACTGATGCCATTCCTCTACGAGCATGAAGCAACAGTCAAAATGACAGAAAATTTTGGAGACAACAGATCCTCTGTAGACATGGAGATGCCACTACGCGAACTGATGCGCAACTTCTTCGATGAGCTCAAGAGTCTGAGCTCTGGCTACGCATCTATATCGTACGAGATCGGTGAATACCGCGAAGCAGATGTAGTGCGCCTAGACATACTAGTAGCAGACGAGCCTATGGTAGCGTTTACTCGCGTGGTGTCGCGCCGACGAGTAGAAGAGGATGCAAAGACACAAGTAGAGAAGTTGAAAAAAGTGATCCCTAGGCAACAATTTGCATTCAAGATCCAAGGCAAGGCTTTGGGCAGGATTATCTCATCGGAATCGGTGAGTGCATTTATGAAAGACGTGACTCAACATATGTATGGAGGCGACATTACTCGTAAGATGAAATTGAGAGAGAAACAAAAGAAAGGCAAGAAAAAGATGGCTGGCCGTGGTGTAGTAAACATCCCTCATGATGTCTTCCTGAAGATGATGCGTAATAAATCCGAGTAAATAGGAATTATTGAAAAGCAGCGATAGAGTACAAAAGTACCATACTTACTATAACGAGTACAGACAAAACGCTGAAAATTATTCGTATTCTCTTTTGGTGTTTTGGGTTGAAAAACATGATATAATCATAGCAGATTATGGCAGAATTTCAAACAAAGAAAAATCCAAAAAAGATATGGCATTCTCCACTAATGCTTTTTGTCCTACTCTCTGTCCTGCTTGTTTTTATGTACAACATGGTAGGTCTGGTAGAAATAAAACATCAGGCCAGTGCTAAAAATGATATTGCCTTGAAAGAAATGGAATCAGTCCAAGCTCGGGAACAGGCAATGCAAATTACAATAGATAAACTTAATACTGATGCCGGCAAAGAGGAAGCTCTGCGAGACAAATATCATTTAGTGAAAGCAGGGGAGAAAATGGTGGTTATTGTGAACCAAGAAGCCAACGCATCTGTGACCGTTGCCGATGAGGTTCCAAAGAGAGGATTCTTTCAGTTTTTCAAAAATTTGTTCCAATCAAAGTAATATTTTGAATTTTTGTGATATAATAGAGGAACTTAATAGTTAATTTATATACATTTTATGAACACAGTTACCGTATACAGTACACCATCATGTCATTTTTGCCACATGGCAAAAGATTTTTTCAAAGAGAAGAATATAGCTTTTACTGATTTTAACGTGGCCGAAGACAACGAAAAGCGCCAAGAAATGATCAAAAAAAGTGGCCAAATGGGTGTGCCAGTAATCCTAATCAACAACGACATTATTGTGGGATTCAACAAGCCAAAGATAGCTGCACTGCTCGGGATAGAAGAGTAGCAATATCCTATAAAATCGAGTATTATAAAAGCACCAGAAATGGTGCTTTTATATTTGCCTCCATAGTTCAATGGATAGAACAGTTCCGTCCTAAGGAATAGATCCCCGTTCGATTCGGAGTGGAGGCACATTTATTTTTTAAACCTTTTGTGCTATAGTATTTCTAATGGATGCTGAAGTTAAAAAAATGATAGAAGAGAGTTTGACCCTAAATCGGGAGAGTAACACTATTCTTAAGGGTATTCGTAGGGCTCAGAGGAGAGCTGAAATCATGAAGGTAATATACTGGGTTATTATACTTGGTATTACTTTTGGAGCGTACTACTTCATCCAGCCATATATTGATAGTTTGTTGGGGTACTATGGCAACATTGCAGGTATGGGTGGTGAAGGGGATACAGCTCAGAATGCAAGTTCAATAAATATGAATCAAATTCAAGATTTATTGAAACAGTATCAGGGTCAATAAAAAATAATAGAAAATGCCTAGGTAGCTCAGTTGGTAGAGCGCTCCCCTGAAGAGGGAGATGTCCCCAGTTCAAATCTGGGCCTAGGCACATAGTAGTTGGTAGAGCTTTCCTTACAGGAACTGTATACCTTTCACATTTTGATTACAAAACGTTCAAGGTCTTGCAAAAGTGCCCCGCACTTTCTCACCCCTGAAGAGGGAGGGGTCATCAGTGCAAATCTGATTCCAGGCACCATTAAAAAAATCCCACAATTTGGGATTTTTTTAATGGTGTGTCTAGAATGATTTTACTTTTAATATTGTTTGTTTGTCTTTGTTGATTTTTGGCAACTTGATTGTGAGGAGGCCGTGCTTCTCTATTGCTTCAGCGTCTTCGGCTTCGATCTCGTTGGGTAAAGATATAGTTCTTGAAAATGATCCCCAGTAGAGCTCTTTGATAAAATAGTTTTCTTCGTTTATGCCTCGAGCAACTTCGCGCTTGCCTTTGATCGTGATTAGGTCGCGAGTAATAGTTATAGACAGATTTTCTGGTTGGACACCTGCGATCATACTCTGCACAACTATCTCGTGAGTTGTCTGGTATAAGTCGACTGTTAGCTCGCCCTCCTCTTCCTCTTCTTGCCATGGTTCTTTGCCTTCTTCTCTTACATTGGATACTTTGGACTTAAGTCCGCCATGCATGAGGTGTAATGCCTTTTTAGGGTCTTCGACAACAACTTCTTCCTCGTCATCCATACGAATACTACCGGTTAGTCTCTCAAAAAATGATTTTTTCTTTAACATAAAATAAATAATTAAAATTGTATAGGTTATACATCTGTTTCTCCACCCATACGTTTTAGTTTTTCAAAAATAAGAATATTGATAATCGCGACTATCCATAGGAATCCAAAAACTTTCAAAAAGTTTTCACCGCTTCCTTTCATTATAAAGAAATTGAAAAGACTATGCAAGGTAATTGCGCCTACAATACCAATAAGTAGATATACTTTTTTTGTAAACCAACCTCTGTAGAAGGATAAACCCATTGCACTACCGATCATACCGCTTGCAATAGCGTGTAGCAATGTAGAGCCTAGGAATCGCAAGTTGCCAGTGAGAGCTCCAACTACTGTGCCACTTGTAGAGAGGGGCTGGATAAGGAAGAGTACATTTTCGAGCGCTGCAAAGCCGAGACCACATGCGATAAAATACATAGGGTAGTCGATAGGCTCGTCTATATCACGACTCCCTCCAATAATAAGCAGGACTCCTAAGTATTTGACCATTTCCTCGATACCAGCCCAGAGTATAAGACGTGTATTTGGATCAGAAAAGAGTTTCTCTGTAGCTTTTTCTAGGCCTATAGCTAGTATTACTGTCAATGCACCCACAAAGAAGGTAATCGCGATGAGTCCAATAGGTTCTCGATGTTTTTCATCCTCTTCTTTGAGCCAGAACCATAGCCAAAATATCGCCGGTACTACTCCACCGAGGATTGCATAAAGAATCATTTTTGTAGTGACTACATTTGTGGCCATTGTTCAATCATCAATAGATTTTTATTTTCACGGGGAATGATGGACCACAATTCCTCGGTAACAAATGGCATAAATGGGTGGAGTGTTTTGATAATAATTTGCAGTGTCTCGATGAGGAATTGACTGCGAGAAATTTTTTCCTCCTCTGTCCCATTTGTTAGTATTGGACGACTTTCTTCAAGGATGACATCGGCTAATCTTGCCCAAGTGTATTGGTACAGCTTGTCGCCTGCAAGGTAGAATTTGTATTGTTTGATTTCTTCTGAAATTGTTTGCACCAAAACATTCCGCTCGGTAATAAGTGCTTGATCAGTGGTTGTGTAATTTGTAAAAGTAGAATCGTAAGAAATATTTTCTGTATATGTTTGTATGAAGCGGGTAATATTCCACAATTTGTTTGCAAAGTGTTTGTAAGCTTTGATCTTGTCTTCGGACATCTTGCTGTCATTGCCAGGACCAGTACCGATAATAAGAGACATACGGACTGCATCCGCACCATATTTGGTGATCATGTCGAGTGGGTCGATAATGTTGCCAAGTGATTTACTCATCTTGCGACCCTTTGCATCGCGAACAAGGCCATGCAAGTAAACTGTCTCGAAAGGTATCTCGCCGATCAGGTATTGTGACATAAGGATCATACGCGCTACCCAGAAAAATATAATATCGTAGCCAGTTTCTAGAACTGTTGTTGGGTGGTATTTTTTTAGATCAGGGCTCTCCATGTCTGGCCAACCGAGTGTCGAGAATGTCCAAAGTCCGGAAGAGAACCAGGTATCAAGAGTGTCTTCGTCTTGTGTCCAGCCGTCACTCTCTGGTCCGCCAGCTGGCGGATTTATTCCACAATATACTTCTGTGCCTTTGTACCACACTGGTATACGGTGCCCGTACCATATTTGACGTGAGATACACCAGTCGCGGAGATTTTCTACCCAGTTGTAGTACACCTTTTCGAATCGGTCGGGGAGGATGCCAATTTTCCCATTTTTAATAGGTTCGAGCATCAGTTCTTTTAGTGTTTTGTTGCCACGAGAAACGATCGGCTTGTTTACGTTAATGAACCATTGGTTCATTATTTGTGGTTCGATTATCGCTTCTGTGCGTTCGGCTGTAGAAACATTGTGGGTGTAGTCTTCGATCTTTTCTACTAAACCTTTTGAATCCAATTTTTCTATAATTTTATCTCGAGCATCCTTGATCTTCATACCAGCAAATTCACCTGCAATAGGCAACAACTTACTGTACTTATCTATGACTTGCTCTTTGTCGAGTTTGTGCCTCTCAGCTATTTCGAAGTCCACAGTTGAGTGCCATGGAGTAATAGTCATAACTCCAGTACCAAATTCCATATCGATACTCTCATCTTTTATGATTGTTGCAACGATCGGACCATTGATCCACTCGAGCTCTAGTTTGTCACCATGTTTGTATTGACTATAGCGCGCATCATCTGGGTGCATGACTACATATTTGTCGCCAAATTTTGTTTCAGGTCGAGCGGTACCAATAGTAAAGGGTCCGTATTTCAAATAGTAGAATTTTGTTTTTTCTTCTTTGTAGACAATCTCATCGTCGGAGATAACTGTCTGGCCTTTTGGATCCCAGTTTACGATGCGGTGTCCGCGGTAGATCAGGCCATCGTCATACATTTTCTTAAACGCAGTGCGGACGGCCAAGTTCCTCTTTTCATCCAATGTAAATGCTTCACGGGACCAGTCGACAGAGACACCCATCTTTTTCATTTGGTTTACGATAGTATCGTGACTTTCTTGTGCAAATACATTTACTCGCTCAAGAAATGCTTCGCGTCCGAGATCAGCCTTGCGGACACCTTCTTTTTCTAAAATCTTTTCAACTTTTGTTTGAGTAGCAATACTTGCGTGGTCTGTACCTGGAAGCCAAAGTGTAGAACGGCCTTGCATGCGAGCGTGGCGGACCATAATGTCCTCGATCACGAGCATACTAGCATGACCTATGTGCAGAGTTCCTGTCACATTTGGTGGGGGGAGAACGATGGAGAATGGTTTTGTGCCATCTTTAACAATTCCTTTTTCAATACAAACATCGGGGTTAAAAAATCCAGACTCTTCCCAGAGCTTGTAAATACGATCCTCGGTTTCGAGTGGATTGTAGGGTTTCAGTAGCTTGGGATCAATATTCAAATCGTCATTATTCATATACAAAATATAGCATTTTTGTATATATTTTCCAAAATTACAGCTTCAAACTGCCGTTTGCTTTGAATTCTGTAGAGTTACTTGCAATTTCTTTGTGGAAGTATCCGGCTAGGGCTATCATCAATGCATTGTCGCCAGTGATTTCGCGGACTGGGTAGTAGACTGTAAAATTATTTTCTATACTTACTCTTTGCAGTTCACTTTGCAAATATTTGTTGGCCGCGACTCCGCCACCGAGCAATAGGTGAGTGCTACCAAATTCCTCGATTGCTTGCACTATTTTCTTTATGATGACTTCTATGGCTGCGTCTTCGAATTCGCGGGCTACGGCTATTTTGTCATTTTCAGATTGTATAGGATTGTCGCGGATGTGGTAAAGGACTGCAGTCTTGAGGCCAGAGAAAGAGAAATTGTAATCTTTGCTGTGTAGCATTGGGCGAGGGAATTTGAGTTTAGAAATTCCGCCACTGCGTCCTATTTCTGCCAATTTGGAAATATGTGGCCCGCCTGGATATGGTAGCTCGAGCATGCGCGCGACTTTGTCGAAAGCTTCGCCGACAGCATCATCGAGTGTAGCCCCAATAATTTCATATTCACCCAAACTATCTATTTTTATTATTTGTGTATGACCTCCGGATACTAAAAGTGAAATTGAATTTTCCGGAAATTCTTTTAAAATAATTTCTTTATCAATTCCATATTCTGGCAATAAACTCGAGAGCAAGTGCCCCTCCATATGATTTACTGGAATAATTGGCACGTTTAATTTGGTTGCCAACTCTGTAGCAAAAGTGATACCAGTCCACAGGCATGGTTCAAGTCCTGGACCATAGGTGATTGAGATGCAATCAACGGTGGGATTATTTGCTTGTGTCATTACATACTCATAGACAATAGGGAGGTTCTTTATATGCTCCTGCTTGGCCATAGCAGGGAATACGCCACCGTATTGAATACCGAGCTCTGTTTGCGAAGAGACAGCGTTGGCAAGGATATTACACGCGATGATGGAGCCATCACTCTCAGTAAAATCCACTATAGATATAGCAGTGTCGTCGCAACTTGTCTCGATGCTTAGAATCTTCATAGGGTTAATATAGCAAAAAAAACGATTTTATTATAGTATATGGCTATGGCAAAAATAACTATATTTGGACTCGCCGGTACAGGCAAAACGACAGCAGGCAAGATGCTCGCCGAGAAGCTCGGTTGCGCATATGTATCGACGGGCAATATTTTCCGCTCTTATGCAGACGAGAAAGGTATGACGCTCAATGAATTTGAAGAGCTTGCAAATAAGACCGATGAATACGACCGCCGGCTAGACACAGAGACTGCAGTCTATGGCAAAAAGAATCATAATTTCGTTTTTGAGTCCAGGCTTGCGTGGCACTTTATACCGGATTCTTTTAAGATTGTGCTTGTGTGTCCACTAGAAGAAAGAGTGAGCCGTATGGCGCATAGGGAAGGCAAATCTTTTGACAAAGTTTTTGAAGAGACGCTACAGCGCGAAGAATTGATTACAAAAAGGTATAAAAATTATTATGGAATTGAAAACTTCGATAATCCTAAAAATTTTGATTTTGTCGTCGACACCGGCCCCAACAACGCCGAAAAAGTCGTGGAAATGATACTAGAAGAACTCAAAAATAGACATTTGATAAAATAATTTTTTTGCGG
>CAZUQJ010000008.1:0-28009 GCA_964622505.1 uncultured Candidatus Saccharibacteria bacterium | reverse complement strand
ACGATCTGGCAATATTACTTCTAAATTCTACTTCAAATTTAATTGCTGTCCTAAACATTACGATCTGGCAATATAAGTAGAATATATCACAATTAAGGGTAATTGGGTATAAAGAGTAATTTTGGTATAATTTATTTATGCAAATAGAATACGAAGCAACATTTATAAATATAGACAAAGATGAAATACGTGGACGCCTGCAAAAAGCTGGGGCTAAGCTTGTGTATCCTGAAATGGTTCAAAAACGCCTTGTTTTCAGCCCCGCTGTCGGATTCCAAAAATATGGTAAGTTTTTGCGAGTGCGTGATGAAGGAGACAAAATTACTCTTACTCTCAAGCAAGTTGGGAGTGGTGGCATAGAAGATAAAAAGGAAATCGAAGTAGATGTTAGTGATTTTGATAAAACTATTTCCATATTAGAGGCTATTGGATGCATTCCAAGATCTTATGAGGGGTCCAAGCGTGAGCTTTGGGAATTAGATGGAGCAAAGATCACGATAGACGATTGGCCTTTTTTATATTCTCTTGTAGAAGTAGAATGTGTTTCTGAGCAAGAAGTAAAAAATATGTCAGAGCGTCTAGGCTTTGATTGGAATGAAGCAAAATTTTGTACGGCAGGTGATCTATACCGAGAGAAATATGGCAAAGGGCCACTAGATATTTTCAACGAAAAAGGATCAATGACGACCCTTGTATTTGATGGGGTAAATCCTTTTCTTTAAATATGTTATTATATGGATAGTTTATGCTGTACGAACCTTTTTACGATCCAAAGAAAAGCTATGAAGACAATTTTACCAATGGCCCATATGGGGCTTTTGCTGATGGTAAAGTAGTAGAAGACGATGGCGAGCCCGAGTTCGATTTTCTTGGATACAAAGTATATTCACCATTTGGTATACCAGCCGGCCCGCTTCTCAATTCACAATTTTGTAAAGGAGCTTTTGAAAAAGGCTTTGATATTTGTGTTTACAAGACAGTTCGATCTGGTGCATTTCCATGTCATCCATTTCCGAATGTCCTAGGAGTTAAAATAGAAGGTGACCTGACACTAGAAAAAGCAAAACATCCGCTTGTTGCCGTTCCTGATTATTCTGAACCCCTTTCCATTACCAATTCCTTTGGTGTTCCATCAAGAGATTATCCAATATGGCAAGATGATGTGAACAAAGCAATCGCATTCGAAGACAAGGGTCAGATTACTGTTCTTTCTTTTATGGGAACAGTAAAAGAAAATCAAACAGCCGAAGAATTTATTGAAGACTGGAGGTTGGCCGCAAGATATGCAAAAAAGACAGGTGCAAAAGTCTTTGAAGCCAATTTGTCTTGTCCAAATATTGGTAATGAAGGCCTGGTCTGCTATGACCTAGATATGACAAGAAATGTTTGCAAGGTCATACGAGAGGAATTGGGAGATTCGCCATTTATTTTAAAAGTTGGATATTTCCAAGATATAAATGAACTAAGAAAACTTGCAGCAATCGCCAATGAATTTGGGAATGGAATATCATCTATCAATACTATTGCTGCAGAGGTTGTAGATAAAGATGGTAACCAAGCATTACCAGGCAAAAATAGAATAAAGTCTGGTGTGTGTGGTAACTCTATCAAATGGGCAGGGCTCGAAATGGTACAAAGATTGAAGGCTTTACGCTCAGAGCTTGGCTACCACTATACAATCATCGGAGTTGGGGGTGTGACAGTACCACAAGACTTCCTAGAATACCGCAATGCTGGTGCCGATGTGGTCATGAGTGCTACTGGTGCAATGTGGAACCCCCATTTAGCAAGAGAAATCAAAGAGATCCTAGAATAGTTTTTTAAATTTAAGTTAAATGGTATAATTTAATATATATATGGATACGAACGCTAAAAAAATTTTGATAATTGATGACGATGAAATGATCTTGCAATCATTAGCATCTGTTTTTACAAAAGATGGTTTTGAGGTTATTACTGCAAACGATGGAGATAAAGGTCTGGAAGAAGCTCTGAACAAGGAGCCGGATGCGATCATTACGGATATTGAAATGAAAAACGTAAGTGGGATGGTTGTCCTCGGAGAAGTACGTAAATCCGGAGAGTGGGGTAAAAATGTTCCCATTGTACTACTAACCAATTTTGATGCTGATGACAAGATAATGAAAGGAATTGTCGAAGATCAACCGTCATTTTATCTTTTAAAATCCAAAGTAGATCCAAATAAAGTTTTGGTAAAGATAAAAGAGCTATTTACTCAGAATAAATCTTAATAATGAGCAATAAATCTCCAAGCAAACTGTTCTCTTGGTACTATACGATTATTATATCTATTGTTTTACTTGTTGGCATTACGGCAACAATATGGACATACAAAATAGCATCTTTAAATGCAAAAGAAGCGTTACTGAGAGATGTCGGCTCTATTGCAATGGCCTTGGATTCTACCAATATTAGCAGTCTTTCTGGGAGTGAAGCAGATTTGAATAATTTGCACTACATATCGCTGAAAGATAAGTTAGAAAAAATTAGAGAAATAAATAAAAATGTAACATTTATTTATTTGTGGGGTTATCGAGATGGCCAAATTTATTTTATGGTTGATTCGGAGCCTGCAACATCCGAAGATTATTCTCCACCAGGACAAATTTATGAAGAGGCGACTCTCGTCGACAAGCAAGTGTTGCTCAAAGAATTGCCAAGTGCTATCGAGTTTAGCGAGGATAGATGGGGTAGCTGGCTGACAGCACTGGTACCTATTATGGATGGCGACAAAGTCATGGCTGTCATGGGTATGGATATGAGCGCGAGTAATTATTATAAAAATATCTATATTTATAGTGCAATTCCTGTAATTTCTACAATTTTTGTTCTTTTGCTTATGGTTATCGGATGGGTTTTGCGCAAGCACGAAGAAAAATATTTAGAATTTAAAGCAAAATTGGTCTCACTTGCTACGCACGATATGCGTAGCCCTCTTACTGGTGTATCTTGGCTCCTTGAAACAATGCTTGGAAATAAAGAGGGTGTCAAGGGAGAGGATAGGACAAATTTGGAATTTATAAACGAAAAAATCAAAAATCTACTTCATAGCGTCAATGAGCTTCTTGCCTCGGGGGATAAGAAGAATAATACGAAAAAGTAAGATGATTTTTAGCAATCTTTTAAAAATATGATAGTATATACATATGCCTAACATAAAAC
This sequence comes from uncultured Candidatus Saccharibacteria bacterium, assembly GCA_964622505.1. GTDB lineage: Bacteria > Patescibacteriota > Minisyncoccia > Phycocordibacterales > UBA9973 > UBA8515. Next base: position 24,826 of record CAZUQJ010000008.1, on the reverse strand, counting down.
GCCATAGGTTCGAACAATTTTCTGACGGAGTTATTGCGATCGCCATTACTCTTTTGGCTTTTGAGCTCAAAGTTCCAGTACTTGCGATAGATGACTTTCAAACTTCTTTTTTTCAGATTTTAAATTTATTACCAACATTACTTACATTTATACTTAGTTTCGTTACTATTGCTATCTTGTGGGTCAACCACCACCAGATGACAGAGCACATAGATAGCCTCAACAGGAGGATTATCTGGGCCAACATGCTATTCTTGATGTTCCTCGCTTTGATCCCTTTTGCTACGCGCGTGATCGCCGAGAACCCCTACAACTTTGTCAGTGTGGCAACATATGGTTTTGTTATGTTGTGTACCTCATTGAGCTTCTCTGTTACTCATTTGTGGATACATAGAAAGCTACATCACAATGTATCTCTCAGTAGTAAGTTGATAAAGCGTAGTTTAGTAGGCCCGATCCTCTATACTTGTGCCACTGTTGCCGCGTTTAACTATGTGCCGATTGCATACTTCCTCTTGATGATCCCGCCACTATACTATTTCTTACCTAAAAAAACTCAAGGATAATTGTATGAAAAATTTTTCTAGTAGAATGCCAAGACTCGGTACTGAAAATGCTTTTTCGGTGATTGGTAAAGCAAAGAAATTCGAAGCCGAAGTCCTCGCACCTGCCGGTAAGAAGCTTATATACTTACAAATTGGCGAGCCAGGTTTTGATACGCCAGCAAATATAAACGAGGCTGCGATCAAAGCGATCCGTGATAACCAAACTCATTACACACCGACCGCCGGTGTGCCCGCTTTGCGTGAGGCAGTAGCGCAGTCTACAAATAAATACGCAAATAATAGTTATACTGCAGATGATGTAGTCATTACTTCTGGTGCCAAGCCGATCATTTTTTATATGATCAATACTCTGATCGACGAGGGTGATGAAGTTATCGTGCCAAACCCTTCCTTTCCAATTTATGGATCAGTTACAGAATACTTGGGGGGCAAAGTTGTGCCGATTCAACTAACAGAAGAAAATGATTTTAATTTCAAGATCGAGGAACTTGAAAAAAGTATTACATCAAAGACCAAACTTCTAATCATCAACTCACCTCAGAATCCTACTGGCGGAGTATTTTCAAAAGAATTGCTCGGACAAATTGCAGAGCTTGCAATCAAGCATGATCTCTGGGTATTGTCGGATGAAATTTATAATGAAATGGTTCACGAAGGGGAGCATGTGTCACTTGCATCATTTGCGGGTATGGCAGAGCGTACTGTAATACTGAATGGCTGTTCCAAGACATATGCGATGACTGGCTACCGTGTAGGCTGGGGAGTGAGCAAGAATAAAGAAATTATAAAAGCACTCGAGCAACTCGCTTGTAACGACACCTCTTGTGTAAATGCCAGCGCTCAGTATGCAGCGCTCGAGGCTGTAACTGGTCCACAGGCGGATGTGCAGATGATGCTTGCTGAATATAAAAATCGCCGTGACTTACTTGTAAAATTGGTCAATGAAGTTCCGGGGATGAAGTGTGTTGCGCCAAAAGGAGCATTTTACCTGATGGTAAATGTAAGAGAAATTTTAGATAGATTACATATTACAGCCGAAGAGCTTTGCGATAGAATTATGCGTGAAGCGCACGTGCTTATATTGCCAGGCACAGTATTTGGCCACTTTGGTGAAGACTTTGTCCGGTTCTCGTACGTCTCGACTCAAGAGATGATCACTGAAGGTATGGACCGAATCAAAACTTTCATAACTAGCATTTAGCACTCTTTTGTAATTGCAATAAGCTGGTCTTTTAGTAGAGGATTTGTACCAACAATATTTTTCTTGAATAAATCTTTTTCGCTGCCGTCAAAGTGACATACTGTTCCACCTGCTGATTGTAGTATTGCTATTGCACCTGCTATGTCCCATGCATCAAGTCCTCGATGGATAAAGGCATCATATGATCCATCGGCAACTTTACATAAATCTAAAGAAGCACATGAAAAATCTTTTTCAATAATAGCATTATGTGGTTCTAAGAAACCCATAATTTTTGTGTGCCTTTCGAGTGTTTCAGGGCTACGTCCGGTATGCAAGAATACTTTGATTCCATCCAAGGAATCTTTGTTTGTTGTAGTGATTATTTGATCGTTGCAAAATGCATGGCCATTTATTTCACCCACATATAATGTATTTACAGCAGGGGCAAACACTAGACCTATTTCTGGCTTACCATTTATTACTAATCCAATTGAAATAGCGAAGTTAGAACTTCCACTTGCAAAATTTCCTGTGCCATCGATTGGGTCAATAACAAATACTCCTTCCGTCTCTCTTTCATTCTTGCTTTCTTCTGAGAGGACACTGTATTGTGGAAATGCTTTTTCTAAGTTTGTTCGGATGTATTGATCAACTTCTGTGTCTGCAATTGTCAGTAGAGAGCCATCACCTTTAGTGGATATATGATGATCCTTTAACTGACTGAAATAACCCATCGCTATTTTTCCGGCTTCTCTTATAATCTCTACTATTTTAGCTGTTTCTTCTCTTTTGTACATAGATGTATTATACTATAATATATTATTTAGCATAAGTGAAAAATTATGGATACACAATTTTTGAGTACAGAGGCAAAGAAGTTACTAGCATTACCAAAGGGGATTTTGGCAATAGACGAAAGCATGCCGACTTGCAACAAAAGATTTGAAAAATTAGGCATCCCAACAACAGAAGAGAATCGCAGAAAATATCGTGAATTATTGATCACTACACCCGGCATTGAAGAATGCATTAGTGGAATGATCCTATTCGACGAGACGATCCGTCAAAGTACTGCAGGTGGAGTAAAATTTTCAGAAGTTTTTAAACAAAAGGGAATGTCTATTGGTATCAAAGTCGATAAAGGTACATTTTCACTAGCATTACATCCAGGCGAGACAATAACCGAAGGCCTCGATGGTTTGCGTGAAAGATTTACAGAGTACAAAGCTATGGGTGCAAGCTTTGCAAAGTGGCGTGCTTTTCCTGTAATAGACAAAGCGCTTGGACTACCCAGCGATTGTTGTTTGGAAGTAAATGCTCATGCGATGGGTCGCTATGCGGCACTTGCGCAAGAGGCAGGTATCGTGCCGATCGTTGAGCCGGAAGTAAACATGGAAGGCACTCATACGATAGAAGAGTGCTACGCAGTAAATCAAAGAGCACTTCAATTCCTATTTACTGAATTAAAAAAGCAAAGAGCATATATCCCAGGAGTGATTTTGAAAACTGGAATGATTATTACCGGAACCAAATGTGAAGTACAAGCAACAAAAGAACAGGTGGCAGAAATGACAATCAAATGCTTGAAAGAAAATGTACCGGCTGATATCGGGGGAATAGTATTTCTTTCTGGCGGTCAGAGTGAAATGCAAGCTTGCGAGAATCTACGCACAATGCACCAAATGGGCGATTTGCCATGGGCACTTTCATTCTCATACGGTCGCGCGATCCAAAGTCCTGCACTAAAAGCATGGGCCGCAAATATGGAAGATGTAGCAGGTGCGCAAGCCCTACTTCTGGAAAACGCCCGCAACAACAGCAACGCTGTTCTAGGAAAATAAGCTAAAATAAGGTAGTCTATAGATTATGTCAGGGAATAACGGAGTTATCGTTCGTTTCGATAACGTGTCATTTGAATATGGTGTCAACAAACCCATCTTGCAAGAGGTGAGTTTTGGTATTCGCCGTGGGGCCAAATTTACTATCATGGGGCAGAATGGCGCTGGTAAAAGTACTTTGTTTAAGCTTATAACCGGTGATTTGAAGCCTGAAGATGGAGACATTTATATATCAGACAAAGCAAGTATCGCCATATCACGCCAAGTTATACCAAGGCCCGAACTTGAGCTAACAGTTCGAGAATTTTTCCAGAAGTGCTTTGATAAAAAAGTTTATGATATTGATGTAAAAATTGATGATGTGTTGGAAGTCGTGCATTTAAAAGGTCATGAGAAAGTTCATGACCGGATTATGAAAACTTTTTCTGGTGGCCAGCAAGCACGCCTCCTCCTTGCGTCAGCACTTATCCAAAGTCCAGATATACTACTACTCGATGAGCCGACCAACAATCTGGATCATGCGGGTATCGACCACCTGACTAAATTTCTCGTAAATTATAAAAAGACAGTGGTAGTTATTTCTCACGATGCAGAATTCCTAAATGCTTTTACAGAAGGAGTGCTATATCTAGATATTTATACAAGAAAGATTGAGCAATATACAGGCGACTATTTCAATGTAGTAAAAGAAATCAAAGCTCGTGTGGAAAAAGAGCAGATGAAAAATGCTCAGCTCGAGAAAAACATCCAAGCCAAAAAGGATAAATCAAATGAATTTGCTCACAAAGGAGGCCGATTGCGTTTGGTCGCAAAAAGGATGCGAGAGCTAGCAGAGGAGATGGAAGAGGAGAAAGTGGATGTAAGAAAAGAAGACAAGACTATCCGACCATTTACGATTCCAGCTCAGCCCGACCAGATCGGTGATTTGTTGACGATTACAGAACTCACCATAATGAAGAATCATAAAGTAAAGAAAATCAAAGCCAATGTAAAACTCAAAAAGAATCAGCACTTATTGCTCAAAGGTCCAAATGGTATTGGTAAGAGCACGCTCCTCGAACATTTGGCGCGCGCTACAGCCGAAGGCGCAAAGATAAAAGAGGGCGTGCGAGTAGGGTACTATAGGCAAGATTTCTCTACCTTGAATTTTGAAGATACTGTTTATAAATCGCTCGCAGAGGGAATGGAAATTGGTGGACTTAAGCTCGACGAGCAACATATGCGCGCAGTGGCAGCGAGCTTCCTAATTACTGGCGACATGGTCTATACAAAGATTGGGTCTTTGTCAGAAGGGCAGAAAGGGTTGGTGGCATTTGCTCGATTGGTGCTCGAGAAGCCGGGACTACTGATCCTCGATGAGCCTACGAACCATATCAACTTCCGCCATATTCCAGTCATAGCAAAAGCCCTCGACGAATACAAAGGCGCAATGGTCATAGTATCCCACGTACCAGAATTCCTCGCCCAGATAAGAATAGACGACACTCTCGACTTAGATAAATAATACATAGGCAAGACCTATGTAGTTAAAATAAAAACCCGACATATGTCGGGTTTTTATTTTAAGTGCAATATTATTTTGTTGCTTTCTTTACGGCCTTCTTTACTTTTTTAGCAGTTGTCTTTGTCATACCAGACCATTGCTTTTTGAGTGTTGCTATTTCAGCTTGCACATCTTTTGGATCGATGTTCTTTAGCTTTTTGTACTTGTCTGCAACTTCGTGAACGATTTTCTCGTAAATTGGTCCTGTAACTTCTTTCATATTCTCCATCTTCTCTGCTACTTCCGCTTTCATCTTTACTGTCCAAGCTTTTACAGCTTTGCGATTCTTCTTACCATCTGGGCCCATTAGTAGATACGCTGCAGCTGAAAGTGCTGCTATACCTACTCCAACCCCGATTGCTTTACCTACATTTGATCCACTTGTCTTTGTTGTTTTTTTTACCATATATTTTTAATTTAAATTATTAATCTACTTTAACCTTTTTTGCTTTCTTTTTCCGACCCTTGAACAAAAATCTAAATAATAAACTATCCTGCATTTCTTCCATGATTTCTTTTGTTGTATCACCAATTGTATCAATACCACTTTCTACCTTTTTTATAATCCGATGGAATGTGTTTGTGATTTGAATTATCTTGACCATCAAAACAATAGCGAGTACCCCAAGGATAATAAATCCAATAGAAGAAATAAAGAAAAATATATCTGCATGTACTAAATTTGCCATGTGTATATTATAGCATTATATGCTTGCTAAGGAATAGTATTTGACAAAAATACTAATTTCTGCTATCATGTAAATATAACTAAATCTAAGGGAGTTTTCGCGCAAATAGTAAATCGCGCAGCAATATAAAAGCTTTAAATTAAACTCGGTAAGATATTCAGTCACCAATTATTATAAGACTGCGAGTTATGGGAGGGTAAATACCCTCTATTTAAAGTATATGCAAAATACAAGTCCACGTAGAGGCATGCGTAAACCGCAGTCCTCATCTAATTATTCAAAGCCTTCGTCTCATAGAGATGGAGCAAGTTCAAGTCGCCCAATGAGTCGTCGATCACCGGTACAAACTGGTGGATTTTCCAAGCCTGCATTTGCAGATAGGAAGTCTGCTTCTAGACCCTCATACGGTAATAGTCTACGGGGAGGTTCAGCAGGTCATTCATCTGCTCATTCAAGCGCACCAAGTCGAACATACCAAGGAGGAGGTGCATCACGACCGTCTTATGCAGGTGGTGGCTCTTCTTATTCAAAACGTCCATCGTCTGGAGGCAATGCTTTCGGAGGACGCAATCGTGGTCGTGGTGGTTCATCTTCAGGTGGTGGTGGACGCAGTGCAGGCAAAGGCCGTGGCGAGCGTATTGATGCTTCACGATTTATCAACAAAGTAGTTTCTGTTGAAGTTGAAGAAGTTTTTAAGCCAAAGCACCAGTTTACTGATTTCCTAATTGAGCCAAAATTAAAAGAGGCAATTGTTGGTAAGGGCTACATACTGCCAACCCCAATTCAAGACGAAGCGATTCCAAAAGTATTGGAAGGCCGAGATATTGTGGGTATTGCCAACACTGGTACAGGTAAAACAGCAGCATTTTTAATTCCACTTATAAACAAAGTTATTAAGAATCCAAACGAACAAGCAATCATCATCGTGCCAACACGGGAGCTTGCGATCCAGATCGAAGATGAACTTCGTGGATTCACAAAGAATTTAAAAATATTTTCTGTATGTTGCGTAGGTGGTGCGCCGATCGGCAAGCAGATCTCGCAACTTAAATACAAAAATAACTTTATCATCGGTACACCAGGGCGCCTTAAAGACTTGATCGCGCGTAAGCTAATCAACCTACAAGCTTTTCAATCAATCGTACTCGATGAAGCTGACCAAATGCTAGACATGGGATTCATCGATGATATGCGATTCGTTATGGCTGGGATGCCCAAGGTTCGCCACACACTATTTTTCTCTGCAACACTATCACCGGCAATTGAAAAATTGATTAATGATTTCCTCAACAATCCTGTACGTATTTCAGTAAAGACTCGCGATACTTCTAAAAATATTGACCAAGACGTTATCCACTTGCGCCGAGGAGAGGAAAAAATTGATGTACTACACGATCTACTTAATCAACCAGGACTTACAAAAGTTTTGATTTTCGGAAAGACAAAACACGGAGTAGAGAAGCTTTCAAAAGTTCTAACTTCAAAAGGTTTTAAGTCCGAATCAATTCATGGAGACAAGCGTCATTCACAACGCCAACAAGCACTCAAAATGTTTAAGAGCAATCAAGTGCAAATTCTGGTTGCAACCGACGTTGCTGCTCGAGGGTTAGATATCCCCGATGTATCACACGTGATCAACTTCGATGTCCCAGCGACATACGACGACTACGTACACCGTATCGGCCGTACAGGACGTGGAAACAAGAAGGGTATCGCATTGACACTTATAGGGTAAATGTATAAAGGAAAGGCCCCATTACGGGGCTTTTTCTGTTTGTGTATATACCTGAAAACTAGTATACTTTCCTCTATATGCAGAATACACTAAAGAAGATACCAACGGGTCCTATGTTTATAATCATTGCAGCTTTACTGTGGGCAGTCGATGGAGTGATCCGTCGTCATTTGTATAGTTTGCCACCGATTACTATCATCTTTTTCGAACATCTTATCGGGCTTGTCATTCTTTTCCCATTTATATGGAAATTGGTTTTGAAAGAGAAAATAGGCAAGCGTGAGTGGATACTCTTGATCGTCATTGCATTCCTTAGCGGACTTCTTGGGACCCTATGGTTTACCACAGCGCTTCTGAAAGTACACTTCATTTCATTTTCTGTGGTATTCCTCTTGCAGAAGCTTCAGCCACTATTTGCTATCGGTTCGGCGTCAATTTTCTTGAAAGAAAAGATCTCAAGAAAGTATATTCCTTGGGCAATACTCGCACTAATTTCGGCATATTTTGTGACATTCAAAGATGGAATAGTAAATCTGAGTACAGGTGAAGGTACAGTCATAGCTGCACTCTATGCACTCGGAGCCGCTTTTGCATGGGGTACTTCTACTACATTTTCCAAGATGATGCTCAACAAAGTATCGAGCCAAGTAGTCACTTTCTACCGTTTCTTGCTCACTAGTATTATGGCGATCGTTGTGATTGTATTGTTTGGATATACACACTCATTGTCTATGCCGACATTGCCCCAATTTGGTTTGTTTACGCTTATAGCTGTATCGACTGGTATGGTAGCGCTACTGATCTATTACAAAGGTCTCAAGCGGACTCCGGTGCATATTACTACAATCCTCGAACTGACATTCCCATTTGTAGCCATTCTGATTGATATGAAAGTGTATAATTCATTTCTCTCTGTATCGCAATGGATTGCGGCAATAGTCCTCGTATACAGTATTGCCAGAGTGTTAAGATTACAAAAATCCTACAATGTTTTACAGTAGTCATATCAAAGGCATAGGGAGGGGTCAGGTGATCGGCTTCCCAACATTAAATCTCTCCGTCCCAAAAGACCTGATCCTTGAAGATGGTATTTATTCTGCGTGGATTGTGATCGACAACAAGACTTATAAAGGAGCACTGCACTATGGACCGATCCCCACATTCAACCAAAAAGACAAAACAATGGAAGTACACTTGATCGATATTACCGAGGATACATTTCCCGACACTGTTGGCAAGAGTATCGAAGTTGATATTGTCGACCGCCTCCGAGATATAAAGCGATTTATAGAGACCGATGACTTGACCGACCAGATCCAGTCCGATGTCGAGAAAATTAAAAAAATGTTAAAATAGGTTTATGGAACCCACAGAAATCAATGTAGAAAAATTTAAAAGAAATAGGAAAAAGAGTATAAGCAATATGTATATATATGTTTTTGTAAGCATAATATCTTCTGTTGCGACGATGGTAATAGTATTTGGGATCATTATCTATAAAAAAAATATTATCTTGGACAAAATTTTTGCAGAGCGCAACAAACAAATTTCTGATATTGTAAACAATCAGATTGCAAGCGATGCGACGCTCTTAGAAGCGGGTAAATTGCTGGCCAATAATTCAAATGAAGCATTGTTGCAAGAGCAAAAATTAAAAAAAGAGGCAGAAGAAAATGCTCGAAATCAACAAAATGCCCCAAAAAGTATTGTTGATATTGCACGTAGTGCAAACCCTGCAGTGGTCGCTATCACTTTATATAGAGATCAGCAAAAAATAGGTAGTGGCTCGGGATTCTTGGTATCTTCCGACGGAATGATCGTTACAAATCGCCATGTGGTTGATACAAAGAATGTAGAATATGAAATCACTTTCAACAATGGTACAACAAGCGGAGCGACAGTGCTTGCGATAGACCCTGTGTATGATGTCGCAATATTAAAAATAAATATTGCGTCAAAGAGTTATGCATATTTGGAGCTTGGTGATTCTGATAATCTGAAGGTTGGGGAAAGTGTTTTAGCTATAGGCAATGCACTTGGTGAGTTTAAAAATTCAGTATCAGTTGGTATTGTGTCGGGTTTATCACGATCTGTGAACGCAAGTAACAAATCATCAGGCGCAACAGAAAGATTGGATAAATTGATTCAGACAGATGCTGCTATTAACCCAGGCAACTCCGGAGGACCGCTTATCAATTTGTATGGCAAAGTTGTGGGAGTCAATGTTGCCATTGCCGAGAAGTCACAAAGTGTCGGATTCGCATTACCTATTAATAGCATAAAAAGCGTTATAAGCTCTGTGAAAAAGACTGGCAAGATAGTTCGCCCATTTGTGGGTGTACGATACAGAGTTATTACTAATAATCTTAAAATTGAAAAAAATCTACCGGTGGATTCTGGGATTTTGGTATTGAAAGGGGGAGTTGATGAGCCTGCTGTAACCCCTGGCTCTCCTGCGGAGCGTGCAGGAATACTGGATGGGGATATTATTACAGAAATGGACGGCAAGAAGCTAACTGCGGATGGAGACTTCGCCCTTGCGGTTCGCAATAAAAAGGTAGGGGATACTCTACCTATGAAAATCTTGCGTAATGGAACTCAAAAAATGGTCTATGTAGTATTGACCGAAGCCAAATAATCTATTTTGTAATTACGATCTCTTTGAGATATAATTGAACTATGATCATAATACAAACAATATGGGCGTCAATACTTGCACTCGGTGCGCTGAAAGTCATACTAGTGATAGTCGTCATAGGTGTTTTATCGCGCGTGAATTCACTCTTAGGCCTTGTTGGCACACTTCTATTCCTAGCGTATCTCCTCCACTGGATATAATTTTATGAAAGAAAGTTTCCAAGCCAATAATATTGAACCACAAAAAGAGGTAGTTTTAGATGATGAAAAAAATATTGATAATTCTCGAAATAAAGAAAAATCAACTCATAAATTAGATTTAATTAAAAATAAAATCAAAACTTTATTGAAAGTGGCTGTGTTGAGCGCAGCGTTAAGGGGAGCACCTAACCCTGTAATGAAGGATTATTCTTTTGAAAAAAATTTTGAAATTGCTTTTGATAAGGCAAAATTATCTGGAGAAAAAATGTTTAAATACAATGGTGAAGAATACTATACTTTAGACAAAAATCCTGCTGGAGTTCCCATAAAAATAAGAGATGATTTCCCTGGTAATTCTATGAGTAAAGTGGGTCTTACTTATGCTGAGTTTGAGGCTAATGGTGCAGGACTTGATGATAATTTCTACTCCACCGAGCACCCATATGGCGAGTTATTTGATTTATATAGGTATTATTTTGGTCAACCTCTAGAACATGAAGTCCTATCCATTTCCAAGCATGTTCCTGAAAACTCAAAAGACAAAGACGCCAGATATATTGCAATCAATGATAAAGGATTTATAGATGATGTACTAAAAGAATACAATCAGTTAAAGAAACCTTTGCATGTTGGAGAGTCAGCCCATGTTTCTGGGTATGGCCGTCCTGATAAGCTCATACAAGAGCTTCAAGAAAAATTAGCCAAAAATAATACAACATCTTCTCTTGGTAATTTTAAAATTGGTAGAGGAATAGATGAAAATGGAGAATACATATCATATTATGATTTATTTGATTATCGTAGCGGACAGGCAGACAGAATAATTGGAGCAAAGTCTTTTGAGGTATATGATAGAATTTATGTGCAAGATGATGGTGCTGGAAAGCTAGTACTTAAAAAATAACTATATAAACAAATCCAACGGCCGTTGGATTTGTTTATATAGTGCTTTACTTTTAGATTAATTTCAGGACGCTGAGGAAGTCTTTGAGTTCTTGGCTTTTTAGTTCGCGATATTCTCCGGGCTTTATGTTTGCTAGCTGGATGTTCATCACGCGGACTCTTTTGAGCTCTTTTACATCTTGGTGCAATGCTTCACACATACGTCTTATTTGGCGTTTTTTGCCCTCTGTGAGGACTATATGGAAGGTATCGTTGGTCTTTCTCCAAGCTTTGCATGGACGGCTCACAAAGCCGTCGAAGCGTACACCTTTTTGCATATTTTCCAAGAATAGATCACTGTATGGGTTGGCAAGCTTCACCACGTATTCTTTTTCGTGAACATACTTAGGCGAGAGAAGGCGATCGGTCACACGGCCGTCGTTGGTAATGATCAGCAATCCTTGGGAGTCTTTGTCGAGTCGGCCAATGGGGAATACAGGAACAGGGAATTTGGTGACCATCATTATATCCTTTTCATTTTTCTGTGGAGCACTTGTCACTATGCCTTTTGCTTTGTTGTATGCATAATACACATAGGATTTCTTGCCACCTTTTTCATCAACAACAACTTCGTCACCCTCGTATACTTTGTCTCCAAGTACAGCTTTTTGGTTATTAATAAAAACCCTACCTTTTTTAATAAGTTCATCAGCCCCTACACGGGTTGAGTAATTGTTTTGAGCTAAATATTTATTTATTCTGATCGGGTATTCCAATTTCATGGTGGCTGTGCTTTAATTGCGCTACATAATAAAATCCGACTAGGACAAATATTCCAAGGGCAAGGAATAGATATTTGAAAGGGAAGAATAGTATAAATAAGCTTCCAAGTAACGGTGCAATAACGTACCCGACAGGGTGCATGTCACGGAAAATACTTAGGAGGTAGGCATCTTCTTCGCGGACATGAGTAAAGAAGTATATTTCCGAAGTTGTTTCAATGATCGCCGCTCCGACACGGGTCATAAATAGGATTATACCCCAAAATAGGACACTTGTGCTATCCATCTGCGAGATAAGCATGGTCGATACGGCCATAATAAAAAACCCAACTTTTAACAACAATCTTTTGTGTACATGATACTTGTCTATAAGCTTACCGATAGGAATACTAAATAATACAAAAGGTGCAAGCATTATAGTGAAAATGATGCCGAGTTTTTCCCAACCGAGGCCAATATGAATATTGAGATACAGTGGCACATAAATGACCATAACAGCAAAGAAAAATTGCAAAATAAAATTGATCAATGTGATGGCGCGGATATGCCTGTTTGTTTGGAGGAATTTATAAATTTTTAAAAACGGAGTTTTGACATAGGTCTTGTCTTTGAACTTTTTTACAAACAAAAACATTCCCAGACTCATCAGTATTGTCATCCCAAATGCCACCATATATATAGCTCTATATCCGCCCTCGTGTGTGATAAGGAATCCAGAAAGCACCGGAGATGCTATCCATGCCAGGTTGGTCACAGTGAGATAGAATCCCCGAGTTCGGCCGATTGTCTTTGGTGTACCAAAGTGTTCGATAAATATGTCGATGCAAAATAGTACAAGAGTATTGGTCACCACAAAGGCTATAAATGCTATGCTGACAAAGAGGGCAGTGTTTGAGACGATCAATGTCGCAAGGGCTGTCATGTTGACCATCAAGAAAACCAAAACCAATCTACGATTGCCAAAATATTTCAAGATCACAGAGGTGTTGGATAGGAGCATTAGGTTGAGAAGAGCTGCTATTGTATAGAGTGTACCCACATAGTTCTCGCCAACATTGAGTGCGAGGAATGAGGAATTGGCATACGCCGATAGGGCAATATGTAAGGTAAATATAAATGCAAGAATGTAGACTCTATAGATCTTCTTTTTCATCTTAGATGCTCAAAAGCACAGGGATAACAAGCGGACGCTTGGCCGTTTTCTGGAATAGGAATTTGGAAACATTGTCGCCAAGCTCTGTCTTTATCGGGTCGAAGTTGATCGGGTGCATACCACGGGTGCCGTCCTCGATACTCTTCTTTATGATCATCCTTGTCTGGTTTAGTAGATCCTGATTTTCTTTCAAGTAAATGAATCCACGGGAAATAATGTCGGGAGATTTGCGTAATTTACCAGTGATAGAATCGATAGTAGCGATAATAACAAACATGCCGTCTTGGGCAAGCATAACACGGTCGCGGATAACTACGTCCTGCTCATCTCCAACAGAAAATCCGTCTACCATCATTGGAGCACTTGGCGCCTTTTCTTTGCGGACGCCGATCTTTGTGCCGTTGTCTGTGATCTCGATTAGTGAGCCGTTGTCTGGAACAACAATATTTTCTTCGCTCATACCGAGCTCCATTGCGAGCTCCTTGTGGCGCACTAGCATCGAGTGCCAGCCGTGGATAGGGATAAAGAATTTCGGATGCGTTTTTCTATGTAGCCATTTTACATCTTCTTGGTTGCCGTGACCTGTAGCGTGGATCGTTTCCTCACTTGTGCGGTAAGAGATGATTTTTACTCCGTGTCGAGCGAGATTGTCTTTGAGGTGCTGAACCGAGATTTCATTGCCAGGCACGATACTTGCAGAAAGAATAATTGTGTCACCCTTGCGGATTGTAAATTTCTTGTGAGTTTTGTTTGCAGCACGGTTCAATGATGCAAATTCTTCGCCCTGAGCACCGGTCATAAGCACGATAACTTTGTTTGGAGGATAGCTGTCGGCGTCTTCTACAGGAATGATGGTACCTTTTTTAGGTACAAATAATCCAGCTTGTTCACAGACTTCCATATTTGTCTTTAGTGACCGGCCATCAAGTACTACCTTTTTACCCAAAGCTTCGGCTATAGCGACGATCTTTACAAGACGAGTGATGTGCGACGCAAAGGCAGCGATAATAATACGCCCTGAGTTACCACGGATCAGCTTCTCCAAGCCTTCGTGCACACGTATTTCTGGTAGAGAGAATCCTTCGTTTTCGATATTGGTTGAATCGGTCAACAAGAGAAGTACATTTTCTTTATCAAAAAACTTGTACTCTTTTTCTTCCTCGTCGGTAACTATTCCGTCGATCTGGTCGAGTTTGTAGTCTCCTGGAGTGACTATCGATCCATAAGGTGTTTCTATCACAATACCCATAGAGTCGGGCACAGTGTGAGTAACTCCAAAGAATCTGACACGGATGTTACCGCAAGTGATGACACTATCTTTTTCTACAATTTCGGGCCGGAGTGCAGGTAAATGAGGAAATTCTTCTTGGCGCTTTCTCATCATCAGGATTGAAAGGTTGCGAGAATAGAGTGGGGGATTGCCAATACGACTCATAACAAGTGGAATACCACCGATGTGGTCGAGGTGTCCGTGTGTCACAATCATGGCGCGGATTTTGTCCTTACGCTCTTCGAGATATGTAGTATTTGGTATTATGTAATCGATTCCTGGAGTTTCGTCTGTTTTAAATTGCATACCTGCATCGATCACGATAATATCGTCACCAATCTCGATCGCTGTCATGTTCTTGCCGATTTCTTCTACGCCACCGAGCGGAATAATCCGGATTACTCCGGGGGCCGGGTTTGGTATTACTAGAGTTGAGCGAGAGGATACTTTACGAGGGGTTATAGAGCTCTGTGGGGGCCGAGATGGACCACGGCGACCCATCTGTTTGTCCTTACTATATTGATAGCTTCCGCGAGAAGTTTTGCTTGCAGTATTTACTCGAGTACTTGCTACTTGAGTGTTCGTTTTTGCATGTGTGGTTGTTGCCACAGGTTTTGCAAAGGTTTTGTGAGCCGTTGTAGGGCGTGCTACTGTATTGCGATTGCGATTTGCATGCACAAATCTATTGTTGCTCCTGCGAGGGAGACTACTTGGTGTACTATTCGGTTTTATTTCGTCCATATATTTTTTGGTTACACTTTTGACTAGTGTGTTTTAATTTAATAATAATTTTTATTTAACAAATATTTTCCAGACCATGTCGCTTTCTATATACCATAGATATACAGTGGCAAATCGATCTGAAGGGATTGTGGTCCTGAAGTGGTCTTGCAAGCTTAATTTTCTGGACACAGCATAGATGTATTCTGGAGAATATATAAATACGGCAGGGATTCCACTCTTAAACAATGTATCTAGAGTATCATACTTTTTCTGTTTTTCCTCTTTTAAGGTAATTTTTTGTATTTGTTCTAGAGCTGTATCGGCAAGCGGGTTTGTATATAGGGCAATGTTTAATCCAGGATCATTTCTTTGAGACGAGTGCCAAAAGGCAAACATGTCTCCATCACTGTTGACCACTTGTCCGAAGAGTAATGCTTCGTAGTTGCGTGTGCGGATCAGAGAGTTGAGTGCGCCCGTCTCGTAGACTTTGACATTTACTTCAATCCCAAGGGCAAGCATCTCGGATTGAACAAGCCCTGCTGTTTCTGTTAGCTCTTTGGTGTCGCCGGTAGTAATAGTAAAAGAAAGCCTCGTCTTTGGACCTTTCTCGACTACAGTTGTCTTTTTGTTCTTACCTGTGCCTGTGGTAACACTCGTAGCTGTTCCTTTTTCTCGTATGCCGTCAACTCCGACTTTCCATCCATTTTTCTCCAATAGATCAATCGCTTGTTGTTTACTTTGATCAAAGGCAACTATTTCGTTTGAGGTAGCAGAACTTTTTTTACTTGCAGGTATTGGTGAGTTGATCATTATTCCGTATCCTTTGAGTACTTCATCGATAATGCTCTTGCGATCAATGCCAATGTCGATGCTTTTGCGCACTGTACTGTCTGCCAAAATTTTATTTTGTGCTTGGTTGAAGAAGATCCCAAATGTACGTGGCAATACAGAAGTAGCGATAGTAGCAGTAGACTTGATCGTCTCCGCATATGATGGGCTAATCCCTCCGGCTTGGTCTACAGATCCGCTTTTGAGATTTTGGACCAATTCTTTTTCATTTGCGTATGATTTGATAGTGATCCTTTTGACATGAGGGGTACCCAATGCAAATTCTTTGAATCGTACCAAGTTGTATACATTTGGTATACCTTCGTCTGTATGGTCGACTTTTGTAATCATATATGGACCAGAGCCTATGGCTTTGATATTTAGATTACTTAAACCAAATTCTGCAGGGGAAATATTTTTCCAGATACCTTCTGGCAGTATACCGACAGTTGCATTGGCTAGGAACGATCCGTAGGGTTGCTTGAGGGTAAATACGACTGTTTTTGGGTCTGGAGCTGTGACATTCACTCCTTCCCACTGTGTTTTCTTTGGGCTCTTTATTAATGGGTCTTGTATTTTGTTTATAGTAAATACTACATCATTTGCAGTGATAGGGCTCTCGTTGTGGAAGGTGAGATTGTCCTTTAGTATAAAAGTGTATACCGTTCCATCTGGGGATATAGTGTATTCTTTGGCAAGATCAGGTAGATAATCGCCGTTGGCACTCTTGCGCAATAGGCCTGAGTATACTAGAGCTACCATGTCTTTGTCTGCGTCGGTGATAGCTACTACTGGATTGACAAGAGTAGGGGTGCCTACGATACCTTCGCTGATAGATCCACCGTCTTCTGGTATTGCAACCAGAAACTTCTCATTTAATTTTGAAACCATAAAGAGGAAAGAAACACACAATAAAATAGTAGCGACATAGAAAATAATCCGCTCCTTTTTATATAGTGCACTAAAACCATCTTTTAGATGTTTGATTTTTAACATATTAAAAATAAATAAGTATTTTACTTAACGAGAATTGCAACAAAAGCAGAAACGGCAAATAGAATTGCAGTAACAATCGTAGTAACAAAGAGGAATTTTTCGAATCCTCGGCGTGTGTTGTACATAGTACTTCCATCGCCTCCTCCAAAAGCACCACCGGCACCTGCGCCTGATTGCTGTAGGAGAATTGCTACCGTAAGAATGATAGACAGAATAATCTGTATATAAGGTAGAGAATTAACAATAATCGTCATAAAAATATGATACCAAATTTTTACAAATAATGCAAACTATTTTTTTATTTTATAAAACAAGTTATCCCCACTCAAAACCAATATACTTTCACTCCAAAAACATATATAATATAAATGTATTCTGGATTTAATTGTATTAAATGAAAAATATTTCTCATAAAACATTCTCATACCTACGGAAAAATAAATCTCTGACTTTTTCAGTGCTCTTCATGTTCCTCTACGCGGCAGTGGTAGCAGTTGCAGCCCCAGTTGCACCAGGGGCAACACTAGACCCAAGCTGTGCACCAGGAGCTACAGATTGTTATGTCCGTATCTTCCCAGATCAAACAAGTAACTCTGGTAAATTCTTGACTACTGATGGTACCAACACTTCTTGGGCTTCTTCTCTTTCTACAGCGACGTTTACCGATGATATCGTTGTTCATACTTTGGCTGTCGGTTTAGGCGGTGGGTCTGTTGCTACTAACACTGCTCTTGGAACTACTGCACTTTCTAGCAACACCACTGGCGGAGCAAATACTGCTGTTGGCTACCGATCATTATTTGCAAATACTACCGGAGATTACAATAGCGCTCTTGGGTACAATTCACTTCGAGTTAATATTACAGGTGCAGAGAATTCTGCATTTGGATACAACTCACTTTCAGCCAATACAACAGGAAGTCAAAACTCAGCATTCGGTAAAGAATCGTTGGGCAATAATACAACTGGCACAAAAAATACAGGTATCGGGTATCAGTCACTTGTTGGTAATACAACTGGTGTAAACAATACAGGTCTTGGTTATCAAACTTTATACGCAAACACAACCGGATCATACAACGTCGCAATTGGTGACTCTGCTCTTGATGCAAACACAACTGGAACAAGTAACATTGGACTAGGTCACAATGCATTGGGTGCTACTACTACTGGTGGCTACAATATTGCATTAGGTTGGAATACCTTAGCAGCTAATACAACAGGGTCTTACAATACAGGTCTTGGAGCAGATTCATTAGGTTCTAACACAACAGGTACTCAAAACATTGCATTGGGTCAACAATCTCTAGCTTCAAATACTACTGGTGGATACAACCTTGTGTTGGGTAACCAGGCAATGCTTTACAATACAACCGGTTCTAATAACATAGGTCTGGGGTATCAAACTTTGTACAATAACACTACTGCATCGAATCTTATTGCTGTCGGATATCAGGCTCTTTATTCAAATACGACAGGTACAGACAATGTAGCGGTGGGACCAAATGCATTGCGAACTAATACTACAGGTGTATCAAACACTGCGGTAGGTTCATCGGCCCTATATTCTTCAACTACTGGGTATCAAAATACCGCAGTTGGTCTCTCTGCTTTATATTACAACACTACAGGTAATGATAATACGGCAGTTGGACGTTACGCTCTCTTGTCTAACACTACCGCTATTGACAACACTGCTGTCGGTGAGCAGTCATTACGATCTAATACTACTGGTAGTGAAAATACTGCTGTTGGTAAAACTGCTTTACTTAATAACACTACGGGAACTCAAAATACTGCAATCGGCACCGCTGCTATGTATTCTAATACTACTGGTAGTGGAAATAGTGCACTGGGTTATTCATCTTTGTTTAACAATACCACCGGTATACAAAATACCGCAACAGGCTATTGGTCTTTGGTTGCTAATACGACTGGTTCGTATAATACTGCCAGTGGATATCGAGCATTAAACGCTAATACGACAGGGTCATCTAATGCTGCATTTGGTTTAGGTGCTTTATATAGTAATACTACCGGTACTGAAAACGCTGCATTTGGTGGGGGTGCAGGATACTACAATACAACAGGATCATACAATCTATTTGGCGGAGTAGCGTCAGGTCAAGGGAACACAACAGGATCGTATAATATTTTCCTTGGTGAATATACCGGATATGCCAACACCACAGGTGGTTCAAATGTTGCAGTAGGTTATTATGCCGGTGCGGGTAATAGTAATGGTGGTGTATATATCGGCCGCCAAGCCGGTCAAACAACAACAGGTAACAACAATGTGTTTGTGGGTCAATATGCTGGTCTTGTTAACACAACAGGTGCAAGTAATGTATTTGTTGGTCAAGAGGCAGGAAGAAGTAATACTACTGGCACCCCAAACTCTGCATTCGGGTATCAGGCTTTGTATAGTAATACGACGGGAAACTATAATCTGGCAAGTGGTTATCAATCTTTATATTCAAATACAAGTGGTCAAAGCAATACTGCCAGTGGGCATCAATCTTTGTTTGCAAACACTACAGGAATTAATAATGTTGCCACTGGTAGTTCTTCGCTATATTCAAATACAACAGGTGGATATAATGTGGCTACCGGAGTTTTAGCTTTATATTCTAACACTACTGGTACCAATAACACAGCTATTGGAGGACGTGATGTGCTTACTAATAATACAACCGGTACCAATAACACAGCAATTGGTGCCAATGCATTACTTTCCAATACGACCGTAAGTAATCTGACAGCTGTTGGTGTGGACGCTTTATATTCAAACACTACTGGTACAAATAACAATGCATTCGGCTACACATCTTTACGTTCTAATACTACTGGTAGTTTCAACCATGCGTTTGGTTATAATACGTTGTATTCAAACACTACCGGATCAGCTAACGTTGCATTTGGTAGAGAGTCATTATTTGCAAATACGACTGCGTCTAATAACTCGGCTTTTGGTACCCAAGCTCTTGCTTCTAACACCACCGGTACCCCAAACTCTGCATTTGGATATCAGGCGTTGTATAGCAATACGACGGGGACGTATAATAATGCATTCGGATATCAAGCATTAAAAGCAAATACTACTGGATTTTCTAATACTAGTATTGGTGATCAATCTCTTTACTCAAATACCACAGGTCAAGAAAACGTCGCCTTAGGTGTTATTTCTTTGTATACAAACACTACTGGTAGTTACAATACTGCTGTTGGTGAGAGAGCTTTGGCTGCAAATACCACTGCATCCAGCAACTCCGCATTTGGATATCGAGCCCTTTTCTCTAACACCACCGGTACCCCAAACTCTGCATTTGGATATCAGGCTTTGTATAGTAATACGACAGGGGCGAATAATGTAGCAACAGGTTATCAAGCCCTCTATGCCAATACAACCGGTGCACGTAACTCAGCAGTTGGAGTTTCAGCATTATCATCTGTAACTACTGGAATAAATAATACTGCATTGGGTTATGGCGCTGGTTTAGCTATTACTGCAGCAGGTGGGAGTACTATAGTCGGAGCCTATGCTATGTATAATGCCACTGGGTATGAAAGCACTGCCATCGGTTTTGAATCGTTATACAATACCACTGTTGAAAAAAACACAGCTGTGGGTGCATATTCTATGCGTTCCAATACCACTGGAACCGAAAATACTGGAATAGGTCATCAAGTTTTGTATAGCAATACGACTGGTTTTTATAATAATGCTATTGGTGCCCGAGCACTATATAACAATACTACAGGAAATTATAACGTAGCAATTGGTCGCAGAACAATGAACGCCAATACAACTGGGCAAGACAATGTGGCTATCGGAGGATATGAGACACTATTTTTAAACACTACTGGTAATCAAAACGTTGCCATAGGTGCTAGTGCATTAACCAGTAATACAACGGCAAGTGGCAATACTAGTGTCGGTACCTATTCAATGCTTTATAATACAACTGGAGCATCCAACACTGCAGTTGGTTTGAGTGCTCTGTATTCTAATACTACTGCATCAAATAACTCTGCTTTTGGTTATGAATCACTAAAATCCAACACCACCGGTACCCCAAACTCAGCGTTTGGCTATCAGGCTTTGTATAGTAATACGACTGGTGGCTATAATACTGCCACAGGTACTGAGGCTTTATATACTAACACCACAGGTGAAGAGAATAGTGCTTTCGGACATCGGTCTCTATACGGAAATACTACGGGTGTTCGAAACAGTTCTTTTGGTGAATATGCTATGCTTACTAACACAACTGGTAGCTATAATGCTGTCTTTGGTAACTGGGCACTCTATTCAAATACAACAGGAAGCAGTAATAGTGCTTTTGGGTATAATGCTTTATACACTAATACAACAGGAGAAATTGGTACTGCTCAGGGGTATAAAGCACTTTACTCAAATACAAGTGGTTATGCAAATACGAGTGTAGGAGCATATGCGCTTTATTCAAACACTACTGGTAGTTACAATACTGTTATGGGTGGTCAAGCTTTATATAGTAATACAAGTGGAGCAAGAAACACAGTATTGGGTTACGATGCTGGGAATGGTGCTTCTGGTGCATATTCAAACAACATCTTCCTGGGCTATCAAGCGGCTAACAATATTACAAGCGGTGCTGACAACAATATTGTTATTGGGCATGATATAGATTTGCCAACAGCTAATGGGGATAATCAATTAAATATTGGGAACTTTATTTACGGCACAGGTCTTGATGGAACAGGGACAACTGTTTCAAATGGTAAGATTGGTATCGGTACAGCTACGCCCGCTTTTCCATTAGATGTTGCGGCAACTGTTTCATCATCTCAAACATATGGTTATTTAAATTCTTCTGGAGTAACAGGTACTTCATCTGGGTCAAATTCATATTCTATTTCTGCAACTGGGCGTATACTAGCATCTGAATTCAATGCAATATCTGACTCACGATTAAAAGATGTTCAATTTGAAATTGACTCAAGCCTTGCCCTTTCACTTGTTAATCAATTGCGTCCAGTATCATTTACATGGAAGAATAATCCAAATGGTCAACCCGTATTAGGTTTGCTTGCGCAAGAAGTAGAAGCGGTAATTCCAAATGCTGTGTCTAGTTTTGCCACCGAGAATTTCTCAGATCAACGTGAACTTTCATACAATCAACTTTCTGCTGTTATGATTGCAGCTATAAAAGGTATGAATATCAAAATTACTGGAATTCAAGAAGTGACTGATACAACATTCATTGATGGTTTGAAGAGTTGGTTGGCAAGTGCGACAAATGGGGTGCAGAAGATATTTACAAAAGAAATCTGTATCAGCGATACCGAGTGTCTGACAGAGAATGATATTAGAATTCTCATAAATAATGCTCGCAATTCAAATGGAACTTCTGGAGGTACATCAGGAGGAACAACAGGAGGTGGATCAGGAGATACAGATGGTACTACAGAAGGAGATGGAAACACCGGAGGAGATTCTGGTGGTGGGGATGGCACGAGTGATGCTACTGGCGGAGAGCCAGGTTCAGATGTTGGTTCAGACACTGGTTCAGATACTGGATCAGGTGGTAGCACAGGCGAATCTGGAGGCGACGCTGGAACAGGCAATGATGAGGGGTTAGGGACTTCAGGAGGTGATACCACAGAATAATAAAACTATTTGCTTTTCTATTTAAAAGAGTATACTTACAAGTATGGTAAGAGAATCTTTGAACCAAATACATTTGAATATGCCACCAAGTCCGGAAACTGAAGAAGAGAGATTTCATCGACTTGGCAGAGAAGATCATTTCAATGATGTGAGGAAACGTTACAATATACCCGCGAATCATGTGCTATCATATGGATACAAAACCAGCATGAATAAGCAGGTTTTGGTGGACGGCAAGCCTTTGGAGGAGTGGTATAAAAATCATACTCTAAAAGATACAGAAATGGATTCAAATAAAAATAAAAAACTAAACTAATTCAATATAATTATATGAAAATGGTAAAAAAGGTCCAAAAATCTACAAATAAAAAGAAAGATATGTCGATCAATGATTTAGCGGTACTTATTGCTAGTAATTCTAAAGCGACTGATAAAAAAATTGATACTTTAGCTGTTAGATTAGAGAAACACATTGATATAAGTATTGAAAATTTGGCAATAATGACAGCTAAAGGTTTTTCATCTATAGATGACAGATTTGACCTCATAGATAAAAGATTCAATCGACTAGAAGCTCGTGTGGAGCATGTAGAGCAAACAGTTTTAAGTTTGGATAGTAAACTAGAAGAAGTAAATAAAAGACTAAAGAAAATCGAAGAAACAACTGAACCACTAGTGACAGGGTATAGAATTATGCAAAATGAAATTCGAGAACTTGTTTCTAGGGTTTCTAAACTTGAGCAAAAAGCTAAAACTTCAAAATAAATGACCCCCGAAGAACAAAAAGAGAAGATTAAAGAAATTACCGACAGGGCAGTAGCAGAGCTCAAGGCTCTTGGCGAGGAGCGTCATGCCATAATCCGTGCTTATATAAAAGAATTGGAAGGTAAAAAGATCGAAGCAATCCGTGCGCAAATATTATCAAATTAATTAGTTATAATTCATGAAAGAGCAAATAATTAAAGCAGAACAAGCAGGGGATTTGGAAACATTAGATACACTCGCGTCACTTTCAAATGGTGAGAATTTGAATCTTGTAAATGAGGCAATAGAAAGAGTTAAAAATGGTGTTAAAAATACAGAAACAACAAATTCTGAAACTAAACAAGTCGTAGGGCATGGGGGTGATGTAAATGAAATAAATAAAAGAACAGCGGAAATAGATGCAAAGATAAAAGCCAAACAAGAATTTTTCAATAATGCAATTGTTTTAGAGGATGGGGAATTTGCAAAGAAAATTGAAACTAGCGTTGAGCAAAAAGAAAGTGTTTTAAATAGATTTGCAGAGTGGAAAGAAAGAGAAGTGCAAAAAATTGAAAATGAAGCAAAAGAGATGGAGGGCCAGAGTAAATCAGTCAGTATTTCTGATAGGCCTACTCAGGCTTATGATAAACGGTCTAGATTGTTGGCTCTGGATAACTATGGTGAATTAAAGTTTATTGAGTATGCAATAAATGAAGGAGATTCTGAAGATGTTAATGATGCTTTAAAAAGATTAAATGCATCTTACCGGGATAGGGATGATTTGAAAAACCGCTTGTTAGAAAAAAGCAATCAAAATTAATATTAGCACTATAAAAGCCCTGTAAATAAGGGCTTTTATAGTGCTTGACTTCTTTATTTATATGTATATAATGGATTCCACAGTAGGTCATAGGCCGGCTGTTTTAATTTCATTGATAATTGAATATGAATTAAGTAAATCAAGCCCACCAAACTTTTATCCAAGTTGGTGTGGTTAAGCAAGTCCAGATAATTAAGTAACAGAGCGTCTTGACACGGTCAAGACATCCCCCAGAATTAAAGGGGTGAACGTGAACTATTTTTTCTTTTGTTCCGTTCTATTTTTAAAGTAGAGTTTGATCCTAGCTCAGGATGAACGCTGGCGGCGTGGATAAGGCATGCAAGTCGAACGGACTTCATTTTTCCAGAGAATGAGATTATATCAAGTTCAAAGGTCGTTTGAAGTTAGTGGCGAACGAGGTAGTAATACACAGGAATCTCCCCCCGAGTCTCGAACAACGCACCGAAAGGTGTGCTAATACGAGATGGTCCCTCCGGGGTAAAGTTTTTCGCTCGGGGAAGAGCCTGTGAAGTATCAGCTAGTTGGTAGTGTAATGGACTACCAAGGCTATGACGCTTAGGGG
>CAZUQJ010000007.1:0-35685 GCA_964622505.1 uncultured Candidatus Saccharibacteria bacterium | reverse complement strand
TGCCGCCTTAGCTCAGTTGGTAGAGCTACACTTTTGTAAAGTGAGGGTCCCCAGTTCGAGTCTGGGAGGCGGCTCCATAATAAAATCCCCTACAAGTAGGGGATTTTATATTTCTTATTCAACCTTTTTCTCTTCTACCGGTTCTTTTGGCAGCAATTTCTTGATGGCCGGATGTATCTTTTCTATCTCCTCTACTGTTTGGAAGCCTGTCACTTTTTTATCTTTTATCACTAAGGCAGGAAGCAACTTATCGTCTATTTTATGTATCTGTAAAAGCGCTCGTAATGCGGAAAGGTCCAGATTGTAGTCAAAGGAGTATACTCTTAAATTTGGGTACTTTTTACGCAATGCTGTCAAAACGTATCCTTGTTTAGTACACTCGGTACAATTTTCCGCAGTAGTATAGAAATATAAAATAGTTAGATACTTGTCTCCACATTTTTGGTTTATTTTTTTTGTTAGTAAATAATCTTTAATCTGCAGGATTGTATAGTACCTTTTGAGCTCTGTCAGGCTCTCATTGCCTTTTAAATTACTTTCGCTATATTCTATCTTTGAAGATAGATCGTTCAGCTCTGTTGAAAAATTTTCTCCCCCTTCATCCTGATCGCACGAAAGCTCCGAAAGGAGCGCAAATTGCGCTTCGGAAGAGAGGATATCCGTCGCCAATTTGTTTTGGATATCACGCATCTCTTGGACCTTTTTATCTGCAAAAAAGTTGCTTAGTCCCCCAGCTGTAGCGAACAAACCTAAAGTAATCACGAGCACTATTATATATTTTTTCCAATCTGTTTGCGTATTCATTATGTTGTTTTTTTATTAATCCTATAATCCCTCTCACCTGTCCAACTTGGCTCCTTTGAGCGTATCACATTGTATACGGATTTTAGAAGCCAAAAAGGCGCAAGAATAGTATACACTATTAAAAACAAAAGAATATCCCATGATAGTACTTTTCTACCATGTATCATCCTTCTACCGTTAAAAAGAGATGTGAGTACAAGTATATACAAAATCACCATCACAAACAAAAAGGCTCTGGTGTTTATAAAAAAGGGATCTAATTGAAAATGTGGTACAGAAAAAGACTCGAGTCCTGATACTTGAACCTGCACAACCTTGCGAGCAATAAAATTGTAAAGTCTATGGATTGTAAATACCATTAAAAACATAGTTCCACATATAGAAATAATACCAGAAGGCAGTGTGAACATTCCTATAGCTCCATATTGTGGACGGAAAAAGAAGTGTTTATAATCCCGAGCATTTTGGATAAATCCGTAGATCCATCGTACTCTCTGACGGAAAAGTTTAGGTACAGTTGATGGCCCTCCGGTATATACATAAGCATCAGGACAGTGGTCAATCCGAAGCCCGTGTTTATGCATACGCAATGCGATCTCCTGATCCTCTGTATGATGAGCTTTGCGATAAGGACCTATTACATCAAATATCTTCTTGCGAAATATAGAAAAGGGGCCCGGAGTCACGTGTATACCTTCCATAAATGCAAGCATTTTCTTTGTGTAATGCGCCATGTCATACTCAGCACGCTGGGCATACTGAAGAATATTTTTAGGGTCACGAACAATGATCGATGGTGCCACAGCCATCACCTCGGGATTGTCAAAGAAGGTAATGATTCTTTTAAGCGCTTCGGGATGTACAGATGAATCGGAATCCAGGCATCCAACAAACTCACTTGTAGTATGCTCGAGACCCAAGTTAAGCGCTGTATGCTTGCCACCGTTTTCTTTCTGCAGAAGCAGTATCTGAGGGTTGTCCAAATATTTGCTAACTACCTGCCAACTGTTATCTTTGGATCCATCGTCAACAATAATAATTTTTAGCATATCTCTTGGATACTCAAGCTCCAATAGTGAATCGACAGTCAGACATATTGCATCTTGCTCGTTGTAGCACGGCACAATAATCGTGACTGTTGGGTAAATCTCTAAATCAATTTTTTTGCTACGTATAAAGATCTTCTTGCGATTCTCAAAAAACGTCACTAATAAAAATACCTGTACATAGACGGCAAGAAAAGAAAATCCGTAAAATAGTATGAGAAATAAAGACATATTTGTATATACTAGCATATTTGAGCATATTTTTCAATAAAAAAACACCCAGATTTGATAGAGCAAAATGGGTGCTTTTTTGATTTAAAAACGATCTATTACATATTTGCTGGAGTTGCTGGAGTTGCTGGCACATCTGCTACACAGCAAGCCTTGCACTTTTTGCATGGACATCCAAATATCTTTACGATAGCGGCTACGCCTACGATGATGTAAATGATTGCTTCAACAGTTGGCATTGAGCTAAAAGCCATATTCACAACATTTAAATTATTTCCCATAAGCATACCGACACCTACAAGGCCCCAATTAAGACCTCCAATGATAAGGAGTACTTTTAAAATACCACCCATACCACAACCACATTTTGCATTACATGTCATAATAATATTTTCACTTAAATAATAATAAAGACCTTTGTGTGTTTATTATACCATATACATATATGTTTTGTACAAGTATAGCAGTATGATATAGTTGAGAGATGGAAAACAATACAAAAATTCAAATTTCAACTCCAGGTGCAATTATTGTTGCTGGAGTCCTTATTATGATAGCCATATTGGCAACCAAGTTCCCTGACAAAACAAATACAGTAGCTACTGACAAAACAGCCGCTCCGGCAACGGAGGCAGTCGTCAAACCGGTGACTAACGACGAGCACATACGTGGAGACCTCCAAACAGCCAAAGTCGTGATCATAGAATACTCTGACCTTGAGTGTCCATTCTGCAAGAATTTCCACAGTGCAATGAATAATGTTATAGCTAAGTACCCTGGCAAGGTTGCTTGGGTCTACCGTCACTTCCCTCTCGATATGCATCCAAAAGCTCGCACAGAAGCTATGGCCACAGAATGTGTCGCAAGCCTTGGTGGCAATGATGCATTTTGGCAATACGTAGACAGTATATTTGCTATCACCCCTACCAACAACAAGCTCGATCTAGCACTCCTACCAACGCTAGCAACAAAAGTAGGTGTTGATAAAGATGCATTCAACGACTGCTTGGCAAAAGGCACCTTTGAAGCCAAGCTTGACGCAAGTATCCAAGACGGACTCAAAGCTGGAGTAGAAGGCACACCGCACTCGATAATAGTAACCCGCGACGGCACTCAATACCCAATCAAAGGTGCCGATGAAGCCAAACTCAACAGTACTCTCGAGGTACTTCTAGAAGACAAACAAGATTAAATTTTAAATTAAAAAATCCCCCTGAGCTTGCCGAGGGGGATTTTTTAATGCACCAATGTTAATCAAAATAGTTTTTCAAACGGGCGATTTTTTCGTTGTGGCGAAGCTTCTCGTGGACCTTGGCTTCGATCTGACGGATACGCTCACGGGTAACGCCAAAGTCAGCTCCTACTTCCTCGAGTGTATGCTGTACACCATCGAGCAGTCCATATCTTAGTTCAAGAATCTTGCGCTCTTTTGGAGTCAATTCAGAAAGAACTTCTTTGATCTGGTCCGAGAGGATACGGCGTGAAGCATCTTGGTCTGGGCGCAGGATCTTGTCATCAGGGATAAATTCACCGCGAGTAGACTTCTCGTCGTCATCTCCTATTGGTTGCTCAAGAGATACAGTCTCTTGATTGATCTGCTCAATGATATGGATTTTCTCTACATCGAGATTCATCTCGATCGCGATCTCCTCGGCTAGTGGTTCACGACCCAAGTCTTGAGACAATCGACGAACTACCTGTTTGTATTTTGAAATTGTTTCTACCATGTGCACAGGGATACGGATCGTGCGAGACTGGTCGGCAAGCGCGCGAGTGATCGATTGGCGGATCCACCATGTAGCATATGTCGAGAATTTATAACCTTTTGTCCAGTCAAATTTCTCTACAGCTTTAAATAATCCCAAGTTCCCCTCTTGGATCAAGTCGAGCAATGTTAGGTCCGAGCTACGTCCGACGTACTTCTTTGCGATAGAAACAACCAAGCGCAAGTTCGCACGCGCAAGCAAATTCTTTGCTTCCAAGTCACCTTTTTCAATACGCTTAGCCAACTCCTTTTCCTGAAAAGCTGAGATAAGTGGGTACTGACCGATCTCTTTGAGGTACATCTGGATCGAATCGTAAGTATGATTGTCTTTGCTGTATTTGAGTGCTGTTTTCTCTACTGTACCATCCAGATCAAGCAAGTTGCCCCCTTCGAGGACATCGATGCCAGCCACAGAGAGCTTCTCGTACAATTCATCTAGAAAAAGGATATTGTTTTCAATATCTGGAAAAGTTTTAATAATCTCGTCGTAGGTCACGAAACCACGCTTCTTACCCTTCTCGATGACTTCATTTGACTTTGCATCGAGATCGATAGCTTTCTTCTCGGCTATTGTCTGCTTACCCTTTTTTGCAACTATCGTTTGTGATATTTTTTTTACAGGTTTTTTTACAACCTTAACCTTCTTTACGACTTTCTTTGCGGCTTTTTTATTAGCGACTTTTTTGACAGGCTTTTTTACCACCTTCTTCTTAGTAACTTTTTTAACCACTTTTTTTACAACCTTTTTTGCCTTCAAAACTTTCTTTGCTTTCTTGATTATTTTCTTTTGTATTTTTTTCTTTTTCATATAAAAATTTGTTATTCTCTACGACGACTTTTAATAGTGTGAATATGGGTTATAATTCCTTGATACTGTTTCAATAATGATTCAATTTCATCTTTGTCCTTCTCTCTGTCTTTTTGTGAAATCATGGAAAGGATATTTTCAGCTTTTTCGTTGTATATATCTTCGGCCAGATTCAATGCGAGCTCCGACACATCACGGGCAATCATGTTAATTTCTTTACCATACCACATTTCCGTCTCCATTGCGAGAGTATCTTTCAAGACAGAGTTTCCTTTGACCAATTCATCATACGTAGAGAGCCCTACCAGGTCTTTGAATTCATCAATGACTTTCTTGATAGTTTCATCGGACCAGTTGCCTTCCTCTTGTTTAAATATAATCCCAAACAATCGAGCCTCGATTATAGATCGTCGAGATTTGTTGTTACGCAACTGAATCTCCTCGACTATTTTTACCTCTGTCGGTTGCTCTTTTTTGTACATTTCAAAGTCAGTAGAAAGTGCGCTCTCTGGTATATTTGTTTTCAAAGTAATTTCCTTTAAGTAAGCTGACTGATCAATCGCACTCTTGAGCACTCTTATGTAAGGGAAAACTACTTCCCTGATTTTCCGACCACGAATTTTTTGGTCGGTATTTTCAGTACAAATTCTATCTACATAAAAGGTGATAATATGCTTGGCATTGGTCAGTATCTTTTTCCATTCATTTGGATCAGCACCTATAATATCGGCTGGATCTTTGCCTTCAGGTAAGACCGCGATCTTGACCTGCATGTCGAGTGACAATGCTATCAGAGCGCTACGCCCTGCTGCGCGTATTCCGGCGCTATCTCCGTCAAAGGCAAAAATAATATTACTCGAAAGTCTGCGGATCAAACCCAAGTTGTTGATGCTATTCTCGGCATCATTTACCGTTGAGGATAATGCTGTACCAGAAACTGCCACAGTATTTGTGCACCCCATCTGATGTGACAAGAGCAAGTCCATCTGGCCTTCTACAATAACTGCATACCCGCGCTTGCGAATATCGAGCTTGGCTTTGTCGATACCAAATAGCACATTTGATTTATTGAAGAGTACCGTGTCGGGACTGTTGAGATATTTGGCATTTACTTCCGATTCCTCAGCACCAAACAAACGGCCCGAAAATGCAATCACTCGAGCACTCGAGTCCGATATTGGGAACATAACCCGTGAACGGAATCTGTCGTATGCCCCTTTCTCAGAAATTTTTATCAATCCAACTGTTTCAAGATCTTTCAGGTGGTAGCCAAGTTTCGTCAAATAGTCAGACAAGTTCCTCCATCCGTCGCGTGCATAGCCCACACGAAAAGATTTAATAGTCTCGTCTGTGACTCCACGAGAGAGCAAGTATGCTCGAGCCTCATTTGATTTTGCAAATTCATTTTCAAAATACTCGCTTGCCTTATCCATTATTTCATAAAGAATAGTTCGATTATCTCCCTCTTGTTTTGTGTATACAAGTGGCACACCTGCACGCTCAGCCAATGTTTTAAGAGCACCTTTGAAATCTACTCCTTCGAAATTTTCTACGAAGGAAAATATGTCTCCTTTGGCACCACAGCCAAAACAGTAGTACCCATTTCGAACTGGTGAGATAAAGAATGACGGAGTTTTCTCATTGTGAAATGGGCACTTTGCTTTGTAATTTACACCAGACGGAATCAATTCTATGTAAGAGGAAAGCACGTCCGTAATGGAAAGACGTGTCTTTATCTCTGTTACAGGTGAATTAGTCCTGTCATGCATAATTTTTTAAGCTTGAGCTTCTTGATTAATTTCAACGTTTGGAGCTTTCTTTGAAACTTTCTCTGCGCCGAATCCAGTTCCAGCTGGGATCAAATTACCAACGATAACGTTTTCTTTCAAACCTCGCAAATCATCAACTCCTCCACGAATCGCATTGTTGATAAGGACTCGGTTTGTGTTTTGGAAAGAAGCCGCAGAGAGCCAAGACTTTGTAGTCAATGAAACTTCGGAAATACCAAGAACGATTGTCTCTGCCTTTGCAGGACGGCCACCGAATTTCTCTGTACGATTGTTTTCTTCGATCAATTCGATAGATTCTACGATTTCACCTGGAGAGAATGTTGAATCACCGGCATCCTTGATTCGCTTTCGAGAGAACATTTGGCGAATGATGATTTCAATATGCTTTCGAGAGATTGATGCACTTTGCAAGTCGTAGACTTTGTTGATTTCGCGAACGATGTATTCTTCGGCAGCTTCTTTGTCTGCGTATTTTACGATCTCATTGATATCAGCAGAACCATCAGTAAGGATGTGACCTTTCTTTATATGTTCACCTTTCTTTACTAGCACCTGTCGGCGGAATGGTACATCGTATTCCATCTCGCGAGTCTTTGTATTTGTTATATCATCTCCTAGAATTTTGATTGTCTTACCATTACCACTATCAAGTATTTCGATTACTTGTCCGTCTGCATGGTTGATCAATGCTGGGTTCTTTGGAATTCGGCGTTCAAAGATTTCTTCAACACGAGGCAATCCGGCTGTAATGTCGACACCTGTCACACCTCCAGCTTTGAAAGTTCGAAGTGTTAGCTGTGTACCTGGCTCACCGATCGCTTGAGCGGCAATAATACCAACAGCTTGGCCGATCTCGATCAGACAGTTGCGTCCAAGGTCGAGTCCGTAGCAAGTTTGACAGATTCCATGCACTGTCTCACACGCAAGCGGTGAGCGGACTAGTGCCGATTTGACTCCGGCTTTTTCCATTTTCTTTGCAGCTTCTTTGTCTACTAGGAATCCCTTTTTGTACAAAACATTACCATTTGTATCTGTTACATCTGCAAGCAATATTCTTCCGTGTACATATTCTACAAGTGAATCATCTACTCGCTCTACAATCTTGCCTTCTTTTGTACCACAATCAGCTTCTGTAACCACAACATCTTGTGCCACATCTACTAGACGGCGTGTTAGATATCCGGCTTTTGCAGTGTTGAGCGCAGTATCGGCAAGACCCTTACGAGATCCGTGTGTAGTAATGAAGTATTCAAGTGGTGACAATCCTTCTATATATGATGGAATAATCGGGAAGTCCAATGTCTGTCCAGAAGTGTTGACGATCAAACCTTTCATACCACACATCTGTACGAGGGATCCCATGTTTCCGCGGGCTCCAGACATCACAAGGTCGTATGTAGAACCTTTAGTATCCAAAGAGCTCGGAATACATTTCTCGATTTCTTTCTTTGCTTGTTCCCAGATCTCGATAACCTTTTGGCATTTTTCATCTTCAGACAAGAGACCGTCGTTCCATTGCTCTATAATTGTAGCTTCCTGTTTGCGGTGTGCAGTAACAATAGCAGCCTTGCCTTCTGGGACCTTTACACTATCAATACCCCAAGTAATACCTGCGTATGTTGCATAGCGATATCCGAAGCTCTTGATCTTGTCGAGTACTGGTGGTGTTGCGTCTATACCATAGAGAGTGATTATCTCATCTACCAATTGCCCCATTCTTTTAACTGTAATTTCTTCATTTAAATATGGGAAATCTTCTGGCAAAATACTGTTGAAAAATAGTCGTCCAACTGTTGTTTCAAAAGGAGCACCATTAAATTCTTTGTATTTTGGCTTATCACTTCCAAGTACTTTAATCTTTGCGCGGAATGTAATTGCAGACAAGTCAAAAGCAGTGATCGCTTGGTTTGGACTTGTAAAGATCATACCTTCACCTTTTTCCCCTTCTACTGTTTTTGTCATCCAGTAACATCCAAGCACGATATCCATCTTTGGGTTCACTATCGGAGCGCCGTCCTGAGGCTTGAGCAAGTTTTTGTTTGCAGCCATATAGTCGCGAGCTTCAGCTTGCGCAGCGTCGGAGAGCGGTACGTACACCGCCATCTGGTCTCCGTCGAAGTCGGCGTTGAATCCTGTACATACGAGTGGGTGCACTTGGATCGCATTACCTTCGATCAAGATAGGATTGAAAGCTTGAATACCAAGACGGTGCAAAGTCGGTGCACGGTTGAGGAGCACGAATTTGCCACGGATAACTTCTTCGAGGATTGCCCATACCTCTGGTACACTTTCTTCTATAAGTTTATTTGCTCCACGGATGTTGAAAGCCAATTCTGTTTCAAGAATTTTTGAAATTACGAATGGGCGGAAGAGCTCCAGCGCCATATGTTTTGGCAACCCGCATTGGTTGAGCTTGAGGTTTGGACCGACAACAATAACAGAACGTCCAGAATAGTCCACACGCTTACCGAGCAAGTTCTGACGAAATAGACCTTGTTTACTTTTCAAGTTATCTGAAAGAGATTTCAGCGCTCGTTTCTGACTTGCAGATACTGCTTGTGAATCGTTTTGTTTTGCGATCGAGTTGTCTATAAGTGCATCTACTGCTTCTTGCAAAATACGCTTTTCGTTACGCAAGATCACATCTGGTGCACCGATCTCCTTGAGCTTCTTTAAACGGTTGTTACGGTTGATCACACGTCGGTACAAGTCGTTGATATCACTTGTTGCATGTCGTCCACCATCGAGCGCCACCATAGGACGAAGTGCTGGAGGAATAACTGGGATCACATTGAGGAACATCCATTCAGGACGGATCTTTGAGTACAACATTGAACGGATCAAAGACATTCTTTTCTCTAATTTTTCTTTTTCTACCGCGCTTGCTTTAGGGATCATGCCTTCTGTTTCTGTTTTTAATTTTTCCAAATCAAGTGTACAGAATATTTTATAGATCGCTTCAGCACCAATACTCGCTTCGAAACAGCTACCATACTTCAGTGAGAAGTGGTGGTAAGATATTTCGTTGAGCACTTTACCTGGAACGATATCGTTAATTTCTCTTTTTGTATTTGTAAGAAGTTCCTTTAATTTTTCTTTACCT
The DNA here is from genome assembly GCA_964622505.1 of uncultured Candidatus Saccharibacteria bacterium. Lineage (GTDB taxonomy): Bacteria > Patescibacteriota > Minisyncoccia > Phycocordibacterales > UBA9973 > UBA8515. The sequence continues at coordinate 26,138 of CAZUQJ010000007.1, read as the reverse complement.
TCTTCGTCTATTGCAGCTTTGATCTTTGCTTTGAATTCACTTTCCAAATTTTTCAGAACATTTTCCTTTTCTTCTTGGTGTACATTAGTGATCACATATCCGGCAAAGTAGATTACCTTTTCTAGATCTGCAACTGGTATGTTGAGCAATGTAGACATACGGCTTGGCACACCACGAAGGAACCAGATGTGTGCAACAGGACTTGCAAGTTCGATATGACCCATACGTTCACGGCGAACGATAGAGCGAGTAACTTCCACTCCACACTTTTCACATACGATATCCTTGTAGCGAATACGTCGGTATTTACCACAGTAACACTCGTAATCTTTTTCTGGCCCAAATATTCGCTCGTCAAATAGACCTGATCTTTCGGAACGGCCTGTACGGTAGTTGATAGTTTCTGGTTTGGTAACCTCACCAAATGACCACTCGCGGATACGGTCCGGTGAAGCGAGCTTTATATGTATTGAATTAAAATCTGATGTATCAATTGTTTTCATAAAATAATTTTATAGATTTAATTAATTAGTTGGTAAGGTCATCCTTTTTGAGTTCGACATCGAGTGACAATCCTCGCAAGTAATTTAGCAATACAGAGAATGATGCCGGTGCATTTGGTTCCCCCATTGGATTACCTTTGATAATTGCGTCGAATGTCTGTGATCGACCGACAATATCATCAGATTTGATTGTAAGCATTTCGCGTAGTGTGTGAGCAGCGCCATGTCCTTCGAGTGCCCAGACCTCCATTTCTCCAAAACGTTGTCCTCCACCTTGCGCTTTACCGCCGAGTGGTTGTTGTGTAATAAGAGAGTACGGACCGATCGAACGCATGTGCAGTTTGTCTTCCACCATGTGGTGAAGCTTAAGCATGTACATGTAACCGACAGCTACATCTTGGTCAAATGCGTCTCCAGTACGTCCGTCATAAAGTGTTACGCGTCCGTTGTCTGGCATACCAGCTTTTACCAATTCTTCTTTGATTTCTGGAACTGTAGCACTTGAGAATGGTGGCACTATAGCCTGGTAACCAAGGGCATTTGCAGCATAGCCGAGGTGCATTTCCAAAATCTGTCCGAGGTTCATACGAGATGGCACACCAAGTGGTGTAAGGATAATGTCGACAGGAGTACCGTCTGCCATAAATGGCATCTCTTCTTCTGGAAGGATTGTAGAGATAACACCTTTGTTACCGTGGCGTCCTGCGAGCTTGTCTCCAACAGAAATGTTACGGATTTGTGCAACTTCTACCACAACTCTTTTTATAATTCCAGATTCCAAGTTGTGTCCTTGGTCACGAGAGAATATTTTGACTCCTACAATGCGTCCCTTCTTTCCGTGCTCCAAGCGTAGTGATGTATCTTTTACATCACGAGCTTTTTCAGCAAAGATCGATCGGAGCAAGCGCTCTTCTGGAGTCAGTTCTGTTTCGCCTTTTGGAGTAATCTTACCTACTAGGATATCGTTCTCACGAACTTCAGCACCGATACGGATGATACCGTCTTCGTCGAGGTCCTTGAGTTTGTTTTCACCAACGTTTGGAATATCGCGAGTCGTTAATTCAGGTCCGAGTTTTGTATCGCGCACATTACATACGAATTCTGTTATGTAGATACTTGTAAACTTACTTTTCTTTACAAGACGCTCTGAAAGAATGATCGCATCTTCGTAGTTGGCTCCACCCCAAGACATAAATGCCACGAGTGCGTTTTGTCCAAGCGCGATCTGTCCGCGGTCTGTTGTACTTGTATCTGCAAGCACATGACCTTTCTTTACAGTATCTCCAAGTGATACACTTGGACGCTGATGGAACACAGAGAAGTTGTTTGTACGAGAAAAGTTTACAAGGTTATATGAATGGTCTTTACCTTTGTCGTCTGTAACTGTAATTTTCTTTCCGTCTACATAGCTAACCTTTCCATTTACTTCACTTACTACCAAGCGACCAGAGTCGCGTGATGCCAATTCTTCCATACCTGTTGCGACAAGCGGTGCTTCGGGGATCACACATGGCACAGCCTGCTTTTGCATATTACTTCCCATGAGTGATCGCTCTGATGCATCGTGTTCAAGGAACGGGATCATAGAAGTAGCTACAGAGAAAGCTTGGTTGGTCGCTACGTCAACATAGTCAATCTCGTTTTTGTGAACGATACCTGGCTTTGTTTGAACACGAGCTTCAACGAGATCTTCTTCGATATTTCCTTTCTCATCATATTTCAAACCTGCGTGGGCAATGTTGTATTTCTCTTCTTCAAGAGCATTTAGGTATTGCACTTCGCCTGTAATCTTGCCATTCTTTACTTTAATATATGGAGTTTCGATAATACCGAATTCATTTATTTTTGCATAAGTAGACAAGTGCAAGATAAGACCAATGTTCGGACCTTCCGGTGTGTGGATAGGACAAACACGTCCGTAGTGAGATGTATGCACGTCACGAACTTCGAGTCCTGCACGCTCACGTGTCAGACCTCCGGGTCCAAGCGCTGAAAGTGTACGCAAGTGCTCGACTTCCGCCATGACATTTTCTTGGTTCATGAATTGTGAGAGCTGGTTGGCAGTAAAGAATTCTTTGATACGAGCTTGGAGTGGACGCTGGTTGATGATCTGGATTGGTAGAGTTGTGCCTACGTCAATAGTAGACATACGATCCTGAACATTACGCTTGATCTGTGCCATACCCATACGCACTTTTTGCTGGAGCATTTCACCTACATAACGCACACGACGCTGACCAAGGTGGTCGATATCGTCGGCCTTTGCACCTAGTGTATTGTTGAGTGTAACGATGTTGGTCAATATATTTACCAAGTCGTCAGATGAGATAGTGCGTCGCTCCATCTCCTTTTCATCCATGCTTTTCTCAAAGCGCTTGTTGAATCGGAAACGTCCAACAGGCGAAAGGTCATACCGTTCGCTTGAGATAAGTGTATTTATAAAATCACGTGCATTTTCTGGAGTTGCTAAGTCGCCATCACGTAGACGCTTGTAGATCTCGATATATGAATCTTGAACATTTTTTGCTGGATCTTTCTCGAGCGAAATTTTGATCATTTTAAGGACTTCTTCATTTTTGGCAAAAGCCTTTTCAATTGCCTCATTTGTGTGCAAGCCTAACACACGCAAAAGTGAAGCCACAGAGAACTTGCGCTTCTTGTCGATACGTACATATATAGCACCATCTGCATCGGATTCAATCTCTATCCATACGCCACGTGCTGGGATGATCTTTGCTCCGAAATATTTTTTGCCTTTTGCTTCTTGGTCCATAAAGAACACACCGAAGCTACGTGCGAGTTGTGGTACGATCACACGCTCAACACCGTTGATGATGAATGTGCCATGTGAGGTCATCAAGGGAATATCTGCCATAAATATTTCCTGTTCCTTTGCTGTACCTATTGTTTTATTTAAAAGTTTGACGCGCACCTTCAATTGACCTTCGTAAGTCAATTTATTTATTTTGGAATACTCTTCTGTGAATTTTGGTTCACCAAGAGCGAAAGATGTGAAGTCCAGTTGGAACTTCTTTTCAGAGTAGTCATTGATTGGAGAAAATTCTTTAAAGACTTCTCCGATACCTTTTTCTATTAACCAGGAAAACGAGGTCAGCTGGTTTTCAATTAGATTTGGAAACTCGACCAACGGTTTTTTATACCGTGAAAAATACTTCTTCTCGCGTGTGGCTGTTTTTTTCATAACAATGTAAATAAACGTAAAAAACTAAATACCACTTTTATAGTGGAAATTTTACGAGTATTTGTTATTAAATTTTACCTATTAATAGATGAGTGCTCTGTGCTACCAACACAAAACCTCGATAAACATTGATCGAAAAAGGCAATAACTCAATCAGTTCAATCTAGGGGTTATATTATACCAAAATACCAAAATAGTCAAGGAAATAGTTCCGAAACACAAAATAACATGCAAAAAAGGTCCTTGCACATAGTGTAGGTACCTTTTTTAGTTTTTTAGTGGGTTGTGTTTATGGATTTACCATACCTCCCTTAGTGTGAACATTTCCACATTTAGGACAAGGGCCTACATCTCCTGAAGCAACCTTTCCGTTAGCCTTAGCAATGTTTTCAAACTCAAATCGTTCCCAATGGTAGATCTTTGTTCCGTCTGGCATTTGCCAATACCAGCAACATTGACCACATTGTTTTACGAATGTGACTTGCTTACCTTCTCGTCTTGCGTCAGTTACTTCATAAGGAATAAACCTCGCACCTTTTGAAAAGTCATCTGCATCTGAGGATGGAACACCGTTGCCAGTATCACTATTACCGCCTATTGCGGAAAGTAGGTGGAAAAAACCCTCAAGCGATTCTTTGTCTTTGTTTGATTTAAATAAATTATTGAACATATTAGTTGAATTATTTTTATTCCCTGTAAAGTAGAAACAAAAATAATTCAACTAACGCAACCTCAAAAAACCAGACATTAAAGAACAATTATCATCGGAATGATAGCATATTTATGACACTTTGTCAATTGTTGTTTGTATGCTAAAATTTATATATGAAAAAGTCTGGAAAAGTTAAGCTGGTTTTGCCATCGATAAAATATTCTCGAGCTTACTTAAAGGCTTTCAAGGAGTTTGAAAAAGCAGGAGAAAAGACTGCTCTCGGAGTACATATTCCATTAAATACACTTAAAGACTTTGGACCCTATTTCAAAAAAACTCGAGAAAAACGAAATGGTATAAATATAGCAAAAGGCCGTGTACCCTCTACTTTGTATTGGGCAGTTGTTGGTAATAAAGTTGTCGGTCGTGTAGATATCCGCCACAAGTTGAATAAAGGTTTGCGTGTAATCGGTGGGCATATTGGCTACACGGTCGTACCATCTGAAAGACAAAAAGGCTACGGCACCCAGATGCTCGCGCGGGCATTACCCCTAGCAAAAAAGCTGGGTATAAAAAATGCCCTCATCACCTGCGACGCGTCAAATATTGGCTCAAAGAAAATTATTGAAAGTAATGGTGGTAAATTAATCAACCAAGTTAAATACAAGAAGATATCAAGACTTCGTTATAAAATTAAATTATAAATTTAATAAAAAAGGCTCTGAAAAATCAGAGCCTTTTTTTATTTCTTTTTACCAATATCGAAGTCCAGTAATTGAGTCCAGTCTTTTTCTGGATTACCTTCTTTCAATACTTGTTTATAGGCTGTTATCATTTCTGATATAGCCAGAGAAGAACTCACTTTGTCGAACTCACAACGCTGCTGTAAGTAAAGCTGAACATTATAAGATGACAAACTATTTTTATCGTGGACAAGTGGTAAAAGTAGCAATCTTATTCCATTACTTGCTGTGTATTTTAGTAATTTATCGCTTGTAGTCTCACTTACTAGTGAATCTTCGAATCCTACATAGAAGATCCTCTTATCTAGAGCTTCGTTTATCGTCGGCATCTTTGAGAAAAAATAATAAGAATACCCGTCTTCTTTCCATGTTTTGTTATTCATTGGGGTATTTTTAACAATAATGAAAGATTTTACACTGTCTGGATAGACAATTTGCGCAGAAGTATGAATAGGTGAAATTAGCACTAAAAGTGCAACAAATGGGATTAATTGGTATATTTTTTTCATTTTAAATTTTTTTAATACAATAACACAAAAAAGCAATTTTGTACATACAAAATTGCTTTTCATATTAGTTTTCAGTTGTAAGTTATTTTTTATTTTGTTTCCAATTTTCTATATCTTTGTGATTACCTGAAAGGAGGACTTTTGGAACTTTGTATTTTTTGCCTTTGTATTCAATTACTTCTGGGCGGGTGTAAGTTTCCGAAGATGATACGCGCTCTTCTTCGCGGGAGTCGAAGTTGCCCAATACACCTTTTACTTGGCGAGCTATACAGTCGATCATGATCATCGCTGGCAATTCGCCACCAGTCAGTACATAATCCCCTATTGAAATTTTCTCAGTCTTTAATATTTTGTCTACGCGTGCGTCGATACCCTCGTAGCGTCCGCAAATTAAAATAATATCTGTATATTTTTTTACAGAACTTTTTGCATACGCGGTATCAAATTTCTTTCCACTTGGAGAAAAATTAATAATTTTGATTTTTGAAGTTGTTTTCTTTACGAGTTTTTTTGTAATACTCTCCACTGCTTTTATTACTGGCTCAGCCATCATCACCATCCCTGGGCCTCCGCCGTATGGTCGCTCATCTATTTGTTGAGATACATTACCATCAGGCCAAACCTTACGATATTTTCCAGCAACAAACTTCCGAGGATTCACAAAGTTTACTTTTATTTTCTTTTCTTTAATAGCCCGCGCCAAAATACTCTCGCCGAGGTACGAGTCAAACATTTCTGGAAATAATGTAATGATGTGGAAATTCATAATCTCAATATAGCACAAAACAAAAGCCCCACAATGGGGCTTTTGTTTTTCGAAATTTATATTCCTTTTAGATCTTGCATTGCGTCGTCTACACTTTTCGCTGCGTCACTTTGGTGATGTACAGGAGCTGGTGTGTGTGCTACATGCTCTCTTGGTTCACGAGGAGCGCGAGGTTCTGCACCTTCTGGCTCATTGATCTTCAAGTTTACACGAGCGTTGTTCTTCATGCCGATTACACGCAATAGTGTCCGGATAGCTTTGGCTGTATTTCCTTGACGGCCAATGATCTTGCCCATATCGGCAGGATTTACTGTCATAGTAATCAATACACCCATTTCATCTACGGTACGATCAACCACTACATCATTTGGGTTGTCTACCAATGCTTTTACTACATATTCTAAAAATGCTTTGTCGTCTGCCATATTCATATTCTGTTTAATTTTAATATCTGTAGCGGTCATTCCGACAATGCCCCGCATTCGTGTATTGTATCACAGATAATTTAAAAAACACAAACAAAAAATTCCCACTGTTGGGGAATTTTTTGTCCTGAGGACATTCGGCTGAGCTCAGTCGAAGCCTATTGTCGAAGGATTATGCTGCCTTGAGTTCTTTACGTTTTTTTGTAGGAGATTTGCGAGAAAGAGAATTCTTTTTCTTGCCTTCGATAACTTTTTGAGTAACAAGGAAATTGTGGACAGTGTCAGATACTTGCGCACCATTACCGATCCAATGTTTGATACGGTCAGCCTTGAAAAGCACAACTCCTGACTTTACATTATATGAGCCTAGGATTTCTAGGAATCTACCGCTCTTTGCAGCATTTTTAGAATCAGTCAAAACCACTCGGAATGCCGGGTCGTTCTTGCGTCCTGTTCTTTGTAATCGAATTTTTAACATAGAGCTATACTAACATAAAGCCTATATATAATCAAGCCTCTATATATGCTATAATCCATATATGCAAAAAGGTAAAAATGAACACAAATCTAATGCTGGTCATCCTACGGATAGATACATGGAAGGTACTATCTCTATTTCGGGCAAAGGTATCGGACGTCTGCGGGTAAAAAACAGCGATGATATGGTAGAGATCGACCACAATTTCCTCCGTACAGCATGTCACGGCGACACAGTCAAAATACTCCTCCATCCAAAAGCCAAAGACAAGACCCAAACAGGCCAAGTCGTCGAGATCCTCCGCCGTTCAAAGCAAGGCTTTGCCGGAATATTGGAAGTCGAAAATGATATCTATTTCCTGATCCCAAGCGACTTGAAAATGTATGCCGATATTGTTATTCCAAAAGACAAACTCAATGGCGCCAAAGTAGGCCAGAAGATTTTCGTAACCATAACTCAATGGACCGACCACAAGAAGGCTCCAATAGGTGAAGTCACCAAAGTCCTCGGTAGTCCAATGGAACACAATGCCGAGATGGAAGCTATCGCTCTGGAAAAAGGTTTCGACGCACTCTTCCCTCCTGATGTTAAAAAAGAATCCGAAGATATTGCAAAAAAGGGTATCCCTGAATCTGAAATTGCCAATCGCCGCGACATGCGCGACACGACAACCTTTACAATCGACCCCGATGATGCAAAAGATTTCGACGATGCAATATCATTCAAAGAAATTACCGATGGTATTTACGAAATCGGTATTCATATCGCTGACGTGGCGCATTATGTCGAGATCGGTACAGCGCTTGATACCGAAGCTCGCCGCCGTGGGACATCGGTCTACCTTGTCGACCGCACAATCCCCATGCTCCCAGAAGAATTGTCCAACGATCTTTGTAGTCTCAAGCCTGATGTAGGTCGCCTCACCTTCTCGGCGATTTTTGAGATCGATAAAAATGGTGTTGTGCACAAGCAATGGTTTGGCCGAACGATAATCCATTCCGACAAAAGATTTGCTTACGAGGGCGCGCAAGAAGTGCTTGATAAAAAAGAAGGCGAATACTACAAAGAGTTAAATACTTTAAATTTGATCGCTAAAAAACTTTTAAAGAAACGCTACGAAGACGGCGCAATATCGCTCGACTCTGATGAAGTAAAATTTAAATTAAACGAGCTCGGTGTACCGGTAAGTGTGTATATAAAGAAGCGTGGCGATACCCACAAATTAATCGAGGAATTTATGCTCTTGGCAAATCGCCGTGTAGCCGAATTTATGTCGACTAGTAAAAAGAACAAGCACCCACTGGTGCTCTATCGCGTGCATGACAAGCCAAACAAAGACAAGATGCAAGACCTAGCGTTCTTCCTCAAGCGCCTCGGCCACACAGTAAAATTGAAAGACGGGATCATTCCAAGCGAAGAAATTAATCAGCTCGTCATCAAGCTCGAGACAAGCCCGCTCCGCGATACTGTGCACACCGCCATCATCCGCACCATGGCCAAAGCGATTTATACTACTAAAAATATCGGCCACTACGGACTCGCATTTAAATATTACACACATTTCACATCGCCTATCCGTCGCTATCCTGATGTGATCGTCCATAGATTATTGGCAGAATTCCTCAAAGATAATGTGGTACCAAAAGAGCGATTCTACGAATACGAAGCGATGAGTCTGGAAGCATCAAGTCGCGAGAAGGAAGCTGCCGAAGCAGAACGTGCATCTATCAAATACAAACAAGTCGAATACATGGCAAGTCGCATCGGCCAGCAATTCGAAGGTGTTATTACAGGTATGAGCGAATGGGGCCTATATGTAGAAGAAAAGACAACTAAGTGCGAAGGTATGATCCGCATGCGCGAGCTCGGCGACGACTACTATACATTCGATAAAAGGACAATGACGATCAAAGGCAAAAAGTCTGGCAAGAAGTATACCCTCGGCGACAAGGCTCGAATCCAAGTCAAAAATGCCGATATGAATAAAAAAATAATCGACTATGTCTTTATCTAAAAAATCAAAACTCTATATACTCCTAATACTCTCCCTTGTAGCTGGAGTTATTTTTGCACTATTTCAAACAAGCAGTACAACATATACGAGAGATGCTGTGGTGGCAACAGCCGTAAAAACAGACATAGTGGAAACAAAAAAAGTGGTAGAAAAAACAAGCGCTACTGCACCAATAGATACTTACAAAGTAGACAAGAATTTCAACTTGATCCCAACCGATCCTGCCGGCAATACAAAAGTCGTGTTGCTCACAATAGATGACGGTCCTACAAAGCAATCCATAGCAATCCTCAAAATACTCGATGATCACAAAGTAAAAGCCATTTTCTTTATCAATGGTGCCAATGACAGAAATTACAAAGATACAATAAAGAAAGAGTTCGACGCCGGCCACGCTATAGGCAACCATACTTGGAGCCACAAGAATCTAAAGCAAATCAAAAATGATGTCGCAACAAAAGAGATTGATAGTACAACAAAATTAATCGCCGACATTACAGGCGCCAATCCCCAATTCTTCCGCTCACCATTTGGTATCAGTAGCGATTTTTCAAGAGAGCATGTAAAAAAAGAAAACATGATCTCTATGAACTGGTCCGGATCTACAAAAGATTGGGAAAAGTCGGCACGCGATAAAAAAGTGTTCGTAAACAACGTAATGAAAGACCTACATCCTGGAATGATAATCCTCATGCACGAACACCAATGGGACACAGATGCCCTCGAAGACCTGATTATAGCAATAAAAGAAAAAGGCTACACCTTCGTAGACCCAAAAAACATCACCAATTAAAACTCATACATTAATAAAAGCGGTAGCGTCTATTAATGTCACATAAAAAATTAAACTTAGTACCATAATAACAACGGCCGTTGTTATTATGGTACTATCTAATTTTACTAAAAGTGCGCCATGGCGAGTTTTGAGTAAAATAAAAAATTATTAAAACAACTATTTCGCGTAAATTGAGGCGTCTTCGAGCTTGATGGAGAGGAGCTTAGATGCGCCTTCGGCGCCTACAGTTACTCCGTAGAGGACTTGGGCACGTGACATTGTTTCGCGATTGTGGGTGACCACAATGAGCTGTGAGTATTTTGAAAGATTCTCGAGCATGTTGCCATACTTGCGAGAGTTGGCTTCGTCGAGAGCTGCGTCTGTCTCGTCGAGCACGAGGAATGGTGGTGGATTTACTTGCGACATCGCAAACAGAAGCGCGATAGATGTCAACGATCGCTCACCTCCAGAAAGCATGTGCAAATCTTTCACTTTCTTTTGTGGTAAGGAAACATTGATTTCGATTCCGCGCTCAAATGCGAGCTCTGTGCCGTCATCTTCTTCCCCTTCTCCTTCTGTCATATCCTCTACATCTTCATCTTTACGGACCTTTTTGTGCTCAAGTACGATAGACAGGAATGCTGATCCCCCGCCAAACATGAGTGCAAAAAATTCTTGGAATTGTTTGTTAATCTTCTCCACACCTCCCTTAAATTCCGCATCAAGTGTATCTTTCAAGTCAACGATCACCTTTTTGAGAGACACAACACTGTTTGCCAAGTCTTCCAATTCGCGTGCAAGGAATTGATCACGTTCTACGGTGTCATTATATTCTTTCAAAGTCTCTGAACTTGAGCCTATTCCTGCATCCTCAAGACGGATCTTGATCCGCTCGATCTTGCGACGAGCTTCTTCTTGCTCGATACGAGGTACATCTATCACCTCTATCTCGTTTGGTAAATTGACCATCTCGATGCCAACAAGTGCATTGGCTTCTTGGGAGTCAGATTCAAATATATTTTTATTCTGAGCCAACTTCTCCTCTTCGTATCGAAGAGCATGGAGCTCTGAAGTTGCTTCGTTTTTCTCGCGCATCAATTCGTACTTCATACGCTCACCTTCGCGCAAGGATTCCGAGATCTGTTTGTCCTCCTCGTCGCACATACGAATCTTTTCTCGTAAGTCTTGCTCTTCTTTTTTTAGATTCTCTATTTCTCTTTGGATATTTTCACGCTCTCCCTCCAGTGTCGCAAGACGATTCTTGATATCATTATTTTTACTCTCTTCTTTTATTTCAACATCACCATCTCTTAATACTTTCAAGCGTTCTTTGAGCATACGCAACGTATTGTGGACCATTGCTACATCCTCGCTCTCGAGCATCTTATTTATTTCTTCCTCGCAGAGGTTGATGAGGTTGTCCCATTCATATCGAGGTACAGCGCCCAATACAGCATCCTCTTGGACCACCACATCATTTGCCCCATCAATCATACCCTCTAGTCGGCCTAGTGCTCGTGCCAAGTCCGAAAGTGAAGAATTCGTCTTGCGGAGTTGCTCCGACAAGCGAGACTTCTCTATGCTTGCATTCGACTGCACAGAATCGCTTTTTGGCAATGCACTGATCCGCTCGTCTATCGCCAAAATTTTGCGATCAGCCACAAGTCGGACTCCACTGAGTCGAGTTTGCTCTTTGTTTATATAAAAAGATTCACGTGTTAAATAATCCTTGAAAAGGATCGCCAATTCACCCCGCAATGATTGGGCTTTTTCTATTTTCTCTACTTGCTTCTTGAGGAAGTTGATATGCGGAGCGATCTCACGCCTTAGCGATTGCACCTCTTTCATATTGATATTTGTCTTCTCCAATTTGCGCTCACTTTCTTTTATCCGGTATTGGTAAATTTTCAAGCCCAATGCATCTTCGATCATGGCACGGCGATCCTTACTCGAAGCGTTGAGCACACGATCAGCTTCGCCTTGCGAAATGATATGGTGTCCCGAACTACCAATGTTGACCGACGCCAGCAAGTCCACAATGTCTTTGAGCCTCACATCTGTGCCATTGATACTGTATTTGTTGACCCCATCAGTCGCCACTTCGCGCATAATTGTGACTTCGTCATAATCAAGAGGTACGCCGAGTCCACTGTTAGTAAAATTGAATTTCTTTTTACTATTATCAAAAACGATCGCGACACTTGCACGGTTGGATTTCGGCATAATTTTACTTCCTTTGAATATCAAATCAACTCCACCTTTTCCGCGCAACGATTTCATAGACTGCTCACCGAGCACAAAACGGATTGCTTCTACTATATTACTTTTCCCCGAACCATTGGGGCCCACGATAGAAGTAATAGGTGTTGTAAAATTGACGGTACTCTTTTTACCAAATGATTTGAACCCATTTAATTCTATATTTTTTAGCATTAACATATTATTTTTGCAGAGGTCCAACGTCTGCAAAATGCAGAGGTTGGACCTCTGTTTAATCGAGCCAATTTTTTACTTCTAAAGCAGCACGCGCTGCAGCTTGTTCGGCCTCTTGCTTGCTTTTGCCTTTGCCTTCTGCAATGCGTACGTTTCCGAAAAATATTCCTACAGTAAAATGCTTGTCATGGTCGGGACCTGATTCGTGGATGACTTTGTACATTGGTGTCACACCCTCGTACTCTTGGCATTTTTCTTGGACCAAGCTTTTTGCATCGCGCCACAATTTGTTTTTAACAATATCATCGAGCTTGGAAAGAATTGTTGTCGTAATAAAATTTGCAACTATATCGTAGCCTCGGTCCAAGTATACTGCACCCACATAAGCTTCGTATGTATTGGCCAATATATATGTGCGGGCTTTGCCCATGTCTTTTGCCTCTCCGCGTGAGAGCAATAAATACTCGTTCATCTGCAATTCACTTGCCACCTCACCAACAAGCACTGCATTTACAAGCGACGACCTATAGGCAGTTAGCTCGCCTTCGTCACGATCGGGGTACTTCTTGTACAAATGGTCTGTCACCACTAGTTCAAGTACTGCATCGCCAAGGAATTCGAGTCGCTCGTTATGCGAGATTTTGTTGCCTGAATTTTCATTGATGTACGATCGGTGAATAAACGCCTGTTCAAGGAGCTTTTTGTCGTTAAATATTATTCCAGTTTTCTTTTCAAAAGTTGAAAAATCAATCATTAGTTTTATTTAAAATTTCAATAGACTTGGTCAGTAGTGGGATCATGTTGTCATACATCTTGAGCTCTGGTACCTCGTCGATCGGGAACCAGCGCGCATCATCGAGACCCCCTGTACCCTTTTCTAAAACCAAATCTTGGTATGTCGCTTCCCCGAGGAAAAAGCTGACTTGTTTGCGGATCTTACCTTGGATCGGATGCGAAGCAATGTATTCATTGCGATCAAGAAATTCTACAATCTTTATGTCAATTCCCATCTCTTCTTTGATCTCACGGATTGCACCCTGCTGTTCATCCTCACCTGCTTCTATCCCTCCTTTGGAGAGTGTCCAGTAGCCGAACACATCATGAACAAATGCAAAAAAGATCTTGCCCTCATGTCGTGCATAGACAACTGCCCCCGCTTTCTTTTCTATTGGGAATTTTGCCGGATCAGTCTCGACAGGCTTTTTGGCAAATTTCTTTTTGTTGAAATCATCTTTGCCAGGCTCACCAATCTCTTTATAAACAGCACCAAGAACTCCGTTTACGAAACGGCTCGAATTCTCTCCGCCGAAACTTTTGGCAAGTTCGATTGCCTCATTGATAGCAACTTTTGGTGGGACTTGTTCCCGGTCGCCAAAAAGAAGTTCATAGAGTCCAAGTCGCAATATATTGCGATCAACTATAGAAATTTTAGCAAGAGGCCAGTCTGGAGCAGCATTGGTGATAATCTCGTCGATTATTTCCTTCTTCAACAGTACTCCATTGTAGAGTTTGGCAATAAATTCATCGTCGTTGAGGCCTGGGCCAAATTCTTCGATATTTCTTTCGAGCATTACCTCAGGTTCGTCCTTGTCCTTTGATACAGCGAAGTCCCACTCAAAGAGTGTCTGAAGAACAATTGAACGTGAAAGGTGCCTGTTTGCCATATTTTAAGTAACTTTTTATTAGTGGCAAAAATTCTACCACTAAACAACAACTACCAAACTATTTTGACTTTGCAGTCTTCTTTGCTTGCTTTTTCTCTACCTTTTTAACTACATCTAACACTTTTCGGCCACGGTACATACCACAGTTTGTACAAACAGTGTGGGTTGCGCGAGGCGCTGAACAGTTAGAACACGCAGTAAAATTGGTGCCCTTCAAAGCGTGGTGGCTTCGACGATTCCCTGTGTGGGATCGTGTATGTCTCATTCGTATTACCATATAGAGAGAGTATACCAATTTTTAGAAAAAAGGCAAATTTAAAGGGCCTCTTACGAAGCCCTTCTCATTTATAAGTTATTACTTTATCTATTTAAATTCATGAGAGCATAACAATAATCTATATGCTCACCCATTAAAACATCTACAGCCTCTTTTAGTGCTATTTGATGATTTTTAAATAAAATCTCTTTGAAGTAACGTGAGGGGAACAATAAAGGAGCTGCTACCCCAGGATCAATATGATTTGCACCTTCAAAATCAAAAATTGTTCCTGTAAAAGTTTTTAATAAAAAATAATTTTTAGAGTGTATTTTTGATTTATCAAACCTATCAGGAACACTATGACTACTATTTTTTAAAAAAATTAAATCAGATGCATAACCACGAATTCCAGTTTCTTCCATTACTTCTCGTAATGCAGTTTCTTCCGGAGTTTCGTTTGCTTTTTTGTTATTCCCATTACTCTGCTCATAACTAGAGTTATAAGGAACTCCAACAAAATAAACATCCTTGGACTCGTGATGATAAACTGGAATAATCACACTTGAACAAAAACTGTTGTCCCAAGAACTTCCTCCTGGCAAGTGAATCTTATCGAAACCTTGTTCTTCTAAATCTTTAAGCTTTTCAGCTAATTCATCTTTTTTTAAAAAATCCATTCTAAATATCTTTAATTATTGCCTACTCTTTTGTTTTCGGCTTCCCATTATTTTGTAGTATAATATCACATTATAGTAGAAAAGTCAATATTTACCCATCCTTACAAAATAAGCCTTTTGTGCTATTATAAAGAAATGGAAAATACAGAAAAATTGGCTCATATACGCCACTCACTCGCCCATTTATTGGGCTCTTCTTTGATGAAGCTTTATCCAGGGAGCAAATTAACGCTTGGTCCTGCTATCGACAACGGATTCTACTATGATGTAGATATTGTCGGTAAAATACACGAAGATGACCTTGTAAAGATTGAAGCCGAAATGCGTATACAAATAAAGTCTTGGTCAACTTTTGAAAAAGAAGTGGTTAGTGAGAGTTCTGCTAAATCAACATTTCCTGAAAATGAATATAAAAATGAACTAATAGATGGAATCAAAGATAAGGGTGAAGAGATAACTCTATACACTTCGGGATCGTTTACAGATCTATGTCGTGGCGGCCATGTAGAAAATATGGGTGATATTGATATGGCTGGCTGGAAGCTCGACCGAGTGGCAGGCGCGTACTGGCGTGGTGATGAAAAGAACAAAATGCTCACTCGCGTGTATGGATTGGCATTCGAAAACAAAAATGATTTAGATGCGTATACTGATCGCCGAGATGAAGCTCATGCTCGCGACCATAAAAAATTGGGTAAGGAATTAGATTTGTTTACATTCTCAGATCTTATTGGCCCGGGGCTCCCGCTCTGGACACCACGCGGTACAATGGTGCGCAACTTACTCGATGAATATGTTTGGGAATTAAGAAAAAGTGCAGGCTATGAAAAAGTAGAAATTCCACATATTACAAAAAAAGAATTATATGAGAAGAGTGGTCACTGGGATAAATTCAAAGATGACCTCTTCCATGTAACATCTCGTGAGGGCCACGAATTTGCAATGAAGCCGATGAACTGTCCGCACCACACTCAAATTTTCGACCGCAAACCTTGGAGTTACAAAGAACTTCCTCAACGATATGCAAATACTACTACTTGCTACCGAGACGAGCAATCTGGTGAGTTGTCTGGTCTATCACGCTTGCGTGCTTTTACCCAAGACGATGCCCATGTATTCTGTCGTATGGATCAGACTCGCGAAGAATTCTTGAAAGTTTTTGATATTGTACAAGCTTTTTACAAAACTTTTGGATTCGAATTGCGTGTTCGTATATCCAAGCATAACCCAGAGAATTTCAATAATTATATTGGTGATAAAGAGAAATGGGTATTAGCTGAACAAACTCTCACAAATCTAGCAGTCGAAAAAGGTGTAGAGACATTCGAGGGTATTGGCGAGGCTGCATTTTATGGTCCTAAGCTTGATTTTATGGCAAAGGATGCTATTGGACGTGAATGGCAAGTAGCGACAATCCAGCTCGATATGAATATGCCAGAACGCTTCGATCTTAATTGTACAAACGAAAAAGGTGAAAAAGAAAGAGTTGTAATGATTCACGCTGCGATTATGGGATCAATCGATAGATTCATGTCTGTACTTATCGAACATATCGCAGGCAAGTTCCCTACTTGGCTATCACCTGTCCAAGTAAGTATTATTCCAGTTCGAGAGAATCACGACGAAGCTGCAACTAAGGTATTTGATACACTTAAAAATAAATTTATTCGTACAGAAGTGATGAGTGGCAACGAGAGTTTGGGCAAAAGAATTCACCATGCAAAGAAATACAACACTCCATATATAATAGTCCTCGGAGACAAAGAAATCGAAAGCGGACTCCTCTCAATAGAAAAAATCGATGGCTCCAAAATCCAAATGAGCCAAGAGGAATTCCTAAGTCATTTAGACACTGAAATTAAAAACCGCTCATAGGAGCGGTTTTTAATTTTGTAATATATTTTCCAAGTCTTTTTTAAATGTTTCAATATCTGTAAACAGTATTGAGTCGATACCGGCGTTTTGTCCTCCGAGTACATTCTTTTTGCCATCATCGGTAAATACTGCCTCACTGGCTTTTACACCAAGTTTCTGTAGCGCATGCTCGTATATATCTGGGTTTGGCTTCACCATTTTGATCAGCGAGGAGATCACTACACAATCAAAGACTTCTTTGAACCATGGGCATTGGACATACACCTTCCTGTCAAAAAAGTCATGGCTTGCATTGGTGAGTATTGCGAGCTTGTATCCCCGCTCTTTCAATTCTTTTATATACACTACAAGCTCTTCATTTACTTTGAAATAACTTTCAATCTCTTTCTCTACAATTTCCGGTGTGCTATGTGCTTGCTTTGCAAGCTCTATGTTGATATCCCATTCAGAAGCTTGGCCTGTATCTTGGAGCGATGCTAGGCGTGAAAACTCCTCTTTGTCTTTTAGAGTCCGACCTATATGGTCGATAAACCAGTTGCCCATTACATTTGAAATAATCACTCCGAAACAGTCGAAAATAATGGCCTTTTTCTTCATTTTATATATCGAGATTTGCGTATTTGGCGTTGGCTTGGATAAATGACTTTCTTGGTGGAACCTCAGATCCCATGAGCATGTCAAATACTTTGTTTGCATCTTCAGCGTCGGTAATACCCACTTGCTTGATTATACGGCGGCTCGGATCCATGGTTGTCTCCCACAATTCCTCGGCATTCATTTCTCCGAGACCCTTGTATCTTTGGATATGGATTTTTGCAGATTTTGGCTTCTTTGAATCTTTTCCTTCTTCTACTTCCTCTGCTCCTTCTTCGGCTTCTGTTGTACCCTCCTCGGCAGATTCTGTTAGCATCTCTTCGAGTCGTGGAGCATCAGCGCCAAGGATCCTGTCGCGTTCCGCATCGGAGTATGCATAAAAGATTTCTTTGCCTTTTTTGATTTTGAATAGTGGGGGCTGTGCGATGTAGATAAATCCTGCATCAATAATCTGTCGGAAATATCTGTACAATAGTGTAAGAATAAGCGTACGAATGTGCGCTCCGTCCACGTCGGCATCGGTTGCGATAATGATTTTGTGGTAGCGCATTTTAGACAAATCAAATGTATCCCCGATCGATGTGCCCATAGCAATAACCAAGTTCTTGATCTGCTCACTTCCTAGCATACGGTCCAGACGTGCACGCTCCACATTCAATATTTTTCCACGCAGTGGAAGGATAGCTTGGGTCTTGCGATCCCGGCCCATCTTGGCTGTACCACCCGCAGAGTCTCCCTCTACGATAAATAGCTCAGCACTCTCGGCGTCTTTTGTCTGACAGTCTGCCAATTTACCTGGCAACGTCATGCCTTCGAGCGCACCTTTACGCAGAACTGAATCTTTGGCAGCTTTGGCCGCTTTACGAGCACGCATTGCAAGGAGTGACTTGTTGATTATAGATTTAGCTTCGTCTGGATTCTCTTCGAGGAAGTTGGAGAATGCATCACCAAATACTGTGGCAACTGCACCCTGAGCTTCGGTACTACCAAGCTTACCTTTTGTCTGACCTTCGAACTGAATCTCGCGCAATTTAACCGAGACGACTACCATGAGTCCTTCGAGAACATCGTCACCGGTAAATCCACCATCGGCTTCTTTGATCAGATTGTTTTTCTTTCCATAAGTATTGAGTATGCGAGTAAGTGCAGTTTTGAATCCGGTAATATGGGTACCGCCTTCTGGGTTGTATATGTTGTTGGCAAAAGGTACGATACGAGATTGCATATCGTCTACGTATTGCAATGCAACTTCTACACCAACATCGTCGATCTCCTTCTCTACATAAAATACTGTTGGGTGAATCGGCTTTTGAAGCTTGTTGTAAAAAGATACAAGTGATACAAGTCCGCCTTCGAAGTAGAATGTAGTTGACGGCAATTCGAGAGCAAGGTCCGCAAACCAATACGTATCGTTTACGTCTGTCTTCTTTTTTGTCAGCACCTGCTCCCCCATTTCGCGTGCGTCTATGATATGTATACGCAAACCTTTTACAAGGTATGCTTGCTGGCGCAAATGGTTTACGATTGTGTTCCAGTCAAATTTAACAGTCTTAAAAATTTCTTCATCTGGCTCAAAGGTAATGATTGTGCCGTGCTCTTTTGAAGAAGCGATCTTTTTCACAGCAGCCTTTTTCTTCCCTTGAGAATATTCTTGGACATAGTGGCCACCATCGCGATGCACCTCGGCACGGGTATAAATAGAAAGTGCGTTTACAACAGATGCACCCACACCATGTAACCCTCCGGAAACTTTGTAACCACTTTCATCTCCTCCAAACTTACCTCCGGCATGGAGTGTGGTCATAACAGTTTCGAGTGCAGAAACTTTTGTCTTTGAGTGAATGTCTACAGGGATACCACGGCCGTTGTCCACGACGCGTACACGATTACCGGGAAGCAATGTGACTTCAATATGATCACAAAATCCTCCCATCGCTTCATCGCGAGAGTTGTCAAAAATCTCCCACACCAAGTGATGTAGTCCGTCTATACCAGTTGATCCAATATACATTCCAGGCCTTCGGCGCACCGGCTCGAGCCCTTCCAAAACACTGATTTCATTAGCTCCGTATTTGCCCTTTGAAAGCTTATCTTCTTTTGCCATATATTATTCTATTGTACCAAAAAAGCCCTCAAATACCAAGCTTTTATTCCCTATTTTTACCTTGGTATATAACCCTTTTCTGTCACTTTAGCAGTTATATTTTCCATTATTTTATTTACCTCAACGTCCCCTAGAGTCCGCTCATGCGACTGAAAGACCATTCGAAAAGCAAAAGAGATTTTGCCGTCTTTTTCAAATCGGTCGAGAATCCTGACTCCATACAGAAGGAGTTCCCCACCTTCTGTATTGATAATTTTTAAAACAATATCTTTATCCTCATCATTGTTTACCCACAGAGAAAGATCACGAGTAATAAATGGATAGACTGACCACGGTGTAAAAGTAGTAGGTAGTAAGTAGAAAGTAGAAAGTAGATTTGAATCTGTATATTCTAAATTATTATTTTTAATATACTCATCTAAATTAAATTCTTTTACTCCCTTCTTGTCTGCACAAGCAACATGAATTTCTTCCTTATCTTTACTAAATACTGTTCCGATTTCAAAAATTTTCACCATATCTATACCGAGAAGTGGTGCGTTGAGGCGATTCATTTCAAAGCTCGCCTTCAGTCCGTCAGTCAAATTTGTCCGTAGGAAATTTTTGTCGCTTGCTGACGCCATTACTTCGACTTCCCCTTTCTTGCCAAAAGCATAGGTCATGACTTCCCTGTATCCAGCACCCGCTAGATGATTACGCACGGCAATCATTTTTTGATACGTGTCATTTGTTTTTGGCTCGAAAGAAATTTTTGGCAATACAGGAACTAATTTATCGTATCCATATATACGCCCTATTTCTTCTACCATATCTATCGGATTTTCTAAATCTAGTCGCATTGATGGAACAGTTATTTCGAAGCTATTTTCATTTGCTACATATGTAAAATTATAATTTTTTAAGATAGTTTCTACTTCTTCGTTGGTGATAGTACTGCCCAATTTTTTGTTTATCAAATCAGTTGTAAATGAGATCTTTCTTTCTTCTTGTTTATTTGGATACATATCTACAATTTCTTCGAATACTGCCTCCCCGCAATGCATCAATGGGTCCAAGAAGAGTGCGGTGAGTTCCCGCATGGCGTAGGCTGTGTGCTCGGGAGACAAATCATTTTCAAAACGCTTTGCAGAATCCGAAAGCAAGCCCAATCTGCGTGCAGTTTTGCGAACCGCTGTTGGATCAAAGGTGGCAACTTCTAACACAATATCAGTAGTATTCTCGTTAATACCAGAGTCCAATCCCCCCTTCACCCCAGCAAGAGCCAGATTCTTTTCACCGTCACTTATTACTAAATCTGTATCTTTTAATTTTGCGATAATACCTTCTCGTCCAACTACAGGCAATTCCTCACCTTCCTTTGCATTTGTGATAACAATTTTATCACCACTAAGTTTTGCTAAGTCATACGCATGGCATGGCTGACCACAATCGTACATGACGATATTTGTTGCATCGACGATGTTGTTGATACTTCTCTGCCCAATACTTTCCAAATGTTTTACAACCCAATCAGGGCTTGGGCCAACTTTTATATTACGAATAATCCGCCCCATGTATCTACGACATTTGTCAGTCTCAATTTCAATCTTTAAATTTGTCGGTTTACTGTCGGGTACTTTATACATCTCTGTTGGATCATTGAATTTGATTCCAAGTTGTCCACTAAGCTCTTTTGCCACTCCTTGGTGTGAAAGTAAATCATGCGCACGATTTGGCAAAATATTTATATCTAAAATTGTATCGCCATCTGCCAATTTCTCTATCCCTTCAACTTCCGTTAAATGGTACGTCAAAACATCATGCAGTTTTTCTGCAGTAGGAGCCTCGGGTATATACCATTTAAGCCAGTTGTAAGATATTTTCATAAATTTATTTTAAAAAAAATTAAATAAGAATTGAATTAGTAGTGGGATAAGAAACAAAATTAAAATTATTAACATAATCCATGAAGTATATTCTATTTTAAAAACCCTATAAAAAGCCCAAAATATAAATGCTACGTTCTCCTCGTCTGATAACTCCAGGCTTGTTTCAACTTGAACCTCTTTTGTTTTTAAAAAACCTTTAGTTATTTTTAACTTTGCAACGTTTTTCCCTTTTTGATCGAACCACTCTGTTGTAAACAATTCTGGTACTTTGTATCCTGATGTTTTATATTTTGTATTATCTAATTTTTTGAATTCGCAAGTTTTAATTCGATTAAAAAATGATGTCCAAAGCAAAGCACCATATTCAATATTACTTTTATCATTGAAAATGGTTGTGCGGACACGCCAACTTACGGATGGTAAAAGTATTTTATCTTTAGTCGTAAGATAATCTCTTGATTTTATTGTATAACTAGAATTTTTCAAAGTAATTTTTGCTTCTCTAGATAAATAACTCAGAGAAAGATTAGTGTAATAAAAAATTCCTAAAGATTTACTATCTTTATCAAATAATTCATATTTACTTCCCTTTTTAATAATTTTATATTTCTCGTTCATATTAAAATTGATTAAGTCTTAGATCTCCTTGGTAAAATAATCGCACATCGGGAATATTCCAGCGGATCATTGCTATACGATCTAGTCCTCCGCCGAAAGCAAATCCTTGGACTTTCTCTGGGTCGAGTCCTGCGTTCTTCAGTACATTTGGATGAATCATTCCCCCGCCCATCATTTCGAGCCACTTGCCATTAAATTTAGCATGAACTTCTACAGATGGTTCGGTAAATGGGAAGAAGCTTGGACGGAATTCTATTTCGATATTTTCCCCTAGAGCTTTTTTGTAAAATTCAATAAGCACAGCTTTCATATTAGCGAGATTCGCAGTCGAGCCAATCCCCGCTTCTATCGGGGCAAGCATAATCCCATCGATCTGATAGAATTGCATTTCGTGAGTGGCATCGGTTGATTCATTGCGAAATACTTTGCCGATAGAAATATATGCTCCTTCTGTTTGATTTGCTTTTGCCATCATCTCGAGTGACCGTGCGCTTGCATTTGTAGCATGCGTTCGTAAAGCAAAATCCGGCTTTTCTTTTATATAAAATGTATCTTGCATATCTCGCGCTGGGTGATCCTTGGGTACATTTAGAGCATCAAAATTATACCAAGTAGTCTCGAGTTCAGGACCCATAGCTATCTCAAACCCAAGGTCAGTAAAGACCTTGTATGCCTCATCAGCTAGAAGTGTCAGTGGGTGTATTGTGCCTTTGGTATCAGTATTTTCCATCCCCTCAATATAACCTTTTTAAGGGCTTTTTTCAATGCTATAATACTCACATGAGCTCACGTACTAAAATCTTTTTGATCATTACACTCTGTGCCTTCCTCATCATAGGCTTCTACCTCGGTTGGCTTGATAATGGGGTTAACTAACTCATTTTGTATATTTTAGCCCTTTTGCAATTTGGGCACTCTTTGGCAGTTCCATATGACTGGAAATTACATTCACGATTGATCCATTCACCTGTTTTTAGCATTTGGTCATATTCTGCAATATCTCGCACAAGCAAATCTATTTCTTCGCCAGATATTTGAGTTTTGTAAATTGCATTTTGTACGCCGTCTTTTGCTTCTAAGAATTCCAATTGTGATCCCGCAACTTTTGTCCCCTTCTCTGCACCGTTTATCAGATACGAATACATTGCCAATTGGCGTAGGTATCCACTCAATCTTCCGTCTTCATCACGCTTCTCGATGTCATTTTTTGATTTGACACTACCAGTCTTGAAGTCTGTCACTCGTACAGAGCCATCTTTAAATCTCTCTGTTAAGTCGATCTTGCCATAAAAAGACAAATTGGGAAATTGTGGGTCCCTATATGACACCGAGCGCTCGCTTGTATACCCCTTTTCTATTTCAGGCAATCTATCTTTCACCCAAGTACTCAAAAGTTTGTGGGCTTGGGTAGACAATCTCTTGATCGTAACTTCATCGTATATATTTTGTTTATGAATTTGCTCTAGGATGATATCATCTAATTTGTTTTTATTATCCTTTAGAATTTGCTCTATGCTTCCATGTACTATGTTCCCGTAGACCAAACTCTCCGACATTGCATCGGGCAGTCGGAGCAAATTGCGGAAGTACCACTTCCATGGGCATTCAAAGAAGTTGTTGAGCATTGTCACAGACACTTTTGTCTTCATGTACTCCTCGGCTACCATGTCTGTCAGATCTTTTATATTAAATGTGTTTTCTTTTGTCGCGCCCTTGGTTACATACAATTTCGGATCATTTCCTAAGATTTCCTTCTCTACATCTGTCGATGATTTTTTCTCGAAAAATACTTCTGGCAATTCGGTGATTATATGTGCGAGCTCCTGCCCTGCTCCATTTAAGCTCATTGTAGAATATGAAAATGTGCAGAATCTTTTTGCCCGTGTGAGAGCTACATACAATTGTCTTTTTACCACTTGCTCATCTTTCTCTTCTATATGATCCGCCACCTTTTTGGGTAGTGTAAATGCTTGGCGTTTGGTATGCATGATAGACTTCTCATCCATATGCGCGATCCATACGAAATCGAATTCCAAACCTTTGGATGAGTGTAGTGTAATCACCTTGACCCCGTGGTCGCCGTAGAATACTGCAAGAGGTATGTCTTGGTTGTAATTCTGCAAACGCTCAATGAATTCTAGGAATAATTTTAATGTAAATTGTTTATTGTCTCTTTGGCATTTCTCCCTTATAAGGAGTGCTAAGTGGAGCATTGTCCGCACGACTTCCACCCTCTTGATCAAACTGTCGTGATCCTGAGCCTCGTCCAATAGTAAATGTTCGCCAACATACTGGATGAGCTCGTAGACATCTTTATTGTTTTTCTCATTTATATATTTCTCAAGATTCTTGCCGAGATTTGTAATTGGGTCAAGATCCGATATTAGTGTTGGTATAAAATTCTTTAATAAATCACTTACAGACAATTTATACTTGTCCACGCTCTGCAAAAATTTGTGGGCCTCTAGTGGCGGTATATTATAGATTGGATCAAAAAGAATTTCACCCAATACTACATTATCATATGGATCATTTACCACCTTCAACACATTGATAAATGTGCGAGCATCATGTACCTCAAACAGTGTGAGTGTGTTGGCTGAGGCCACTGGTATATCCATATCGCGTAATATCTGGACTGCATTTTTGACTTGGTAATTCTTTGGGACAAGTATTGCGCATTCATTTGGGTCCATGCCTTTTGCAATTTTTTCTTTTATAGCCAACCCTGCCATAATAATTTCGTCTCTTGGGTAGTTGCACTCTACGAGATTTAATTTATGCATTTCCTTTGTGTTACTCTTCAACTTCTCGAGAGTCAGGGTGCTCGCTAACATATTGTCTGCAGTATCGAGTATAGCTTGTGTTGAGCGGTAATTCTCTATAAGTGTGATCAATACAGCCTTACCGAATAATGTTTTGAACTCTTCGAAATATTCCAAGCTTGCTCCACCAAAGCCGTAGATGAGTTGCCTGTCATCTCCAACTACGAAAATATTTGGTAGTTCTGTGTCGCTCCAGATTGCACGCAACAAATTGTTCTGCACATTGCTCGAATCTTGGTGCTCGTCTACCAATATATAGTTGTACCTTTCACGAATTTCAGCTTGGGCATCTTCGGATGTCTTGATAATCTCGAGTGCATACTTGAGAATGTCATCATAATCACATAGATTGCGATCCATTTTTAATTTCTCATATTCTTCATAAAATTTTACAATTTCTTGTGTTCTTTCTAATCCCGCAATCTTTGTAATAATTTCTTTTTTCAAACTACCTTTGCTCTCACCTCTTGTAGATATACTACTCTCATCATTTTCAAGATTATGAATATCCGATTTAATAGATACTAGTAATTCATCGGGAGTTATATTCTCTCTTTTCAAAATAGAAATAAGGGATTTAATATCACGGAAATATTTGCCAGCATCTCCGCGTGGACGCAAATGTTCCCAAATACCTTGTTCCAAAATCTCGTCCACAAGTGCCACGCTCTCTGCGTCATCGATAATTGTTGGTGGTTGCTCAAGATTCAAAACTCCGAAAAATTCATCGACAATATTGCCTGCAAAAGAGTGGAATGTAGAAATTTTGATTTGAGTTGCTGTCGGACCAATCAGGTCCAATAGGCGTGCGCGCATAGCGCGCACGCCCGAATTCGTAAATGTCAGACACAGTACCCCGTCAGCCTTGGTATCAGTCTTGACCAAGATATTGGCAATACGGAGGCTCAGAACCTGTGTTTTGCCCGTTCCAGGGCCTGCTATAACCATTACAGGGCCGTCTATAGTATCCACTGCCTCCTTTTGAGCGGGATTGAGTTTGCCATATGCTTGTTTGAAAATGTCATTCTTCATACCCTAATTATAGCCTAAATTGCTATATGAGCCACATTAATATTTGGGAATAATTCTTGTGTAAATTTCTGCATTTTGTTTTCATCTCCTGTTGTAAACAATTTCATATTACCCACACCATC
>CAZUQJ010000006.1:0-36982 GCA_964622505.1 uncultured Candidatus Saccharibacteria bacterium | reverse complement strand
TTGCGACCTTCTCTTTATGAGTGAGATGCTCTAACTACCTGAGCTACGCCGACATTCTCGAAGCGTGATAGTAAATTAACCTGTCACAAGTCGATTTACCTGCCTTTGGCAGGAGTGTTGCGGGGCCACGAATCGAACGTGGGTCCCAAGGTTATGAGCCTTGTGAGATACCTCTTCTCTACCCCGCGATATATACTTACATAAAAACACTTATTACTATTTGAGGCTCATAACCGTTATTCGCGCTATATTCCTTTGGGAGATACCTCTTCTCTACCCCGCGATGTAAATAAAACAAGCTCTTTACCAGAGCTATCACATTATACCTAAAATTGAGATTTTTGCAATCTAAAAAAGTCCGAGCTCTTCGAAGACTGTTTCGTACAATCGCATGATACGGCGGGATTCTAGCTGGGTCAATGTGTATTCAGATCCGCTATGAGCGATCTTGTTGCGGACTTCGTGAGCTGCCCACGCATTGTCAATGGTAATAAAAGCATCTGAGCGAGCATTTTTGAGTCGCTCCCCTAGACTGTCCCCACTATACCCTTTGTCGATCAAAAGTTCATCCATCATGCTATCTGCCTCTATGATCGCCATCCGCCAATCCGACTCGGATGGACTCTCGATCAGACTAAGTACATATTTCCATCGAGGATTTTGCATTTCTGCGAGCTCATTGTCGCGAGCAAGAGCCAGACCGATCTCGTGTTCGATTTCAAACTTTTCAAAATTTTGTATTTCACGCATACGTACTGCGGAGAAGATAATGATAGCCAAACAGAAAACAGATAGGATAGAGGAAACCACTCCGACAACAAACCAGGTATGCCGAGCGACAAGCGCATGTCCAAAAGGCCCAAGGACAGTAAAGAGTCTGCTAAAAAAATATTCAATGTTTATAAACTTCACATCAAAGAGCGCACCCATACCAAACAGTACGACTCCAATGACGGCAAAAATTATGATGATGTATAGACCCAGATCGCTTTGCTTATTTTCTGCTGGAGCTTTTTTCTTAAAAGGTGCTGCCATGAATATATTATACTAGTTTTTCAAAATCTTTCCCAATAGTAAAGAGGATATCTTCACGCAAAAATGGTGCCATGATCTGCAACCCGAGTGGCAAGCCCTCACTATTAGCCCCTGAAGGCACGGAAATAGCGGGAATACCGGCTATATTTGCAGGTGCCAAAAATATATCGGACATATACATTGAAACAGGGTCTTTCGATTTTTCTCCAAATTTGAATGGTGGAAATGGAGACGTCGGGGTAATGATTGCATCAACATCTGCAAATGTATTCATTAATTCTTTACGAATTGCTTTGCGTACAAGTACCGACGCATTGTAATATGCATCATAATATCCATGAGACAGGATGTATGTTCCCAATATAATACGGCGACGAACTTCTTTGCCGAAACCATTGCCACGACTTTTCTTATACACATCAAGTAAATTATTGCCCTCTTCATGATACCCGTAGCGCATGCCATCATAACGCGCCAAGTTAGAAGACACTTCCGCTGGCTGAAGAATATAATACACTGCAAGAGAATATTTTATTAAAGGAAGTGATACATCGACGATTTCATAACCTGCTTTTTCCAACTTTGCGCAACTCTCATCAAAATTTTTCAACACATCGGGATCTATACCTTCCCCTTTTAGAAATTCTCGCGGGACCCCAAGACGCTTTTTCATATCTCTTTTTTCAACTGTTCGCTTTTCGAGCGGTGTGGAAGTTGCATCCATCACATCATAGCCATTTATCGCATTATAAAGAATCTCAGCATCCGCAACTGTTTTGGCTATCGGACCTACTTGGTCCAAAGAGCTTGCCATTGCAATAATTCCACTACGCGAGACATTGCCATATGTTGGCTTCATTCCTACAAGTCCACAAAATGATGCTGGTTGACGAACAGAACCTCCAGTATCAGAACCGAGAGCCACAAGAGCCCCGTCCATCGCTACTGCAGCACATGAACCACCAGATGAGCCACCAGGAACACGTGTTGTATCGAGTGGATTCTTTGTAACACCATGTGCGCTTGTTTCAGTAGAACTGCCCATGGCAGCATCATCCATATTTGCTCTACCTAGGAAAACTGCACCTCTCTCTTTCAATTGCTTTACAACAAAGCAATCATACGTAGCTTTGTAGTTAGAAAGCATTGTTGAACCAGCGCTAGCTATATATCCATCACGGAGCATGTTGTCCTTGAGTGCGATCGGTATACCAGTCATCAGAGTTGCAGTGCCATTCTTAAACATATTTTCTGCTACCTGAGCTTGAGTTAAAACATCATCATACACTTCTATGTATGCATTTATATCTACATTTTTCTCTTTTATTACATCTAAATAAGCCCGAGCCAAATCGGTTGGAGAAAACTTACCACTTAACATCTGCTCATGCGCATCTTCAATTGTTAAATTTTTTAAATCAATCATTATAAAATCTGTTTTACTTTTAAATATCCATCCTCTTGATCAGGAAATTGTGCGATAATTTTGTCAGTATAAAAGAGAGCTTCGTTTGTTGCTATATCTTCTCGCATCACATTGGTAAATGAAAAAGTTACATCATCAATTTGTGACATTTTTACAGCCTCCTGCACATGCCCGACATATTCGAGAATGCCATCAAAATCACGGGCCATTTCGCTCATTTCTGTATCGCTCATATCCAAGCGGGCCATTTCTGCCAATTTTTTAATATCTACCAATTGCATTTATTCAGAATACCATATTTAGAGCATTTTTAGAAACTCGTTTTCGGAGATTATTTTGACATTAAGCTTTTTTGCGTCATTGTATTTTGAGCCTGCGCTCTCACCTGCCAATAGATAGTGAGTCTTTGCCGAGACGGCGCTTGCTACTTTGCCACCAGCCTCGATTATTTTCTTCTTTGCAACTTCGCGCGACATTTGCGCAAGAGTACCGGTCAATACAAAAGTTTTGCCCTCAAACTTGCCACCCTTAAGGATCTTTGTTTTCTCAATCGTGACTCCATTTTGGAAAAATTTATCTATTAAAATAATGTTTTGCATATCGTTGAAAAATTCAAAAATACTTTTTGATACAACTGGGCCAATATTTTCTATACTTTCGATATCTGCAAGTGTAGCCTTTTGCAATTTGTCAAAACTCTGGAAATGGTTTGCCACATCACGCGCAGTCTGCTCACCCATGTGCAGTATGCCAAGCGCATACAAGAACCTCCATAAAGGAATCTTCTTGTGAGTCTGTATTGAAGAAATAATATTTGTAGCCGACTTGGCACCAAAACGCTCAAGACCCGCTAAATCAGCTTCTTCTAATGTAAATAGATCAGCAGAGTCCGAGATCAAACCTTCCTCTTTGAGTCGATCAAGGATCTTCGGGCCGATCTCATATATCTCGAGAGCTTGCACAAAGTGCTGCATCCCTCGCCTATCGCGACCTGTACATTTTTTATTTGTACAGTAATAAAAAATGTCTTTTTGCACTACTGGTGAGTGGCATACAGGACAAGTGCTTGGCATTTTAAATTTCTTTTCATATCCTGTTCGCATATTTACTAGCACCTCGACAACTTCGGGGATAACATCGCCAGCTTTTTGGATCACAACTGTATCACCGATACGTATATCGAGGCGCTCGATCTGGTCCATATTGTGCAAAGTAGATTTCGAAACAGTTGACCCAGCGACAAGCGTCGGCACAAAATGTGCAAGTGGGGTCAGGACTCCTGTGCGACCGATATTGAGCGTAATATCTTTCACCACAGTCGTTGCACGCTCTGCAGGGTATTTGTAGGCTATAGCATAGCGTGGGGCTTTGCCAACGATACCTAAAATCTCTTCGGTCGCAAGATCGTCTACATGTATAACCAAACCATCTGTACCATATGCAAATGTCGATCTTTGCTTGGCAATGTGCTCGATGAATTTGAAGACCTCCCTTAGGTTCGAGGCCTTTTTCTCATTTATATCTACAGGGAATCCACAGCTTAAGAGATATCGGTGCTTGTCGGAGTGAGTCTTGATATCTAACCCTTTTGGAAATTCGGAGATATCATATGCAAAGAAATCCAAATGCCTCGCTTTTGCCAAAAGTGGATCGAGTTGACGCAAGCTACCTGCGGCCGCATTGCGTGTGTTGGCAAACAGTGTCTTGCCTAGCTTTGCATTCTTTGCATTCAATTTATTAAAAATTATTTTAGACATGACAACCTCTCCACGCACTATACACGTGCCTTTTAAAATTTTTCCGCCATCTGGCGGATTCAATTCCAAAGGTACTGTGTCAATCATCTTTAGATTATCGGTAACATCCTCGCCGATAAATCCATCGCCACGGGTTGCACCTTGGACAAATATACCATCCTCGTATCGGAGTGTAACTGCCAAGCCGTCAAACTTGAGCTCGCAGAAATACTCTACTTTTTTGTCTTTCGGCACTAATTTTAAAATTCTTTTCTCCCATTCTTCAACATCGTCACAACTGAATGCATCGTTTAGAGATAGCATCCTTTTACTGTGTGTAACTTTGGTAAAAAATGGCAATGGCTCCCCCGCCACGCGATGTATCGCGCTATTGGGATCAGCAAATTCTGGGTGGTCTTTTTCGAGTTTAGTTAATTCCCGAGTTAGAGACTCGTAGACATCATCGGTAACAGTGGGGTCATTGTCTGTATGATATTTGTATCGAAGCCGAGCAATCTCAGCGCGTAGTTTGTTTATTCGCTTTTGTGTATCACTATTATTCATACATTTAGTAGATGATTTCAATACCCCGTTCCACAACATTTCTATTGTTTGGGGAATTACACATATTGTAGCCAAATGCTTTCGCCACAGCAGGACTCACACTCTCGTCGACCTCTATGTGGAAACACGGGCCTTTGTATGATGGAGGTAGATTTGGAACAATGTCGTATATGTTTGGCAGGACGCTAGACACATCTAATGTAATTAGATTACCAGCTGAATCTTGACCACAGTCAAATTGCTGATTGTATGGTGGCCCTGGTAAGATCAGATCTGGCATTCCTAGAACCTGAATTGCGTAGAGTGCACATTCAGCAGCAGTATCGGCTTCATAAAACGCTACCTGAGACTCAAGCGCAGTCCCCGAAAGAACCAATTGTTTGGAAATGCTGGTCGATATACCTGTAGCGATAGCCATAATAACACTGACGATGACCATCGTAAAGAGTAAAGCGTATCCTTTTTTTTCATTAAGCTTTTTCATATTATTGCCATTTTAAAAGACTAGCTTTCAATGTTTGCGACCGAGGCTTCAAGCCATTGTGCCACTCTACTGTAACCGTGATCAACACTTCATCGTCAGGATTAACAACTCCTTGCGTTTCCATTCTGACTGTTCGTTTAAATTTTGTAGGAACTGATGTAGATGATGGAGTATTAATATAGTACCCACCGGATGTCGGATTTGCTTCATAGTGAAAATTTGAGCAAGAAGACGGGCATGATATTATGGTTGAATACGTAGGATCGGTCACATCAAGTGCACAACCTCCAGATAAATCATAACAAATAGTCCCCGGGGTACTCAGAGGATTTCCGTAATGCGCCAAGAAACCCGTCCAATCAGCACCTTGGAATGCTGTGGTGTCGCGGTCGTTGCGGATATAATCCACTGCTTCCTGAGCAAGATATGTAGCAGTGATTTCGTTGTTGGCATAGCGAGCAGAGAACATGCTTGTGGTCATCAGCGACAAGAGTGACGTAAAAGCAACAACCATAATAAAAATAGCAATCAATGTTTCAAGAAGTGTAAACCCATCATTCTTTTTTAAATGTAATTTTTTCATATTATTATTCAGCATTACGTTGCGAAACAAAATTTTGTAAAGCAAACTCTGTCACCTCGCCATTGACTTTGACATTACCTTTTACCAGCATAAAGACTGATGGGTGAACACCGTCAACAGGATCAGATCCAGTAACAGTAAAAAGCAACTGGGTGATTTCTACTTCTGGCGCAGTGAGGCTGGCACAACCACCAGGGGTACACTTTCTAATTTCGTTACTATCCAACTCAAAAGAAGTGTCAATCGCTGAGCCTAAAGAGGGTATGAAAGCGATCGAATTCCCCACACAATCTTGTGTCGCTGTTTGAGGTAAAAATATACTTCCAGAACTGCAATAATAACTCGATCCGAGGCGCAGACTGCGTGACATGTTGTCCATAGCATAATTTACATTGTCCATGGCGGAGCGCAGGGCCTTGGCCTTCTTTGCAGCATTGCTTACAGAAACCAGTGCCCCAATAGCAGCAAGCATAATGATCATAAAAATAAAAGTTGCAACCATTATTTCCACCAGAGTGAACCCCTTCGAAAGGCTCAGGGCAGGCTCTTTATTTTTTTGTATCTTTTTTATTTGCATATATCCTATTGTACATTGATCTGACCACTTTGCCAGATATTTATGGATTTTTCCCTGCCATTGATTGACTGAACTTTCAATATTACATTTGAGGGGTTGGAACAGGCTCCTCCGGATTTGAAGCAAAAATTTGCCTCAGTATTTGGCCTTGTAAAAACAATATCCAGACTTGCTGTAGGATAACAGACGCTCGTGTCACCGTCACAGATCTCCACGATCTTATCCGAAGAAGTAATGTTAATAATTTCCATACATTCATCCCCGCTAGTTACTATATTTGGGCAAGTGCTACTCGAATAATCATACTCAGCGGGTACTACAATTGGTGGCACATCGGCAAAAAATACAAAAGCTCTTTCGTTGCCGGCCACCGCAAGCCCTGTAGGGATACTAAAGTGTATGCCATAGCTCGGGAAAATAGTATTTGTGCCGGTATCTATCCCTTTTGTACCGACAGAATATACTTGTGCCCGACGTATTGTCAGGCCAATATCTTGAGCCAAATTCTCTACAGATACATCTGACTGAAAAGAACCGTAGTTAAAAATCACAAGACTTGAAATTACTCCAAAAATAAACATCACAACGAGTAATTCTATAATTGTAAACCCGGACACTTTACTTGAAAGTGTGCGGGTAAACCCCTTCGAATCCCTCAGGGCAGGTCCCTGAATTTTTTTAATTTTTGATTTTTGGAGATCCAGAAAGTTCATTTTAAAAAATAAACAATTCTGATAAAGTAAATATGCCCATTTTAAATACAAAAGCGATAAATGTTCCTATTACGAGAAATGGTGCAAACGGGATCTCAGTCTTCATGTGCACGTTTAATTTCTTTAACCCGATCAAGATCACCCCAATAAGCGCCCCGAGCCAAAATGCCAAGAACAGTGCCGACAAGCCCATAGAGACACCGAGCAAGAATCCAATACCGAGAATCAGCTTACTGTCCCCAAATCCGATCCACGCCCCCTTGGACACAACCCACAGTAGTGCAAACGGTAATGCAAGTATAGGACCAGCTAGAAATTGTAGTGTGGTTGGCATGATGAAAAACTCCCCTACCCCAGAAAAGTTTATAAACATGGATATAAAGGACAAAACAACAAATAAGTATACGAGACGGTCGGGAATAATTTTGTGACGGATATCATAGACAGTGATCACAATAAGTATCGAGAAAATAAACACAAAATAAGAGACAGAGAATACATACATTTGGGTATTCTCTATTAGTGGTATAAAACGATACGCAATAATAGTAAAGACACTGGCTGTCAGTAACTCCACAAGAGGATACTGGTGCGAAATCCGGCTTGCGCATCCTCGACACCTACCCTTTTGAAAAAGAAAACTGAGGACTGGAATCATCTCGTACCAATACAAAGTCTTGCTACAAGAAAAGCATACAGACCGGCTGTTACCGATCTGTTTGCTCGTATTGAAACGATATATAACTACATTTAAGAAGCTCCCGATAATAGTTCCAAATAAAAATATAAAAACAAAGATAAGTGTTTGCATATGTTTATTATACCATTACACTATCCAAAATAAAACAAAAAATCCTCTCGAGGGAGAGGATTTTTTGTTTTATATAGATGTATCTTTATTCGCAAGTACCTTCAGCTGAAGCATTGAATGTAGTAGCATCCGCAAGCATATCAGAAAATCCGCTTGAATCAACACACCACGCAGTTTGCGGTGTAGCTGTAGGTCTTAGATTTACAGCAACAGCATAGCCTGTACCGTTATTTACTACAACGCACTGAGCTGCGTCAAGAGTAGCTGTATTACCACCAGCAGCTCTATTTGCAGAAGCAAGAGCTTTGCTCAAAACAGGATCTGTGCCTGAAAGAAACATTAAACCAGCAACACAGTCTGTAGTATCAGCACCAGCACCACCAGCAGCACATTCAGCAGCATCACCAAAACAACGATTTGTGGTGTTGAGTATTTCTGCTTGTAGTTTAATAGTTCCTAAGTTTGCTTGGATGGCAGCATTGTTGCCACTTTCTCGAGTCTTTGATGTAGAGATCAATACTACAGAGGCAAGAATTCCAATAATAGCAATAACCACTAGCAATTCGATCAATGTAAAACCTCTTTTATAATTTTTTATCATAATAAATTTTTAACCTAATAATAAATACGACTTTGTTTATGTATATACACTATTATATCACAAAAATCCCAAAGTAAAGTACAGCTACTCTTACCTTGTGGAAAACTAACTACATTTAGCCACGACTGTCGATCCACCACCGAGTGAGTTTGTGTCATAGACAGTCTCATTACCAAATGAATCCACACACCAATAGTCTGTACCTGAAGTTCCAGAGATTATGTTTTGAGTTTTCAGTGGTACAGATACTGCCCAGCTTGTGGCATTGGTATCGGTGGACAATTTACCGAGAGCGCAAGTTGCAACCCAAGTGCTAGATGGGTCGGAAACAACTTCTGCATTGACGATATGAGGATTGACAGAGAAGATTGCAGAGGTATCTAGTATAGTACTTGCAGTACTGCATGCAACGAGAGTGGTGGTGGATGCAACAGTGGCTGTGCCGAAATTGTTGTAACGATTAAAATAAGATATAGCTCCAGAACGCACAAAAGATAAATTGGACTTTATGCGTGTTTCTTCCGATTTCCTACGAACAGAATTTACTGATGCAAGTATAACAATAGACAACAAAGCTATGATAACAATCACAATCAAGAGCTCCAGCATTGTAAATCCCTTATTTTTCATAATATAATTACCCACAACTTGCCACCCCGTTATAATCAGGACCGGTACCTACCCCTGTATCCCCTGTCATTTGAGTAAGAGTATCTATCACCTTCCCCTCTTCAAGGGTTGCATCTATACAGAAATAATCCGTCCCTGAGTTTGAGGATATAAGATTTTGCGTTTTAAGCGGTACAGCTACAGCATATGATCCTGTATGATATCCTCCACTACCATTGCTGGTATATGGCATACCGGTGCCATATGTCACCACCCAAGTGTTGGAAATTGACCCCAATACAGAAGTTGAATCATACGCTACTTGCGAATTCCACATAAAGCGATATATTGCTTCACCTGCATCAAGGATCTGTGGACTACCGTAGTGGAAAAGTGTATCGCTATAAGCAAAGTAATTTTCAGTAGTTGTTACCACCAATATCTGATTTGTATTGCTGTAGTATCCATGCTTGTCATAATACAACTTTGCATGGAGAAGTGCTTCGCCTAGATTTGCTTTTATTTTTGCATCAGCAGATTTATCTGTACCCACCCGAACAATTGAGAATATTATACTTGCAAGTACACCAACAACAGCTACTACTATGAGCATTTCAATTAGAGTGAACCCATTCGATGCCCTCAGGGCGAGCCCTTTTTTATTTTTATTGATTACTTTCATTATATATTAGAAACGAGTAGAGGAATCCTTATCCTTATTATGAACAAACTCCATTTCCACCAGCAGTACCTGATTTTGATGCACCAGTACTATCTACGCACCAGTTACCAGCTGTTTTAAGTGCAGCAGACATTGCCCATGTTGAAGCTTTGTTTGCACTCGTTCCTCCTACTATACAAGTTGGAGCAGAAGTAAGAGTAGTAACAGCCGCAATAGTGGCTGTTATTGTAGTATCCAAGAATAAACTCGTAGCAGTGGTACAACCAGTAACAGGCAGTGTACCTATAGCAGCACTACTATAGCCACTGTTTGTATCGTAATAAATTTCTGCTTGAGTACGTACATTGGCCAAGTTTGCTTTAACAGCAACATCTGACCCTTTGTTACGAGCACTGTTTGTAGCAGCAAGTACTACAGCAGCAAGAACTCCAATAATAGCAATAACAACCAACAACTCGATCAATGTAAAACCTTTTTTATAATTTTTTATCATAATAAATTTTTAACCTAATAATAAATACGACTTTAATAATGTACACTTATTATAACATACGCAAAACAAAAACCTCAACAAATGTTGAGGTTTTTGAAGATAACAGTCTCAATTATTAACAAACAACTGCAGTAGCGGCAATGTTTGAACCAACTGATTTTGAAGCACCAGTTGAGTCTACACACCAGAATCCTGAAGATTTCAATGCTGATGAGATAGCCCATGCAGTCGCAGCACCAGATGCTGGCTTACCACAAACTCCTGTACCACCTGAAGCAGAGTTAACTGCAGCAACTGATGCAGCAACAGTAGCGTTTTGAGTCTGACTGTTTGCTCCACAAACAGTATCGTAGTCGCCGTCTGTATCATATATGATTTCTGCTTGAGCACGTACATTAGCCAAGTTTGCCTTGATAGCAGCATCTGACCCTTTGTTACGAGCACTGTTTGTAGCAGCAAGTACTACAGCAGCAAGAACTCCAATAATAGCAATAACAACCAACAACTCGATCAATGTAAAACCTTTTTTAAAATTTATTTTCATAATAAAATTTTTAATTAATAATTTGTCTTAGAAAAGACACGACCATTTCTAATACTTAAATTATACCATATAGAGAATAAAAAAAATACAATAGGTTATATAAATAAACTGTGGATATCTGTTTAATGAATACCACCTGCAATATTGTAGATAGGCATCAATACGGATGCAAGAAGTGTACCGACTCCAAGACCGAGCACAACAATCATGATAGGTTCGATAAGTGTTACGAGGGTATCCACAGCTTCTTCGGCTTCTCGGCTATAGAATTTACCTACTGTTTTGAGGATCTTGCCTAGAGCTCCAGTCTCCTCTCCTACTTTTATCATCTGAGACATCATCTGAGGAATTTCTGCATGTTTCGCCAATGCGTCAGAAAGGAGCGAGCCTGCCTTTACTGCTTCTGAAGTTTCTTTTAATATATTCTGGTAAACACTGTTCCCTACCACAGCGCTCGTTATGTCGATTGCTCTTACAATAGGGATACCAGAAGAAAGCATTGTGTCTAGATTGTCAGCCATACGAGAAAGATACAGTTTGCGAAATACTGTCTTAAATATAGGGATAGTAATCTTCATGCGGTCTAAATATGTCTTGCCATTGTCTGTACGGGTAAGCTTGTAGAGATAAACTATCGCTATAACAATGCCAAGTAATATAAATATACCGTAATGGAGCAATACATCACTTATCCACATGACTATTTTTGTATAAAAAGGTATGTCTTGGCCTGATTCTTTGATTATATCGCTAAGCTTGGGGATAATAAATACAAACATTAGAGACATGACAAGTATGAAGATACTGATGACAAATGCAGGATAAATAAGCGCATTTTTGGTCTTGGTAGTCAGCCTGTACTGACGGTCCAAATAATCCGCTAGATAAGAGAATACATCCATCAGTTTACCTGTCTCCTCCCCCGCTCGGACCATGTTTACATAAAAATCTGAGAAAATGTCTGGATATTTACCCAATGAATCCGCAATAGAGACCCCAGATTGCAGATCGTCTGTCACTTTGGTTAGAGTATTGGCAAGTTTTGGATGTTGAGTATTGCCCGCAAGCAATGTAAAGGCTTTCAGCGCTGAAACTTGAGCTTCGAACAGTGTGGCAATCTGGCGAGACATTATAACCACCTCTTTCATCGGCACTTTGTCGCCAAAAGATATTTTAAATAATGATTTATGCTCCCCAACTTCTGCCAAAGAAACAACTATTAGCCCTTTGCGCTGGAGGACCCCAATGGCCAAATCTTTATTTGCAGCATCGATTTTGCCATCTTTTTTTTCTCCGATATTTGTAACGGCTTTGTAAGTGAATAACATATTAGAGTAATTGTTCTAAAGATTTTGGATTAAATGAATACTGGTAGGCACTCTCCATCGTGATCTCACCTTTACGCACAAGTTCAAGCAAGGAGCGATTCATGTCGATCATACCAAGTTGCGAGCTTGTTTCTATGACAATATCTATCTCGTGAGTTCGTTTCTCTCGGATCAGGTTGCCTATAGCATCGTTGTTGATCATCAGTGAATAAGCTGGAATCAAACCACCTGAAATGCGAGGAATCAAACGTTGAGAAAATACTCCGAGTAAGCTGTTGGCAAGTTGAATCCGGATCTGGTCTTGCTGGCTTGCCGGAAAAGTATCGATGATACGATCAATAGTTTGGCTGGCAGTATTGGTATGTAGAGTAGATATGACCAAGTGGCCAGTCTCTGCGGCTGTAACTGCAGCCGAGATTGTCTCGGGATTGCGCATTTCCCCGATCATGATCACGTTTACGTCCTCACGAAATACTGAAGATAATGCTTGTTCAAAACTTTTTGTATCAATACCAACTTCACGTTGATCTATGATTGACCTCTCGTCGAAATGGACAAATTCTATCGGGTCTTCTATTGTCACTATATGGACAGCCTTTTGTTGATTTATATAGTTTATCATTGCAGACATAGTGGTAGACTTACCTTGACCAACAGGCCCCACAACTAGGAAAAATCCTTGCTGTTTAAGGGAAAGGTCCTGCAAAATATCTGGCAGATTCAAGCTCTGAAAAGTTTCTGTCTTTGGAATCAGGCGCATAATAATGGAAATACGCTCTCTTTGGAAAAAGGCATTGCCTCGCAAACGATGACTACCCGGAAGCCCGGGTGAGAAAGCAAAATCCATTTCTTTATTTTTCAAAAATAAGTCAGTTTTTTCTTTGCCAACCATCACTTCCAACATACCCACGAGTGCCTCATCGGAAAACGGCTCATTGTTTACTAAAACCAAAAGTTGTCCAGCAACACGCACCGATGGCTTGCGCCCTGCTGATATATGTAGGTCAGATCCAGTTTGACTGACTAAAAAAGTGATCAATTCCTCAATGGTTTTTTTATAGTCCATATTTATGAAGCCAATTTTACTTTATTTATAATTTCTGTGATCTTTATGACTACTTCTGAAGGTGTACTATTTGCTTTGACAATATACCCGGCAGCACCCAATGCCTCTCCACGAGCAATATCAGACTGCTGACCACGGTTAGACAATATAACCCGAATGGTATCTAGGACCAATTTTTCTTCGCGCATTTTTTCAAGAAGTTCAAACCCATCCATTTCTGGCATTATAATATCGAGCAGTATAATATCTGGAACAAAACCTGAGTGTAATTTCTCAAGTGCTTTGATAGGGCCGAGAGCTGTCTCTACTTCAAAATTTGATTGACTGAATTTCAGAGAATACATATCCAAAAGAAATATGTCGTCGTCGATGATTAAAATTTTTTTCTTTGGTTCCATAGATAGTTTATTATATTATATTATACACAATTTGACTATACGAGAATCTTACAAAGTATAAATTTCCTGAAATGGTACTGTGCCTTTTATACTCTTTATAATTGCATCTTCACGCATCGTCAGCATTCCATTTGCTCGGGCAACTCTATAGATCTCGCTTTCGATCGGATTCTTTAAAATGACTCCTTGCATTTCTTTGTCGACTTTGAACATCTCGAACACTGGAACTCTTCCCCGAGTACCCCCTGGGCACTCCGAGCTTGCTACAGCTTCATTTAATGCACTCTTGAGATCCAGATTTGTCTTGTAACTATCGGAAAGGTCACCAAATTGCTTGCTCACCATAGCGCTCATGGCTTCATCCATGGCGATCGGCTTCTTTGATGTATCACAGATACGACGCGAAAGTCTCTGGGCAATGACAAGTATAATAGTCGGCGAGATAAGGTATGGGTCTATACCCATGTCAACAAGGCGCGGAATAGCTCCGACTGCGCTGTTTGTGTGAAGTGTGGAAAAGACCAAGTGGCCAGTCAAAGATGCTTGAATCGCCAATTCAGCAGTCTCTTTGTCGCGAATCTCTCCCACAAATATTACGTTTGGGTCTTGGCGTAAGATTGATCGGAGTCCTGACGCAAAAGTATAACCGATCTCGGCCTGAACTTGAGATTGATTGATACCTTGCATCTGATACTCAACAGGGTCTTCTAGGGATACAATGTTTTGCTCTTCTTTATTGAGCTCGTTGAGCATCGAATATAGAGTGGTAGTTTTACCCGAACCGGTAGGACCAGTGACGAGTATCAGCCCATAGGGACGCTTGATAGACTCACGAATGAGAGCCAAGTTTTCCGGCGATAGATCGAGCTCGTCTAGGGGCTTGACTCCGCGCTGAGAATCCAAAATTCTCATCACCACTTTTTCGCCAAAGTATGAGGGCATTGTTGAAACACGGAAGTCGATCTTGCGCCCGTCGATCTTTGCCGAGAATCCTCCGTCTTGAGGCTTGCGCTTCTCGTCGAGGTGCAGTTTTGCCAAAATTTTGATACGTGCGACAACTCCTGCATAGACTGTTAGTGGTAAAACAAGCGATGTATGCAATATTCCGTCAACACGGAAACGGACCTTTACTTTTTCCCCAGAATTTTCGATATGGATATCCGAAGCATTACCTTCTGTCGCATTGCGTAATATAACTGCCACAATTTTTATAATCGGAGCATCTTCAACTATCTTCTGCTCCTCTCCCTTTGCCAAGATTTTATCGTCTGTTTTAACATCGTCTATATTTATCGTTTCTTTTCCATTAGAAATTTCTTTGTCCAGCTCAGACAGTGCTTCGTCCACTTCCCCACCTATCCCACTATAAACTGCGATAATGCTTTTGAAAGTTGGATGTGAGATCAAAAAAACTTTGAAAGGCATATTTATCTTGGAAGCTATGAACTGTAGTGCGTCCATAGCCTGTATGTTGTCTGGGTCAATAACTCCAATCTCAAGTACGCCGTCAGTCTCACCGATTGGTACAAACTTATACAAAGACGCAGAGTCTAATGGTATATATTTAAAAAGAGCTGGTGCAATAGCCTTTACGTCAACATTTTTCACAGGCAAGTTGAAATACACTCCTTTTATAGCTAAAAGTTGGATACTGTCTATGTTGAATTCACCCAAAGCCTGATCAATGTCGCCTTTATATTTCTCGTCCGCAAGGCGAATAATATCTCTGATTTGTGCTTCTTGTATGAGTCCCTTTTTAACTAAATGTTCAAGAAATGGCATATTAATTTGTGGTGAAAGACACAATATCACCCGATACATTTGTCGTCCCTACTTTAATAACGGCTCTAAAATAGTATTTTGTTTTTGGAGTGAGTCCTGTCACTGTTTTGGTAAATGTACCAACCAGCGACTCGTCTGCAAGAGCAGTCATCTTGCCCAAAGCCTCGGTAGTGCCCCATTCAAAGAATCTGGATTGTGCTTTGGCATCAGACGATATAGATCCTGCCAAGACAGCGCTCGTAGTAGTGACAAGGCTTGCTTGGGTTGTGGTCACTGGAGCAATTTCGACAAGAGTTGGATCCTTTATTGTATCAAGTGGCGCAAATGGATTCTCTCTGCCTGCTGTTTCGTCATTTGCTATCGGTACATTGTTGTCTTGCAGAGAGTTAAAGGATGGACTTGCAAAGATAGTTGCATCAACATTTATTTTTGAAATATTTAATAGTGTCGACAAAAATTCTGTATCCTTGTCTACTTTCTTGGCTGTTGCTGTGGTTGCTGTAGTTTTAGCCGTAGTAGTTGTTGTAGGTTTGGCTGTTGTAGCAGTTTTAGAAGATGAGAGTGCTGAAGTTGACTTTACTGGTGTCGGAC
Organism: uncultured Candidatus Saccharibacteria bacterium; assembly: GCA_964622505.1. Taxonomy (GTDB): domain Bacteria; phylum Patescibacteriota; class Minisyncoccia; order Phycocordibacterales; family UBA9973; genus UBA8515. Next base: position 20,959 of record CAZUQJ010000006.1, on the reverse strand, counting down.
TTGCAAAAAATACCTTGTACGCCACTCCAAGAGCGATGATTAGACAGACAATTATTATGATTTTTTTTATGTTCGGTTTCATAATATTTTAATGTTTAAGCCAATATGTTTTTATCTTGAGACTAAAATCATAAATATTTGGGTCTACACCCACCAGGACTTTTGTCGGCTCTGGAACTGCAAACTCCACACTGACAATATCGATCAGTCTTAGATTTTGTTCTAGGTCAGATACAAAAGAAAGGAAGGTGTCGTAGTCCGCCCGAGTTTTGAAATCTAGATCGAAAGTTCCAAATAAGATCACTTCTTTTGGTTTAGCAGACTTTGCTGTCTTGACTGTCTTGGTTGCAAGCTTGTCATCTACTTTGAGAGGGGCTGAATCACTAACCGGTGGCTTGAAATTGATATTTTGGATTGATAAACCATGCTTGCTTGCTATCTGCTGTATCTCCAAGATTAGTTGGATATTATTGACGGTATTGGGCAAGAAACGGTTTATGCGGTCTTTGTCTTTGAGTGTTATGGCTTTATAATCTGATATTAGATTATCGCGAGTCTTTTGCAGGTTTTTTGAGTTATCGAGAGCCTTGTTATAAGACGCCAAATCGGCATGCATACTCATGGTCTCTGAATATAGAGGCTTCACATAAAAGAATACGGCTCCTATACTTGCACATATGAAAATGATTGGGATGATTGATCGCATATACTATTGGGTGACTTTACTTTTTTGCTTTGGGTCGACCGGCATAGCTTTATCTTTTGGTGCTACTTCTTTTGGTACTACTTCCTCCTCTATGGGTAGATCTTCTTGCGCTTCTTTCTCTACTGGAGGCAGTACAACATTCTTCAGAGCTTCTAAGTCTCTCTCTTCTTCCTTTTTGTCTTTCTCAGTATAGTTAAGGATCTGCTTCTCGTACGAGAGGAGTACAGGGTCAACAGTAAAGGAAACATTGAAAGTGACGTACCCTTTGCTTTGTTTGTCGTCGGAAAGAGTCAAGTTGGAAAAGACAACATCTTTGAAATATTTACCAGCAGGCGAATTGAATACACCGGCTTGTACAGCGATAGATTTATAGTCTTTTGCATTTCCCGACATTGTAACATCGAAGCTTTCGCCATTTATGCCACCCGAAGCGGTAAATTTACTAAACTGTATTGATGGCAATGTCAGAGAATTGAGAAGATCGAAAAATGGCGATACCACAATATGTGATGCCAAGACTTGCTTTGAAGCAGTGATACGCTTGTCGAACAGTTGTAGGTCAGCTATAGTCTCTGGCTCAAAACTTTCTTTTGCAAGGGCCAGAGACTTCTTGGCGCTAGCAACATTTGCGGTGAGATGTGCTTTGTAGAAATACAATCCAGTATACGCACCACCAGAGAGCACTACGGCGCTGACTGCTAGGATAGTAAATATGCTGATCGATCTTTGCATCGGTTTTGCAACATGACGCAATGGTTCGTCCATAATCGGTTTCTTTGGTATGAAAGATGTTTGAAATTGTGTATTGTCCATATTATGATCAAATTATGAAAGTTGCCTTAGTGCAAGACCTACAGCAACAGCAAACTCGGGTCCGCTTTGCTTCAGAATTGGTTCAAGGAATGCCGGAGCTTCACTTTTAGTAAATGGATCGGCATACATAACCTCGACAGAAAAAACTTGCGAAACTTTATCCAGCAATCCGATCGTCTGTGAACCTCCTCCCATCATTATGACTTTGCTTATAGCTTTATTATACTTCTTCTGGTACGCAAGTACAATAGCATTTGCCTCCGCAAGTATATAATCGATCGAAATCTGTACAACTCCCGCCACAGCAGGATTTGCATTTGTTGACATCCCCACAGATCGCTTCAAATCTTCGGCTTCTTTGAAAGGAATACTAAGAGACGTGGCAATGTTTTTTGTAATATCCCACGATCCACGATTGATAATATGAAAAGATTTGACTATACCGTACTCGATAATCGTAGCTTTTGTTTTAGAAGCGCCGAAATCAATAAAGAGCACAGGCGCAAGCTCGTAGTTGAAAGATGATCGTATTGCACTAAATATTTCCATCTCAAAAAAGTGCGAATTTATATTTGATGAAGTCAAAAGTTCACGATATTTTGACAAGGTGTCGTTGTGGATTGCGACTACCAGTACCTCTGTGTCTAATACTTTTGTTGTATCTCTATTGGCAGAGGGGTCGTCTGTGGCATCCTCGCTTGGCAACCTCCACCAATCAAGAGTAACTTCTGTGATTGGTACAGGCACGTATTTGCGAGCCTCTACGGGGATAATAGTCGCAAGCTCTGATTCTTTTATATTACCAGGAAGTGTAATAATGAATATGAGCGATGCAAGCGACGGTATAGCAAGAGCCCCACTTGATGTTGTAGTATTGGACTCTTTGAGTAGATCTATCAAGGCTTTAGAAAGGACGTCTGTTGGAAGGTTGGTCAATGTGCCGATGTCAGAACTTGCGTATGGACCAAGCGAAAGAGCTCCATATGTTTCCAGTACTGCTTTGCCTCCCTTTTTCTTTAGCTGAACAACTTTTATAGAAGATGACCCAATATCAATACCGAGCACACTATCAACGGTGTCTTTGTGAAATACTGACGACAAACTATCAGTCATTGTCTTTAAAAAGTTGCTCATATACTATCGGTAGTATACCATATTTATAGTAGACTATACATATGAAAGTGTTGAAAAATAACCTTTTTTATTTTAAAAATTTTTTTCTTGATTTATTTTTCCCCACATGTTGCATAAAATGCAAAAGAGAGGGTCCAGAGCTCTGCCGGCAGTGTTGTGTGAATATGAAATATCCCGACCAAGAAAACATGGACGATATTTTTGCATGCTTTATATACCAAGATCCTATTATTAAGAAGTTGCTACACTCTTTGAAATATTACAACAAGCAAACCATTGGTAAAACTTTAGGAACATATGTGTATGACAGACTGATTGAAGAGATCGCCGAACTGCAACTTTTCTCAAGTGGAAATGGGATAATCTTGATCCCTGTCCCGCTCAGTCCGAAGCGCTTAAAAAAGCGTGGCTACAATCAAGCGATATTGATAGCGAAAGGAATGCTCCAAAATGATACTGAGCATATATTTCATTTGGAGAAAGATATTGTATTGAAGATTAAAGACACTCTACCTCAAGCCAAGATCAAAAACCGTAACACTCGCCTACGCAACGTTGTCGGATGTTTCGCTATAAAAAATCCGCACAAAATTCGAGGTAAAACGGTTATCGTAGTCGATGATGTCACTACAACAGGAGGTACTATAAATGAGATCATCAAATTATTGAAGAAGTCCGGCGCAAAAAAAGTCGTCGGATTTGCAGTTGCCCACTGATTCTTGGTACTATGGAGCATATGGAAGAAAAAAAGAAAAAGAATTATTGCAAAGATTGCGGAGGTGCACAGGTCAATCACAAATTTACTTATTTCTCAGTCTTGCTCGGATCGATGGTTGATCCGTGGCTCAACAGACTTGGAAGCATTTTGCCAGAAGAATCCCTAGAATGGATGGGGCCTGGATTTGTAAAAACATTTACCACTCTCAGACTCGGTAGTGTGACAAAGAAACCAAATGAAAAAGACAGTTATCGTACACGTGTATTGTGGGAAGAAGCAGAGAAACGCTCCATCGATATGCAAGAGTTCCATATGTTCAACCTCGGTGGAGATATATTTCTTTCTCGCTACAAAGGCAAAAATATGCGATTCTTTGACGTCCTCCCCCGCCCAAAAGACTGCAACCAAGATGGCCTGTCGTGGATGGATGACAAAGGCAAGATGAAAGAGCATTTTAAAAAGGCCGGTATTCCAATAGCGGATGGCGCAGTTACAAAAGATCTAAAGAAAGCTTTGGAAATATTCAAAGGACTAACCAAGCCTGTGATCACCAAGCCAAATATTGGATCTCGAAGTCGACATACACATACGCACGAGAATGATGAAGCCTCATTTATCGCCGGTTTCAAAAATGCACAGATGCTGTCGCCTTGGGTCATGATCGAGGAAGAGCTTTCCGGCTTTGTCTATCGAGGTACTTTAATCGATAAAAAGCTCGAAGGTGTGATAAGGCGTGAACCAGCCGCGGTCAAAGGTGATGGAGTGCATACTATTCGTGAATTGATAGAAATTGAAAACAAAAATCCATTACGAGCAGGACCACTTTTTCATAAAATCGAAATCAATGCCGATGTCGATGCAGAATTAAAAAACTGGAACCGCACTTACGAAACTATTCCAAAAGAAAATGAAATGGTCACATTAGGCCAAAAGACAAGCCGTGCTGTAGGTGGAGGTATTACAGATGTGACCGATGACATGCATCCGGACAACGTAGCCTTGCTCGAAAAAGTCGGCGAGGTTGTAAATGACCCACTAATAGGAGTCGACTTTATTATCGACGATGTATCTATCTCATGGAAGGATCAAAAGCATTGCGGAATACTTGAGTGCAACAGTGCACCGTTTATAGATCTCCATCACTACCCTCTCGTCGGCAAGCCGAGAAATCTAGCCGGCAAACTCTGGGATATTGTATATCCGGAATCTAAATCAACAGATTTGTCCTGAGTCTGTCGAAGGAATAAAACTAAAATAAAAATCCTCTGCTTCCAGAGGATTTTTATTTGTATATAATTTATTTTACAACATTTATTGATTTATTTATGTAATCATCCTGACTATTAAAGTTATCATCTCCCACATAATGCAAAGTTTCAAATGACAATGAAGAATCCTTATCTTGATAAGACTTTGACACATCAGCGTACAATTCAACAATCAATACTGAGCTTACTAGTGTCCTATTCAAAACACCTAGGTCTTTTGCCATATCTATTTGAATATTTGCATTTTCCGCAGTAATAATTTTAGGTGATGTCTTTTTTATAAATTTCGGAGTACTATTTTCTTGATTTAAAGCAGTATAGTAACTAACCTTCAAATTACTGAATTGCTTTTTAATTCCTGATTTTGTGTTTAAATTCAATAATGATTCTATCATACCAACAGCACTACCATTACAAGCTTCAATTTTATATTTACCAAGGAGAGCATTTTTTGAACCGGCTTTTATTTTAGATGTATCAACATCCATAGGAGTCACTCCAACTACAGGGTGTCTTGAGTCATTACAACCAACAGGACCTTTTTTAGTTTCAGTTTTATCTACTTCGAATTTCATAACTGTGGCTTTGTTCTTGTTTGTTCCGTCTTGAAATGCAAGATAAGGAGTATCTTTTTTGTCAAAAGCTAAAGAAGTGGAATAAGCATACCCATCAGAAAATCCCGCACTTCCAACAGTAACCCATTTTGAGCCATCGAATTTCATGACTGTAGCTTTGCTACTATTTGCAACATCTTTAAAAGATATATATAAATTATTTGTCGAATCAACAGACAGAGAAACATGTTCAACTTTACCGCCAGAAAAAGCCTTCTGACCAACAACAACCCATTTTGAGCCATCGAATTTCATGACTGTAGCTTTACCACTATTTGCAACATCTTGGAAAAGTATATACGGTATATTATTTGAATCAATTATTAAAGATGTCCAATCTGCTTTACCATCAGAAAATCCCGCGCTACCAACAGTAACCCATTTTGAACCATCGAATTTCATGACAGTTGCTTTATCACTTACTGATTTGTCTCGATAAGCAACATATGGAATATCATTTGAATTTACAGCAAAAGAAACATAGCTTGCTACACCAGTAGAAAACTCCGAGCTTCCAACACTAACCCATTTTGAGCCGTCAAATTTCATTACTGTAGCTTTATCATTATAGTTTGCTGAATCTTGAAAAGCCACATAAGGTGTATTTTTTGTATCAAATGATAAAGATATCCAATTGGCGTGTCTGGTTGAAAAACGTGGACTTCCAACAGTCACCCATTTTGAGCCGTCAAATTTCATTACTGTAGCTTCACGTGTATTTTCCTGAAAAGCCACGTAAGGTGTATTATTTGTATCAAAAGATAAAGACATCCAATCAGCATAATAATCAGAAAAACCCGCACTTCCGACGGTAATCCATTTGGAACCATCAAATTTCATTACTGTAGCTTTACCGCTTTTGGAACTATCACCAAAAGCAAGGTACGGAATACCATTTGAGTCCATAGCTAAAGATGTGTGTTTGGCTTCGCCATCTGAAAAACCAGCACTTCCAACATTTTTCCATTCATCCGCAGCTGAAACACTTTGCACTCCAACTATTAAAAATAACGCAAGAGAAAGAACAACCCCGAACATTTTAAATTTTTTATTCATATTAAAATTATACTACTAATAATCATCCTGTACTACGACTAACAAAATTATACTATATATTAGGTAGCAAACAAACCCATAAAACACTCTGCCCTATAATAAAAAGAAAAACCCACCATGCTAAGATGGGTTTTTCCATTTAGTAATAGTGGGTTTAAATTTAGTTTGTGGCCTGTGTTTTAAATCCAGGCCTGATTGCCCTAAAGAATTTTACAATTCCGTCAAAAACAAAACGTATGAGAAACCCAGTAGTTAGTCCAAGTAAGAATGGAAATGTTATTAGCAATCCCATTTTTACAAATCTTACTACCATAGACATGTACTTTTCCGTTAGTGTCCTGTCGCTCATCCAAGAACTGAAATCCTTGAAAGTTAAGGTCATTGTCTCAACAAAGAATCCAAACGCAACATACGCTACTGCTGCATACATACCAAAATTAACAAATGCAGTGAGTGGTCCTATAGGACTCCTTACCCACATACTGAAGATAGCAACCAATAGACTGCAGCCAAGCCACATCGCTAGTGAGATAGAGGCTACACAATAAATTGCTACTTTTGCCTCGTGCTTATCTTCTAAGCCATGGTTCTTGGAGTTTGGTTCCCTTCCTACAAGTTCATGGTAGTTGTACTTGTACGCAAGTAGTAACATGACAGCAGGACTAAGAAGTAATGTCCACCAGGCGGATATTGGGGTTTTTAAGTCAACTCCCCAAGTCCAAGTGGGAAACTGGATTTCGAATCTTTTCTCTACTGGCAAATTGCCTGAATGAGATAAGATTAGTAGGTAAACTACGTAAACGATCGTCCCTACGATAGTAAGGATCACAGAATTTCTGAATTCTTTGTGGTTTTTCATTTTTATTTTGTTTTTAATTGCCTACTCTCTTTGATACTGCTTTTCGGCTTCCGCAGTGTAACTTGTGTATATTATAGCACAAATATGTCCTATTTGTCAAGTATCGGGCAAAAAAGACCCTTTTAGGGCCTTTTTACCAAGTTATGTAATTCTATGTAACGAGTGAATCAACAGTGATTTCTGATTCCGGAGCAACTTCTAGATCAGGTTTTAGGCCTTGAGCGTGTTTTTGGCCTTCTTCATACACAGCAAATTCACCTAGGAATTTTTTGAATTCATTTATTCTCGCTTCTTCATCAACTTCGGTAAAGTGATCAATCGGTTTGGATTCAGGAGTGTATTCATAGTGACCTCGTATTTCTCCATCTGAGAAGATACGAATATGGTATTGGTAGTCAAAGTCTACAAGTTTGCGCCAAGAGAGCACTTGCCCGCTGTCTACCCAAGCCACAAAGTGGTTGCCGAAATTCCATTTTTCATGAAGATGAGTTTTTACATCTTTTAGAGTCTTGTCGGGTGCAACGAAGCCTATGTGGTAATGTTGTCTCTCTTTGTCATGCCAGATGAGGTGTGACTTTACTAAAAATCTCTGCACTTTTGGGAATATATAATAGATTTTGTGCCAGATATAATTCTTTACCTTTTGGCTTGGGGTCAGATGGACTGTCTTTTTCATATTGTATATTATAGCTTAAATATAAAAATAGTGGTATCTTCACAGAGAACATCTTCACCAAAAAAGCAAAAAAGGGTCATCTCACGACAACCCCTTTTCTTGTTCTAATATGCCGTATAAAGGAATGTAGCCTAGTCATCTTAGCGACGTTCCGCTAAGTGCATTTAAGCAAGATGACATTTGATTTATTTATACAGTAAAATTATAAAAAGTAAAGCCTTTGCGGAACCGGTGAGATTCGAACTCACGGGCCTTTTTACGAGCCGCCTCCTTAGCAAGGAGGTACCTTAAACCACTCAGACACGGTTCCGAATACAAGCATAGTAGCATATAAAGGTGTAAATAAAAAAGACTTTTAAAAATCAGCAAATTGCAGTATAGTGTACCCACGGGAGCGTGGATGAGTGGTTTAAATCAGCGGTTTACTAAACCGCCGAACTTTAATCGGTTCCGTGGGTTCAAATCCCACCGCTCCCGCCAAAAAAAGAAAAGAGGACGTTTCGCAACGCCCTCTTTCTAAATTCTAAATGTTATGAAAAAAATCTTAACTTTTCAAAAAATACAATGACTCAAAATCATCAATAAACTTTTGAAAGTTTTTTTTATTACAAAAAAACAATTGAATAATTTCTGAATTTTCTCTTCCACTTTTTCCGAAAGTAGCACGGTACACAAATTCTGATTCTTGCCAGTTTGGATGGTGAATCCACTTCTTTCCTATCACAATAGGAAGTGTGTGTTTGTCGGGCGGGTAAACTCTACTCATCAATGTCTCAAATTCTATTTTGAGCAAATCTGAGTTCAGTTCCTTTTTAGCTTCAAACAACATAATGAATGAAGAAGCACTGCTGTAATCAATAGCTTTGGTACCAAATTTGCATGGGAAAATCCCAGCCGGAATTTCATTGAAGGCCTTGTACGTCGCTTTGTCCTTTGTTAACGTTCGTACGATTTCTTCGTGATAATTTTGGGTCTGGGCTTGTGCCGCGTGTTGGGCGTCGTCGGGTTCTGTGGATTCTGTTGCCATATGAGTGATTTTAAGGTTAATTTTTTATATATTATAAAGGAATTGTTGCAAAAGTCAAACTGTAATTTCTATTGTGGATAATTGTTTTATGGTATAATTTTGCTTATACATTATGGAAGACACCGAGACACTAAAAAAAGAAATTGAAGTCTTAAAGAACTCCAACGCGGTCAAGTCAGACTTGATCTCTATTTCTTCGCACCAGCTACGCACATCACTCTCCGCTCTCAAATGGATCTTCAAAATGTTCCTCGACAAGGATCTAGGAGCCATATCCCCCGAGCAAGAGAGCTTTATCAAAAAGGCTTCCGACAGCAACGACCGTATGATAATGCTCGTCAACGACATGCTCACGCTGAGCCATGCCGAGGATACTGCTTTGTCATTTAAATTCGCACCGACCGATGTTATTAAACTGGCTGAACAAACTCTATTTGAATTTTCCGGTGAATCGCACAAGAAGCAGATTGAAGTAATCTTCCTCAAGCCTGACCACCAAGTGCCTAATATTGAATGTGACCCAGAAATGATCCGTGTCGTGTTCCAGAACCTGACCGAGAATGCCATCAAGTATAGCGAGCCTGGTAACAAAGTGGTGATCTCTATCAAAGAGGCAAAAAGCTCTTTGGAAATATCTGTCCATGACAACGGCATCGGCATCGGGGAGCAAGAACAGGGTCAAATATTTGGCAAGTTTTTTCGTGCCCAAAATGCCAAAGCAAAAGACGCCATCGGTTCAGGGCTTGGATTATTTACTATTAAAAAAATTGTAGAGTACCATAAGGGCAAGATCTGGTTTGAAAGTGCACGCGAAACAGGGACAACCTTTTTTGTCTCTTTGCCTACAAATAAATAGGTGCTATAATAAACATATGAGTAAAATACTAATAATAGAAGATGATGCATTTCTCCAAGGTCTTGAAGCAAGCAAATTAACAAAAGAAGGATACGACATCCTTGTAGCATCAAGCGGTGACGAAGCATTAGAAAAAATCAACGAGCCAGGCATCAATCTGATCTTATTGGATCTAGTCTTGCCCAATTTTGACGGCTTCCAAGTATTAGAGAAAGTCCGCTCAACCGACGCAATCAAGATGCTCCCAGTGATCGTATTCTCCAACCTCTCCGAAGACAAAGATGTTAAAAAAGCAAAGGAATTGGGTGCCACCGACTTCATGGTCAAATCCAACTTCACTCTCGATGAACTCGTGGACAGGATCAAGATGATATTGAAATAAATATCAGAGAGGGTCAACCCGATCAAAACCAAATGAAGCTAACAGACACATTAGAAATTCATTTTAGAATAAATGAGAGTCAAAAAAAGGCCCTAAAGAAATTGGGGCTTTTTACAATCAAAGACTTATTATACTTCTTCCCCACTCGGTATACTGATATCTCGGATATTCGGCATATCAATACACTGCAAGACGGTGAGAATGTAACAATCTTGGGAGAGATTTCAAATCTCAAAACAAAGAAAGGTTTTAAGTCCAAAATTCCTATGGGTCAGGCAACTTTGCGCGATATATCAGGCTCGATAAATATCATCTGGTTCCACCAGCCGTACTTGGCAAAAATGCTAACCGAAGGCGCAATAGTCAAAGTCACCGGCAAAGTTTCCGAAAGCGCGAGCTATGGACTCACTCTTACCAATCCCGAAATAAGCAAGGAGGATGTTTTGCCGATAGACCTCTCTGATTCCATATTCTCCGCCGAAGGCGGATCCACCTCTGGCGGAGGCTACCCTGTATACCCCGAATCCAAAGGTGTAACATCCAAATGGATATACCATACTATAGGCAAAATTCTCAAAGATGATTGTGTACAAAACATACAAGAATATATTCCAGAGGAAATTTTAAATAAATACAGTTTACCAAAGTTAAAAACTGCACTCATCTGGATCCACATGCCACAAAAAAAGGATCACGCCGATTCCGCTCGTAAACGCTTTGCCTTCGAAGAAGTATTTTTTATCCAGTTAGCTCGACTGCAGGAGCGCAAGGCTTACGAAATGCTTTTCTCTTACAGACTAAAAATCCCCGAAGCTGATGTAAAGGATTTCATCTCCCGCTTCCCCTTCACACCAACAAAGAGCCAGATGAGTACGATCAGCTCTATACTATCTGATTTCCAAAAAGACGTAGCCATGTCGCGCTTAGTCGAGGGAGATGTTGGTAGTGGCAAGACATTTGTCGCCGCCACAGTTGCCTATGCGGTTATAAAGAATAGGCCAGTGGGCCAGAATTTTGGCAACATCCAAGTTGCATATATGGCACCAACAGAAGTATTGGCAACACAGTTATTTGAGAATTTTATTTCCTATTTCCGTCACACCGGCATTTCGATCGCTCTCATCACAGGAAGTGGCTGTCGAAAATTCCCCTCCAAGGTCGCAAGTGCGACCGATGAGTGGACCACTATTTCTAAGAATCAATTACTCAAATGGGTCAAAAACGGCGAGATACCAATCGTAATCGGTACGCATGCACTCATTTCCAAAACAGTTGCTTTTGAAGATCTGGGACTTGTCATCATCGACGAGCAACACCGCTTTGGCACCAATCAGCGCATGAAGCTCGCAAAAAAGGAGGGTCATGCACCGCACTACCTTTCTATGACAGCCACTCCTATTCCCCGCACTCTCGCACTCACAATCTATGGTGATTTGGATCTTTCAATTATTGATGAGATGCCGGCCGGCCGAAAGAAAGTAATTACAGAGATCGTCCCGCCGAACAAGCGTGAAGGAGCTTACGAAAGTATCAGGAAAGAATTGGCCGACGGTCGCCAAGCCTACGTAATCTGTCCTCGCATCAATGAGCCCGATCCCGACCAAGAAAAGGCTCTGCAGATGAAAAACGTGACAAGCGAAGCCAAGAGATTGCAAAAAGAAGTGTTCCCCCAATACCGCATCGGTATAATGCATAGCAAAATGACAAAGCAAAAAAAAGAAGAAGTCATGGAAGAGTTTGCTAATCATGAAATAGATATTTTGGTTTCTACCTCTGTTATCGAAGTCGGTGTCAATGTCCCTAATGCAACTTCGATTATTATCGAAGGCGCCGAGCGATTCGGTCTCGCCCAGCTCCACCAGCTTCGCGGGCGTGTCATACGTTCCAACCACCAATCCTATTGCTATTTGTTTGCCGAAGCCAAAACGGAGAAAACTATGGATCGACTAAAAGCATTAACTCAAGCTGCCAACGGATTCGAGCTTGCTGAGCTCGACTTGTCATTGCGAGGCGCAGGCCTCTTGGCCGGCGACAAACAATGGGGCGTCAGCGACCTTGGTATGGAAGCCATAAAAAATATAAAACTCGTCGAAGCCGCTCGTAATACAGCAAAAGAAATTATCGAGAAAGATACTCCACTCACCTCTTTCCCAAAATTAGCACAAGCGTTAAAAGAAAAAAATCTAAAAGAAATGCATTTTGAATAAAAAGAAAAAGCAGAAAATATTTCTGCTTTTTCTATTAATTAAGTGAACTAAGCCTAACAAAAACAAGAGTGAACAGTTCCTGTTCTAGGAACCGAATCCATCATACCACCAATAAGTTTTGCAATCTCAACCGATGGTTCCTTTTTTTCTAATGCCTGATTAAGAATGTTAATTTTTTCTATACCCATAAGTTCAAGTACTTCTTTCATAAACAAAATACTGTAACCTTCGAGAGGAAGACCTTCTGAAACTGCAAGAAAATATGCATTGAGAACTTTTGGTTCCTTTTGATTCTCAAAACATTTAGTTGCTTTTACAATGCACACTAGTGCATCTTCCTGGTCATTACCCCAAACAGTACGTTCTTGGAAAAAATGCCTGAGATTGTTCAGATTTGATAGTGTTACACTTAGGATAACTGATTTTTCAAGATCATTTTTAAATATCATCATAGTTATTTGTTTTTCTAAATAATACTACAAATAATCCTTTCTGTCTATACCACAAAATCTAAAGAAAAATTAGGGCTTTTTGAAGGATGTTGTAAATTCTAGCATATGCTAGAATTTACAACACCTACAAACTACGGTGTGTAACACTTAACGACGGCCGTCAGCATCTGTTACACTTCAAAATTCATCACTAATTAATAGATTGATCAAAAAAACTCCCAGGAGGGAGTTTTTTTGTAGGTCGAATTATTGTTTATTTTATTATTTGGTCGTGTTTTATTTACTACGTTAGGTCTTGCCTAACGTGATATTAGAAACCAAACATTCCGCCCATTCCCACACCGTGTCCTCGTCCAAAACCTTTGCCTTTTTTAGCTTTCACTTTATCTGCCATTTTTTGCATTGTGGCAATTCTAGCATCAGCTTGTGCTTGAGTGATCACCCCTTTGTCTACTAGAGTTTGTAGATGAGCTTTCATTTGTGCCTTGTGAGCCTCTTGCATTTTTATTTTCAAAGCTTCCTCTGTAATACCTTTTTGCTTTGCAAGCTCTTTGAAGCTTGTGCCATTTGCCCACGCTGTCTTTACTTCATCGACAGTCGCGCCTATTAAAGTCGCTTGCTCTTGGAACATCTGTGTATGCATTGTAGCAATCTGATCTGGGGTCATATTTTTACCCCCCATACCACTTGCCTCTACGGTCCCTGCTCCTATCAAGAGAGCTAGGGCTAGTGCTGGTAAGCTATATTTTAATAATTTTGTTTTATTCATATTTTATATTCAATATTAGCTAGTAATGTGCAAGGATATCACTTGCATATACTACTACACTTCACATTTTAGAATATTTCAAAATTAAAAATCTTTTTGGAAATTTTGTGGTTTTAACATTTTTCTATCAAATCTGTCAAAGTTTTTTCTGTGCTTCATGTCCCCACGATAATATTTATGCATTGGCCCAAGTACTGGCACTCTTTCCCCTTCACCAAAGCGAGCAAATCTAAAATTTAAATCAACCAAATGGATGACAAATCCAATAAACACAACAAAAAATACAATTCCAAAAAAGCTGTAAACTAGAGGTTTCCTATATACAAAAGCATATTGTTTTACCAAAATATAAAATGTCAGTAACAAAAACATTGAGAGGATTACGATGACCCAAGGAATGGACACCATGAACGCGTGCATACCTTTAGGACTAAAATCCAATATATTAAAATCTTTTTCGTGAGTAACAAGGCCAATAAAATTCAACAAATACACAAGTATAAAAAACAAAATAATAATTGAAAGCACTCGCAGTATTGTCTTGAGTACAAAATGCCATTTGGGCTTCATTATAATCTGCCCCGATTTAATAGAATCTGTCACAAGCTCCTCTATTGTTTTGTGGTGATTATTTTTCATATACAAAGTTATTTTTCTTTAATATTTCTTTTAATTTTTCCTTACCCCTTTTAATACGCACACCCACAGTCGACACTGGTATACCCAATATTTGTGCAATCTCTTTATAATCCATATCTTCATAAAAGTACAAAACGAGTGGCTCAAGATATTTGGAACTTATTGCATTCATGTGTGTATCGAGCATTGTGCGCGTGAATTCCTTTTCACTTTCACCATCAGCTGTTTCTACCGCTCTCGGATGCGGAAGAAATGTGTCGAAATCAATTGGGAAAACCTTGTCAGTCAACTTTTTCTTCAAAGCATTTACATACGTATTGTGAGCGATTCGATAAACCCAAGGTGAAAAGGTTCTCTCATCATCGAAGCTTTGCAAATTTACATATGCCTTTATAAAAACATCTTGGACGAGATCGTCCGTATCATTACGACCAAAAAGAAATTTATGAGCATAGCGCTTCATCTTTGCCTCATACCTTTTGACAAGCTCGCCAAAGAGCTCGAGATTCCCTTTCTTTATCAAAAGAACTATTTCCTCATCTGTACCCAAAGATTCTGTCATTGTATATACTATACTACACTAAAAAGGGCTTTTTATTTCAAATGACCATGAGAGTGTGAGTGTACATGCCCTTTGAATTTTTTACCATGGAGCATCCATACACTGATCGCAGTTGTGATTGGTACAGCAAGCACCAGTCCTATAGAGCCGATGAGCGCTCGGATTATTTCTGTAGCAAAAAGTTCACGGTTGATAATGAATCGAGTAGACACTGCATCAGGGAATGCAAACAATACGAGTAGTGGCAAGCTGGCCCCCACATATGCAATAGCGAGCGTATTGACCAAAGCACCAATATGTTCACGCCCAATGCGAAGCGCTCTTTTGAAAACATACTTCTTAGAGAGTTCCGGCTTAGCACGCCACAATTCTTCTACCGATATAGCTTGGCCGATCGCGCTGTCATAAAGTACACCAAGCAATCCGATAATAATTCCACCCATTAGTAGCCCTCCTAGATCGATGGCTCCATAACTATTGAGCGATAAGTACATAGCCTCTTCGTTATCCATCCCTGAAAGCGTTGTGGCCGATACAGCCCATGACGCCAAGAGTCCCGTCAACACAACGGTTATAACCATGCCGATTACTGCACTGCTTGTTGTACGATTAAAACCATGAGTAATATATGAGCCGACAACAACGATAAGTGATGCAACCAAGATACTCACCAACAGTGGCGACGCTCCTCCAACAATCTGTGGCAATAGGACATAAAAAATAAGGAACATGCCCCCAAAAAGAGATAGGAGTCCGCGAATACCTTGCACTCCTCCAAAAATCACCACAACAATAATAAACAAGAGGAAGAAAAAGATCAGCCACGGTATGCGATCCACATCATGAACGACGTAGGTCACCTTGCCGTCATCGGAACGAGTGATTTTCAATATATAAAATTTCTGTCCATCTTTTAATTGAGTGTAATCATTCTCTATAGAAATGATTGTGCCTTTTTCCTCACCATCTAAAATTTCCGCTTTTATATTCTGATACAAAAGCTCTTTATCAATTCCCGGACTTGTCCGTTTACCCTCGTCAACTATCTCTATGACTTTGGCTTTCAGAATTTCCTGCTTGTCTTGGATCATCTCCGCACCATGCGCACACAAGGGCGAAAACACCATTAAAAATGAAAGAAAAGAAAAGATTGTTAGGCGCAGTTTTTGCATAAGCCAAATAGTTCAAACGAATGATTGGTAATATGCGCAAATTCTTTGGACTGCAAAAGCGCTTTCTTTGCGACAGTTTCCACACCGCAACCGACAAAGTCGGAAACTTTTTTACATGAAGTACAGATTATATGATGATGATCGTGATCGTGATCGGCAAGCTCAAAATACGGTACCGCATCACCGAAATCAATCTGTCGTACCAACCCCGCCTCTTTAAAAGACGCAAGCATACGATAGAGCGTCACTTCGTGCGCACTCGTTGATTTCATTTTCTGCATGATCGTTTTGAGTGTAACCGGCTTGTGATCCAAAGCCAAGACTCGCAAAAGCTCCACCCGCTGATCGGTGGCACGGAAGTCTTTTTCATTTAATAAAAATTTAATTTTTTCTATATCCTTTTTCATATATATCACTATACCCTACTAAAAATAGTATAACATGTGGATAAACTACTTGCAAATAATTTGCAAGTAGTTTATCCTACAGATATGACAATCATTTATCTGTGCTTAGCTGGAGTATCTATTATTCCTATAATTGCCACTCTTTTATTTCCTAGAAACAAGGACTTTTTTCAAAAGAATGGGGTCAAAGGTTTTGGCCTCGGTGTATATTTAATGCTTGTAGTGCTCCTACTGCGCGAAGCTATTGAGCACAGTGGATTTGTAAATGGAAGCTTGCTATTTGGCGTAGGTCTTGTGATCAGTCTAGTTATTGGTGTTGCCTGCAAAGAATTCCACCATCACCATACCGATGAAGAAAAATCTCACAGCCACAACAAAGGCAGTATCTGGCGTTTACTTATTTCTGACTTCTTCCACAATATCGTAGACGGTATTGCTATCATCGCCGGTTTTGGAATCAACATAGGTGCGGGTATCACCTCTTTCTTGGGAATCCTCGGCCATCAAACAATCCAGCAAGCGGGCCAGCAAGTACTCCTTGTAGAAAACAAGATTAAGCCTAAAAATGCACTAATCATATCATTCTTTATATCTTTATCTATATTCCTAGGTTTTCTTTTTAAAGACAACAAAACACTGGAAGTTATATTCATATCGCTATCTGCCGGCATCGTTGCATGGAAAGTGGCAGTGGACATGATGCATGCCAAATGGAACAAGAAAATGATTGTAGGATTCATGATAGGCGCAATTCTACTTGCCCTAATCCTCGTGCTTATTCCGCATGAACATTAAGATAGTCAAAAGTTGTGCGCCCTCATGGATTCGAACCATGGACCCCAGAGGTATAAGCTCTGTGCTCTAACCAACTGAGCTAAGGGCGCATAAATACTCTACTATATTAGCAGAATTCAGGGTATTAGTAAAATGCAAAAAACTCATAGAATTTCTATGAGTTTTTTGTTTCTTCTCTCAATTTTGGATTAATTCCAAATGATTTGATAATTTTATTGTATTCGTCTTGCTCTAGTGTCTCTACTTCAATCAACTTCTTAGCAATTGCATCCAGTACTTCCCGCTTCTCTGTTAATACATTTCTTGCAACATCAAACGCATTGTTCATAATCTTGCTCACCTCTTCGTCTATCAAAGCACTTACTCTTTCACTGTATTCATTGTCATTTACTCCTCGGCCAAACATTGTCTTGCCACCATCACTCTCGAGTGCTATTGGTCCGATAATAGTACTCATACCCCAACGTGTCACCATTGCACGAGCGAGATTGGTTGCCACTTGTAGATCATTGGAAGGGCCAGTAGTAATATCTCCAAAAATCATTTCTTCTGCCACATAGCCTCCGAGTGACATTGCAATATCATCGAGGAATTCTTTTTTACTATGCAGTCTCTTATCTTCGAGTGGAAGCTTGAGTGTGTATCCGCCAGCATTGCCACGCGATACGATAGAAACTTTATGCACGGGATCAGCATGCTCGAGGCACGATGCCACCAGCGCATGCCCGCCTTCATGATACGCAGTAATTTCTTTCTCACGCTTCGATAGTATATGACTCTTGCGCTCCGGGCCCATCATTACCTTTTCAATAGATCGCACTAGGTCAAACTGCATCACTTTCTTGCGCTCTTCACGAGCAGCCAATATCGCCGCTTCGTTCATCAATGAATACAAATCAGCTCCCGAGAATCCTGGAGTACGTTCAGCAATAACCTTTATCTTTACATCTTCGGCCAGTGGCTTCTTGAGTGAGTGGATTGCTAGTATTGCCTCGCGGTCTGCACGATCTGGCAAATCAAGAGTCACACGCCGGTCAAATCGGCCGGGACGAAGGAGCGCAGGGTCCAGAACATCCGAGCGGTTTGTCGCTGCCATTACTATCACCTTTTCATTTGGTTCGAAGCCATCCATCTCCACCAATATTTGGTTGAGTGTTTGCTCACGCTCATCGTTGCCTCCACCAACACCTGTTCCACGTACTCGGCCGACAGCATCGATCTCGTCAATAAACACAATAGCTGGCGACGCCTTCTTTGCCATCTTGAAAAGGTCTCGTACACGACTAGCACCTACTCCGACAAACATTTCTACGAATTCACTTCCGGATAGATGGAAAAATGGCACCCCTGCTTCGCCAGCTACAGCTCGAGCAAGAAGTGTTTTACCAGTCCCCGGTGCACCGGTCAGCAACACGCCTTTTGGAATCCTCGCCCCAATGTCCAAGAATTTTTTTGGATTTTTCAAAAAGTCTACAATTTCTTCAAGCTCGATCTTCGCCTCCTTTGCGCCGGCCACATCTTTGAATGTCACACGATTATTTTTGTCATTTGGATCTGTAATACGCGCCTTTGATTGGCCGAAGTTAAATGCCTGCATCCCTGCCCCTTTTACTTGGCGAGTCATCATCCACACAAAGAAGACTACAAGGAGCACAGGCAGTGCAAATGGTAGAATATTTAGCAACCAGTATCCAAATCCACTTTCTTTTTTAATCTCGATAGGAGTAGTGTTTAGTTGCGCTGGAGTCACTCCGTAGCGTACCAATGTGTCCGAAAGCGCACTCTCGGGTTCCTTTTTTGCTTCAGCTTTTGTTTGGTCCTTGAGAAGGATGTCTACTTTCTCTCCCTCAACCACTATCTTCTCTATTTTATTTTCTGTGATATTGCGTGCCACATCAGAAAGAGTGAATTGTGCCACCTTTGTATCTTCCCCTCGTATCGCTGAATACAGTACAACAATAAACATAAAGATAAGGATTGCAGACATTATTTGAGCCCCTGGGCGACTTGGTTTCTTTGCTGGTGTAGTATTTTTTGGTTCTTTCATAGGAGCATTATACACAAAATGGAGATAAATGAAAAACCTTTGAGAATAGTAGCTATTACTGATAAGATAGAGGAATGACTGTATTTATAGACAACCGCAAAGCATACTTCAACTTCGAAATGACCGACAAATTCGAGGCTGGTATTGAGCTTGCCGGCTATGAGGTCAAAGCAATTCGCGCAGGCCTCGGCAACCTAAAAGGGGCTTATTGTATAGTGCGTGGAAGTGAGGTGTATCTGATCGGTATGCATATATCACCCTACCAGATAAAAAATATGCCAACGACCTACGAGCCGGACCAAAACAGGAAACTGCTTTTGAATAAAAAGGAAATTGCCATGCTGGTAACTGCCGAGAAGTCCAAAGGATTGACTCTTATTCCCCTTTCATTGTATAGTAAGGGTCGCAGGATAAAGGTTGAAATAGCGATTGCAAAGGGTAAAAAACTCCACGACAAACGTGAATCAATCAAAAAACGCGATACAGATCGCGAAATGCGAAGAACTTTGAAAGAATAATAAATGGGACTGATCGGCTTCGACAAAGTAAGCCATCATTCTTGTGCGTGTCGAGTACTCAGAAATCTCGTTAAACTTTTTGAAAAAGACTAAGTGCAAACTCTGTCGCTAAAGTTCCATCACCATACGCTTTTGCGTTAGGTAATGGTACTCTATCCTTCGCCTAAACGGTCAAGGTAGTGTCTCGCTATTTGATATCTAATAAAATAGACGGGGCATAATTAATTAGATTAAGAAATATTTAATGCTTGAATTTATTTCCGACAATTAAAAGCTCGGTATTGTAGTGTTTTGCTTGTTCTCTAGCTACAGTATTTAAAACCAATGAACATGCTACACACGTAGACTCATTTGTGATCTTGTTTTGGACGCGGGTTCGATTCCCGCCAGTTCCACAGAAATAAAAATACTTGCGTAACTTACGCAAGTATTTTTATATTTATTTCACCAATTTGGATGCAATGCCTGTATACGAGAGCGGTGTGAATTTTTTAAGTTCAGTTTTTATTTTTTCAGACACTTTTAATGTATCAATAAATTTTGCAAAGTCTTCCATTGTGACCTGCTTGCCACGAGTAAGCTCCTTTAATGATTCGTATGGAATTGGGTAGCTCTCTCGGCGGAGAACTGTCTGGATTGCTTCGGCCACGACTTCTGGGTGCGCTAGTAAATCTTCTTTGATTTTATTTTCATTTACACTAATTTTACTCAAGCCCTTTTCAAGCATGACATATGCCAAATATGAGTGCCCAAATGCCGTACCAAGTGCACGCTGTACAGTAGAGTCCGACAGGTCGCGTTGCAATCGTGACACTGGTAGCTTGCGAGCAAAGAATTCAAAGAGTGCATTGGCTATACCTATGTTACCTTCACTATTCTCGAAATCAATCGGGTTCACCTTGTGTGGCATTGTACTTGAGCCCACCTCTCCTGCTTTTGTGCGCTGTGTAATCCACCCGTCAGATATGTATCTCCACATATCTTGATTCAAATCGAGGAGTATAGTATTGATTCTTCGTACAGTATCAAAGACTGCGACATAGCTATCGTGGCATTCGATTTGAGTAGTAATTAAATTCGCTTCCAATTTTTGAGTACGTCCTTTGTTGAAACCTTCGATAAATTTCTTGCTAAATTCTGGCCAGTTAACACTCGGATATGCAGCCATGTGTGCATTCCAGTTCCCTGTCGCACCATTTAATTTGGCTTGGATTTTGATACCTTCGAGGCCTTTCAATCTCTTCTCTATTCGTGCTACGAATACAAACATTTCTTTGCCGAA
>CAZUQJ010000005.1:0-40222 GCA_964622505.1 uncultured Candidatus Saccharibacteria bacterium | reverse complement strand
GGCCTTTCAATCTCTTCTCTATTCGTGCTACGAATACAAACATTTCTTTGCCGAATGTTGTCGGGCTTGCACTCTGTCCGTGAGTACGCGCAAGCATTGGTAAGTTTTTATACTTCACACTTAGAGCTCTCAACTCTTTTGCAATACTTTTAATTTTAGGCAATATAACATGTTCCAAAGAATCAGCAATCATCAGTGCATAAGCGATGTTGTTTGTATCTTCACTTGTTGTTGCAAAGTGCACCCACTCTGTCGCATTTTTGAGGCTAGTCTTTGCAAGTTTTTCTTTTATAAAATACTCTACCGCCTTTACATCATGATTGGTCACACTCTCAATCTTCTTGATACTCTCGTATGAAGTTTCATCAAATTTTTCATAAAGAGATTTAAGGGTCTTGATTTCATTTACTGTAAATTTGCGGAGGCCAGTTTTGCCAGAAAGAGATAGAGCCATTAAATATTCACACTCCATCATCGTACGGTACTTCATTAGAGCCTGCTCAGAGAAATAAGGCGCCAATTCACGAGTTCTATCATAATATCGCCCATCCAAAGGATTTATAGCTTGTATCATATTTGTATATTAGCATAATAAATTGTTCTTTGAAAACAGGCTTTCGAGCGCGACGGCGTGAGGACCGACGAAATTTCTAGCAAGAAATTTCGTGTCCTGTTTTCGGAGAATAATTTATTAAGCTTTCAAATTATTTGTAATTCTATCCATTATCGGAGTATTGAAGTCGTGATTGAATGGGAGGCCGGTGATTGTTTCGTAGATTTCGATATATCTCCTTGAAAGTTCGGCTACCATATCAGCTGGAGCATCAGGAAGTACAGCGTCATTGTATGGGTCACAATTATCTTTGAACCAAAGGCGGAGAAATTCTTTGTCGAAATATTCTGGCTCCAATCCAGCGTCTATACGCTCTTGGTAAGTATTTGCCTTCCAGTAACGAGAAGAGTCCGGTGTGTGTACTTCATCGATTAGTGTTAATTTACCATTCTCATCCATACCAAATTCATATTTAGTATCGACAAGTATCAAGCCTTTTGAAAGTGCGATTTCTTGCCCGCGCTTGAATACTGCTTTTGCAACTCTCTCCAATTCGTCTGTCATTTCTTTTGTCAGGATTCCTTCAGCTACAATTTCGGCTGGAGTAATTGACCTGTCATGTTCATCAGACTTTGTTGTTGGGGTAAAAACTGGCTCATCCATTTTTTGATTCTTTTTCAAACCATCTGGTAGTACAAAGTTTCCGAAATCTCTTTGCCCTTCCTTGTACAATGTCCACATAGATGTATTGGTAGACCCAGTAATATATCCACGCACTATGCACTCTATAGGAATCACAGTACACTTCTTGGCAACAAGGACATTCGGATCAGGAACACTTACCACATGGTTGGCAATTATATCTTTTGTATTCTCAAACCAGAATGCACTAATCTGATTGAGCACGGCACCCTTGAAAGGAATGTGCGCAATAATGCGATCAAAAGATGAATGACGGTCTGTAGAAACAAGAGTTATTACCTCTTTCGCAATATAAATATCGCGCACTTTGCCAATCTTGCGCTCCCCAATACCTTGTAAATCTGTCTCCCGAATCACATCGTTAATATGCTTTTTTATAATTTCTATATCCATAAAAAATTTATTATTATTTTAATATTACTTTTTTATCACCACTGATAATTTTACCAATTTCGTACATTTTAAATTCAGGATATTTATTCAAAATTTGATTTACTTTTTCTTTTTCTGATTGTGGAACTACGAGGATTAATCCAATGCCCATATTGAATGCTCGGTACATTTGATCCTCGGGAACATTCGCAACTTTTTGCATATAAGAAAATATTGGAAGAACTGGCCAAGAATTAAGGTTAATTTGTGCATCTAAATTGGCTGGCAATACACGAGGAATATTCTCGAGGAACCCTCCGCCTGTGATATGTGCAATCCCACGGATATCAATTCCTTTATCGAGCATTGCAAGAACCGGCACAGAATAGTTTACATGCACTTTGAGCAAGGCTTCGCCAACACTCATTCCGAGTTCATCTACAAATGTATCTACTGTATGCCCCGCGCTGTTATTTCCTTTTGTAAAAAGTATTTTACGTGCAAGCGAATATCCATTAGTATGAAGCCCTGAAGAAGGTAGGCCGAGTAGAATATCCCCTTCTTGTATTTTCTCACCTGTAATTATTTTATCTTTCTCCACTACTCCTGTGATAGATCCTGCAATGTCGTGCTCGCCTGTCATATAGGTACCTGGCATTTCGGCAGTTTCGCCACCGATTAAGCTCACGCCATTTTCTCGGCAAGCCTTGGCCATACCACCCACCATCGCCGCCATTACATTTGGGTCCAATTTATCATGCGCCACATAGTCGAGAAATGTTAAGGATCGTGCGCCCATCGCAAGCAAGTCATCGCAACAATGATTTACAATATCTTCGCCGACAGTATCGTATTTGTTCATCATTCGTGCGACCGTTAGCTTGGTCCCCACACCATCAATACTCTGTACAAGTACAGGGTTTTTGTAATTCTTTATTATTTCACCCAAATCGTAGAGCCCACCAAAGCTTCCAATACCAGTCAGCACAGCACTCGTATGAGTACTCGCCACATCAGCCTTGATCCGGCGAACAGTTTCATTGCCCGCTTCTATGTCTACTCCTGCTTGTGTGTATAAATCCATGTGATTAGTGTAACAAAAAATAGTCTTTGAGAACAGGCTTTCGACGGCGACGGCCGGAGAACCGACAAAATTTTTAGCAAAAAATTTTGTGTCCTGTTTGAGAAGAGCTATTTTTTGTGGAACATATTATTTTTGTAAATAATTTTTATAACCTATTTCTGCCATTTTTTTTGCTTTTGTTTTTACGCCATCTTCCAATTTCTTTTTGAAGTCAGTCAATTTTTTCTGCAAAGTTTTGTCACTAGTTGCTAGAATTTGCACTGCAAGGATTCCAGCATTGTGTGCAGCGTTTATACCTACAGTTGCAACAGGAATCCCAGGTGGCATTTGTACTGTTGAGAGTAGTGAGTCGAGTCCATCGAGTGTCTTTGCTTTTACCGGCACACCGATCACTGGCAATGTGGTTAGTGATGCTGCTACTCCTGCCAAATGTGCTGCCCCACCGGCTGCAGCAATAATCACTTTAAGTCCACGAGAGATTGCACTCGTTGCATAACTATGAGCAACATTTGGAGATCTATGGGCAGATGCAACAGTGATCTCGTACCCAACGGCAAACTCTTCTAATAGTGTACATGCCTCACTCATAACACCCAAGTCTGAATCAGAACCCATAATAATACCCACTTGTATTTTTGCCTTTTTCATATAGTCAATATAGCATATTTATAGCCCTCTACAAATTCACACAAATAAAAACGAGGCCTCCAATTAAGTAAGCCTCATCATTATAGTTTAAATAGAATTCCCGTATCTAAAGCATCAATCAATTGAGAATATAGAGAGAATTTTCTATGTTCACCCTCAAAATGAATTTGAACAGAATCATCTGGGTAAAACAATAGAAATGGGATACCTGCATTATTTGCCATGTACCCATCGAGTTTGAGATCATCTCCAATATAGACAGCATTATGACAAGCATACTCCATACAGTCCTGACCAGATTCTTGAACCCGCTGCTTAAAATCATCCGACCAACTTGCAATCCACTTTTGCATAGCCGAAGCAATCAAGTAGGTGCTTGGTTTGGTTTTGCTTTTCCAATCCATACCATAGAGTTCAAATTTATCATCAGGAGTCACACAAAATAGTGGTTGATCCATCCCGTAATATTCAAACACTTTTCTAATGAAAACTTCGTGTCCTGAGGAAATAATTCCAAAGTCGACTTGCTTATTACTCAAGTGACTCAAAAACATATTTACATTAGGATAAAGTGGTGGCCAAAGCTCAGTCTGCGGGCACAATGCTCCAATATTGTCTGCCAAAGAATTGATGTTGATTTTGATCAATTGTTTTATCAGCGTATGGACAATGTCTTTATTCTTTGGTATTGAGATATTATTAATATCCAAATACAATTTAGCGTTGTCCCATATTGATGAATAAGGAACCAAAGATATTATTACTTCTGCAGGAGATCTGTTTTGTAATCCTCCATACTCAAGATACTTTTGCAGTCCTTCGTATCCAAAAATTGTTTGAATAGCATTGTCATAAGCATCATCGATGTTAAAGTTTCTTAGGTTCTTTATGTGAGTCTTGGCAATAGTTTGCGAAAAACTCGCCAATACCAACTTTTTTGGGTCTTCTGTTATTAAGTTTGCCATTTATTTACTTTTTTCCAAAGTCTACATCAAAAGCCCAATTTGTCAAAGCAGATATAATTATAGAAGTTATTAAAAAAACCCCTAATAAAACGGGGCTTTTTTAATTTTACTAACTTTGCGCCATGGCGAGCTTTTGGTAAATTACATTTGTGTATTTAATGCTTGCTGGCCTATGTCACGCCTGTAATACATTCCTTCAAAAGAAATTTTTTCTATAGCTTCATAGGCTCTTGCCAGAGCTTCTTCGAGTGTTGCACCTGTAGCCGATACACCGAGTACACGCCCACTGTTGCTTACTAGTTGCCCCTCTTCATTGATCGTGGTACCTGCGTGAAATACTACAATATCCTGATCTACCTCTGCTTCCTCAATTCCATAAATGACTTTGCCTTTTTCGTAACTATTTGGGTACCCTTTTGATGCTAATACAATATTGCAGGCAAATCCTTCTTTCCATTTTATTTCCAAAGTTGATAACTCTTTATTGATACATGCTTCAAAAATATCGAAAATGTCAGTCTCTAGCAATCGCATGTATGTCTGAACTTCTGGATCACCAAAACGAGAATTAAATTCTATTACTTTTGGACCATCTTTAGTTAGCATCAATCCTGGGTAAAGAATACCCTCAAAAGGCATCCCTTCGTGCTCCATATTTACCAGTGTTGATAAAATAATTGTATTTTTAATTTCTGTAATTAGTGCTTCATTTACAAATGACGCTGGTGCAACAGTCCCCATTCCACCAGTATTTAATCCTGTATCCCCTTCCCCAATCCTTTTATGATCTTGAGACACAGGAAAAGCTTTATAGGAAACTCCGTCAGAAAATGCATGTATCGAGATTTCCGGCCCGGATAAAAATTCCTCGATTATGATCTCTTTGCCTCCATCACCAAACACCTTCTTTATTAGAATATTCATCACTGCTTCTTTTGCTTCTTCTTTAGTAGGACAAATAAGCACTCCTTTCCCGAAAGCAAGACCCGATGCTTTTACAACAAGCGGTGTTTCGTGATTCTCTATATGCACAATTGCTTCATCGTATTGATCTTCGGTAAAATTTTTGAATTTTGCTGTTGGTAAGTTGTGGCGATGCATGAAATCTTTTGCAAAAGATTTTGACCATTCAAGCCGACTTGCCTGCTTTGTCGGACCCCAAATATATAGATTATCTTTACGAAATCGATCTACAATACCGAGAGCCAAAGGATCGTCAGGCAATGCAAGTGTCATATAAATTCTCTCTTTTTTTGCAAATTCCAAAAGCGCAGGTATGTCAGTTGCTTGTATATCTACATTAGTTCCAAGCTCAGCGGTACCAGCATTACCTGGAGCAAAATACAACAAAGGATTACGTAAAGATTGGGACAATTTCCATCCAACAGCATGCTCTCTGCCCCCGGAACCAATAATAAGAATTTTTTGTCTATGAGTCATGTCTTAAATTTAACACATTTTTAACTTTTTGTGTATTTAATTATTGCATTCTTTTTACATTCATCTAGAATACTCTCTTCCCCCGGCAATACTAATGGCACCTCACGCTCAAATTCTGTGACTGTATTGTTTACAAAATCCTGCAAAGCTTGTATCTGCACTTGGTGCTCTACTGGCAAAACACGAGCTTGTAGGCTCTCCGCAGTGTCCTCTGGCAGTATTTCAACTTGGATCCTTTTCACAATCTTACCTTCGTCGAAGTTGGCAGTCACTCGGTGGCAAGTCGCCTCGGTAAAGAATTCCCGATTTGTTTTACGTACGAATTGCAGTCGCGCTTCATGCACCCGTACTCCATACATCCCCGCTCCGCCAAAATCACCATTACCGCCGGGATCGAGTGGTCCTGGGTGCTGATTGACAATCCTGCCTTTAAATTCTTCACAAACATTTTCTGGAGTCTTTACCATCCAGCCATATTGCCCGATGAAGTCTACATTTCTTTTTCTACATTCATTTATAATTGCATCACCAAACTTCTCACTATTTTCAAAGCTTTTTGGGCTCAGTATTAAAATATCTTCCTCTTTTATTCCAAGATTTCTCGCTTTTGGTATTCCACCGGCACTACCAATACTTGCAATTACAAGAGCTGGAGTTACTCCAGCCAAGACACCATTTTGACAAGCCTTGATAATAGCCTCCATGGTTGTCCCCCCTCCAGAAATTAATAATGCAATTTTCATAAATTACTCTTTAGGAACTTCGTAACTAATTTCGTTTTTTCTTTCTAATATATCTACTGGGTAAATACCATCAAATGATGATACCGAGAACACATCACGTGGTAATCCTGTGGCCTCTACCATTCCGTCGACAGACAGGTACGATACCGAAGTTGCACCGAGGTATTCACAAATTTCTTTTGTAGTCTTTTGCGAAGCGATCAAATCTTTTTGATCTGGAGTATTAATCCCATAAAAATCTGGGAACATTACCTTTGCAGAGCTTGCCATAAAGTGCACTTCTTTTGCTCCCGCATCAAAAAGCATTTGTACAATTTGTCTGCTTGTGGTACCGCGCACTATTGAGTCATCAACAACAATTATCTTTTTGTCTTTTATGGTATCCACAAGCGGTAATAATTTCATTCTAACTTTCTGCTCACGGTCAGCTTGTGTCGGCTCGATAAATGTGCGATTGATGTATCGGTTTTTTGAAATTGCCATTTCAAGTGGTATGCCAGACGCTTGCGAGTAGCCAAGCGCTGCGGGTACGGCAGTCTCGGGAACTGGTATCACCATGTCAGCCTCGATTGGATGTTCACGCGCCAAGACTTTACCCAAACTCTTGCGGACTTCATAAACGGATTTGCCAAGTAGGTTGCTGTCATGTCGAGCAAAATAAACAAATTCAAAAATATCAAATTTAGGGTTCGCCTCCATTACTTGGTGCGTACTGATACCCTCTTTGTTTACCACTACCATTTCACCAGGATTTACTTCCCTCTCAAACTCTACTCCTGCTACACGCAATGCACATGTCTCGGAAGCAAAAACAATTTCTTCACCATTTACACTTTTACCCATTACCAAAGGGCGTATACCGCAGTGATCTCGAAATGCTATGAGTGTATCGTGCGTCATAACCACACAAGAGAACGCTCCAGTAAAAAGTGGATACGCATTTTTGATCGCATCCACAATACTTGCGCCTTCTTTTACATACACACCAATTGCTTGCGCCATCATTTCGGAATCAGAAAGATGTTCTAAATGCACATTTTTATTTTTTAAAAATTCTTCAAGTGCTTTTGTACTTGGCAAGTTGCCATTGTGTGCGAAAGATAAATCTCCTATCACTACAGGTTGCGAGCAGTCTCCTGCGCCTCCACGCGAAGTGGCATAGCGATTGTGCCCGATAGCTATTGTGCCCTTCAAACTTTCAATATCTTTTTCTGTATATACCTGGCTAACAAGTCCGGACCCTTTATGGATATACAGTTGTGTACCGTCGCTAGACACAATCCCTGTCTGTTCTTGTCCGCGGTGCTGTAAAGCAAACAGTCCAAAGTACGCCTTGCGAGCCGCATCACTACTGTTGTATATACCAAATACTGCACATTTTTCGTTTAAGTTTTTCATTGAGGTAAATAGTATAGCATTATTTTTTAAAATAATTTACTGCGTTTTTGAATATTATCAAGCCCGGGCCTTCTGTTGGGATTTTTGCTTTCTTCCTTTTTGCAATTTCTTTTTTCAATTGCGCATCAGGTCTTTGCTGGAAAAACATTCCTCGCTCTGGATGCGGCATCATCCCAAGTATTTTACCATTTTCTGAAAGTACTCCGGCAATATCATGCATGGCACCATTTGGATTTGCGCTCAGATTTTGGAAGTCGCAAATCTCACCCTTTGTATATTGAAAAGCAACCTGTTTATTCTTCAGCATTATTTTATATTCTTTTTCATCTATTACATATAGGCCTTCCCCATGAGCAATCGGTAGAGAGATTTCTTTCACCCCTTTAAGCCATGGGCTATTCCCCACCACTTTCATGTCTACCCATCGATCAATATACATACCACTTGCATTGTGCGCCAATGCTCCCGGCACGAGGCCAAGATTCGTAATAATTTGGAATCCATTACAAATACCGATCACCAATGTGTCGCGAGCAATAAAGGCCTCGAGTTCTGTTTGTAAGTGATTACGAAATTTGTTTGCATAGGCCTTGCCACTTCCAGTGTCATCGCCATATGAGAATCCTCCCGGGAAAGCCAAGATATCATACCCTGCAAGCACCTTTGGATTTTCAATCAAGTCATTGATATGCACGATGTCAGCACGGCCCCCGGCACTTTCAAAAGCAAACTTGGTCTCCTCTTCGCAGTTGAGCCCATAGCCTGACATTATTATAATTTTTGGAATTTTCTTTTTCATATTATTTAAAACTATTTGAAAATGAATTGTAAGATTTTGCTATTGTATCAATTTTTGTGTCTACAATTTTTTTAGAGCCTTCTTTGATTACAAAATTCTTATCTTTTGAAACAGTACCAACTTTTGTAAATGGAATATTTTTTATTACACTTTCAAATTCTTTTATATTACTCTTTGCCACACTCACCACCACTCGGCCTTGGCTTTCAGAGAACAGTTTCGCGTCTATTGTTGTCGCACTCCCTGCCAACTTTTTCAGGTCTACTTGTATGCCGAGCATCCCACCGACACTTGCTTTGGCAAGAGCTGTTGCCAATCCTCCGGAATTGACCGAGATTGCACTTGCAATAATACCTTTGGCAATCACTTTCTCCAGAGCTCTGTAAGTCTTTGTATTTTTCTTTGTATCTACTTTTGGCACACTGTTCCCAATTGCATTATTCCCCTCTTGAGGGGTGCCTTTAGGCGGGGTGGATAGCATTTTGTAATATTCACTAGCACCGAGCTCATCTTGAGTCTCGCCCAATACATATATTATATCCCCTGCGATTTTGAATTCTTGAGTTACAGCCTTGTTGAAATCTTTCATCACTCCAATTGCGGATATCAAAAGTGTCGGTGGTATAGATATAGCCACAGAGTTACCATCTTTGTCATAACCTTTGAAGTCATTGAACATACTATCCTTGCCCGAAATAAATGGCGTACCATAAGCAACTGCAGTGTCGTAACAAGCCTTAATCGCATCAACGAGCTCCCCTAATCGGATCGGGTCGTAGGATGAACACCAGCAAGTATTGTCCAGAATTGCCAAATGTTCAAGGCTTCCTCCGGCACAGATCGCGTTGCGGACTGCAGTGTCTATAGCACAAGCAGTCATGTCATAAGTACTAATGTCGGAATACGATGGATAGACACTCGAAGTAACAACCACTCCTTTCGTTGAGGTAAACACCGGCTTTATCACTTGCGCGTCAGTGTTGATGAGGCCTCGTCCAGAAAGTGGCTTGATCACAGATGCAGACTGTACTTCGTGATCGTATTGCTCAGAGATCCATCTGTTACTTGCGAGGTTGGCAGAGCCGATGAGGGTCAGGAATTCTTTTGTGCGAGATATGCTTAAAGGCCGCTTTGGTTCATTAAAAGTGTTCTGTACTTTTTTACTATACAATTGTCGAGTTGGCAGACCATTGTGTAGGAATTCCATCGACATATCCATGATCGCCTTTCCATTTTGACGAACGACACAATTTTTACTCTTGGTGAATTCTCCAATTTCCACTGCCAGCACTCCGCGACTCTCCATCAACTCTTTAAATTCATTAAATTTATTTTTTGGCACAGAAAGTGTCATCCGCTCCTGAGATTCCGAGATCCAGATCTGCCAAGGTGACAGTCCAGGATATTTGAGCGGCACCTTTTCAATATCTACCACCGCCCCACCACACTCCTTGGCCATCTCGGCCACAGAGCACGATATGCCTCCAGCTCCATTGTCGGTAATACTGTTGTACAAATTCCTATCACGAGCCTCTTTGACTATTGCATCCGACAACTTCTTTTGAGTAATAGGGTCGCCGATCTGTACTGCGGTTGCAGGACTTGCTGAATCTAGCACAACCGACGAAAATGTCGCTCCGTGTATTCCATCGAGTCCCACCTTACCACCGACAACTACAATATAGTCGCCAGGCTGTGCTTTCTTTTCTACAGCATTTTTGCCATTCACTATTCGTGGTATTAAACCAATAGTTCCTGCAAAGACAAGTGGCTTGCCACGATAGCGCTCATCGAATTTTGTGAATCCATGAACAGTCGGAATTCCAGAGCAATTACCTCCAGCATTTATACCTTGAATGACCCCATCAATAATACGCGCTGGTGGGAGCATCTTTACTTTCAACTTCTTATCTTTAAACAATTCTCTTTTATCATCTGGGTAGCCGAAACAAAACCCATAAACATTGGCAATCGGTTTGGCACCCATACCGAACCCAATAGTATCGCGATTGACTCCGACGATTCCAGTGATCGCTCCACCAAACGGATCGAGTGCCGAAGGACTATTGTGAGTTTCTACTTTGTGACTGACCATATATTTGTCGTCAAAAATAATTCCTCCAGCATTGTCGGAGAAAACTGAGAGGCAGAAATCTTTCTTGCCTTTCGCTTTACGAATATCATTTGTAGCTTTCTTTATATATGCTTTGTACAAACCATCTTTAATATCATCGATCGAGTTTGCGAAAATGGTGTGTTTGCAGTGCTCGCTCCATGTCTGCGCCAACGATTCTAATTCAATATCGGTAGGGTTACGCTTCAAACTCTTGAAAAATTTCTGGATAACTTTCATACTTTCCAAGTCGAGAGCTAGTGGGCCACGCCGAGTGCCGTCGGGGTCAAGTATCCCCTCTTTGCCGATCTTTACCAACTCGTCATCATTTGCATTCAATATCGGCACCACGATAACCTCTTTCTTTTTTGGCAACACAACTTCCGGCACGTGCAGTGGCAAGCCGTTCTTTTTTAGATCAGCATCCACCTGCTTTATATAAAATCTTTCTATGAGTGGATTGCAGAGCGAGAGCGCAATATTATTTACATCTGCAAGGGTTATGTCGCCAGTTATTAAAAATATTTTAGAAGTATATACAGCCTCACCACCTTCAAACGAATAGTGGAGTAAATCTGAAAGAGTTTCCATAACTGTATGCGCCACATTATCTGTAACCCCAGGAGCAAAACCGATCTCTAAAACGTATGAAGAGGTGGCCATTTGTGGCAATTGATTTATAGAGTAGTTTTCCAATTTTGAGTTTACTAGCGCCTTGGCCGACTGCTCCAATTGAGCCTCGTTGAGATGTGCATTTATAAGGTAGGAATCAAAGAGATTTACATCAGTAACCTTCCCAGATAGGCCCAAATTATTAAAAGACTTTTGCAAGCCTTTTGTATGAGCACCCACAAGCTTTGGGATCACATAAATTCTAGAAATCATATACACATATTAGACTATTTATGCCCTTATTACAAATATGGTATTATAAGCAAATGGCGCAACCGACACTACAAGTTACAGGATACAGAGGAATATGGGGAGATACTTTAACTGCTGATATAGCAGTGAAATACGCAGGTGCATATGCTCAATTTGTAAAGAGTGAAAATCCTACCAAAGAAAATCCTACTATTCTAATAGGCCGAGATGGCCGTGAGAGTGGTAAAGATATTGCACTCGCTATTATTCCTATAATGCAATCATTTGGTATGCATGTAATAGATGGCGACATCCTCCCTACCCCAACTCTCATGTTTGCAGTGAATAAATACGATTATGATGGCGCCGTAATAATTACAGCCAGTCACAACCCCATAGAATACAATGGGGTAAAATTTGTTGTAAAAGGTGGTAGATTGACAAACGAGTCGGAAGTAGAAAAAATTAAAACATTTTTATAATATGCCAAATTTTCCAAAAGAACATGCAGATCACATACTAGCCTATATCAATGTCGAGGCTATTCGTGCTCGAAAATTCAGAGTTGCTGTCGATATGATTAATGCATCTGCTTGTGTAGTTGATCCATATTTGTTTGAGCAACTTGGTGTGGAATTAATTCCGATAAATAATATCCCAAATGGCAAATTCGCCCACAAACCTGAGCCGACAGTAGAGAATCTTGTTGGAACTGGTCTTACAGTAAAAGAGTCGGGTGTTGATATTGGTTTTGCACATGACCCTGACGCAGATAGAATGGTAATTATAAATAGTGATGGAACTGTTCTTTCTGAAGATTACACTTTGGCTTTCGGCGTAGAAAATATCCTATCTAAAAATCCCGGAAGGAACGTGGTCATAAATATGTCCACATCACAAATGATCGATGACATAGCAGAGAAGCACGGTTGTAAATGTATCCGTACAAAAGTTGGAGAATCAAATGTAATGGGTGGCATGCTAGAGTACGATGCAATTGTCGGAGGAGAAGGTACGAGTGGGGTGATATTCCCTACTCTCAATAACTGTCGTGATAGTTTTGTAAGTTTAAGTCTTGCCCTAGAATTGCTCGCTGAGCGCAATCAAACTATAAATGAATGCGTAGATTCATTGCCAAAATATTTTATGAAAAGAGACAAGTGGCCAGTAGGTGGCGAGCTGTCAGGAATGTATGCAAAGTTAAAGGAGCATTTTAAGGATGGTGTAATGAACGAAATTGATGGTCTACGTATAGTTCTACCAGATAAATCTTGGATTCATTTAAGACCTTCAAACACAGAGCCAATAATCCGACTCTTTGGCGAAGCTACGACACAAGAGCGCGTCGAGGAACTTTTTGCCGAAGCTCAAAAAGTAATTTCTTAAATAGAATAATCTCCGATCTTTGTCCGCTTGATATGCATTGCAAGTGCCCCTGTTCCAAGTACCTCGCCCAATTCGGAAGCTATGACTCGCACATATGTACCCGAGCCACAATCGATTCGTAATTTAACACAGAGAAAATTTTCTTCTTCTGTATTTTTCAAAACTTCATCCCAGCTTTTTAGAATTTCTTCTTGGCGGAAATCCCCTTCAATTTTTGAAATATTTTCTTTTATATATTTTTTGAGCTTTGTTTTTGATATTTCTGACTCTTCAAGTACTTCTATTTTGGAAATATACACTTCATGCGATGGAATCGTAATCTCACTCAATCTCCCTTCTCGTGCCCATTGGAAAAGTGGCTTGCCATTTACAGTTCGTGACGAGTACGGCGGATACTTTTGATCTATCTTGCCTGTAAAATTTTTCAAAAGACCTGAAAAAGAATTCTGAAATTGTTCGTCGTGTCGGAGCCCGTAGTAGAGACGGTTATGCGCAATAATTTCAGAATTCTTTTTAGGTCTTTCCACAATACCAAGAAGGTCATAAGTATCTGTAGCAAAGCCAAAAAGTACCGTTACTTCGTACTGTTTGTTTAAATTTGTATATTCATCTTTTTTTGTGCAATCATCCCCTGTCAAAACAATCATTAACCCCTCAGCCATAGGATCCAGACGTCCTGCATAGGTCATAGGCACATGGAGATATTCAGGATTCTCATTTTTTAGCCTTTTTAGGACGTCGAGTGGTGTTTCGCCCTTGTTTTTATAAGCTTCTATTACCATATTGCTATAATAACACAAATATGCTATTATCCTTTCAGGTACATTCCGAGCAGAAAAGCTCAAAAATGATCTATTAAACACTTTAAAATTGAGAGAACGTATTAACAACCAAATACGAGCCAATGAGCTCCGAGTTATATCAAGCTCAGGTGAGAACCTTGGTGTTTTAAGTTTTAAAGAAGCATTTGCTATGGCACAAGCCGAGGGTTTGGACTTGATAGAGATATCACCAAACGCAAAGCCTCCAATAGTAAAGATAATGGATCATGGTAAATACCAGTACGAGCAGAACAAAAAGCAAAAGAAGGCCAAGGCCGGATCAAAAGCTACAGAGACCAAATCGGTGCAAATCAAGATTGGTACTGGAGACAATGATCTCAATCTAAAGGCAAAGAAAGCAAGTGAGTGGCTCAAGGAGGGGCACCGGATCAAGATCGAGCTTTTCCTTTCTGGTCGTTCCAAGTATATGGCTGATGCGTTTTTAAAAGAAAGATTGGATAGAATCCTACATCTAATAACAGAAAATTATAAGATTGCAGAGGAATACAAAAAGGGTCCAAAAGGTCCTATGATCACAATCGAGAAAGACGGTAAAAGTATGCCAAAATAAGTTAACAAATTATTTATATTATATGAAAACAAACAAATCACTTACAAAGCGCCTAAAGGTTACACGAAAAGGCAAGATCATTGCTCGCAAGCCTGGGTTCAACCATTTCAATGCCAAGCAATCTCGCACTAAACAGCTCGGTGGACGCAAAGGCAAACAGTTATCCCTTTCAAACAAAGTTATCAATACGCATTTACAGCAATCGTAATTTATTAAATTTAATTTTTCACTAAAATGACAAGAGTAAAAAGAGGAGTAATGAAGAATAAGCGCCGCAAGAACATCCTAAGTCAGACAAAAGGATTCCGTTTTGGACGTAGCACAAAGGAGGCTCAAGCAAAGGAAGCAATCATGCACGCAGGTGCCTACTCATTTGCCCACCGCCGAGACAAAAAGGGTGTTGCGAGGCGTCTATGGCAAGTACGCATCAATGCTGCTATCCGCCCACTAGGTATGTCTTACAGCAAATTCATCGATGCACTAAAGAAGAAGGACATCGCAATCGACCGCAAGATCCTAGCAACTCTCGCAAAAGACAACCCACAAACTTTCGAAAGAATCGTAACAAGTCTATAATAAAAAAACCACCCATTGGGTGGTTTTTTTATTAAGAGCAATCAAGTATTATTGTATCCCCTGCCATTGGGCTTTCTGTTTCTATACCTAAATTATCTTTCAACTTTTGGGCTAGAAATAGTGCGGCTTTTGGCTCACCCATAACAGTAAATACTTTCTTTACTGTCTTTGCGGTATCGGCTACGAATTCTACCAAGTGGTCGGAGTCTTTGTGTCCGGAATATCCGCTGATCATCTCTATACGTGCGCGTACTGGTATCTCCTCGTTTTGTATATGCAATTTCTTGACGCCCTCTTGTATCAGACGGCCCATTGTACCTACGGACTGGTAGCCGATCAATAGTAGTGTGTCATTTGCGTTTGGAAGATAATTCTTCTCGTGATGTATTATTCTACCCCCATTACTCATACCAGAACCTGCCATAATAATCTTTGGGTTTGGTACAGATAAAATGGCTTTGGATTCTTCGGTCTCTTCTGTCATTTTGAGCCCTGGAAAATTGAATATATCATCTCCACTTGCTATGATATCGCGAGCATTTTGGTTGAAATACTTACTATTAGCTTTATAAATTCGTGTTAATTTTATAGCCAGAGGTGAATCTAGGAATATAGGCATAAACGGTATCGCCTTCTCCTCTACCATTTCATTAATTTCAAAAATTAATTCTTGGGTACGCTCCAAGGAAAATACCGGTATCATAAGCGTGCCGGCTCTTTTATAATTTTCATTAATGATCTTTGCCAACTTCTCTTTTCTCTCGCTTCGATCTTCGTGGTTACGATCTCCGTATACTGACTCCATAATCAAGTAGTCGGCATCATCCACTTTCTCTGTGTCGCAAAGTATTGGTGATGGTGAGTTGCCCAAGTCTCCGGTAAAGACTATCTTTTTGCCATTGTATACGATCTCGATAATTCCTGAGCCGAGAATATGGCCAGAATCTTTGAAAGAAAATTGGAATCCATGATCTACATTGACCACTTGGTGGTACTCTACACCCTCCCAGAGCTCCATGGCCGCTCGTATGTTCTCGGCAGAATAAATATCTTTTAAATGATGCTCATTGTCTCGCGACAATATATGGGCTGTGTCCTCGAGCATGATTTGTACAATATCTCGAGTTGGAATTGTAGAAATTATTCTACCTTTGAATCCATCTTGTATTATCTTTGGAATACGACCAATATGGTCAATATGTGCGTGTGTAATAAAAAGTATATCTATGGTCGTTGGGTCATAAGTAAAAGGTGCCCAGTTGAGCTCATCTGCAATCCGCTCCCCTTGAACTAGTCCGCAATCTATCAAAAATTTCTTGCCATTTCCTTCGAGTAAAAAATTAGCACCAGTTACAGTCCCGGCACCATTTGCAAAAGTTACTTTCAATTCTGTATCTTTAATATCCTTCATGCGTTTATTATACTATTTCTTTGTTATATATAATAGCCCTGCTATCCCCCCTGCTAGGTCAAAAAATAGGTCCGACGCCGAGTCGAGGTATATTTGTGGATTGTGCGAGATAAGTACTGCGATCATTTGCTCGTAGAGCTCCCAAGCAAATCCAATAATAAAAACAGCGACGAGCAACTGCCATACGGGGAACGTTTTAAGAGAGCTTATTTTGTTATAAAAAATGTACACCAAAACCAGGAGTGCTGTCATTCCCCCAAGGAAGTGCATAGGCATATCAAAGTACCAAAATAGATAGTACCATAAGCCACGAATTGCGATAAAATTTACAATACAGAGAAATATTGCCGAAGATGCCAGGAGTGAGAGAATATTTCTTTTAGATTTCATATAAATATAGTAGCAAATGAAAGTAATTTTACCTAAAAAAAGAAAAATCCTCAATCGCAATGATAGAGAATTCATCTTTTAGGGCTATCCTCGGAAATATTACCATAGCGTTACGCTAAGTGGGTGCATTGCAACTGTAACCAAGGTGACAATTGACCCATGCTCCCTAAAAATATATGTTCTAGGTAACACGCCGCTAATAACCCTACCTAAAGTATACCCGAATACAAGACTAGTGCAAGCATTTATGTGAAAAACCACACTTTTGACACATATAGCAAATACAATTTATATTAAAATTGAGGGTAAATTTTTATTCTTCGTTTAAAATCAGAGAATGTCGAGTATAATTCAGCATTTATTCCAAATTCACGCGCACTTGTAATATTCTCTGGGGAATCATCCCAAAATAACACTTCATCTTTACTAACTGAACCTAAATCATCAAGTAATTTTTTATAGAATTCTAAATTTGGCTTCACGTGCCCTAAGTTTGCTGAAGCATATATTTTATCAAAACTATTTTTAAAACCCATTTCGTCGAGCATATATTGGAAACGATACTTTTCATTATTTGTAGCAACACAGCAAACAAACCCTTGAGATCGCAAATCTTGAATATATGAAATTAGTTCTTCGTTTATAGTATGTTCCACTTTAAACCAATAATCTAAAAAAGCATCTACCCCATCGTTCCACCCCCATTCAGATAAATAAGGAGCAATTGTATCCTTCAAGTCAGAACTATTTACTAAACAATCTTGAAAAGGTCCATTAAAAAATGGCAATGTGCGTTCTATTGATATACCATAATCTCTTTCAAGGGCAGTACTGAATCTAATTCCGTTAATTAAAACACCATCTGCATCAAAAAGTATTACTTTAATCATAAAATTAATTTTAACACAAAAAGCACCCGTAGGGTGCTTTTTGTTTATGTTATTTCTTGTATTCTGCGTAAATAAAGTCTGTATCAATTTTCTCATAACTAAACAATTCCTCTTTTGCAAAAAATCTTTCTACTTCAATTTCACCATTTTCTACAGAGTCCGATGCATGGACCAAGTTTGATTGTGTTGAAAGCGAGAAGTCTCCACGAATAGTTCCAGCATTTGCTTCCCAAGCTTTTGTAGGACCTACAAGTAATCGTAGGGCTGAAATGGCATTAATACCCTCAATAGCAAATACCACAACCGGGCAAGATTTCATAAAATCTCTGATACCTGGGAAAAATGGCTTGTCTTTGATGTGAGAATAATGTTCCTCCAGTAACGCATCTTCGATGCTCATCATTTTTGTGCCAATTATTTTTAGTCCTTTTCTTTCTACTCTTGAAATAATCTCACCCATCAAGTTGCGTTGTATTGCATCTGGCTTTACGATTATTAAAGATTTCTCGTATTTCATTTCCATAAATGTATATGTTTAAATTAATAAGTACGAGAGCATCATAGCAAAAATTGGAGCTTTTTGCAATTTGTTTTATAGCCTATATTTATCCATTATTTCACTCTCTACTTCTTCGCGGTCGCGACCATATTTTAGGTACGAAAGTTCTTTGAGCGCCTCTACCATCTCCATATTACCTTTTGGTGGAGGAAATGTGGCAATATTGAACGGCTTTGTTGGCTGGCCATTTATAAGCATGCTTACATACGCATTGCGATTGTCGATCTTCATGATGTCCTTGGCCGTAAATACTGGCTTGAACTTACTCTCGAGGAATTCTGAATCTTCTGCACCTACACGAAATACTGCAAGCGATCCTACGTTACCAAAGACAGCATTTTTAATATTATCTTCTAGCTGAGCAATGTATTGGTGAGCCACAGTCAGAGACAGGCGGTATTTACGTGCTTCAGAAAGAATGGACTCAATCGAATCGGTCGTGACGTTTTGGAACTCATCGATATAGAGAAAGAAGTCATTCATCTTTTGCCCATACATGTCTACACGCGATAGCGCTGCCATCTGGATCTTGCCTACGAGCAACATACCAATCAGGTTTGCATTTATCTCGCCAAGGCGACCTTTTGATAGATTAACGAGCAAGATTTTCTTGTTGTCCATGATCTCTCGGAAATCAAATACAGACTTTTCTTGGAGCACAACCGGGCGCATAATATCGTTGGAAATAAAGTTATCAAACTTAGAGGTCAAGTAAGGCACGAAGTTTGCCAATGACTGATCCCCTGTTGTCTGCTCGGCATTCTGCCAGAATTGCTTGATAATCGGATTCTTACACTTCGACAATTTCATATCACGAAATGCTTTGTCCGAAAGCACACGGCTGATCTCGAGCAACGTACATCCACTCTCTGGGTCCTCCATGATCAGGAATGCTGAGTTCTTGAAATACTGTTCGAACATCGGTCCGCCACTTGTCTTCATGTCAAAAAGCTTGTTGAAGATTCCCATCAATTCATTGACCACAAAAGTTTTCTGCTCGGGGTATTTCGGATCAAATTGAAGCATGTTGAGCCCCATAGGACGAGCGGTATATGCTGGGTCGAAGTATATGACGTCGTCTATACGCTCCTTTGGCACATAAGATAGAATGTCTTGGATATCTGTACCATGGGGGTCGATATAGCACACGCCGTGGCCGGCTGCAATATCCTGTGCAATCATGTTCTTCATAATAGTTGTCTTACCTGTACCTGTCTGACCGAGCACATAGAAGTGGCGCATACGATCCTCTGGAGCAAAATGAATATTTGTATCCTTGCCTCGATAGTCGTTGTGCCCAATAACAATACCCTCGCTCCCCATTTCAATAGGCGCAGGCGCAATACCGGCCTTTGCTTGCTTGAGCTGTGGAGAATCGGCAATACCGTATGGGAAGTGAAATATTGTCGCAAGCTCCTTTAGGTTCAGTGGCATCTTGTAATCGTCAGAAAATGTACGGTAAGAAAAATTGTGCACCAAGTTTGCAAGCTCTGTTCCAGTAGGCCTTTCAAACAGGAATCCGTTACGGTCAGCTTCGGTGAATTGGTTGAACGATGACTCAAGATCAGAAAGGATTTGACGTGCGCGATCAGCACTTCCGGCCGATGTAACAATACGGATATTTGTAGCCATGATAGTACTCTTCAATTTCTCAGTGATAGCTTCTACCCCGCGATCATTTACCTTTTTCTCTTCTTTGCTTTTGCTAACTCCAAAAAATATTTCCTTTGTCAGTTTGCCAAATTCTTTGCCCACTTGTCGGACCATAGAGCTTGCAGTGCGTACCGACATACCACCCTTTACATCTTCTAATATAATCCGATACTTGTGTATTATATCGTCATCCTCCGGGCAAATACTAAATTGTATAGATGCACCTTCCCCCTCCTTTTGCATTTTTGTAAAAACATTCAAGATGATATTGAGTGGATCGTGCTCGATGTTGTCGTATAGTTTGATCGGGTACACGTCATACTTCGTCAGTTTAGCAGAAGATCCGGCAACTGCCCCACCGTCAGTAAATATATTATAATCGTCAGGCAATTCTACGATCTTTGCGTGCGGATGCACACCAAGAATCTGCTTCTCGAAAAGATCCGCCTTGTCAGATGGCACTGCAGTATAAAATACAAATTGATCAGAGTTGTTTGAAAGAGCGATTTCCAAAGTAAAATGATTGCGATTATAATTGTGCCTACCCTCTCCTACTGAATGCATACCAGCATAAAATTGCTCCATAGCAGACAGCAATTCTTTCAAACCTTTTTTGTCGTCATCAGTCGCCTCCGGCAAGGATATTTCGAAGAGCTTCATATCGAGGGATCTAAAAAGAGGTGTCCCATCTTTGAGCCCCGGAACCCTTTTTGTACTATGCAAATATTGCACAAGGAATCGGTGGAAGTCGTCGTCTAGATGTGGATTGTTCATCTTGGCAACAAGAGCCAATGCATTGCTAATACCTTTCTCAAGCAGTATTCCTAGTAGTTCTTCCATTTTATGATCGTGCGATTCCGGCTTGAGTCGCAATACCAGCGCCTCGGCTTCATGATCTTGCAACACCGCGCTTGGGTGCAGTACTTCCTCTGGAGTAATTTTCCTATATTCATGGATCGCATCATGAGCTAATTGCTCTTTGGAAATTTCTTGACCACTATCGATAATTGACTGCTCGCGCTCTTTTAACTGTGCACGCAAAAATGTCAGCTCTTCTTGAGCATCTTTAAATTTTGGAGCATTATTAAAATTAAAACTTTCCATGTTTTTATTATACCACCAAGCACAATAAAAATGTAAGGCTGGAGTAAAGAAATGAAAAGGAAAAGAC
Source organism: uncultured Candidatus Saccharibacteria bacterium (assembly GCA_964622505.1). Lineage (GTDB taxonomy): Bacteria > Patescibacteriota > Minisyncoccia > Phycocordibacterales > UBA9973 > UBA8515. Next base: position 19,113 of record CAZUQJ010000005.1, on the reverse strand, counting down.
TTGCGCAGGCCGACTGGGCCGAGCAGAGCAAAAATCCAGCAGGATTTTATGTCGTGCTTTTATCTTTCATTTCTTTACTCCGGCCTTTAAAAAATAGTCAGTATTTCAGGCTCGTCTTTTGTGATTAGAATTGTGTGTTCGAAGTGTGCAGCCTTGGATCCATCAGCTGTGATTATTGTATAGCCATCATTCAATACTTCAATATTAGCTTTGCCATTTGTTAACATTGGCTCAATTGCAATTATCATGCCGGGAATTAATTTCACTCCCTTACCAGGTTTCCCAAAATTGGGAATATAAGGATCCTCGTGAATTTCGATCCCTACTCCGTGACCAGATAGCTCGCGAACAATACCATACTTTTTATTTACAAATGATTCAATAGCGTGTCCAATATCCCCTGTTGTGTTGCCATTCTTTGCTGCCCAAATTCCGACTTCCATTGCTTCCTTTGTATCATCGATGAGTTGTTGGTCCTTCTTTGAAATTTTTCCAACAGGTACAGTAATAGCGTGATCTGTAAAGTAACCCTTATGTTTGATACCAAGATCTATACAAATAATATCCCCTTCTTTTAAAACTCTCCTTTTGCTAGGTATACCGTGAACAACTTCACTGTTTGTAGATGTACACAAAGAGGCTGGGAATGCCTTGTGATGACCCTCTGGCTTGTAATTAAGGAATGCTGGGGTATCTCCACCCTCTTTGATCAGTTTATAGGCATATTCATCGAGCTCTGCTGTTGTGACCCCTGGAGCCACCATTTTACCCACTTTGGCCAATATAGTAGCCAACCGCTTGCCTCCTTCTCGGATAATCTCAATCTCCTCTTTAGTCTTAATATAAATAGACATACAAAGTAATATTACACCACTTCTTTTAAATAGCAACTTTCACAGAAAATCCTCTCAGGTCGGTCGGGAGCATAAGGAGTTTCGAATTCATTTGTACAACCTTCATTCATACAAGCTCGATGCCAAAGTTTCAGAGGATTCTCTAATTTGAAGCGGGCACTATTCCGACAATAAAAACAACTTCTTGGAATTGGAATTATGTGCTTTCGATAAAATGTCAGCTCATCTTTTACGATTTTATAATTTCTATCACATTCCATGCAAGCCAAAACTTCATCAAGAATAGAATCACTAACATCATTTATAGAATCCGGGATTTCATTTGTATTAATTGTTTCTTTGCCCGTAGTTTTTTGAATATGATTCCACCATTCGTAACCCTTTGATAGAGCCTGCTCTTTTGTAAGTGGAAAATATTCCTGGGCAATAGTTTCATTGTAACCGAAATGTGAAAGTCTAGTTGGGAAAAATTCTCCATACTCCCCTAGCTTTTTCATATGAGCAATTATTTTTGGAACAAGTTCCTCGTATTCATCCTTTGAATACTCTTTATTCAAAATACAATATTCTCCATGCTTGATACTAGAGCACCCAAAAAGATATTTAGAAGAATGACAATTTTCAACATAACTTAATTCCTGACTTTTCAAGGAATAAATTGAAAACAATACCCTAGAATCATGATCTGGTGTTAGGCCTTCGTAACATAGTGAACTTTTTCCGGCTGGTGTTAGATCATAGCTTTCTTTTATTAGATTGCCCTTCCAAAGGAATCTTACATCTTCGCATTCACGTGCAAAACATGCATCCTTAACATTCTTAGAGTTAAAAAGTCCATCACCAGTACAATCTACACAATTGCGAATATTAGCAAAACGTCTTGGTTGAGTAGCAAGAAATTCAAAAAATTCTTTTTTTGCTCTTTCAGCCCCCGAATAAGTATCTAGTTTATAACTTTCTATAATTTTAAAATATTCTTCTTTCGTATGTTGTACATTTTTAATACAATAACTTTTTTGCCTAGAATTTACACACATAAAACAATCCGTACATCCCTTGCAGTCATAAGCAAATATACAATCAGTGAGTCCTGTCGAGTAATAGCAACTTCGGCAATTATAACAATGTTCTAAAAAAACTGAATCATAAATAATCTGAGAGTAGTTGAAGGCGTCCATTGAATCTACTACATCGCGTGTTTCCGGGCCTGCATTATTGTAGAAATACATACAATCTTCTGCATACCATGCTATCGCCCCCATATACATATTCTTAGAAAAAGTAGTATTTTGAGTATATTCCGAATTCACACTTCCAACCCCATCATCATTGAACATCGCAGGAAGTGGTACTTGATCTTGAAGCTCCCTATATTGCTCAAAAAACCCTCGGGTAAAATCAAAATCTATTCCGTAAGATTTAGGATCCCACTTGTCGCTCCACCAACATCTATTACAATAAACAGTCAGAGGTTTGTCAGAATGATAAAGTGAAATAATTTTATCACCACACAAATCACATGTACGATTATAAAAACTCAAATCATTCCGCCAAGCAAGTCTGCGTTGGCGTCTACATTCAGGGCATAATGTCGGTGGGGGTACATCAATTTTAGAATAGAAAGAAAAATCATCCGGTTCGATGGTAAAATCTTTTTTGCAGTTCTGACAATTTCTTGTTTCCATATACAAATAATACCTTGGTAATTATACAAATACAACTTACTCACTTTTTGACGACCGTCTAAAAGTGAAGTTACTTACTTTGAACATTAAAAACTTTTATGTCTTTTTCTATACCCAAGAATTTTACATGATCGTAAAATTCTTTTGGGAGTGGGCCCTTCCCTAGCCATACGCTTTTTTGTATCATTTTGAAATCCCAATCCTTTATTTGATTACGTAACCAATTACGAGTTTTTCTTTCTTTTTCTGGGATATCAAAAAGAACAAGAACTTTTGAATCTCCTTTGGGTTTTATATTAAGGAGTTTATATTTTAAATTTTTTCTTACTTTATCGTATACTATCTCTATGCCATTTTCACCGACAACCAATAATCCTTTTCTCTTCAATCGATAAATTGATTGGTTAAAATTTTTTTGGCTTACAAGTCGTCGTTTCTTTACACGCTCCCATAAAACACGACTCATAATACTCTTTGAGCGATTGGATAAAAGAAAAGCTATTATAAAATCTGACAGTTTTGCTTCTTCGTATATACTCATAAATATATGATAACACATTTTGACGACCGTCTAAATGTGAAGAAGGGTATTCAAACTAATTATTTAATTACTGTACCTATGAATGTTTTTCCGTCTAGGTAATTTTTGAGATTCTCGAGATTTTTGCCATTCATTATGGCAACTTCTATACCTGCACTTTCAGCCTTCTCGGCTGCTATAGGGTCGAACGGAGCGTTTAATCCTGGGTTCCATTCAAGCGGTAAAATCTTGCGGAATTCAGGCCAGTTTATAGATTCTATCTTTACTGCATCTGGAAAAACATTGGGGTCTTTGTCGTATGCATAATCAATATTCGATAGATTAATTACCTTTTTTGCGCCAAGAGTTATAGCAGTATGTATAGCTGCCAAGTCGCTCGAATTGCCCGGCTTCCATCCCCCGCCGAGAGTTACAGGCTTGTCTGTCGCAGGTATCATATCGGGGTCCATGATTATTTGCTCGTATGCAAGATCACCAAATGCAACACGTAAAAGCTCAGCATTTAATCGTGTACTTGCGATACCGATCCAGTCGAGATCTACATTAGTAGGTGTCGCGATAATCTTTATAGCATCAAGATAGTTGCGAGCAACTCTCCCCCCTCCTGTAATAATTCCAAAACGATAACCCTTACTTGTGTATTCTTTTATTACATCAACAAAATTCTTTATAAATTCTGTATCAATATTTTCAGGTGCGATCAATGACCCACCCAAAGAGATGATGATGTGTTTTTGCATATCCATACTATATACCGAGAGATTTAATAATTTCTGCATGCACTCCCTCAATTGATTGCTCTCCATTTACTATATGCATATTGTAACCTTCTTTATCTTGAAAGTAATTCATTGAAGGCACAACGTTGTTTACGTATTCGTCGAAACGCTTCTCAATACCCTCGTCGCTGTCGTCGGAGCGGCCACGCAACTTCATACGCTTTACAGCTTCTTCTCTGCCAACTTTGATGTAGATCACATGTACTGTTTCTCTGCCGTAAAACTTGACTGCATTTTCAAAAGCTTCTGCTTGAGCAGTTGTACGCGGATAACCATCGGCAATAAAAGAAGTATCCTCCTTCATGCCATGAATAAGAATATTTGAAAAAAGACTTATTGTAAGAAAATCTGGCTGGAGGTGCCCTTTTTCCAAAGTTGTTTTTACTAAGTTACCAGTGTAGCTCTCGCTGTTTATCAGCTTGCGGTATTCGTTGCCTGTAGAGGTAAACAATACATCTGTACTGAGATTTTTATCAATCAAATATTTCTGCAGTAATTCAACTTGAGTTCCTTTGCCAGAACCTACGATTCCAAAGAAAACAAATGTGTATGGTTTATTGTTCATATTTTTTATTATACTATAAAACCTCCATATTAAAAAAGCCCCATTTAGGGACTTTTTTAATATTCTCTCATTGAGAGCTGTGCTTCAACTTTCTTGATCAGATCAAGGACTACAGAAACCACAATGAGCAATGCTGTACCACCAAGGGCAAATGAAGTAATACCAGTAATGCCTTTCATCACGAGTGGCAAGACTGCAATAACACCAAGGAAGAGTGCACCAACGAGTGTGATGCGAGTAAGGATGTTTGAAATATAGTCTACTGTTGCAGTCCCTGGTCGGATTCCTGGAACAAAGGCTCCACCCTTTTGCAAGTTGTCGGCAAGCTGTTTTGGATCAAAAGTGATCGCGGTGTAGAAGTAAGTAAATAGGAATACCAATATAAAATAAGTGATCGCGTAAGCAACAGAATTTTGTACGAACCACAACATGCCTTTTGAAATGGATAGTAATATATGATTTGTAGAGTTCGCAAGTAAATTACCCAATATCTGTGGGAACATAAGTATAGATAGACCAAAGATGATAGGGATAACTCCGGCTTGGTTCACGCGTAGTGGTAGATATGTCTGCACTCCACCAGCATTGCCATAACCACGTACTTGCTTGGCATAGGTCACTGGGATCGGGCGCTCAGCCTCGGTGATCAGTACCACACCAGCAATGATCAACAGCCCAACAACCAAGAAGATAAGGTACATTGGCAATTTTGCAATTTCAAATGTATATATGAACTGACCGATACTACTTGGGATACTTGCTACGATACCAGCAAATATGATGAGTGACACTCCATTACCAATACCGAATTCAGAGATCAATTCACCGATCCACATAAGGAGCATTGAACCCCCAACAACAATCACGATGTTTGCAATCATTTGAAACGTTGAAAGGTCGCCAAGAACTCCTTGTTTTGAAAGCAATATAATCAAGCTGAATCCTTGAATAACTGCCAATGGAACTGTTAGTATACGGCCGTATTGAGTAAACTTCTTTTTACCAAGCTCACCTTCTTCTTGGTACATAGATTTGAGGCGTGGAACCATGATGGTCAAGAGCTGCATAATGATCGATCCAGTAATATACGGCCCAACACCAAGCATAATTATAGACAAGTGCGAAAGTCCTCCTCCAGAAAGAATATTGAATGCACCAAGAAGTTGGTTATTGTTTATAACACGCTCGAGTTGCGCTGTATCAACTCCTGGGATTGGAATATTTGAAAGCAATCTGAATACAATAAGTGCGACAAGCACAAACAAGACGCGGCTACGAAGCGACTTGTCCATAAAAATCATTCTTATTTTATTCCAAACTTTTTCCATTTGTTTTTTTTGGTTTTAGCTTATAGTATTGTTCCACCAGCTTTCTCGATCTTTGCTCGAGCAACCACTGACACAACACAACCTTGTATAGTTAGCTTCTTTGAGATCTCTCCTGTACCTAGGATCTTCACCATAGGTAGTTTACCACCTTTTCGGCGAATAAGGTTAGTAGTCAAAAAGTCTTTTGGGGAGATAGTAGCACCTGCTTCAAAAATATTGAGAGCTCCCACGTTTACTGGTGCTGGCTTTTGAACAGTTGACTTGAATCGGTACCCACGAAGCTTTGGTAGCTTCTTTATCATATCACGGATTTCTGGACGCTTTTTGTGACCAGCACGAGCATTCTGACCTTTTGTACCACGGCCCGAAGTCTTGCCACGAGCACCGCCACGGCCCACTACCCTCTTCTTTTTATTCTTTGTCTTTCTTTTTAGTGTATGTAGTTGCATAAAATTATTCTTTTACTTCTTCTACTAATGTTGGCTTTGGTTTTACAATAGTCTTTGTACGGATCTGGTAAAGTGCAGCATATGTTGCACGAGCATTGTTGAGCTTGTTTTTACTTCCAGAATTGATCTTTGCAGTTACGTTCTTGATACCAGCAAGTGTAAGCATTTCGCGAACAGTACTACCTGCCACCAACCCTTTGCCACGGTTTGGCATGATCGCTACAGTTGAACTTGCAAACTTTGCAAATACATCTACAGGGATAGACATTTCTTTTGTTGTTTTGATTCGGAACATATTCTTCTTTGCAACACGGAGTGCCTTTGCTATCGCAAGCGCTGTGTCGTTACCTTTACCTGTACCAAGTCCTAGTGATCCTTTCTTGTCTCCTATAGCGAGTGCTACTGCGAAGCTCATACGGCGCCCTCCAGATACGACACGAGTAACACGGCGAATAGATACCATCTTTTGATCAAATTCTGGCTTTGGACGCTCAAAGTTTGCACGAGGCTTGCGGTGTTCTCCACCACCTCGTGATGTTCCTCCGCTAAATGTACTCCCTCGTCCTTTTGACGGAGAATATGCGGGCTTAGCTGTTGTATTTGTTTTTGGTGTTTGTGTATCCATAGTTTTGTATTAAAAGATAAGACCGCCTTCACGAGCAGAATCTGCAAGTGCTTTTACACGACCAGTGTATTTAAATCCATTGCGATCAAAAACAACGTTCTTGATTCCCTTTGCTATTGCAAGCTTTGCAATCTCTTTACCGATGTCGAGGGACCGATCTGTTTTCTTGCCCTTTGCTGCTTTCATGTCGGAAGCGGAAACGATTGTCACACCTTTTGCGTCATCAATAACTTGCGCGTAGATAAATTTATTTGAACGGAACACAGAAAGACGTGGGCGCTCGTTTGTGCCACTGATCTTTGTACGGATCTTCTTCTTTAATCGTATTCTTTTGTCTTGTTTCTTATTCATATATTTTTATGCTGAATTTAATTGAAGCATTACGCTGCTTTCTTACCTTGCTTACGACGAACAACTTCATCATCATAGTGGAACCCTTTACCTTTGTATGGCTCTGGCTTCTTTAATGCGCGGACACTTGCTGCAAATTGACCAACAAGCTCTTTGTCGATACCAGCAACGGTGATCACATTCTTCTCAGCTTTGATTTCAAGACCTGCCGGGATAGGAACATTGACTGGGTGAGAAAATCCGAGAGCAAGCTTGAGTATATCGCCTGCAACTTCTGATTTGAATCCAACTCCTTCGAGGATCAGCTTCTTTGTGTAGCCAGTTGTTACTCCGTTTACCATGTTCTTTACATGAGATGCGTATGTACCCCAGAGTGCACGGTTCTTTTTGTCATCAGCATTCTTTGGAGTAAAAGTGATCTCACTGCCTGTAATAACGATAGTGACATTCCCAGGAAAGTCACGGGTCAAAGTACCTTTTGGTCCTTTCACGGTAAAAGTTGTCTGTGAAAGCTTTGCCTCCACACCTGCTGTTATTGAAATTGTTTGTTTTCCTATACGTGACATATATTTAAAATTACCACATGGTAAAGAGGACCTCACCGCCAACAAGCTCTTTGCGCGCCTCGTTATCTGTTAAAATTCCTTTTGGTGTTGTCAGAACCATAATCCCTTGACCATGCTTTACTCTGCGGATCCCCTTTACTCCTGTATACATACGGCGAGAAGATTTTGAAATACGTTTAACATCCTGTACCTTTGGACCGTTTGCTGTATAGATAAGACCGATTTCCAATACTGGAAAATTCTTTTTCATTTTCTTTGAGACGCTTGAGATAAATTTGTGACGGAGCAAACATTCGGCAATAGCCATCTTGATCTTTGAAAATGGAACAACAACAACCTCGTGTTCACGAGCGTTGGCATTCTTTATCATTTGTATCATGTTTGCGATTTGGTCCATATATTTGAATTAATTATTACCAGCTAGACTTACGAACTCCAGGAAGCATACCATCGTTGGCAAGCTCACGGAAGCAAATACGGCAAATACCGAAATCTCTCATAAATCCACGTCCTCGGCCACACTTAAAACAACGATTTGTCTCTCGTGTAGCGAACTTTGACTTCTTTAGATGTCGTGCGATTACTGATGTTTTTGCCATATATAAAAATATACCCCTATATGGTGATGTCTCGCTTATTTTCTTAAAGTCTTCTCAAAGCCCTTAAGGAGAAAAGCGGATCGTGCCATTTGGAGGAACTCCCCTATACTATCAGATAGCCCTATCATTGTCAAATGAAAAAGGGACTCCACAACGAAGTCTCTTTTTGCACAAATAGATGTTTTTCAATAGAAGAAAATCAGATAAATAAATAGAAGAAAAAATAATCCTCCCATAAGTTTGGCAAAATCTTTTGGTTCCATAAAATTACTTTTAAGTTTTTCTTCATGATAGCCCTTATACCTAAAAAGTCAACAAAAAATCCCCTTTCGGGGATTTTTTAGGTAAGTCTATTTTTTAAAAGGAATACCTATGAGTTTGAAAAATTCTAGTGCTTCTTTCTTGGTCTTTGCTGTAGTTACGATAGTCACTGCCATTCCGAACACGTCTTTGAGTTCTTCGTCCCCTGCTTCTGGGAAGATAGTGTGCTCTTTGAGGCTCATTGTTAGGTTCCCGATATCATCTACGATTCTGGTCTCAATACCACGGAAGTCTTTTGTACGAGGGATCGCAACATTGATCAACTTGTCTAGGAATGAATACATTCGTGCACCACGCAATGTGACCATAACTCCCACAGGATCACCGGTACGGATCTTGAAGCTTGCTATAGACTTCTTTGCACTCCGTAGAGATGGCTTCTGCCCTGTGATCTTTGCAAGACGCCCAACAACAAAGTCATTGCGATTCTTGTCGCGCTTTACGGCACTACCTGTACCTGTAGCAACTACCACCTTTACAAGGCGTGGTGCAGACATCAGGTTCTTGTACCCGAAGCTCGGCTTCATTGTAGTGTATGCTTTTTTCTGTTTTTGTTGTGTTGTTTCCATTTGATTTATAAATACAAATTAGTAATTACGCATTCTTCTTTGCATTACTTGCGTCGATCGGCATCGCCATTTCTATGACTTGGCCTGGACCCGTTTTCTTACTTGCTTTCTTGCTTCGCTTCTTCATGTTTATACCTTCTACCACAATTTTATTTGTAGCTGGCATTGCTTTGAGGACTTTACCCTTTTTGCCTTTGTCGCTTCCTGCAAGAATTATTACATTGTCTCCTTTCTTGATTTTCATAAAATTATATAACCTCTTGTGCTAATGAAATAATCTTTTGGTAGCCACGCTCTGCAAGCTCGCGTGGGATCGGGCCGAATACACGACCTCCCTTTGGATCTTGCTTGTCCTTTTCAAGTATTACTACTGCGTTGTCATCGAAACGGATATATGATCCATCCTTTCGGCGGAATGCATTTGTAGTACGCACCACAACAGCTTGGCAAACATCCTTCTTCTTTATACCTTTGCGAGGTTCAGCAACTTTGACTGAAAGGATTACCTTGTCGCCTATGTATGCATAGCGGCGTCGTGATGACCCAAGCACTTTGAAAACTTTACCAACTTTTCCGCCGGCATTGTCTGTTATTTTTACTACTGTTCCGTCTTGTATCATATAATTAAGCTACTACTTTAAATTTCTTATCTTTCGAGATTGGACGAGTCTCTACGATTTCAACTTTGTCTCCAGTCTTCTTTGAATTTGTCTCATCATGGGCTTTGTACTTCTTGCTGATTTTCAATCTTTTCCCATATTTTTTGTGCTCAACAAAGCGAGTAACAGATACGACAATAGTCTTGTCCATCTTGTCTGAAACGACTACACCCTTCAATACTTTATTCTTTTTTACTTCTGTAATTTCTTTCATAAAATTTTATTGACGAGCCACTATGCGTGTCTTTACTGGTAATTTTGTACCTGCCTTACGCAATGCTTCTCGAGCAAGTGCTTCGGGAATACCATCAACTTCAAAAATGATGCGGCCTGGATTGATCTCCATGCAGTACCCTTGTGGATCACCTTTACCCTTTCCCATACCTACCTCGGCTGGCTTTGCAGTAAATGGTCGGTCTGTAAATATACGGATCCAAATGCGTCCAACTTTTGTAATAGTACGTGTAGCTACTTTACGAGCAGATTCGATCTGGTTTGACTTGATACGAGCGCTAGACATTGCTTTGAGTCCATATGAACCAAATGCCAATGTTGTCCCACGGGTATCAGGCGTGCGTCGTGCCACATTGCGTCGTGCTGTTTGCCATTTTCTAAATTTTACTTTCTTTGGAATTAACATAAAAATGCTTTAATTATTTTTTATCTTCGTTAAAAATTTCACCGCGGTAGATCCATACTTTGATACCGATATCACCATAAGTCATATGAGCCTTCTCTCGAGCAAAGTCTACGTCTGCACGGAATGTCTGTAGTGGAATACTTCCTTTCTTGATCTGCTCTGTACGAGCGATTTCAGCACCACCAAGACGGCCTCCGATAAAGATACGTGCACCTTTTACTCCACGAGCAGCCATAACCTTCTCGATCATTTGCTTCAACACACGGCGGTATGGAAGACGCTTTTCAAGACCTTCGGCAATACCATAAGCAACAATTGCCGCATCTGCATCTGGGTTGGTAACTTCGATAATATCAAACTTTACTTCTTCTGGAAGACTGATTTTGCTTTTTGAAAGAGACTTCAATAGTTCTGCTTTAAGCTTTGCTGCACCCTCACCACTTCGGCCAATGATCATACCTGGGCGAGAAGTGTGTACAAGGATTTTGAGGCTCTTGTTGTTGCGCTCGATATCAACAGTCGATATATACATACCACGCAACTTCTTATCCAAGAAGCGACGGATCAATACATCCCCTGCTAAATTTGAAGCGTAATTTTTGTCAGCAAACCAACGGCTTTTCCAACCGCGGAGTATGACTAATCTATGAGCATATGGGTGTACAACTTTTGACATATAATTATTTATCTTCTTTCTTAGCTTTTAAAACCTTAGCTTTTGGAGCCTTTTTTACCACAGCCTTTTTAGGTGCCTTCTTTACATCCTTATCCCATGATACTTCTTTGAGTGTCAACAACACATGACTTGTACGCTTGTTGATTCGTGATGCTGATCCTCGTGCACGTGGCATAGAGCGCTTCATAACCAAGCCTTTGTTGACAGTCACATTTGCAATCACTAGATTGTTTATGTCCATTCCTTGCAATTTTGCATTTGCGACAGCAGAATCGAGCAACTTCATCATTGGCAAGCTTGCTCGCTTGATTAGATTGCGAAGCTCTGTTTGAGCCACAACAACACTCTTGCCCTTCAACAAATCACCGACAAGGCGAACTTTGCGAGGAGACTGTCTGTAATTTTTTAGTGATGCTTTCATATAGTAAAATTATTTTTTCTTTGTGTCAGTTGCACCCTTTGCAGCCTTGGCAGCAGTTATCTCAGCTTCCTTTTTCTTTTGCTCTAGTTCCTTTTGCATCTTACCTCCATGACGTACGAACTTACGAGTAAGAGAAAATTCTCCCAATCGGTGTCCTACCATGTCTTCGGTAACCAATACTTCAACGTGGACCTTGCCATTGTGTACTCCAAACATAAACCCAACCATTTCAGGGGAAATTTGGCATGCGCGAGACCAGGTCTTTATCATACCTGTTTCAATCGGCTTCTTACCAGCGATCTTTTTCAAAAGTCGCTCGTCAACATATGGTCCTTTTTTAAGTGATCTTGTCATATATAAAATAAAGCTCACACGAGCTCAGTAACATGTATATTATACCAAAGCGTTACAATAGTCAAGCGCTATATTTCCTTATCTCATCACGTAGATTTTGGGCCTCCAAACTGGGATTTTCGGCGAAAATGATGCCCCGCGCAGAGTGGATAATAAGCCCCAAACCTTTGCTATTTAAGCCCGATTTTACAACCTCTTCTACACTTCCCCCTTGGGCACCGATCCCTGGTACGAGAAATGTCATATCCCCTACAATCCCCCGAATATTTTTCATTTCATCTGGATATGTTGCACCAACAACAAGCATGCAATTATTATTTTTGTTCCACTCAGTTGAAACTTTTTCTGAAACAACTTGCCACAATGGCTTACCTTCAATTAAAAGATCTTGAAATTCTCCTGACCCAGGATTTGAGTTGCGACCCATAATGATACAACCTTTATCAGCGCGATGTAAAAATGGAGCCAAAGATTCCCCTCCTAAATAAGGGTGGAGTGTGACTGCATCAAAACCAAGCCAATCAAATGTTGAAGTTACATAACCATTATTTGTATTACCAATATCTCCTCTCTTAGCATCTAAGATTGTATAAATATCTGGATGATTTGCTATCAGATAGTCCATAGTCATTTTCAATTCACGAAGCCCTTGATCTCCTCGAGCTTCATAAAAAGCGCTATTGGCCTTATATGCTGAAGCGTATTCGTGAGTTTGATCAATAATCCACTTATTGAATTCAAACTGCGGAAATTCCATCCCCTTGAATTTCTCAGGCAATTTTGCAAAGTCACTATCCAACCCCACACAAAGTAGTGAATTTATTTCTTTCGCGCGTGTATCATATTTGCTATCCATATTATTTATTTTGTCCCTCTAAGAATTTCTTGCCGTGGCCAACTTTTTCATTTATTGGAATGCCTTGCTTGCACATTGGGCACTCCTCTGCTGTATATGTCGGTACATTAAATTCATTTAGGCAATCAAATGACGCGCCAACTGTTCGCGAATTTACTTTTTCTGAATCCTTGTTGGTCATCACACAAACCCCAACAATGTTCCCTCCTATATTTTTAACTGCATTCACCACTTTTACTACAGATCCACCAGTCACTGTTGAATCCTCAATAATCAGAACATTTTTACCTGTCACATATTGATCGTATCCTCGAGTAAAAATCTGATCTTTTTCTGGAGTCTTCTCTGTATAAATACCAAAAATTTCTTTGCCTTTTAGTTCACTTAAGTGAAAGGCTGTCCATTGAGAAAGGATGATTCCGCCGAGTGCTGGGGCAACTACTGTATCTATATCCGCGTCTTTGTATTTGTCGGCAAACAATTTACCCATCTCGCTTGCTAATTTTGTATGTGGGAAGAGTGCGTCTTTGTTTATATAAGTATCGAAATGAAGCCCTGAAGTTCCTACGAAATGATCGTCTGGCAAAATTGCACCAGCTTCTTTTAGAATATCGAGAGCGTTTTTCATAATAGGTGCATTATATATTTAAAGGTGGTAAAAGGCAATTATCTTTGGCAAAAAGATTATAAGCCCCAACATGCATGCAATAAAAATAGTAATCAGGACTGCTCCAGCAGCCACGTCCTTTGTATCGCGCGCATATGGGTGATATGTAGGACTCGTCAGGTCAATGTCGATTTCGATAGCCGTATTGAAAGCTTCAGCGACTATTACAAGTCCAATAGATAAAATAATCAGTGCCCATTCTATGGTTGAAACATTTAAAATGTAACATAGGTATATAGCAAGCAATCCAAAAAATATATGCCCCCATGCATTGTGACTAGTACGTATAAGTATACCTATCCCCCGCCATGCATGCGTCGAACTCTTGATCCGAGCAACAATTGAAAATCTTTTTTCTTTTAGAAATTTAGTCATATATAGATACTATCTTAAACTCGAAATATTATAAAAAGAAGTGTCAGTAAAAAAATCAGAATAACATACTCCACAATCATCAATACTCTAGCAATCTTGTAGGCCAATTCATTTTTGGCAAAAACAATAATAAGCGCAGGGACGATAAATATTATGTGCGAAAATCCGCTCCACTGACCACCCAAAATCATTGGTAAGAAACTTGTCAGGATAGACAGCCCGTACACCACGATTTGGATATAAGCAAGAAATAAAATTATTTTTGATTTATAAAACTCTTTCACAAGAGCTCGGGTAGGGACTGGAACCGGTGGTGGAATAAGGGGTAGGTCCATGACAGAGTTATTCCCCTTCTACAACACGACGGCTTTGAATAAGATACATTCCATAAGTGCATACTGCGATTAGTGCGAGCATGACTACATAAAATTGGACAGTGGTGTGATGATTTATAAAGTAAACACTTACTTGGAGCAACAATTGCATTGAGAGGATGATACTAACTACAAAGTACGGCACAAGCGCCACTGCGTAGCGGTCTTTCCTATGGGAGAGCGATATATTGAGTATTAGAGCAACAACGAGGAAACAGATAATAACAACAGCGTGGACAATAATTACACCCAAGTTGTCGAAGTAGTCGAGTGGTGGCAGAGCGATGAGTCGGCCTGTATCGTATAGGACTCGCTCAGCAAGAGCAAGAAGTGAAAGGCCAAGAAGCGTAACAATGAAGCCACCGACATCGGTAAACTTTGTTTTGAAAACATTATCGTTTTGTTGTGTGACAAGTGCCATATAATTATGATTTAATATATTTTTGGATAAAGAGTATAGCCCCAGTCAGTACTATAATGATCAAGGTTAGCACCACATACACACCGTAAGCAGCATTGGCATTGAGGATATACGAGCTCGTATCCCAGAGCAACCGTACGAGCAGGAATCCACTTACCAAGAAATATGGCTGAGAGATAATGAGGAACTTCTTCCGTGCACCACGAAAAGATTCGTGGAGAATAAAAGCCACGATGAGGAATGGGACAATAAGCAATACATCGAAGATCAACTTTGAGTTAATGCTTGTAGTAAACATAGCGCTGTCATCGATAACTTTGTTGAGGAGTATAAATATCGCTCCACAAAGTACTGTCGCAAGACCTATGCTGTATGGAGAATTGTATTCAACAGAATGACTGCGTGTTGTGGTAATATGTGGCGTAGCTACGGTGGCAGTATCTACAGAGGCTTCATGCTTCTCCACCACCCCCACAGGCACTGGCATCCCCTTCAGGAGCTTCATATGCGAATAGGCTTCCTCAATTTCTGCACCTTGCCAGCCAGCTTTTGCCAAAACATCACGAACAGCCGTTTCAGAGAACCCCTGAGCCTCGACAGTCTTTATATAGTTCACCAACTGTTCATTTATCATTGTGTTTAAATTATACTACTTATCACAAAAATCACAACAAAAAAATACCCTTTCGGGTATTTTTTAATATACTATTACTTTCCTGCTTCTTCTTTAATTTTGTGTTGCATTTCAAGAAGTACTTTTTCGTATTCGGTCAATTGATCCTTGCTTGGGAAATAAACATCATATGACTCTTTTTCTATTCTTTTATCTCCTATTTTTACCATTTTTACTAAAGATGGTAATTCCGTTCCTCCTTGAGTTTCTTGCATCAACAACTTATATATCTCGATAGTATCACCACTTTTTCTCATAACTAACTTGCCTTCAAAATCTCCTTTCGGAATATTCGCTAACGAATATGATTCTGATGCTTCATCTGAAGTATCAGAATCCCAAGTGACAATGGATGGGCTTTTTTTTAGATCCAGAGAGACTTCCTCAGATTGATACATGTAGGTAAAATTTTTTGCCTTGAAAGTCCTAACTACATCATAAGATGGCTTAGCTTTTTCATCTTCAAGCATTAACAAAAATAAATCATGCGCTTCTTTTATTACACTATCCGTTTTGGATTGAAGATTCTTCACCCCCTCTACGCTTGTCTCCATATTATCTTTTTTATCCTCATTGTTTGGGGTTTGTGCTTCAGCTGATTTATTTATGATCAATAAAAAAGCTGCGGCAACAGAAGCCTTGAGTAAGCCTTTTGTAACTGCATTTTTTATGCTATCTACAAAACTAGTTTTCTCTTCTATCTTATGACCAGCGTTGAAAGCTTCATTCATATAATTAAAAATTAAAATAATAAATACTACATATAGTATACTCGCCCCCTATTGCTTGTGTCAATCAAAATGCCCCTCGTAAACTTGGGGCATTTTGTGATAAACTATTTTATTTTCTTGATTTTCCAACTTTTCTTCGAGAGACAACAAACATATTTGAGTATTTCTTTGGAGTTCGAGTCTTTTGTCCTTTACCTGTTGGCTTACCGTAGACGCTCTTTGCTCTTCGGAGACCTCGGCCTTGCGCACCTTCACCTCCTCCGTATGGGTGGTCTACCGGGTTCATGGCACTACCACGAACTGTTGGTCGGATACCCTTCCATCGGCTCTTGCCAGCCTTACCATAATTTTGCAAGATATATTCTGAGTTTGAAACTTCACCGATCGTTGCCCAACATTTCTCGCTAACTTTGCGGACTTCGGTTGAAGGCATCTTTAAGTTTGTATATCCATTGTCGTTAGCAACTACTTGAGCAAATACTCCAGCACTGCGGACCATCTTTGCGCCATTGCCTGGCTTGATCTCTACGTTGTATACAAAAGTACCAACTGGGATGACAGATAGTGGCAAACGGTTAAGTGTTGTAAGTGGAGCTTTTTCGGAAACTGTAAATTTGTCTCCAACTTTTACAGACTTTGGTAGTACTGTGTAGCGCTTCTCACCATCGGCATATACTGCAAGGCCAATGAAAGCACTTCGGTTTGGATCGTACTCAATAGTCGTGATCTTTGCAGGAATGTCGTGCTTGTTGTACATGAAGTCTACATCACGGTACAGACGCTTGTTACCACCACCTTTGTGGCGAGTTGTAATACGGCCTTGGTTATTGCGTCCAACAGAACGCTTATATCCATGAGTCAACGATTTCTCTGGTGTACTGGTTGTCAAAACACCACGGTATGTAACTGTAGTTTCGTGACGTTTTGATGGGGTTGTTGGTCTATATGTTTTCATATTGTTTTATTATGCAAATGCAATTTTATCACCCTTTTTTAAATACACGACCGCCTTCTTGCCACCACTTTTTGTACCAAGTCTACCACCACGGAATGTTGTCTTCTCTTTTCGAATTGTTATTGAAATTTTCACAGGGGTTACCTTGTACATTGCCTTGATAGCTTTTGCAACTTCACTTTTGTTGGTATTTGTAGCTACATTAAAAGTGTATCTTCCCTTCTCGGAACCTAGTGCAGATTTTTCTGTAACACGAACTCCCAAAATAACAGAATTTGCTTTTACCTCTTTTACTTTAACTTCTTTGATTTTTGTTTTTGTTGTAGCCATATATTATTTTTTATTTACCTTACCACCGAGGAATGCAAAGCTCTCTACTGGTTGTGAGATAACAATAAATTTATATGTTAATAGATCGACAGGGTTAATATTGCGGATCTCGTCTACAACTACAGTTGGCAAGTTTGCAAAACTTTTCTTTACCATTTCACCTTTTGCTGGCAAGGTAATGTATGTGTTTGGCTTTTTAGCACCGATCATTCTTTCGTATCCTTTGATAGATGCGAGGTCTGTAAGTACTGCTTGAGCATCTTTTGTCTTTATCTTTGAGAAGTTCAATTCTTCAACAAACAAGACTTGGCCTTTGCGTACCTTTTCAGAGAGTACTGTGTACAGTGCTTTGACTTTCATTTTCTTGTTTACCTTTTGTGAGTAATCTTTGTCATTGCGAGGACCATGAGTAATACCTCCACCGATCCAGATCGGTGAACGTGTAGATCCGTGACGCGCACGTCCTGTACCCTTTTGCTTCCATGGCTTCTTGCCTCCACCACGTACTTCGCCACGAGTCTTTGTATGTGCAACTGGTGTACGAGCGTTGGCTTGCATAGCCATAACTGTCTGATGTACCAAGTCGGCATTCCAAGGTAGCCCGAAGATTGATTCTGGCAACGGCATTGTGCCTACAACTTTTCCTTTTTGATTGTATATTTGTGTTTCCATATAATTAGCCGACAATTTCTACGAGCGTACCGCGTCGTCCTGGAATTGCACCTTTAATTAGTAATTGGTTATTATCGGCATCAACTCCAACAATTTTCAAGTTCTTAATAGTGATACGGTCTCCACCAGTACGTCCTGCCATGCGCATGCCTTTTGGTACGCGATTGCGAAGTCCTCCACCTATAGATCCTGGTTCACGTTCTGAGTGCTTCTGTCCGTGACTGCGTGGTCCTCCGTGGAATCCGTGACGCTTGATAACGCTTTGGAAACCTTTACCCTTCGAGATTCCAGATACTACAACGACATCACCTTTGGTAAATGCGCTTACGTCTACTTTGTCCCCAATGTTGAGGTCTACACCAACATCACGAAATTCGTGCAAGTGCTTGTAGGCGCCAGTTTTAATATGACCAAGATGTGCTTTGTTTGCACGTTTCTCTTTTTGATCTTCAAAACCGAATTGCAAAGCTGAGTATCCATCTGTCTCTTTGTTTTTGATCTGAGTGACCACGATCGGACCAGCATCAACGAGTGTTGCTGGCACCACTCGGCCATCATCATCAAAATACTGCACCATATGCTGTTTTTTTCCTAGTATAAATTTCATAAAATTTACATCATCTTCACATCAATATCAACGCCTGACGGGAGAGACATGTTAGTTAAGGCTTCGATTGTCTTTGGGTTTGGGTTCAATATATCTATGACACGCTTATGTGTACGTATTTCAAACTGCTCACGAGCATTTTTAAATACAAACGATGCACGGTTCACGGTATACTTTTTGATTTCAGTTGGAAGAGGTATCGGTCCCACAATAGTAGCATCGTAGCGGAGAGCGGTATCAATGATCTGCTTGACTGAAGTGTCAAGAATCTTGTTCTCGTACGCTCGCACACGAATGCGTAGTCGGACTACACCATCTTCTTTCTTAACTTTTTCTTTTTTTACGGTCTTTGTTGCCATACATTTGTAGATTTATAACCCAAATTTAAAAGCTTTATGCTGTAATCTTTGTTACAACACCAGCTCCGACAGTCTTGCCACCTTCACGGATTGCGAAACGTTGCTGATCTT
>CAZUQJ010000004.1:0-61089 GCA_964622505.1 uncultured Candidatus Saccharibacteria bacterium | reverse complement strand
TAATCTCCACATAGTATATGACGCAGGAGACTTGTAAACATTACATCTTGGACCCAGTAGTAAGTAGTATGGGGTAAGGGAAATCCAGAATTTATGTTGCCATGCTTGCTACCTACTACTTACTACTTACTACATTATCGAGTACCTACTCCACCTTTTGCTACCCGTCTTTTTTAACTGTCCTTTTAAGACCAGATTGTTGAGCTCTCTTTGGATTGTCTTTTCGGAACAGTCGGTAAACTCATGCGATATGTCTTTTATGGATATTTCCCTTTTTTGTTTTATTAGGGTTAGCATTTTTTCACTTCGTTCATCTTTATTTAAAGTTGGATTTTTATTGATTTTTAAAGTATTGTCCTTAATATTATTTTTATAAAGGACACTGTCCTTTTGTCCTTTATAAGCATTCTCCTCCCAAAACTTTGAGGGCAACAGTGGTGCATGAGTATAGACAGGCAGTTGGACTCCAAAAGATTGTCCTGCAAGCGAAGCTCCAGTATGTGAATAATTCTTTTGGACCACATTTTTATTTATGCTATTTTCTTGTTCAAAACGAGCAATTTCTGTATGCAATAAAGAGAATTCTTTTTGCAAAATAGTAGCGTTCATTTCTGATACAAAACCCATAGTCGAAGCTATCTCTATGAGTGACACAATCTCGGCAATATTTGAGTTGGATTTATCGATAGAATTTTGCTTGTCGGCTGGTGTTGAAGTCACAAAAGAATGCGCATTGGACAAGAGCTCAACTCCCAGATTTCGAAGGCGAATTTTGATACCATCCTCTCTCTCCATACAATCAGTAACCATGTACAATGCTGTAACCAATTTCTCTGTCTTTTTGATTGCAAATTCAGAAAAAGCCTTTGTATTTAAAGAATTTACTTCTGTTGAAAGAGAGTTGTCCTTTTGGTATTGAAGTGTGTCTTTTTGATTATTCATTGTCTTTTTGAGTAAAAATTCTATAGAAACTGTCTCTTAATTTGTCCATTATACACCTCCAAATTTGTAATGCAAATGTAGGTGTTGGACACCTACATTTACCATACCCTGTATGGGAAATTGTGATATAATCTACACATATATGGCACGAAAAAATATTGATGAAGATGAAGATTTTGATGATGAACCAAGAAAGAAGAGGGCTTCTAGCAAAGGCTCCAACACCGGAAAAAATGGCAAGAAAAAGAAAGTAAAAGTAGAGCTAAAAGATGACACCAGACATAGCATCTGGGGTATACTCCTTTTTGTATTGGCATTTTTTATTATCCTTTCTTTTTTTGATGGCGCAGGAATTGCGGGAAACTTCTTTCAAACTGTACTCAACTCCTTCTTTGGTATTGGGTACTATCTATTGCCTATACTATTGCTAGTTGTTGGATACTCTTTTATGAAAAAGGGTCGCCCGCAGGTAGCCTTGCTCCACTCGATCTGTGGATTTGCTGTACTACTATCAACACTCGCAATTATGGACATCGCGGTAAACGGAGCCGGAGCTTCTACAAAGATAGCCCTTGGTGGATACCTCGGTAGTATATTTGCGTACCCATTTATAAAATTATTTGGCGTGTGGGCAAGCTTCTTGATCCTGGGCGCGATCCTGATCATTTCGCTGATTGTACTCTTTGATGAAAAGCCCCAGCTCGCAACATTTTGGACCCGTATCAAGCAACTCTTGACCCAAAAAATTACTCTACCAAAGCGTAATCAAAATAGTGACCATTTCGAAGAGATGGAATATCACGATGACAAAAAAGAAGTTGTGGAAACAATACCCCAAGAATACAATGAGGAAGCAACATCTACCACAGAAAATGAAGAGGAAGAATTGATCCCGATAAAAAGAAAGAAGATAACTGGGGCCTATGTCCCCCCTCCGATGTCCCTCCTTGAGCGCGACAAAGGCAAACCAAATGTCGGTGACATAAAAGGCAACATGAATATCATAAAAAGAACTTTGGAAAATTTCGGCATCCAAGTAGAAATGGATGAGGTAACCATCGGCCCGACAGTTACTCGCTACGCACTCAAGCCTGCCCAAGGTATGAAGTTGTCCCGTATTGTTGGACTCCAAAATGACCTCGCACTCGCCCTAGCCGCCCACCCTATCCGTATCGAAGCTCCAATCCCAGGCAAGTCACTCGTCGGTATCGAGATCCCAAACAAGGTCAAATCCACTGTCGGACTTGCAACTCTTCTGACTGATGAAAAATTCCAAAACTCTCCAAAGCCTCTAACGGTAGCACTTGGGAAGGGCCTCTCTGGCAAAGCCTACTTTGGCAACCTAGCAAAGATGCCTCATGCCCTCATCGCCGGTGCTACCGGGTCTGGAAAGTCTGTCACAATCCACTCTGTAATTACTTCACTTCTGTACCGCAACGGTCCAGAAGAAATGCGCCTGATCATGGTGGACCCAAAGCGTGTCGAGCTCACTCTCTACAACAAGATCCCTCACCTTCTAACCCCGGTCATTACCGAAGCCAAGAAATGTATCCTCGCGCTCAAATGGGCAGCAAAGGAAATGGACAGGCGTTATGACATACTCGAATCGCATTCTGTGCGCGATATTGAATCGTATCACACAAACATCCTGCCAAAGATGCAAAAAGCTTATCAAAAAGATGCCGACGAGGACACTGCTCCAGACAAGATGCCGTATATAGTCATTATTATCGATGAGCTTGCCGATATTATGCAGTCCTACCCTCGTGAACTCGAGAGCGCTATAGTACGACTCGCCCAGATGTCACGTGCTGTCGGTATCCACCTTATCCTCTCTACTCAGCGCCCTTCAGTCAACGTCATTACTGGGTTAATCAAAGCCAACGTCCCTACTCGCGTCGCATTGCAAGTGTCTTCTCAGATCGATTCGCGCACCATTTTGGATGCCGCTGGCGCGGAGAAACTGCTCGGTGCCGGAGACATGCTCTACGCCTCTGGCGAGATGAGCCAGCCCGAGCGCCTACAAAGTGCATTTATATCCGAAGATGAAGTAAAGAATGTAGTAGCATATCTGCGCCGAGCATACCAAGATGAGCTCCCAAATGAGATCGAATTCTCTGGAAGCCTCGATTCTGGTGGCAACAACCTCTTTAGCTCGTCACTCGAAGACAATGGGGATGACGACCTGTACGAGGATGCACGTCTGATAGTGATAGAGACAAACAAGGCTAGTACCTCATATCTGCAAAGGAAGCTTGGTATAGGCTATGCCCGTGCTGCCAAACTGATAGATATGCTAGAGGAGCGAGGTATAGTAGGCGCTGCCAATGGGTCCAAGCCCCGTGAAGTAATGGAAAAATCTGTGGATAATACAGATGCAATGTAGTAGTCGATAATTTGCTATAATATATGTACCAATCAATGAACATAATCAGGAATACAAAAAATAAAAGCATTAAATTCTGGGTATCTTCTAGTGTCTCTCTTGCATTATTTCTTGTTATTGGAGCTCTGGCATATACCAACATGCGTAGTATAATCCGTGGAGTCCAGATTAGCGCAGAAATAAATGGTGATACAGACTCACAATCTATTTCCAAAATATCGGGCAATGCAAAAAATGCTACTTATCTCTCGCTGAATGGCCGAGAAATCAATTTGGATAAAAATGGAGTCTTCAGCGAAGATGTTGCCCTACCAGATGGGTACTCTGTAGTTACGATCGAAGCAAAAGATGCATTTGGAAAAAGTGCTCGAAAAACATTGGAAGTATACACACCAAAGAAGGCAGACAGTGTAGCAGTTGGAGATATAACAAAAAATATTATAAATAATTAGCAGACCCAAGGACCGACCTTTGGCAAGCCAAAGGTCGGTCCTTGGGAAAAATAAAATTATGCAAAAAAAAGCAAAAAAAGAACCAAAGGAGATCGGCGCAGGTATCGAGGATACTATTCGCTCTATTCAAACCAAATTTGGTGAAGGCGCGATTATGAAAATGGGTGATGCTCCAAAAGTAGATATCGATGTCATCCCTACTGGATCAATCGGTCTTGATATGGCACTCGGAGTAGGCGGTGTTCCGCGTGGCCGTATGATGGAAATATTTGGACCAGAATCAAGTGGCAAGACAACCCTCGCATTGCACATCGTAGCCGAAGCTCAGAAAAAAGGTGGAGTATGCGCTTATATAGACGCCGAACACGCAATGGACCCAGAATACGCACGCAAGTTGGGAGTAAATATCAAGGAGCTCCTTATATCCCAGCCCGACACAGGTGAGCAAGGATTGGAAATTACGGAATCACTTGTCCGCTCTGGCAAGATAGATGTCATCGTCATCGACTCTGTAGCTGCACTCACTCCAAAAGATGAAATCGAGGGCGACATGGGCCAGTCACACGTAGGTAAGCAAGCACGTCTAATGTCCCAAGCTCTCCGCAAGCTAACTGCTATAGTTGCCCGCTCAAATACAGTAGTTATATTCATCAACCAGATCCGTATGCAGATCGGTATTATGTTTGGCAATCCCGAAACAACTCCAGGAGGCAAAGCTCTCAAATTCTATACATCAGTTCGCCTCGACATCCGCCGTATTGCTCAGATCAAAAAAGGTGAAGAAGTGGTGGGCTCACGTACTCGCGTAAAAGTAGTCAAGAACAAAGTCGCTGCCCCATTCAAACAAACAGAATTCGATATACTGTATGGCGAAGGCATCTCTCGCGAGGGTGAAATCATGGCCCTCGGTGAAAAGCTCGGCATCATATCTAAATCAAGCGGTGCTATATTCACCTATCTAGGGACAGAGAAAGCTCGTGCAAAAGAAGGCTTCGAAGAAATCAAACTTGGCCGTGGCTACGACGCTGCCCGCACCTATCTACGCGACAACAAAAAGCTCTCTGATGAAATTCTAAAAGAAGTCCGCGCTCGCTTCGGCGAAATCCAAGTCGCTTCGTCTGCAGAGTAAAAAACAAATGTATTCTCTTTGCAGGGGGTTTTCCGAGTGTCGACGAGGAAACTTCAGGGATTTTTAAGCTTCAAAAATTCTGTACCCGGAGAAGAGAGATGCATTTGTTTTTTACCCTAAAATCTGATATAAATACACCTATATGGCAATGCTTGAATACAGCGAAATACGCACTGGGAAAATTATTATCCACGAGGATGAGCCTTGTGTTGTGGTAGACAACCATGTCGCCCGCACACAACAGCGCAAGCCTCAAAACCAGGTCAAACTCAAGAGTTTACTCTCTGGCCGTACTTGGAATACCGTTTTTCACGCTTCCGACAAAGCTGACGAAGCCGAGGTAAACAAAAAGGAAGTGAAGTTCCTGTATGCCAACAAAGGCGAATACTGGTTTGCTGACCCATCTGACCCTAAAGACCGATTCCAACTTGAAGAAAAGGTCCTCGGTGATTCAGTTAAATTCCTTAAAGCCAATGAAAATGTAACTGCACTTGTATGGGAAGATGACGATGAGGAGAAAATCATCAGCATCAAGCTTCCGGTAAAAATGGATTTCGTAATCAAAGAGGCTCCTCCGTCTATCAAAGGCAACACTGCCAATGGTGGAGGCAAAGTGGTAGTGCTCGAGAACGGCGTCAATATAAATGTCCCCTTCTTCCTCAACACTGGCGACAAAATAAGAATAAATACAGAAACTGGCGAATACGTAGAACGAGTTTAAATAATATCAAAATACAAAAACCTCACAAGTTAGACTTGTGAGGTTTTTGTATTTCATTGACTTCAAATTACATATAAGTATACTAAGAAAAAACATTCAAATATACAGTTATGACAGCACAAAAATCATTAGAACAAGCAAATTTTAGTAAAACCGCATTGCCATTAATGGCATATGTAACTTGGAGTAAAGAGAAAGGATGGGGAAAATTCTCCATTGCCAAAAAAGATTCTTACAAAATTCCTTCTGAATCACCTGGCGTAAGATTCGGCCGATCAATGTTTGAAGCTTTTAAGCTTGTATCCGGTCTATTGTTCCGAATGCAAGAACATTACATAAGACTATGTTACGGGGCGAGAAAACTTGCCATGCCGGAGCCTGATTGGGATACATTCTCAGGAGCAGTCAAAGAATTAGCTCGCACCTACGCTCCCTCTTTAAAAGAAGGGCAGGCACTTTATTTTTTCCCAGAGCTTATTAATGTAACAACAGATTCATTGAAAGCATTTGCAAACACAGAGTATGCACTCATTATAAAATGTTGTTACCTTACTCCAGATCGCAATCAACTATTCAATGTCTATGTTGATACAGAACATGATCGCACGAATCGCCACTTTGCTGATGTAAAATTTTCTGGAAATTATGCAATGGCAGCACCATGGGAAGCTATTGCTCAAGAAAAAGGATGCAATAGTATTCTTTTTACGCATCCCTTTGTAAGTAATAAGATTCGTGCGTTTGAAGAACTTGCTACGTCAAATATCTTCGTTAGTGTGAACAATAAGCTTGTTACCCCTGAGGCAGACGGTCGCATCCTTGCTGGAATGACCAGATCCACTATACTAAAAATTAGCAAAGAAGTCTTGAGAGGAGACACGAGGCGAATTGACAATATTATAGTTGTGCAGGAATTATGTGAACGTATCAAAAGGGGTGAAGAAATTGAAGCATTCATGACAGGTACAGCTATCAATATGGGTCGCATTACTTCATTTTTTGCTTATGATGAGTGGTTTGAATTACCACAAATTCCAAAAGAAGAAAGTGTCTTTGATCATTTATATGACGAACTTTTATTAATACAACATGGTGAAAAACACAAAGAATTAACCATGTCGTACAAATAAAATTTCTTTATACCTATACCAAAAAATCCCGCAATCCAATGGACTGCGGGATTTTTAGTATTGATACTTTTACTTCGCAATAAATGGGAGTAAGCCCATAAATCTTGAACGCTTGATAGCGACAGACAATTTGCGTTGATTTTTAGAAGTTGTGTTTGTCTTCTTGCGGCCCATCATGCGAGCGTTGGCAGCAATAAACTTGCGCAACAATTCTAGATCTTTGTAATCAATATATTTTATATTGTTTGAAGAAAAATAATCTTGTTTCATAAATTCTTTAATAATTTTTAATAATTAGAATGGTATATCTTCAGATGCGATTTCGTCCTGAGGGTATTCTATGGTGTCGAGCCCACTATCATCTTGTTCATTTGATTTCGCTTGTGCTTGTGTTGGAGCTCCGCCTCCTGTTCGCGGTGCATTGCCTGTAGAGCCAAATTGGACACGGTCTGCTACAACTTCTGTACGGTACTTCTTTGTGCCTGTAGTTGCATCATCCCAGCTACGAGTCTGCATACGGCCCTCTACCATGACTTGGCTACCCTTTTTCATATACTGAGCCACTGTTTCTGCTTGGCGACCAAAGACTACAATGTTGTGGTAATCAGCAGCTTCTTGTTTGGCACCATTTTGGTCTTTCCAAACACGATTAGTAGCTACAGAGAAACTACACACTTTGATCCCAGATGGCAACGCCTTGAGCTCAGGGTCTCGAGTCAGATTGCCGATAATTAATGCTTTGTTTAAATACATATAGTAAATAGGATTAACTTGTTAATACCTTTATTCTACCACAAGAGCTTCGATATCTTTATCGATAGTCTCTTCGTTTATTGGCCCTGCTTCTACAGCGTCAGCAGACTTTGTTGTTGTACGGCGTTTGATCCCCGCACCACCCTCAGTCTTTGTGTATGCACGCTTTGGAGACATTGTGCTCTCGCGAACAGTCTTGATCAAAAGGAATCGGATTATTGACTCATTTTTATCAAGAGAGTCTTTTGCTTTCAA
This sequence comes from uncultured Candidatus Saccharibacteria bacterium, assembly GCA_964622505.1. Taxonomy (GTDB): domain Bacteria; phylum Patescibacteriota; class Minisyncoccia; order Phycocordibacterales; family UBA9973; genus UBA8515. The sequence goes on along the minus strand of CAZUQJ010000004.1, from coordinate 53,321 downwards.
AATGCCTTCTGCGGTCATTTCGAATTTTATCCAGCCAAAATATCCTGTAGTGAACTTTGCTTTTTTGTTCAAAATTGTCCGAGACATTTCGTACGCAAGCTCGATCATTTTTGGATATTCGTCAGAGATAAATTGTGCACCATTGGCAGATAACATATCCTTCAACAGTGTCACCTCTCCACCTACATTCTCTTCCGCAATAGTTGGCACCAAAAGGTATCCAACCTCATATACGGTCATTTTTGCTTCTTTTTCTTCCATAAAAACGTTATTTTTAAATTTTAATAATACTATCCCGCTATGGACCTAAGTGATACGCTTTCAGGAGCGCATCAAACGAGACTTGGTTATATTAGCAGAAATAAGGCCTTTTGTCTACCCTGTCATTCGCGAGCGACGGGGTCTACCCTATATTTTGAAGACTCTCTTGGCGTTATTCACCAACTGGAGAGCGGTGTCTTCTACACTCAGACCTTTGATTTCAGCGATTTTTTTCACTACTTCTATCACGTATACCGACTCATTGCGCTTGCCCCTGTATGGTATGGGCGTAATATATGGTGAATCAGTTTCGGACATTATCATCTCAAGCGGAGTCTGGCGGACCACTTCATCATAGTCATGAGTAAAGGTAATGACTCCGGTAAATGATAATGTAAATCCAAAATCAACAAATCCTTTTGCGTCCTCCAAACTTCCAGCAAAGAAGTGTACATCCCCTTTTACCTTTGCATGCTCTTTCAAAATTTCTAATGCATCACTATAGGCATTGAGTTCTTTACTCTCTGGATTATTTCGAATGTGAAGCATTAATGGTTTATTAAATTCATTTGCAAGATTGATCTGATCAATAAATGCTTCTTTTTGCTTTGCAATTGTTTCTTCTGTGCATCTGTAATAATCGAGTCCACATTCCCCTATTGCCACAACCTTTGGGTCAGTAATCAATTCTTTGTACGCTTGGTAATCAAAAACTTCTCCGCGGCTTGTAAATGCTTTGCCTTCTTCGCCCAATTCTTTTGTATCGTGATACGACGCTCCGGTATGTATAGGATGCAATCCAATAATCGCATACACACCGTCATGCTTGTGCGCCATCTCGACAGCTTTGCGCGACGTATCAATCTGTGTACCTACATTAATCACTGCCACACCAGCGTCGAGCGCTCGTTGAATAACAGCATCCCTATCCTCCTCAAATGCCTTGAAATTTGTATGCGAATGTATATCGATATATTTAAAATCCATTTTATTCTTTTCTTAAAAACAAAGGTGTCTCTGGTTTTTTGTTTTCTTTTATCAGATTTAATATTTTTTCTGAAGTTTCTGGAATGATAGGAAGTAACATTTCGGCAATACCATAAAGACGTACAACAAGATCGCTGATCAAATTTTTACCTTTTTCTAAATCAACCTTAACAACCTTAAATGGTTCAGTGGATTGAATAATCTTATCTACATTTTGAATTTCATTCCAAATAAAATCTGTTGCTTGTTTTATCTCAAATTTTTCAAGATAATCAAAACATGCTTTTTGCATAGAATTTGTAAATGTCGCAGGGCACGCATCTAAATATTTTTCAGATAATGTTAAGATACGGCTAGATAAGTTTCCTAATCCATTCGCCAATCCACTATTGTATGCATCCTTAAACCTTTCAATCGTAAACGGTGAATCTTCAAAATTACTCACTTCGCGGAGCAAGAAATAGCGTAGAGCGTCAGTGCCATACTCTTTTACAATGTCGCTCGGGTCTACTACATTGCCAAGTGTTTTACTCATCTTTAGCCCTCCGTCGGCGGTGATAAAGCCATTAACCACGATCTGGTGGGAGTTTGGAACATCTGCCGCCATAAGCATTGCTTGCCACATAGCGCTCTGAAATCTTGTATTATCCTTACCACAATATTGTGTAGGATTGCCATTGACCCAATATTTATCAAAATCCCCTCCTTGCTCAGGCCAACCAACTGTGGAAATATAATTAGTAAGTGCATCAAACCACACATACATTACATGATCCTCATCGCCCGGCACTGCTACTCCCCATGGCATTTTTGATTTCAGTCGAGAGATCGAGAAGTCTTGCAAACCATTTTTTACAAAAGAGATAATTTCATTGAAGCGAAATTCCGGCACAACAAATGTAGGATTCTTCTCGTAGAATGCCAATAATTTTTCGCCGAAGGCAGAATATTTAAAGAAATAATTTTCTTCATTGATGATTTGCAAATCTATACCTGAGTGATCCGGGCACTGCCCTACGTCATTGAGCTCAGAATCTGTCTTTTCACTTTCGCACCCTACACAGTATTTTGCCTCATAAGTCTTTTTGTATATGTATCCGTTGTTCTGCACCCGCTTCCAAAATTCTTTCGCACACTCTTCGTGGTGCACATCGGTGGTACGAATAAAATGAATATCGTCACTGACTCCAAATAGTTTAATCTGCTCTTTGAAAGTAGCAAAACCAGCATCGACAAAATCTTGAGCACTCATCCCTTTCTCTTGAGCTTTCTCAAAAATCTTGATCCCATGTTCATCGGTACCAGTGTTGAAATACACATCAAAGCCAGCGAGTTTTTTATACCGAGCAATCACGTCAGCACGTACAAATTCGAGCGCATGCCCCATATGAAGTGGCGCATTTACATATGGTAAAGTGGTCGTTAAATAAAATGATTTTCCGAGATTTTCTTTAGACATAATTAATTCGCACGCGACATAATCTTTTTCTTTTCTCTATCGTCGAGGAACTCAAGTAGCAACACAGCGCATGGTATCGCAAGCACTACTCCCCAAAATCCTGCCAGTGTGTATCCGATCAAGAGCGATAGTATCACTACTAGTTGTGAGATCCCAATAACCTTCTTTACGATCAAAGGATAGATCAAATACGCTTCAAATTGGTGGATGATAAAGTATAGTATTCCTACCATAAAGGCTGTACTAATTCCTCCTCCGAGGTATCCAAAGAGCATCGCTGGTATAACCGCAAGTAATATACCAAATGGTATGAGCTCAAAGAGTGCAGTCAAAAGAGCAATCACCAAAGCATATTTTACTCCCAAAATAACTAAACCTAAATAAGTAAGTAGCCCCACGATCACACCGAGCAACATCTGCCCCTGCATCCAGAGTCCGATCTTGTGCTCAGTACGTAGCCATAGGTCGATCACATACTCTTCATGTTTATCCGGCACCACGATTCGTAGGAAATTCTCAATACCCTTTTCTTTGACAGAAAGATAAAATGAAATAATCACAATCAACACAAGGTTCAGTATGCCTCCAAAGGCAGTACTAAATATTGCTATGAATCCTCCAGAGAGGCTTCCTGCCAACCCTTTTGTGCTGTTGATCAATTCTCCAAGTGATGCATTGTGGGAAAGGTTGGAGACCACACCTTTGGCTCCGGTAATAGTATCTGCTTGGAAGGAATTCAAGATACTTCCCTCTGGAATATATTTTGCAGACTGGTCGACAAGAGCGGACATTTCTTCCAAGAACACAGGCACAAAGACACTGAATAAACCAATAACAATCGCAAAGGAGACAAGGTAGATCAAAAATACAGCAATCGCGCGATTCTTGATAAAACGCTTCATTTTCTTGACTCCCGATTCTATAAATGAAGCAATGACTATTGCAGTAAGTACCACAAGCACAATATCTCGCAGTTTAATCAAAGCAAGGATGGAGATGATGATGATCGTGGCACGAACAAGAGTCCCGGTCGAGATCGAAATGGTTGTATTTTTTTGCCCATCATTCATACTTTTATAATATCATACAAACTAAAATTGGAGTATTTTCTCGAATTTGGCCTTGTTGGCAAATGGCCCAATGATTGCAAGGTTCAAATTCTTTGTTACAAATATTTTGCGAGCCATTTGCTGGATATCAAAGGCAGTGACTTTGTTGAGCTCACGAGCCTTCTCTTCTATGGTCTTCATATCTTTTTTCAGGATCTCTTGCCCTCCATAGAAATTGGCAATGTCGTCGCTTGATTCGAGTGATAATTTTGAGTTCCCTATAATAAATGATTTTACTTTTGCTAACTCCGCCTCAGTTACGAGCTCATCTTTGAGTCGAGTACACTCTTTAAGGATTTCTTTTATTACCTCTTCTGAGCGAGTATTGGTCACTCCAGCAGAAATCTGGAATGCTCCATGATCAAGACTTGTGTCATTGCCGGCGCGCACATAATACGCCACACCCATCTCTTCACGCAATTTGATAAACAAGCGCGAAGACATACCCATACCCAAGATTCCACCAAGCGCTGAAAGTATGGCATTTTGCTTGTTGAACATGTCGAAGCTTCGTACTCCGAGCACAAAGTGTGTCTGGTCACTTTCTTTGTACTTCAGCAAAACTTGAGGAGTTTTTTGTGAAATTTTTGTTTTTGTTTTTGAATTTTTCTTTCCTGTGTGTACGTCCTTGAAATGCTTCTTGGCTTCTTGTAAGACAGATTTTGTATCTATGTTCCCTGCCACAACAATCGTAGTTGCGCTCGCAACATAATGTTCCTTTTTATATTTTACAAAATCATCTCTTTTCATTCCGCGTACATTCTCGCGCGTACCCGCAATATTGCGCCCTGCGGGTTGGTCGCCATATAGCAACTCTTGGAATAAATCTTGCACATGTCTGTGCGGCATGTCCTCGTACATATTAATCTCTTCTACTATCACTCCCTTTTCTTTTTCCATTTCACTTTCTGGGAATGTGGAATTCAGATATATATCAGAAATAATTTCAAATATCTTTTTGAAATGTTTGCTGTCAGCTTTGGCATAATAGCCTGTCATTTCATGATCAGTAAAGGCGTTGTACTGGCAACCAAGCGCATCTAGTTCGTGCGATATTGCTTGGGCTGTCGGACGAGCCACTGTGCCCTTGAAGCACATATGCTCAAGGAAATGTGATATACCACCTACCTTTTTGTCTTCGTAGTCACTCCCTGTTCCTACTAGCACAAGCACTGTCACAGTAGGGTTGTCTTTCATAGGCACGGTCACAATCCGCAAGCCATTTGATAATGTTGTCTTCTTTGGTTTTTGCATTTTTAAGTAAGTTTATTTTTATAAATCTCTAACTCAGGAAGAGTTTGTGAGTGAAGTGGAGTTGGAAGCGCATCGAGTCTAAACCATGCTATTTCATCAAATTTATGAGGTTCACCATTCTTGATTTCATCCCGATCAACTTTTACCGAAAAATGAAATTGGATCCAGTGGACCTTTTTGCCATTTTGTTCTCGAAAATTATCATTGTACCCTAGGAATACATACTCAATCTTTTCTGCGCAATATTCTTCCTTTAATTCTTTAACTAAAGTTCCTTCTACTGTGTCTCCAAAATCAACCGATCCTCCACCAAAATCCCAACAACCATGCTCATCACGGCAATTTATACCTCTTTTATTCATAACATAGTTTCCCTCGCCATCATGGCAATAATAAGAAACTCCTACGCCAATATAATCAAATCCTTTTTGCATTTTAATTCATCCTTTCTTTTATGTATTCAACCAGTTCGTCTTTTTTTATTCTTTCTTGTGTGCCTGTGTCACGGTCGCGTACTGTGACAGTATCTTTGTGCTCAGGGTTCTCCTCGCCCAATGTGTCGAAATCTATCACAATACACCATGGTGTACCGATTTCATCTTGTCTGCGATATCTCTTACCAATGTTGCCGTTGTCGTCCCACATCACACGGCCAAATTCGTTTTTAAGCATTCGATAGACTTTGTTGGCGTAATCACGCAACTCTGGCTTGTTCTTCAAGAGTGGTGATACAGCACAGATTACCGGAGCAATAGATGGTCTAAGGGCCAAATATGGCCGTACATCCTCGCCTTTTACCTCTTCTTTATAAGCACTTACAAGCAATGCCAATACTGTGCGATCCACTCCAAATGATGGCTCTATCACATGCGGCACCAATCTTTCCTTTGTCTCATCATCAAAATATGATAAATCGACAGTGCTATTTTTGGCATGAGTCTGCAGGTCGAAATCTGTACGATACGCGAGTCCATACAACTCTTTTCGGCCAAAAGGAAATTCAAATTCAAAGTCGATTGTACGTGAACTATAATGTGCAAGATCCTTACCTTCTACTTCGAGCTCATAAACACTATTCATATCAATACCAATACTCTCCATCCATTCGAGCATTTCTGCACGCCAGTATGTGAAATATTTTTCCCAATCATTTGGGTGTAAAAAGAATTCTATTTCCATTTGCTCAAATTCACGCTGTCGGAAAATAAAATCTCGAGGAGTAATTTCATTTCGAAAAGCTTTTCCAATTTGTGCCAAACCAAAAGGCAATTTCGGGTGGATAGAGTCCATGACATTTTTGAAATTCACAAACATGCCTTGGGCAGTCTCTGGTCGTAAATATACAGTAGCTGATGAATCCTCCACCGCACCAATTTGGGTTGCAAACATCATATTGAACTTCTTTTCTTCACCTAGCTTGCCACCACATTCAGCACAGATTTCCATATCTATGATTTGGTCTGCGCGAAATCTTTTTTTACATTTACTACACTCCACCATGGGGTCGGAAAAATTGTCTACGTGACCTGTAGCTTTCCACACATTTGCATTCATCAATATAGAGGCATCAATTCCGTACATGTCCTCGCGGTTGTCGGCAAACTTTTTCCACCAAGAATTCTTGATATTATTTTTTAGCGACACACCAAGTGGGCCGTAATCATAAGTACCAGCCAATCCACCGTAAACTTCCGAGCCTTGAAAGATAAAGCCTCTTCGCTTTGCAAGTGATGTGATCTTCTCCATTAGATTGTTATCTGTATTTTCCATTTTATTTATTATTATCTTATAACACGCTCGTTACCTATTACAAAATTTGGGTCGTTCTCGAGACGTGTATTCATATCTCTTGCATTAGATCTCAGTTGCATACCAGTAAACGCATCGGTTCCTGTCAGATACACTTCTTTTATCAATTGTGGCGCAGTGCCTACTTGTGATACTGACGGCTTGAGTATTACCGTAAATGAAACTTCCCTTTCGCCAGCCCCAAATCCAGTATTTGCTTTGACTGTTCCGGCACGCCACAACACTTCATGAGTAGACGGATCAAAAGAAACATTTTCAGTGCCGCCACCCACTACAGATCCCCACTTTACATACACTGGTAATATAGCTCGCGCTTCGGCATTGTTTACATTATTTACAGAATTCGAAAGTGTCCAAGTTATTTTGTACATCGTATCGCGATCTACTTGCGGTGGTATAGCCCCACCAGCAGAGGAAGCTGCCGCGACAATCTGGAAGTCGGAAGTTACTCGCACTGTCTTCTTTGTAAAGTTTGTTACTTCAGAAATTCCTACACCACCAGATTCTTGGCCCTTGATACTTACCGATATCACAACTTGCGGAGCGCTAATAGATTGCGATGCTCCTAGGACCGATGATGGAGTAAAGGAGAAGCTGACTCTACCTTTGCCTCCTGGTTCTACAGATGCGAGATCTGAATTGGTATTTCTGTCCCAAACAATAACACTAGTAGTAGAATCAAAGAATCCTTCATTGACCTCCACCGTTCCTTTGTCGAGAACATTACCAGAGAGATTGGCAGAGATCTGGGCATTGAGGATTCGAGAAGGAAGATTGTTGACCCACTCTATATCTACTTTTACCGGCTTACCTCCAACAGCAGCATACGCCTCTAGATCTTCACCCCCAATGAGTATCTTTGCTTCTAAGAATGGCTTGTCGAGTAGCACTGTGTGTAGTAATGAATTGTAGACAACATCGATCACCGATTGGTTGGTTGTATTTGGATTGCCAACATATACATGAAATGCTTGCTCGTCGCCATTTTGGCCAACAATACTGCCCTTTATATTTATCGTCATCGGCTTACCGATTTCCAAATTGCTAATATCCCAAAGCGAATTGCCAAGGGATGGGCTCGGTAGAGAATTCTCAAAACGAAATCCTGTCGGGTATGCAACTTTCAGCAGTGTCTTGTTGCTTGGAAGTGTCGTATTGAGCGTAGCCGTGATTTGGAAGTTAACATCTTGGCCAGGGCTTGTCACCGTCGGGCCGTCAAAGGCGAGCGTTAGTGGTGCCGAGCTAATAGTCACTGGATATGATTTCTCTTTTGTAAAAATAGCATTCGATCCCTCGGGGTGGTATTCGAGGCGGACAGTCACATTTCGAACGGCACCTTGGTCGCCGTACAGGATTACTTTTTTATTTCTCTCTATACGCTCACCGGGCTTAATAGTACCAATAGCTTCCCGAGGCAAACGTATCATATCGAGAGTCGAGTCGGCCGAGGCGCCACGAGGGTACTCGACGACCAAGTCAACAAATTCTAGTTTTGCATTGTTCTTATTTACTATCTCGATCTGGATCGGTAGCTCTTCTCCTGCTTGTACAAATGCATTGCCGAGAACAGTGACCTCTATATTGTCCCCCGAGACAGTACTCTTGCCTTGAAAAAATGTATACGCTCCGTAGCCCACAGCTCCAAGAAAAAATAAAATAGCTATGAAAAAAAATCTTTTAAAGAATTTTGTATACTTTGGGGAGGACACCACACTGTCTTTGTCGTCCCAGGTATTGGCAACATCGTGCTGTACTTTATGTAGTACACCCTGCTTGTGGTGACTGTTTGCGTCGAAATCACGCTCATATAATGTGCGCTTTATATCCTCTATCTTATGTAATCCATTTTTTTGGTCTACCATATATACGGACCATTATAACACAAATTATAGCTGACTTTCACGCAAAGCTTGGTTGATAGCCATAACAATTGATTTCTTATTAAAGAGGACCTCTTTGGCTTTCTCTGATTCAAATCCCCCATCCAAGTAATTTACCAAGTCCTTGTTGTCGCCAATGTATCCAAGCTGATTTAGAATTCTCAAAACAAGGTGTAGCTCCAATGCCTCACGAGTCTCGACTGCAACCGATTCACTGTCTAGAACCATAAATGACTGAATAATGTCTGCAAAAACATCTCTATTCCCCTCTTCTCCATTGCACAAGCGCTCGATGAGTTTACTCACGCGCAACATCAAAGCTATACTCCCCATGTCTGTCCTTGCGTAAGCAAAAGAATTTATCGGTGTTGCAGATGTCACTCGCCACACATCTCGGCCACGCACCAAGTCGATCTTGGCATAGGAAAGGTCCTGCAAAGCAAAACGTAATTTCGATTTGTTGAGTCGGATCCCCTGCGCTTGGGCGTACACTAGACCATACTCCAAAGTGTATATAGAGAGCATCTTGTTCGCCTCCCCCCGTGCTCGGTGCGAAAGTATAATCCCTTCGGTATGATGTATATGGTGGTGGGCCATAAATATTATTTGAGTATTTTTTTAAGGGCTTCTAATACTACAGGTAACTCGTAACAAATTGGTTCCATTTTTTGACTGAAGTGATCTCCTTCTGGAACTGCAATCAATTCACTATTCATACCTTTAGATATTTTTTCTGCGTGAGCAAAAGGTACTATTGGATCTTTGGCGCCATGAATAACAACTTTTGCATGTGGAATATTTTTTATTTTCTCAAAATCAATCTCTGGAATCAAAAATTGGTCGATCTTTCTAAAATCACTATTTGGATTATCTGTCTCCAAAGGTTCAATCACACCTGCAACCAATACTAGTCCTCCTAGCTTTTTATCATCCAGACATCTTTCTAAATACCGCAACAAAGCTGGTGCACCCAAACTGTGCCCTACCAAAATTGTATTCTCTGTATCATCACCAACATATTTATTTATTGTTTCTGACCATTTGTTTACATCAGGATTATGGCTGTCCGGCATCAAAATAGAGGTTGCTGGTATATCAATTAGTGCCAGTTCTTTCATCAGCCAAGGGAACCATCCTCCGTTTGGTATTCCTCCGAAACCATGTACAATAAATACTTTTTTCATGCAAAAATTATAACATATTGCATAAAATACCTATATCTGATAGATTAAATAGGTAATGAATTATTATACAAAACAAGTTAACAACTTACCGCTTCCCCCAGTATCATATTTGATGGCTGGTTTTTGTGTTTAATAATACTCTCTAAAGAAATCGTAATTGATCTCAAGCACCAGCCCTCAAATGGCTGGATTTTTAATTTGTACCTTTAAATTTATATAAAATCATGAAAAATTTACTCAAAACAATTGGCGTCTTGTGCGCAGGTGGCATCTTCTTAATTCTTTGTTTAATTCTTTTTTGTATTGACTGGGTTACTGAATCCTTTTACAAGATATTTTTCCCTAAAAAATGGGAGAAAAAACAAAAAATTATTAAAATTAATGAAGATGAGCAAAAACAGAAAAACCTCAGTAGAGGATGGGCCTACCAGCCAAACATTTTTGGAGAGCATTAATTCTTCCCACGAAATCAAAAAACCCAAAGCAGTAGCTTTGGGTTTTTATTTTCTGGACTTATTTTAAGATTTTTATTTTAAACGAGAGTTCTCCAATTTTTACTTCCGCACCATCATTCTCCCCTATTTTTATCTCTTTTGCCCCTACAGTTTTCTTAAAATCAGTTTCAAATTCCTTGATCAGCTCTTCCCCTTTTGTGTCTGTGGCTATAGAGAGCGTAATCACATCACTTGGCATCAAGCCCTCCTTTTTACGCATATCTTGTACTGCACGCAAAAGTTCACGATAATCCCCTTCTCTTTTTAAATCCTCTGTTATATTTATATCTAATTCAATTTCTGATAACAATGCTTGATCTAAAACAATTTCTTTTATATTAAGCTCCTCTCTCAAAATTTCTTGGTATTCAATTTTTAATTTTTCATTTTTAATTTTTAATTTAGCGAGTGGCTGACGTACCGGTATATTATTTTTCTGACGAGCTTGCAATCCCAAGGTAACAACATCCCGCACACTTTGCATCTCTGAGATTATTTCAGTATTACCAAACTCAAATAGAGCCCAATTAGCTAGGTGCACACTTTCAGCATCAGTGTCTTGTTTGAGATGCTGCCAAACATGCTCTGCTATAAATGGTGCATACGGCGCTAGCAACAATGCAGTATTTTTTAAAACAAAGTAAAGAGTTTGCCTTGCCCCGCAGGAAGTACTCTTTCCTTCGGGGTTGCTTTCTCCTTCATCTTTTATTCTTTCGCGAGAGCGTCGTAGATACCAGGTAGATAGGTCCTCGATAAACAAATCAAAGGGTCGTGTAGCCAATGCCAAATCATAGACTTCCATCTGTTTCGTTACTTCTTTTGATAGTTCACTATATCTTGTTAGAATCCATTGATCTAATATATTTTCTGATTCTAAGCTGTCACTACTTGCCCCGTTGAGAGCTTGCTCTTCTGCGGGGTACAGTTCATAAAAAGCCAAGACATTTTCCAATCTACCCACTATCTTACTTGCGACTTCTTGTACTGTTTTCTCAGAGAAATTTACATCTTCGCCTTTCATCAGGGTCGAGGACATGAGGTAGAATCGTAATGCATCTACTCCGTATTTATCAAATAGTATAGAGGGGTCTGGGAAATTATTTTTAGACTTACTCATCTTGCTACCATCCTCTGCGAGTACTGTCCCTGTAGTCACCACATTTTCAAAAGGTGCTTTGTCAAAAAGAATTGTGGATATCACATGACTGTAGTAGAACCATGTCCGAGTCTGCGCTATATATTCCGCAACAAATCCTCCAGGGAAATTCTGCTCTTTCCAGTCTGGGCGCTCGAATGGGTAGTGATCCTGGGCAAATGGCATCGATCCCGACTCAAACCAGCAGTCGATGACTTCTGGAATTCTTTTGTATTCTGTACTCTCCTCATCGACAAGTGTAATAGCATCAATATACGGTCGGTGCATATCAAGTTCATATTGTGCGTTGTGGGGCAATGGGCTAAAAATAATTTCTTTTATTTTTCCATTTTCCAAGAAAGGAAGTGGTCCATTTTTTGTGAGCTTTTCAAAAGTATACCCTTGTGCAATAAAATCAAGAGCTCTTTGAGTTCCAGCATGAGAAATGATCAGAATATTTTTGTTCTGATATTTTTGTTCTGTTTCCTTGATAAATCCACCGACACGTTTTACCATATCCGCGAAACTCTCTCCGTCTGTAAAATCCTTGGTAGGACCTTGAGAATAGTCCTGGTCAAAATACTGCTTAAACTCCGGTAATGGAATACCTTCGAATGTACTATCAATATCCCACTCGACAATTCTCTCATCATATAAAACTTCTTCTTTTGAAATTTTTAGTTTTTCTAAAACGAGCTCTGTTGTTTCCCGAGTGCGCTCAAAAGGAGATGAGATTATTAAATCAGTTTTTTCATCAAATTTATTAATATTTTCCATCACCTGTCCTTTCCCTTTTTCAGTTAATTTAGAATTTACATGGGAATCTTTATTGAAGGCTATATCAATATTATTTCCAGCTTGCCCATGCCTCATTATGAAATATTTGTTTCCACTCTTTTTTGTTTTCTTTTTCAGATCTTCAATTGAATTTACAAACATCACTTTCCCTGTTTCAGATTTCCAGATCGGTAGAGGGCTTGCCCAGAAGCGGTTGCGGGATATGGTCCAGTCTGGAGCATTCTCCATAATGTTTTTAAATCTACCCTCTTTTAAATGCTCGGGAATCCAATTCATAGTTGTTGCTTTAGCGAGCAAATTTTCTTTTACTTTTTGGATATTTACAAACCAGCTCGGCAATGCATAGTAAAGGAGTGGTGTATCACAACGATAGCAGTGTGGGTATGAGTGAATTATTTTCTCTTTTGCAAAGAGTGTCCCCTTGCCTGCCAAATATTTAATTATGAGCACATCCCCAGACTGATGATCCTCTTTTGGTTTTACTTTTTCACCGGCAAAATCAGTAACTTCTTTTGCAAATACTCCATTTGCCTCAACGTGAATAATAAATGGAATATCGTTGGCTTTTGCTAAATTCATGTCGTCTTCTCCAAATGCCGGTGCCTCATGGGCAATACCTGTACCCGCATCAGCTGTGACAAAGTCCGCATGCCAGACCTTCCAAATATTTTCTTTGTTTGGCATATCAATATTCGTATAATAATGAAATGGCGGAGTATAACTTTTACCAATTAAATCATTTGCATTTACTTCCGACATATTCTCGCCCATTTTCCATTCTTTATCTTTTAGAAGTGGTACAAATTTCAATCTATCTTCTGCGAGAATATAAAATGCTCCTTCATGCTCTACTTTTACATATTTCAAATTTTTATTTATCGCAAGCGCAGTATCCCCTGGCAGTGACCATGGTGTAGTCGTCCACGCGAGCAGGAATACATTTGTCTCGCCTTCCAGCAAAAATTTTACATACACTGAAATATCAGTAATATCTTTGTAGCTATTGTCCATGGCGATCTCAGAATTGGCAATCGGTGTTTCGCAACGCGGACAGTACGCAAGCACTCGTACGCCTTCGTAGAGCAATCCTTTATCATTCATCTGTCCGAGCGCCCACCACACACTTTCGATGAAGCTATTGTCCATCGTCATATATGCATTATCGAAATCTACCCAGCGCCCAATACGATCGACTGTCTTTTTCCATTCACCAACATATTTCAATACCGACGCTCGTGCATGCTCTGCGAATTTATCCACACCATACGCTTCAATTGCTTTACGGCCCGAAATTCCGAGGTCCTTCTCAACAATATTTTCAATCGGTAGTCCATGTGTATCCCACCCCCATTTGCGAGGTACACGAAATCCGCGCATTGTTTGGTAGCGCCCAATTACATCCTTGGCAGTACTACCAAGAATATGCCCATAGTGTGGCAAGCCTGTGGCAAATGGCGGTCCATCATAGAATACGTAGTTCCCTTTTGGTGCATCCTTTGTGAGTGATTTGTTGAAAACATCATTCTCTTTCCAGAACTTTAGTGTCTCCTCTTCTCTTTGGGCATTGTTAGATTTACTTGCCCCGTTAGAAGTAGGTTCACTTTGTGAACCTTTAGTTCTTTCGGGGTCCTGATTTCCTTTTTGTGTATTCATAAAAAATTTAAATTAAAAATTAAAAAACTCGTCCACGTACAACAATTAAAAAATTGCTATACAAGGACGAGTTTCTCGCGGTACCACCTTGTTTCCCTTTCGGGCTCTCATTGATAGGGTCTAATTCCCTTTCGGGGTTCTTCCTAGTGCTCCAGGGTGATATCCCCTTCATCGCATATCTAAATCATACTACAAAACCCACATTTTGCAATGTTTAATTAATTTCCGCTAAATAGCATTTCTCACAATAGACTATTTCAGGTCTTTCGGGGGCATAACTTGTTTCGAAGTCATTATTACATCCCTCTTTCATACAACTTCTCTTCCACAATTTAAATGGGTTACGGCGGGCAATACGTGCTTGGTGCCGACAGTGGAAACATCGGTGTGGAATTGGAATATTCATTTTCTTGTAAAAAGTCAATTCATTTGGAACAATTTTGTAATTCCTATTGCACTCAATACAAGCTAGCACTTCATTTACTATTGTGTCTGTAACATCTTGCAATGCGTCTGGAATTTCCTCCGGCTTCATTGTCTCCTTGCCAACAGTCCGTTGCAAATTATCTTGCCATTTATAACCTTGCGCAATTGCATCTTCGCGCGATAATGGAGATTGTTCTGGCGCAATTGTTTCGTTGTAGCCAAATACCGAAAGCTCACTCGGGTAGAATTCTCCATATTTATAGACATTTCCCTTTTTGTCTACATAAGGCATATCATTCATATGCACAATTATTTTTGGTAGCATTTCCTCATACTCTTCTTTCGTATATTCTTTATTTAAAATACAATATTTTCCATTACGAAGTTGCGAGCACCCAAATAGATATTTAGAAGAATGGCAATGCTGTGTATACTGTACCTCTTGGCTTTTCACAGAGAAAACTCCAAACAAATTCTTCTGAGAATGATCAGCAACCACGCATTCATAACACTCACTTAATTCCCCCGACATGGTCATATCATGGGCATCTTTATTGCTTGTCATATAATCACCATATTTAGAATTTTCACATTTCTTGCTGATAAAACAATGCTTGGTATTTTTACTATACGAAAGGGTGTCGCCTATACAATTTACATTTTGCTTTACCCAGGCAAATTTACGAGGATATTTTAGGATAAATTCATCATATTCTTTTCTTGCGCGTGCTACCCCGCTTGCAGTATCGAGCCTGTAACTCTTTAAAATTTCTTCATACTCTTGCTTGCTGTATTCTACATTTTTAAAATGATATTTCTTATTGCGGAGCCCCGCACACATAAAACAATCCGAGCATACTCCACAGTCATAAAGAAAAGCGGACTCAATACAAGACTTGCTATACTCAGAGTATTTCAATCTATATGCCTGCGTACAATTTATACTTTCGTACAGAAAGGATGTCTCTGACATTATATTCATAGAGTCCACAATATCCTTCCCTGCTACAAGGAAAAAGCTGTACATGGCATTCTCTACTTTCCATCCCGAAAAACACATGTAGCAATTCTTTGCGAACCACCAATCATGTGTGTATTCACAGTTAAGGCTCGCGATACCATCGTCATTTACGATAGCCATGTGCGGGATTTTCTGGACTAGTTCTCGATATTGAGTGAAAAATGGCTTACTAAAATCATAATCCATTGCATAATCTTTTGGGTCCCATTGATCACTCCACCAGCATTTGTTGCAATAGATAGTGATTCCTGAATCCGGCGCATAGAGCGTAATCACCGATTTCTGACATAGTCCACATTTACCACTAAACAAAGACATGTTGTTACGCCAAGAGAGTCGACGCTGACTTCGACAAGGCGGGCAAAATGTCGGCGCAGGGACGCTCATCTTCTCATAAAACCCAAAATCATCCGGCTCGATCGTGAAGTCGTTTTTGCAATTTTGGCAGGTTTTGGTTTCGGAATTCATATATTTAATTATAACTATTTTTACATCTTATCTGGAGTTTGGATACCGAGAAGGTAGAGGCCATTTTGCATTGTATACACAAAGGATTCTACTATGGCTACTCTATATGGGGTATAAGGATCATCTTTGTTTACAATCAACGTATTGCCATAAAAAGAATTGAACGAGCTCGCAAGCTCGGTAAGGTAGGTCGCAATATAGTGTGGCTCAAGCTCTGTATAGGCTCGGGCTACTACTTCTGGGAATTGGTACAGCATCTTCTCAAGCACTGTAATTTCATTTGGTGTTTTGAGCACTTCAGAATTCATTTGAGATTTCACTTCTTCCCATTTACGTAATATAGCCTTTGCGCGCACAACAGTGTACTGCAAGTACGGCCCCGAGTCCCCTTCAAATGAGATTGATTTATCGAAGTCGTAAATAATGTCGCTCCCGAGAGAGGAACGGAGTATAGAATACTTGAGCGCCGAAACGCCAACGATCTCTGCAACTTCTTTTTTGTCGCTTTCGCTTATATCTCTTTCTTGCATCTTTTCATACACCGTATCGATAGAATCACGAAGTAATGATTCACCGGTAATGACATTCCCTTTTCTGGAAGACATCTTGCCTGTAGTGAGACGCATCATACCGTGGGTAATATGCTTCATCTTCTTTTCAAGCTCTGGATGCATCAGCGAGATTGCTTTTTGGACCACCTTCATGTATTCACCTTGTTCAATCGCTGTGACAACAATAGAGAGATCCATATCAGGCTCCTTTTCAAACTTGGTCATAGTTAGGCCGATTTCTTTTGTCTCGTACGTAGGCAAACCAGCACCTGTAATAAACACTCTAGTATGAAGCTTAGGGTCATGTTTCTCGGCATGAAAAACGATTGCAGCGCCTGCCCCGTTGGAAGTACCCTTTCCTTCGGGGTCAGATTCCTCAAAAACATTTGGAATATTTTCTTTAACAATTCTCTGTCCAATCGGTGCCATAACACTTTCAAAAAAGTAATGCATAAATTTTGTGCCAAGTATTTTATACAATTCTTCAAAAGCTTCCAGCGTCGCCTTTCTGCCCCAGTCGTACACTTGATTCACTTTTTCGTCGCTCCGATCGTACACTTTTTTATTGAAAGCCTCTATTTCCTTTTTGGCTTCTGGGTCAGAATCATATGCATCGCTACCCTTGGCATAGCACTCGCCAATGTAGAGCGCAATTTCAGAGGCTGGAGCCGATTCATTTGCTGGAGGGCCAGCTTTGTACATACCATACATCGCTTTTGCGACATGCATACCCACATCACCCTGGTAATTTGCTCGGACAACTTTGGCGCTAGAGAATTCAGTAATTCTGGCAATAGATTCCCCTATTGCATTGGTCATAAGATGGCCTATATGGAATGGCTTGAAAGGATTTGGGTCCGTATATTCCACCATTATTTTCTTATCTACAGACAGCGTATTTTTCCCCCAATCTGCTTTTATATCTAAAATTTCTTGTATACTTTGGGTAAAAAATTCATGAGATAAATAGAAGTTGATAAACCCAAAGCCTGCAACTTCTACCTTTTCTATCTCATTCATTTTATTTTTTTGCAACAAAGCCACAATTTCTTCGGCCAATATTTTTGGATTCTTGCCTATTTGCTTCGCATGCACCATGGCTATGTTGGTAGAATAATCACCGTTTTTTAAATCTGCTGGGTGCTCCAGTAGAATATTGCCCGTTTCTATTCCGAGTTCTTGTAAAGCAATTTTGATTTGTTCTTTTATTTTTTCTTGCATTTTACTTTTTGCCTGTACTACCAAAGCCCCCTTCTCCTCGCTCAGACTCACTTAGAGTATCTGCTTCTTCAAGCTCTGCGATCACTACAGGATAAATGATGAGCTGGCTGACTTTATCCCCTGTCTCTACAGTATAAGCTTTATCCGAAAGATTTACCAAATGAGTATTGTATTCACCACGGTAGCCCGCATCAAACACTCCACCCATCGTGTGGAGTCCTTCTTTTGAAATACTCGATTTATCTTTCACAATTGCAGCATACCCATTGTCGAACTCCATAGCAAATCCATGCCAAAATCGGTAGTGATCCCCAGGCTGTAGTGTCACCGTCTCCATAGCATACATATCCATACCCACATCCCCTACTAAATGATATTTAGGCAATTGCGCTCCGTCTTTAATTTTTTTAACCTTGATCTTCATATTATTTCTTCAAAATTTTTTTTACTTCTTTATATACCATTTCATGAATATCCTCTTTGGCCAAAATAGTTTTGTTTTTTGCGCATTCTACTTTTACCCAGTTTTTATGCGTCTTGGCAAGCCACAACGCACTCTTGATAGAATTCTTTAAGAAATTTTTGTCTTTTTCATGCACATCCTTTTTGCTACCCAAGTATGCCCGCGCACCTTTGTAGTCACGCTCTTTTATAAGTTTCAATACTATTTCGATCGGTAAGGATAAATAGATCGTCAGGTTTGGCTCTGGGATTTTGAAAACTTTATATTCCATCTCGGCAAGCCACTTGATGAATTCCTCACGCTTTTTTACATTGGCAATTTTCCCTCCTTGGTGGATTTGGTTGGCGGAAATGTAGCGATCCATAACCACGATGTATCCTTTGTTTATATATTTATTTATTTCCTCTTTAGACTCCCAGCGGTCCGCGGCATACATAACGGAGGCAATCTTTGGGTGAATATTGACCCAATTATAATACTGCTCGGAAAGGCAGTGCCCAATAAATTTGCCAAAAAAGTTCTCTTTATATCGAGGGAAATGTATGAACTTCACTTTGTAGCCCTCTTTACTCAAATGCTTTATGAGCAAGTTGGTCTGAGTAGTCTTACCACTCCCATCAGTCCCGTCTATTACTATGAGTCGTCCTTTTTTCATATTTTTATCTTAGCACAAAATAGAAATTATTCCCCCGAGAGCTTCAAGAGCTGGAGCATATACTTATTATACCTTATTTGGCAAAAACTCTTTCTTAAATTTAAAATTTGTAAGGATTAAGATAGAAGCAATCAAGAATGGTAGGGCCAGGAGTTGGCTTGCCGTCGGCAATTGATGTATCAGTAGCCAAGCAAAAAGTACTGTAAATATAGGATTGAGCCCGCTAATAGCAATAGCCCGAGTCACCGACATTCTATGTATACCCTCTACCCACAATATTTTCGATATCCCAAAAACCACAATTCCATTTAATAATATCCAACCGAAAACAGGCTTGATTGCCTGGAAGCTGACAGATGAACCCATAATATACATCACAAGTAGCAGGAACGGCAACGTGAGTGCATGACGCAAAAGTAGAATTGTTTCTGCGGAAGCAATTTTTCGAACCTTCTGCTGATAAAAATTACCAATAGGAGGAAAGATTGTGGCACAAAGTATAATCAAATCTCCATATCGAAACCCGTCTGATTTAGGTAATAACACAATTAAAACGCCGATAACACCCAAAATAATTCCTATTATATGCTTTGAATCAAAATGCTCTTTGCGAATCATTTGGAAAAATATGTATGTAGGTACAACTTCAAACAAAGCTACAATACTTGCATTGGCAGGAACTGTACTTTGTAAACCATAAAAATAAAATCCATAAAATAAAACACAAATAAAAAGTACTACTCCTAGCGTGTACTTCCAGACCAACAAATTCTTTAACTCAGACCACTTCCCTCGGATAGACATGAGGACAAGAAAGAATACAGTGGCAAGAAGATTTACCCAAAATAGTGATACAACAAAAGGCAAACCATTGAATCCTAAAATACCAAGAACAGGAAAGAGCGACCATATGACCATCTCGCCGACTATAAACATATTGCCTTTCTTTGCTTCGGTCATATTAATTATTCACACAGAGCTCTTGATAAAGATCAGGGCGGCGAGCTTGGAAATACGCTGTCCTTTTGACTATTGCACTTGCTTCGTCGAGCCCAAATGATTTGCCGAAGTCTACAATCTTATCTTGGGCATTTTCTACTTCATCTTTATTTTCTACCATTAGCTCAACTTCTACAACATTTAAGCCGAAATCAAGCTCGTCTACACAGACCTCGAACTCACCATTTTTATATTTGCGCCTCTTGGTGGTGTAATCTATAAAAGGTGACATATTTTCTTTTATGAAATCTATAAGTGGCATAGAGATGCTGAAATATTTTTGAATTTCTTCATCCGTCTCTAATTCTTCTGCAATTCCTCCACCATGCCCTATCTTGAGCTCAAAAGCCCCATTCCTGTTACGAAAACGAGTCCCCTTTTTGAACATTCGATAGTCTGGGTAGTCATAGTAAACATCGTGCAAAACTTTCTCCCCAAGAAATTCCGCACCGACAACCATAGCTTGCAGCTGTGCCTCTGTAGGTTGAAATTTTTTTTCGACTTCGATCATAAATTATTTTCCTTGTCATAATAACGCCTACCCGTCTTGTAACTCTCGATACCAAACTTTGCCATTGCATAAAGGGGTTCGGGAATTTGATCTATGTCACACCAATCCCAAGCTTCAAATTTATCTGGCTCCATAACCCTCGCCTCCCCACTTTCCCAATCGGCGATGAAGCTTATATTTACATAATGCTTGGGTAAATATTGTAATTGATTTGCGACAAAATTGAAGCGGATGTTCTTAATTGTTATACCTGCTTCTTCCATTGTTTCTCTACGAGCACAATCCTCGAAGCTCTCCATATATTCCAAGTGCCCTCCTGGGAAGCAATACTCATCATTTGCATGCGAAGAATTTGTCCTCTTGCCTACTAAGACCTTGCCATCTTTGAATATCATAGCCCCTACCCCAACTTGTGGATGAAGAGTAGTAGTAGTGCTATTCCCCCATTGCCATTTTGGCTTCTCCCCTTTTTTATAGCAGGCAAAAAACAACAGTCCAGTCAGAATAATGAAGGGTCCGAATACCATCAGCCATAGATCACTTACAGATTTAATTACTTCACCCTGAGCAAAAATCGGCACAATCAAAATAATATAGCCCAGCGTCACCAGCCACCCCTCCCAAGAGCAAGGGGTCCATCCCCAGCCATGAGTTTTTCTCTTAAACCAAAGTTTTTTATCTGTATTTTCCTCCATAAATTTATGCCATTGGTCTTTTAATTATTAAATCCTGCTCTGGGTTATCTAATTTTAAATTATCAATAACTTTTTGCACTACATATTCTGGATCCATAAAATTTTCAAAATCTGCTGGAAGTCTTTCATCGTGCAGATGAGTTTTCATACCACCCGGATAAAGTGAAAAAATATTTACCTGACTGTCTTTATTTTCCCCACGCAATGCATCTATGTATCCGCGAAGTGCCCATTTGCTAGCAGCATATAGTTTTGCGTTCTTGGAGCGTGTTGCATCGAGCGCCGCACTTGAGAGAACATTCATAATTGTCCCCCCTTTCATATGAAAAAGTGCTGTTCGGGATCCAAACACACTGCCAAAGAAATTAATATCAAACATTTCATGAGCTTTATTCATGTCTATATCCTCGCCTACAGGAAAAACTTTAAAGACTCCAGCACTATTGATCCAAATATCAATCGAGCCAAATTCTTCCATTACTGCCTGAGCAACTTTTTTAATGCTCTCTTCATTCTTCACATCGCACACCATTGAGGTCGCGCCAATTTCGTTACCTGTTTTACTTACACTTTCTTGATTTTTACTTGCAATAATCACATTTGCACCTTCGTTTATAAAGCCGATAGCAAGAGCCCTGCCAAAACCTTGGCTTCCTCCGATGATAACAACATTTTTATCTTTTAAATTCATATTAAACAAAACTTTCAGGAATTGGGAATTTTTGGGCAAGGGCTTTTATTTTGATTTTGATTTCTTCTTTTTTACCTGCATCATCTTTATTCTTTAGAGTTTCTAGTAACAATTCGGCAACTTGTGCACAGTCGGCCTCTTTGAATCCTCTTGTTGTAATTGCTGGAGTACCGAAACGAATTCCAGATGGATCAAGAGGTTTGCGAGTGTCGCCTGCGATTGAATTCATATTGAGTGTAATGCCTACTTCATCAAGCACTGTCTGAGCTTCTTTACCAGTTACCCCTAGTGAGCCGAAGACATCGGCCAGGATCAAATGATTGTCTGTCCCCCCTCCGATCATGCGCACATTATTATCTTTGAACACTTTTTCCATTGCTTTTGCATTTTTCAAAATTTGCTGAGCGTACTCTTGATATGCGGGAGTCATAGCCTCGCCAAAAGCGACAGCCTTGGCTGCGATTGTGTGCATGTGTGGTCCACCTTGAATTCCAGGGAAAATTGCTTTATCGATCTTCTTTGCGATCTCTTCGTTCTCACGAGTGAGGATTATTCCTCCGCGTGGACCACGCAATGTTTTGTGAGTTGTAGATGTGATGATATCGAAACCATCGTCAAACGGATTACGCAGTGCTTTCGCAGCGATGAGTCCTGCGATGTGTGCCATGTCGGCCATTGTGATTGCACCAACTTCTTTTGCAATTTCCACAAACTTTTTATAATCAAGAGTTCGTGGGTATGCGGAAAATCCTGCAATAATTAATTTTGGTTTTTCTTCCCGAGCCACGCGCAACATATCATCATAATCGATCTCGCCAGTTTCAGGATCTTTCATTTTGTAAGTTACAAATTTATAAATCTTTGCAGGTAGTGTCATCGGGTGACCATGAGTAAGGTGCCCACCATGAGATAGATCCATACCCATCACTGTGTCGCCTGGAGCAAGTAGTGCCGCATATACAGCCAAGTTGGCCGGTGCACCAGAGTGAGGCTGAACATTGGCAAATTTACAATCAAAAAGTTTGCACACACGCTCGATAGCAAGTCGCTCTACGACATCGGTATATTCTTGTCCGCCATAATAGCGGCGGCCTGGGTACCCCTCAGAGTATTTGTTGGTCAGGATTGATCCATTGGCCTCTAGTACCGCTTTGGAAACATAGTTCTCGGAAGGAATAAGCTCTAAACCATCTCGTTGGCGAATAGCTTCACCGGCAATTGCGTCAAAAATCTCTTTATCTTGTGTGCTCATAATTGTAAAAGGTTATAATAATACCCTTATTTTAGCATGTTGAATAGAAAATGAAAAACTGTATAATAATCTATATGGACCAATATCATGTAGACAATATATATCTCGATCTCATCGAAAGGATCAAAAAAGAAGGGGTCAAAAAGACCGATCGCACTGGCACCGGTACCCTGTCACTCCTCGGCCACCAAATGCGTTTTGATCTTTCAAAAGGCTTTCCTCTCATCACTACAAAAAAAGTGCCGATCAAATCCATCATTCACGAATTGATCTGGTTTGTTCGAGGTGATACCAATTTGAAATATCTTGCAGACAACAACGTACACATCTGGGACGAATGGCCATACAAAGCATACCTACAGAGGAACAATATCCCAGTACCTGCAACAGGAAGTGATGAGTGGAACACTGGCATCAAAGAATTTATCGAGAAAATAAAAACAGATGAGGCCTTCGCAAAAGATTATGGAAACTTGGGTCCTATCTACGGCTATCAATGGCGCAACTGGCCTACTCCAAATGGTGAGCATGTAGACCAATTGAAAAAGGTTATTGAAGATATCAAGAATACTCCCGACTCTCGCCGACTTATTGTGTCTGCGTGGAATGTCGCCGACATCGATGAGATGGCAAAGGCTGGCCTCCCCCCTTGCCACTGTTTCTTTCAATTCTATGTTGCTGAGGGCAAATTGTCTTGCCAGCTATATCAGCGCTCTTGCGATACATTCCTTGGAGTCCCATTCAACATTGCGTCTTATTCAATACTGTTGATGATGGTGGCACAAGTGACAGGATTGCAAGTTGGTGAATTTGTATGGACTGGTGGTGATGTGCACCTCTATTCCAATCACCTCGAGCAAGCCGACCTACAGCTCACACGCAGGAATGACATACGCCCTATGCCGAGAATGTTGATAAACTCTGAAGTGAAAAACATCGAGGATTTCACCATAGAAGATTTTGAACTCACAGACTACAACCCCCACGACTCCATCAAAGCCCCCATCGCTGTATAAAAATCAAATAAATAAATCTTGACGAAAGAATGCAAAGGGTGTCATATGTATTCTCGCTTTG
Source organism: uncultured Candidatus Saccharibacteria bacterium (assembly GCA_964622505.1). Taxonomy (GTDB): domain Bacteria; phylum Patescibacteriota; class Minisyncoccia; order Phycocordibacterales; family UBA9973; genus UBA8515. The sequence continues at coordinate 29,268 of CAZUQJ010000004.1, read as the reverse complement.
ACTTTATATTTTATACTAGTATACTAGTATAAAATAACCAACACCATGAATCCCATGTTCACCCCGCCGACCAACTCGCCTATCCAGATAGGTAGCCAGATTATTTCCCGAACTGAAAAAATCGCTTACTATAGTTCCTTTCATCTACTAAGAGAAGATCTTATTTTTTACAATGGATCAGTAGCTGAGGTGGTAAATATCCGCCAGAGCCCAGATCCAGATGAATGCTATGTTACAGTAGCTTTCGACAAAGAAACTATACGTGTACTCCATACGTATAGTGATGTAACCATGTGTTATAACTTAAAAAATCCCGAAAAATTCTTTCAGGAATTCTTTGTTTTAAAAACTTGATCATCTATCTCTACCCTCCTCTCCCTATTAAATCCCTGCCTCAGCCTAAAGCTGAGGTATATTTTTACCCAAATACTTATCCACAGGCCCATTTAATAAATGCTTGACTTTATTTTCATAATATACTAGCATACTAGTATGATAGTATATTTAAGGAAAGATCAATACACGTACAACACGACAAGCCAAATCTGGTGGAACTTATCAACGCAAGTGCATTGATGAGTGTCTTCCCTACCCCTTAAAATATAAAAGGAAATTACTCACCAGCGCACTCTGCGCTGGATTTTTAGTTCATTAACAATTAAATAGAAAATATGAAAACAAACACACCTAACACAGAAAAAAGACGTATCGGATTTAAAAGATCTGACAATCGGTTCCTCCAAATGGTAACTAATGAAATTATTTTAGAATCAGACTTTGTATTAGAAGATTCAAAAAATTCTTTGTTTAGAGCCCATAATTACATCAATCAAGTAAAAGATGGTGACGGTAAACAATCCTATTGCCCTTTTGTACGTTTAATTGAAAAACAAAATGGATATTACTTAAAGTGCTATCACAAAGCACTAAAAGAAAATTATCTAACCAACGTTTCAAAAGAACTGCTACAAAAATTCATTTCCTTGTCGCCAAACCAAACTGTGATTAATCAAAAAGTTGATACAACTACTGTTGTTGCAGTGCTTACAGACCGCAAAGCTACCACGCAAGAATCCCTTTCCCTTATAATACAAATTCGGGATAAAGTGAGACTTTCTTTTTTGGAGCAAGGCTTAATGATTGCATATATGCACCCAATCCATGAACTTGGAGGTGTAGGCAAGCGTGGAAGCACACTTCCTGAAACTCCTATGTATGTAGCCGAAATCCCTCTGTTGATGGTAAGGCGAATGCACAAAGAAGACTACGTTTTCATGAATACTGAAGCTGAAAAAGAAGCATACAAAAAGTATTTTGGAGTTATTTCGACAGGATGCCCTTTTCACAAAAAGTAATTTGTTCCTTTTAAAATTGAATCCCCTACAAGCTAACACTTGTAGGGGATTTTTTATATTTGAGCAATTATGCTTATATTTTAATAATCTATAATTTGGGTTATAATAGGTTTATGAAAAATTCACAAATGGACGAACTATTAAAGGTTCTCGCTACAGCCTCTAAAGACAAAGCTTTACTGAGGACTTTCTTGGAAGACTTATTGACCCCAAAGGAATTACAAGAAATCCCTGTCCGCTGGGAGATTATACGCCGTTTACAAAAAGGTGATGTTCACAAAAATATCGCAAAAGATTTGAAAGTCGGGATTGGTACTGTTACTCGCGGAGCAAACGAATTGAAAGATAAAAATGGAGGGTTCATCAAGGTATTGAAAAAGTTATATAAATAATATGATCCTCTCTTTAATCGCAGGTATTGGGAAAAATAATGAGCTAGGGCTTGGCAATCTATTGCTTTGGGATTTGCCACGCGATATGAAGCACTTTCGCGATACCACGAAAGGGCACGCAGTGATCATGGGGCGCAAGACTTTTGAGTCTATTGGCCGGCCCCTTCCCAACCGACGAAATATTGTGATTACTCGTGATACTTCTTATATGAAAGATGGTATTGAAGTAGCAAATTCACTTGAAGAGGCACTTCGCCTAGCGAGCCTTGATCAGGGCAAGAACTTTGAAGAAAATCAGGAAGAAATTGAAGTATTTGTAATCGGTGGTGCCGAAATTTACAAACAGGCAATTACAAAAGCGGGCAGGCTCTACATCACCCATGTAAACAGCGTATTTGATGCTGATGCATTCTTCCCCGCTATTGATGCTAATTTCTGGAAAGAAACGAAGCGCGAGCATTATGATGCAGACGTTGAAAACAATGTGCCCATGGATTTTGTAGTCTATGAAAAAACAGCCATTAATTAGGCTGTTTTTTCATTATGGGTCTATATCTGTCTTTTCTCGTATAAATACATCTTTCCCGTCTGGTGATTTTGTTTTTATATATTTGCGTTTCTTATTTATCTCTATTTTATTGATAAGCTCTTTCTCCAGATCATAGCCGAGCGACTCACACATCCCGAGAAGAAATATCGCAACATCTGCAAATTCTTCTGCTACGCCTGTCTCGTTTTTATTATATTTTGAGAATGCTTCCGAAAGCTCTTCGTGGGCACGGCAAAACTCTAGAGCCATATTGTCTAGATTGAAGCCCTTCTCGACTTTATTTCTCATTACTTCCTTTTGTAGTTCTTTTAGATCAATCATCCCAGTACTAAAATTTAATTAATAATTTTTATCGTTATGCCCCGTAATCAAAATTTTAGTACGGGACAGGTATATTTACATATCCTTGTATGTTTCCATTCCTCCAAGAATTTCATACGCAATATTTGCTTGTTTAAGAATTTCTTTTGTTCGACTTGCCCCATGATAATCCTTCAGTGCAACAACTCGCACAATACCCGCATTGATGATACTCTGCGCACATTTATAGCATGGTATCATTTTGCAATACAATGTACCCCCTTCTACCGCAATACCAATCCGAGCAGCATTGTTTATAGCATTCTGCTCAGCGTGAGCAGTACGTATACAATGGCGAGATTGAGTACCGTCTTCGTTGGTCACAGTGTGCATCTCATGCCCTACCTCGTCACAATGTGGAAGTCCTACTGGAGCCCCAACGTAGCCAGTAGAAAGAATTCTTTTATCTTTTGTGATTACGCACCCAGACCGGCCACGATCACACGTACCTCGAGAGCCGATCATATCTGCCATTTGCAAGAAATACTCGTCCCAAGAAGGGCGCTTATGGGCTTCTGTTGTATTGTTTTCAGACATATGGATAGTATAATCTTTTTAATCTTTTTTCCCAAGTGCTTTGAGAACCTTTAAGTACATTGTCTCTACTGTCTTTTTCTGAGCGCGCCCAGTGGTTACATAGTGGTCGAGGCCTGGGGCAGCATTGATTTCAATAATATAATAGTTGCATTTTTTTGGGTCCATTGTAATGTCACCCTGTGTGACCATTATATCTACACCAGCAATACGCAACCCCATGTCACAAGTTAATTGAGTAGCAATTTTATAAAATCCTTTACTTATGGTTTTTGTCACATCCACAGAATCCCCTCCTGTTGACAGGTTGGCATTGTCGAGTAAATACACTTTATGCCCTTTTGGAAGAATACTTTCAAAAGAATATCCTTGTTTGCGTAATTTTATCTTCATCCTTCTGTCATCAAAATGTATGTTTGTATCTCTACCTGACGAAACAAAAAATTGTTGTTTTTGTTTTAAGAGCGAGAGGATTGAACTTTTGCCATCTCCGGTAACAGAAAGTGATATACGCTCGTAGGCGGAAATTATTTCTCCATCCAAAACAACAACGCGATAATCTTTTCCAGGTAAATATCGCTCTATAATAGCCACGCGGTCTCCTTTAAATACTTCAAGTAATGCACTCCTTAGCTCTTTTGCATTGGAAACAAGACACACCCCGCTCCCTTGGCTTTTGCTATTTGGTTTTACTATTAGAGGATAGCCGAGCTTTTTCGCATAATCTATTCCATAGGCCAAAGTTCGATTACTTTTTATAGCTCTTGCCCAATCCTTTGAAAACACTGTTTGCCCTTGTGCTACAGGATAGCCTCTTTTCTTCATGAAAAATTTAGCGTAATCTTTGTCACGAGCAATATCCGAAGAGGCGATATGGTTAAGGTCGAGTGAATACATACGCAAAGATCGAACAACACCATTTTTATAAATTATTTGCGCGGCGATCCCCCACTCTGGCTCTACCACCACCTTTGCTCCAATTTTCGGTGCAAGCCTCATTACGAGCTTTGTTAGATACGGTATTTCTTTTTTAGTATTTTTTTTATTTCTTTTTTGCATAAAATATATTTTTCAATAGTGGATAAAAAATATCATCTTCTAATTTTATTGTTACTTCTTTGCGATTTACTTTTGCTATAAATTCAACTGGGGCATCTGAGATTTTTGCCAGTGGTTTTCGCTCGTTTCCCTCACCCATACAAACAACTGATGCCGTTGCCAAACTATCGGCTATATTTACACGAGACATTTTAAGAATTTTTCCAAATATGTCCTTCTTGCCAACATAATTTCTAACCCCCTTGAAACCTGCGTACCCGAGAGCAGACGCGACGGTACCATTGCGCAGTGGAAGAATAGCTGAATCTGAAATTATAATTCCTAATTTTTTTACTTTATATATCTTTACTAGTTTTGTGTGCAATAATTTTGCAGAAGCAAAAGAATCTTTTGGCAACAAAACAATCTTCCCATCTGCATTGGATTCATCAATACCGGCAGAAGACATGACCATGCCGTCTTTTATAGTGAGCCATGTGTACTTTGTCTTTAGAGCGAAGTCACTTTCTTTTTTGATCAGTTGCTCCCGAACTTTCTCATTGGAGAGCTGTGCCGTCCGTCCTTCAGACAATGCAACAATTTTTGATGTGACGACAAGGATATCGCACTCATTAACCTTTGGCAGATACTTTAAAATAAAGTCTACAAGATCAACGTTTTCTTTAAAAATTCTTGTTTTATAGGCTCGGATTTGCATCTTTTTTAAAATGACGAAGGATTTTTATTGCCCCATATGAAAGCGGTGTATACGCAAAACCCATCGCTATTTTGTACAAAAACCATGGGATAGACATAAAGAGTATTGTTCGTGGTGAGTATACGCCAGCAAAAGCAATAATCATAAAGATTGCAGTGTCGAGTGCCTGGGACCAAATGTTGGAGACAAGTGATCGAAGCCAGAACAACTTGTGACCAATCTTTGCAGTAACTTTCCAAAAGAGGAAGTAGTCTTGGTACTCCCCGATAGCAAATGCAAGGAGTGATGCAAAAGCCATACGCAACGACAGGTCAAATACTGTACCGTAGCTACTCTCCACCCAACTCGCAGCGCTGGACCAAGGGAAAAGATTTGATAAAAATGTATAGAATATAAACAATGCAGTACTTATAATACCAGCATACACAAATCCTCGAGCCACTTTTTTGCCAAAGACTTCCCCGATAACATCGGTACCAACAAAAACAAAAGGAAACCAAAATATGGATACTGAGAGATGTGTCCCAAATAAGAATGGCATCAATTTTATCCCCAAAGTATTTGCTGCAAAAAGCGAGGTCAGATACAAGGCCAAACAAATTGCTATTAATATTATATCTCGCTCAGAATAATTTTTATTCATGTGTTATATGCTAATTTATAAAAAATAAAACACTCGTTTAAACGAGTGTTTTATTGGTGCTATTCGACTACAGTGATTCCTGCAGAGCGAGCGCTTCCTTCGATGATTCTCATTGCGCCTTCGATATCTTTTGCATTCAAGTCAGGCATCTTCTTCTCGGCTATTTCACGAACTTGCGCCTTTGTAATCTTGCCTACCTTTGAAGTGTTTGGCTTACCTGAACCTTTCTCTACGCCTGCAGCCTTTTGGATCAATCCTGCAACCGGTGGAGTCTTTACTACGAAATCGTAGGTACGATCTTCGTATACGAATATCTGTACACCCACTACATCACCTGCCATTGCCTGTGTTGCAGCGTTGAACTTCTGACAGAATTCTGCAATGTTCACACCAGCCTGACCAAGTGCAGGTCCAAGTGGTGGCGCAGGCGTAGCCTTTGCAGCTTGGATTTGTAATTTCACTTTCTTCATTATTTTCTTTGCCATATATATTGTCTTATTTAAATACTAATTATTTTATCATTCCTTTGCATATACAGGAGAAGCGCCTGTATGTCCAAAGGTCTACAGCTTTTTGATTTGCAAGAAATCCAATTCTACTGGAGTCTCGCGACCGAACATTGATACCAAAACCTTGACCTTTCCACGATCTTGGTCAATCTCGCTTACCTTACCTTCCAAATCTTTGAACGGACCATCTGCGATACGAACAATCTCTTCTAAAGATAAGTCGATTTGGTGTTTTGCATTTTCTGCTTTGTCCATACGGCCAAAGAGATCATCTACTTCAGATTTATTGAGAGGCACTGGATTGACTCCTGCTCCTACGAATCCTGTAACACGAGGAGTGTTGCGTACTACATACCATGAGTTGTCATCTACGATCATGTCCACAAGCACATATCCTGGGTATACTTTCTCCTCTACTTCTACCCTCTTGCCACCTTTGATCTTGATCTTCTTTTCTGTAGGAACAATAACGTTGAAAATCTTGTCATTCATGCCAAGCGAGTCGATACGCTGACGAAGATTACGCAAGACTGCGTTCTCGTAGCCTGCATATGTGTGGATTGCGTACCAATTTCTTTCTCCTCGTAATTCTTGTTTTGCCATATAGATTAGTTTAGATTATCTATTAATCAATTTCTCTAGACCTTGCTTGAATATAAAATCCCAAAGCCCGATATAGTAAGCCACGAGCACAGATACCAGAATAACCGCAACAGTAAACCCAATGGTTTGCTTGCGACTTGGCCACTTTACATTGTTCATTTCTGCCTTTGTTTCCTTGATATAATTAGTTATTTTGTTCATATATTTTCACTTTTATTAAAAAACACCCCGCGGGTGTATATAAATAGATAGTACTCCTTTTGTCAAATAAAGTCAATATAACAAAAAACCCTCTATATTAGAGGGTTTTTTGTGGATAAGTCTACTTTATCTCGTAAGTAATAGTAACGCTTGTAGTGATCTTGTTCTCGCCTTTTGGCAATGCTGGGGCCATCTCTGGAGCAGACATTGCATCTGATTTCATCATTGCATTTGCATAAATCATTGGATATCCTCCAGAATTTTCAGAGAAGCTGACAACATCGCCAAGTCGTACATGCAATTCCTTTGCCAAAACTTTTGCTTTTGCCCGAGCCTTCTCAATAGCTTTTCCACGAGCTTCTTCTTTCAAAGCCTCTTCGTCGTCGATACTAAATGTAGGTCCTGAAATATTTGTAATACCAAGCCCTGCTAATCCTGTACGAACAACGTTAGCATTGTCTGCATTACGAACCTTGATAGTTATTGACTGAGTAGCTGTATAGCCGACGATTACTGTTTCGCCTTGTGGACAAGGATACGTAATACAGTAAATTTGATTGTTTTTATATTTTGGATTTACTCCCCCATATTCAGCTTTTACATCTTTCTCTTCAATGGTTTGAGTCTTTACATATGCTAGAACTTTATCGAGCATTTCGTTTGTTAAACTTTGTGCTTCTTTTGCTGTTTTACCCTCTTTTTCTATGTTTAATGTAATTACTGCAACGTCCGGAACTGCCATAACTTCACCTTCTGCGGTAACAGAGATCACGTTGTCTGGCTGACCAAACATACCTTTGTCGTCATCGAGCGTATGGATTATCTTTGCGACAACCAATAAACACAGTAAGCCCATTAATATAGTAGTAAATTTTATAAACCTCTTATTTGTTGTTATTGTTTCCATGATTATATAGACGTTTCTTGTTAATAATAATTACATTGTAGCATACTCCTACTTGTTCAAAATATCGCTCGTCATTGCTCCATCTGTCATGAATATGGTGCGGTCTGCAAGCTTGGCGTACTCAGGTTCATGGGTAACCATGATGATTGTTTGGCCATCTTTGTTTAAGTCCAAAAAGGCTTGAATAACTTGCTCGGACGTCTCGGAATCCAAGTTAGCCGTTGGCTCATCTGCGAAGATAATCTTTGGATCATGGGCAATAGCGCGTGCGATCGATACACGCTGTTGCTGACCACCAGACAATTGGCTTGGTAAGTTGTTCATACGATCTTTTATGCCAAGGCGTTCTAAAGCAATGACTGCTTTTATTTCAGCTTCTTTTGTAGAATAACCTTGCATCAAAAGAGGCAACATCGTATTCTCGAGTGCAGTAAGAGACGGTAGTATTGCATAGTCTTGGAATATATAACCCAAACTATTCAGCCTGACATCTGTACGCTCATTTTCCCCAACAGGAACATAGTCCTTGCCATCTATCCACACTTCCCCATTTGATGGTATATCAAGTAATCCTAATTGGTATAGAAGCGTAGACTTACCAGATCCAGAGCGCCCTGAAACTGTAAGGAACTGTCCTTCTGGTACAGAAAAAGAAACATTATTAAGAGCAATAATCTCTTGATCACCATTCTGGAACTTTTTTGTTAAATTTTTTACGTTTATCATTTTTTGTTAGCGACCAAGTATCGCACTTAATGTGTTTTGTTTAATAACAATTCTTGCTGGAATAAATCCGGCTATCATTGTAGTCACCAACAATATGCAAGCTCTGTATAATGTCCCTGACAGTGTAGCTACTAAGATTCCATCAGAGAATGGAAAATTTATCGGGTTGGCAGTAAAATATGGTTTGATAAAAAAGAAGATCAACACCATACCTACAATAATTCCAGACAGTGCATAAATCACAGCCTGATACATATAGGAATATAGAATTGCCTTTCGGTTAATACCTATACCCTTCAAGATTCCAATATAGCGCCTGCGTGTAATTGCATTTACGAATATAACAATAAATATTGTAATAGATGCGACAACAAGCCCTATTCCTGAAATCGCGCTTCCAAGTATTCCAAATGTTGCTTTAATATCTTTTAAGAATTTTGGAAATGCATCCTCGGCTGTCTGGACCCGTGCATATTCCCCTACCCCGTTGTCGAGTAAATATTGTTTGATCAGATTCGGGTCTGTACCAGGAAGAACTTGGATAGCAATTTTACTAGCGTTGAAATCCTCTCTTCCAATCATTTTACGAACTTCACTCTCAAGAGCAACAACAGAAGTATCGAAGTCGTCTACTTTACTTGAAAGAATTCCTTTTACAATATATTCTTTTGATTTATTATCAACGGTAACTTTTATTCTTGAGCCTACAGAAATATTCTTCAAGGTCTGGAAACCTGGAGCATCAATGGGGGTAAATTCATAAAGCAAATTTTTACCAATCAATACACTGTCTTGATCAGAGGGTGTGAGATAAGAACCACGGACAATGAATTTGGAAACTCCAGAAAACTTCTCTTCTTGGTCTGGATCAATACCTAGAAAAGATCCCCCTGCACCATTACGCAATTCACCTGGCTTTACAGTTGAGCGGTAGTCAGACTCAAATCGAGCACTGCCTGAATATCGTACTGTATGATTTTTGTAATTAGGGATTGTTTTTACTATATTTACCACCTCCTGAGTATTTAGTATGTACGAGCGATTCAAAAATGAAGTGATTACAATATCTCCAATCGAATACTTTTTCTGAGCATCCTCGGACCCTTGAATAAGTCCAATCAATATACCCGACACAACCACGAGGTTAAGAAAAGTTAGAGTCATGACTGCCATGATTAGTGTTGTTGTCCATATATTTGCCCGACGAATATCACGCTTGGCTAAAAACCAACCAACTTTTACATTTTTCAAAAAATCTTTTTCAAGAGCATAAATTCTATCCATGTTATTTTTTGTTTATTACCACAACACTATCCCCTTCGGACAAACCACTTCCTACTTCCACCAAGTTACCGTCACCAACTGCACCAAGAGTTACTGGTACATCTTCGTAGAGTTTGCGTTTGTCATTTGTTATTAGACCTACTGTTGATACCCCGTCAACAGTTTTAATAGACAACAATGGAACAACTAAAACGTTTTCTTTTGTAAATGTTGTTATAACAATGTTGGCATTCATTCCCGGGCGAATAACAGAGTCTGAATCTTTTAAGCCAACTTTGATTTTATAATTTACTACACCATCTGTACTGTTAGAAGCTGGATCAATAGAAAAGACCTCTCCTTGGAAAACTCTGTCTGGGCCGAGAGAATCGTAGGTAATAACCACAGGCTGACCCACTTTGACAATTGCAATATTTGCTTCATTGATATTTGCTTCGAGATACAGGTTACTGATATCTTGGAGTACCATAACCTCTTTGAGCGATGTTGCAAGTTCTCCGAGTTTGATATCTACTCTTGTGATAGTACCTGAACTCGGCGCACGTAGAAGAGTATTCTCGTACTTTGCATTTGCAGATTGGAACTCGCCTTCAGCAGAAAGGATGTCAGCTTTAGCGAGATCCATATCGGAAGTCCGAGCAGATGCAAGCTTGATATCAAGCTCTGCTTGACGCTGATTTATCACCGCCTGCAGAGACGCCAATGTAGTGTCACGAGTCTTTTTTGCATACTCAAAATCATTTTTAGCAGTGATTAAATTTCTGCCAGTTTGAAAAGAAGTGTCAAAGTATACATTTTCGGCTTCATCTACAAGGATATCTTGTTGTATTTTAGTATTCACATATTCATTTTTTGCATTCTCGAGCAGTATTTTGGCGAGACTCACTTCTGAATCGGTGCTTCCTTCCAGGAGCTTGTCATACTTTGCTTTTGCTTGAGCTACACTCGCACGCGCTTTTGTTAGCCCTGCAAGCTCTGCCCCTTGGTCAAGGTTGGCCAAGATCTGACCTTGGTATACCTTATCGCCGACAGACACCCGCAGTGAGCGGACTGTGCCACTGTTTGTAAAAGAAAGTGATAGATCGGTCTTCGATGTCACTTGGCCTGTGGCCAGAACTGTCTTTGCAAGATTTGTGCGCACAACGCGCTCTGCAATAATATTTGCACTGTTGTCGGTAGGTCCAAATTTCTTGAAACCAACAAAAATAGTAACTACCAATAAAATAGCTACGAAAATCTTTCTCCTTGTTGACCAGGATTTTATTTTTTTAAATACATTCTTTATTTTTTCCATTTTATTTCTTTATAGCTACAAGCTCTACGTCAAATATAAGAGTCGAATTTGCTGGGATAGGACCTACTGCCCTGTCCCCATAACCTTTGTCTGGTGTAATAGTCAGAGTTTTCTTCTCGCCTACTTTCATACCCACTAGACCCTCATCCCATCCTTTTATAACCATTCCAGCTCCGAGCTTGAACTCAAAAGGTTGTACATGGTTAAACTTTGGATCGACATTTGAATCAAAGACTGTTCCATTTGTAAGCTTACCTGTATAATTCATCGACAATACATCTCCATTTTTTGCTGTTTGTTCCATAGGTTTATTTGTTGGTGGCGTAACATCCTCGGGTGAATTTGTATCTACTGCTTTGATCTCTGTATTAGTATTGCTTGAGATCGGAGCCTGGACCTGCTTTTTAGATAAAGCATACACAATAATGCCAACTAATAGGATGGCAATAACTATAGACACGGTCATTGAAATATTCCCCTTTTGTTTGTTCATAAACATTAATTAATTACTAATATATATACAGTATAGCACATATTGCATACGAGAAAAATATGGTTTCTTTACGGTTTTACGTAGTTTTTTTCAAAAACTTGCAACATTGGCTCACAAGCAATGCTCGTGATCTCGTTTGATTTTATATTACAATATGCAAAAATTTTTTCTTCTATGCTATAAAGTGCAAGACGTATGTCTTCTAGTTCTTTTTTGGTCTTTACTTTACTCGTCGCAGCATAGCGGGAGTCAAAATCATCGAGACGGTCTTTTAAAGACACAATTCCAGATGGCGCAACACGCATGTCTGCATAAAGACAAATCATTTTCTCCATCTCATTTGATTCATAAACTGAAACAGATTTTAAAAATCCAATAGCATTGGTGAGCTCAAGTGCGCGTAAACTTGCCCCAACCTCAAGAGCGATCTCTGTTGTCGCCACATGCTCGTCGGTGCCATACTTATCTATAAAATTTTGCTTTACCATTTGCCAGTACTCTATACCTTGGGGCTCGTTGAACTCGGGGAATTTTGTCAGGTCAAATTTGATTATATTACCCATATCATGAAGTAGACATGTAGAAATGATACTTCTTCGATCTATGTTTATTTGAAAATTTTCGCAGATCAAATTGGCCACTGCCGCCACGCGGTACATGTGAATCTGTAGTTGAGGCATTATGTAATAATCTGTATAAATCTCTGCGATGGTCTTCATACTCCTATTATAGCATGATGTTTGCTGTCGTGGGTTACCAAAATTTATTTTAATTTGCCTGGGTGGTAACCGTCTTCGGCATCACTCTCTGCTTTCCGATGAGCTTCCTCTTCTGAGATATACTCTATATCTGAATGGAGCATCTTGTCGGCCCATACTGCATATGAGGAGTTGGTAAAAGCGGTGTCACATTCTGACATCATTGGCACGGTATAGGAGTGCAAGCCTACGATAAAGTTTGAAAGCTTTTCAGAAAGACCTTTTTTAGTAGTAAACATAATCATGTATTGAGTAACATCTTGCAAGACGCCTTGCCAAGGGTAGATAGACTCTATAGGCCAAAAATCGGCACAGACTGCAAGCTTCTCTTCCACCGCGGCGTATCCCAAATGTTTGGCTTCTGCTGTATCGGCACAAGTTGTGTATACAAAAACTATTCTATCTTGTGGGGTTTTATTTAATATCATGTATTTATTTTTATTTAGTAATAGACTTCAAAGGAGAAATATATCTATAGTTTAACAACAGAAGCAGTATGAGTAACGAAGTAGTGAGAGCCATAACTGGAATCGTGACGTAGCCAAACTCGTAAACATAGCGGGCCGAACAGGTTACAGCTGTAATACTGTCACTTGCACAAGCAAGTCCTGACTCTCCCCCGTTCTCAACATAAATATGGAACATAGAAACAAGTGAGCCCGCAGTCGCAAGCATTGTACCTATCGAAACGATTTGGTTTTTGAATTTTGACAGCGGTTTGGCAACAAGATATCCAAATATCAATGCCTGTGGATAGATAAATAACCTCTGCTTTACGCACAGCTCACATGCAGGAAAACCTATTATGTCAGAATAGAAAAGACTTAGAGCCACTCCTCCCAAACCAAGCAAAAATACAAACAAAAAAGTATTTTGTTTGAAGAAAAGCAGAATACTATTCTCTCTATTTCTTTTAAATATCAGTACAAAGAGAAAAAATACAAATACTACCTGCAAGAGGATAGTCCCGATAGCAAGGATTGTATTAAAACTCTGTACGTATGCTGGCATAGTATTTCAAATTATTCTGGTAATACACACTGAGTCTTTTCAGCGAGTGTTTTGAAGTCGGCTTCCCCATTGATCCTGGAGCCGTCTTTGAATATCCATGTTGGATACCCTTCGATCTTTTTATCGATACAGATTTGTGTTTGCGATTTGTCTGCATTTGAACATTCTACATAAGGAAGCAAGCTTTTTGCCCCACCAAACATAGCTTTTTGAGCTTGGCAATGTGGACACCAAAACGCTCCATAGAATTCAGCCCCGCTATCCTTGAGACACTGAGCAAAAGGCCCATATTTACCAACAGCTTTTGGTTTATTTGCAAATACTCCCAACACAACAACAAGCACGATAACTAATAGTGTAATAACAATAAATTTCTTTGTTTGAGTCATATGTCTATTATACCCCGTAGTGAAATTTTAGTAAAATTCTACTACCGGGGATACAAAATCCCCCAAACTTTCGCTAGGGGAATTTTTATAACACTTCTTTCTGGTAACAAGATTCGCAATAAACCTTCTCTGGTCTATCTGGAGCATAAGTAGTTTGGAAAGAATTTCCGCATCCATTTGAACAAACTCTCTCGTATAATTTCATTGGGTTGCGATACTTCAATCTGTCGTAGTGTCTACAGTTTGGGCAAAGTCTTGGTAGGGGCAACTTTTTTTGCCTATAAAATTGTAATTCATCGCGTACAATTCGAAATGCTGTTGTGCATTGCGTGGTCTCTTTTCCAGTATTTGTACACGAAATAATCTCATCTAGAATAGAATCATCAGTCGTAGAAATATCATCTGGAAGATCTTCATTATTTAATGTTATTGAATAATTATTTACATCTTTATCTTTTAATGAATAACCTTTATTTTTAATTTCGTTTTTAGATAAAGGAAAATAATCAAGAGCAACTGTTTCGTTATAAGAAAATGGTGATTTCTCAAAAGGGAAAAAGTCTCCGTATGAGTATACCCTGCCCTGCTGGTCTATGTATGGATTATCGTTCATTGATTTCCTGAGCGCGCTAATATTTTTAAAGTATTCCTGCTCAGTATATTGTTTGTTTAGAATACAGTATTTAGCATTTTTTAAACCAACACAACCAAAACAATCAGAGCAATTTTTGCAAAACATTGAATATTCAATATTCTTAGAGGAAAAACAAAAAAGGGATGCAATATGTTGATACGAATTTTGGCTAGAAGAAGAACATTCGTAAATCATTTCTCCTGTTAAAACATATTGGCAATCCATAGCATCTTTGCTTTTGATCATCCTGAATGAATTTCTAATATTTTCGCATCCATTTGTTGCATCAAATGAATTATGAACATCTTTTGAGTTTAAAATGAAGTTCCCATTTGAATTTTGGCTGTTTAAAATATCGGCGTACTTATGAATAGCATTTTGGTAAATAAAACTAAATTCTATCTTTGATTTTTCTAATCCTGAAAAAGTATGGGTGTTGAGTTTACTAATCTCATCTTCATATTCATCTTTTGAAAGCTGTTTATTTTTAAAAACATATTTCTTGTTCCTTAGATTAGACGACAAAGCACAGCTCTGACAGTTCGTACAATCAAATAAAAAAAGTGAGTCTATACACGAGTGCGACGATATCATGAAGTGTGAGTTGTAATTTCTGTCTGAAAGAATATTCTGGTAGCAATTATCCAAATCGTAGCTTGCAAATGAGTCGATTGTATTTTTTGTCCTATCAACGCTCTCGCAATACATAACCTCTTCACAATCAACAACAGAGAAGGATAAATAAGCATTTTTGCAATTCACAATCGAATTACCATAATCACTGTTAACCACTGTTCCTATTCTATATTGATAAATGCGGGGTTGCTTGCTAAATATATCAAAAATTTGTTGAATAAAATTTCTTGAGAAATCAATATCCTCTGCAAAAATATATTGATCCCAATTATCTCCATTGAAACACTCAATACAATACACTGGTGTATCTTCGGACTGGTACATTGAAATAAGACTTTTACTACAAAGGCCACATACCCTCTTATACAAAGACCTGTGATTTCTCCACACCATGCGTCGTATCATCCGACACTCTGGGCAGAATGTTGGTGGAGGAACTTTGATTTTCTCATAGAAAGAAAAGTCATCGGGTTCGATAGTGAAATCATTTTTGCAATTTTGGCAATTTCTTGTCTCGGAATTCATATAAGAAAATTGTACATTATTTAAACTTTTTTGTACAAAAAGCGAAATGCGATTCCGGAGAAAATTATAACAATCGAGGCAATTACAAGTGGTGTTGTAGGGGCAAGGGTTGCTGCTATAAAGCCAGATAATATTGCAGGTATTGCTTGGGCCAATGCTTGAACTGAGGCTGATATACCCATGATTTCCCCTCTAGCGTCCGCGGGGGCAGACTTGGAAAGTAATGCATTCATATTGGCCATTGATAACCCTGTACAAGCCGAGAAGAATGGTGGTATGAGGAATATCTGCCATGCATATTGTGGTAGGAAATATGCAAGTACCATTACTCCCCCACCAACCAGTGAGTATTTAAGAATTGTCGCCTCGCCAAATTTCTTGGCGAATTTGCGTGTCAGCACTGCTTGCGTAAATACACTCCAGATTCCAACATAAGCAAAGAAGTCGCCAATGTTTCCTTGAGTAAAATTAAATTTGTTTATAAGGAATACCCCAAAGAATGTTGTAAAGAATGTGAATCCTCCAAAAAACAAAAAGTTGGTAAGGAAAATTGCGCTCACACCTTTCATCTCCATCGCCTTCTTGATATTGGAAATAGATTTACCCCAAGTAAGTTTGGCTTTATTCAAATTATGATTTGTTTCAGGTACGAGGAATAATACAGATAGCATATTTATAAATGCGAGTATTGCCGCAAAATAAAATGGTGTCGCTGCATCAAACCAAGAAAGGATTGAGGGGTCTGAAAGTTTGCCACCAATGTACGGCCCGACAATAAATCCAAGGCCAAATGCTGCGCCAAGCATACCGAAGTTGCGCGCCCGCATCTCGGGTGCGCTCGTATCCGCAATCATTGCTTGTGCGACCGAAATATTGCCCCCAGTTATTCCATCAAAAAATCTGGAAGCAAATAGCAGCGGAATATTTTTGGTAACTATTGCATAAGCAAAAAGCACGTACGAAAGTGCTGTGCCTAAAAGCGAAATTGCTAGAATCTTTTTACGGCCATATCGATCAGAAAGCTGTCCGAGAATCGGAGTCGCAAAGAATTGCCCAAGCGGATACACAGCTACCAAGAATCCAAGGAGTAGTAATCCGGTCGCAGCTGAAATATTCGGCCCCAAGAGAAAGAATTCGGATGTTGGGCTCGCAAACAGAAGCGGGATAACAGGGATCAGGATACCAATTCCAAGTAAGTCGATAAAAACGGTGCAGAATATGATAACGATGATTTTATTTTTAAACATTTTATCAATAT
Organism: uncultured Candidatus Saccharibacteria bacterium; assembly: GCA_964622505.1. GTDB lineage: Bacteria > Patescibacteriota > Minisyncoccia > Phycocordibacterales > UBA9973 > UBA8515. The sequence continues at coordinate 12,450 of CAZUQJ010000004.1, read as the reverse complement.
AACATAATAGTGTATAATAATCCCATGAATATTTGGTCAATGGTGCTTACAGTTCTTGGGCTTTGTATGTTCGAGATTATCTCGAGTATTGATAACGCTGTTATTAATGCCGAAGTTCTGGGTACAATGAGCGCAAAAGCTCGACGCTGGTTCCTCGTATGGGGTCTATTGATTGCAGTTTTTGCAATTAGAGGTCTTTTACCTTGGATTATCATCTGGGCTACAATACCAGATCTTGGACCGATCGGCGCATTTACCGCGACATTCTCAAACGACCCTGCAATTCATACCGCGATCGACACAGCAGCACCAGTACTACTGATGGGTGGTGGAGTGTTTCTAATATTCTTATTTTTCCACTGGCTATTTCTTGAAACAAAGAATTTTGGAATTCGGGGAGAAAAGTTTTTCCACCGCCATGGAGTATGGTTTTTTGCAACCGTATCAGTGCTCTTGGCAGTAATTGTTTGGTACGCAATGAAAATCAACCCAATGCTTGCCTTCGGAGCAGTCATCGGATCAACTGCGTTCTTTATTACACACGGCTTCAAAGAAAATGCCGAGAAGGGAGAAAAGGCTCTGCTTTCTGGCCAATCTGGCATGAGTGATATGTCGAAAATTCTTTACTTGGAAATCATCGATGCAACATTCTCTATCGACGGCGTCCTCGGTGCATTTGCCTTTACTCTTTCTATCCCACTGATATTGATCGGTAACGGAATAGGGGCATTGGTGCTTCGCCAGCTTACTATTGGAAATATCGACAGAATAAAGAAATACAAATATCTCAAGAATGGTGCCATGTACTCTGTCCTCGTCCTCGGAGTAGTTATGCTTACGGATGCATTTGGCGTGCATGTCCCTCAATACGTCTCCCCTGTACTCACCTTCAGCATCATTGGATATTTCCTCTGGAAATCTTTCCGCGCAAATAAAAAAGAGTTGCTTTTAGCAACTGTCTAACACAAAAGCCCTAGGAATTGCCTAGGGTTTTTATATTTTTATTTTCTTAATCTTTTTTGCTAATGCTGAGCTTGATTGGACTTTGCCTCCACGCCCGACACTAAATACCATCTGCATCCCCCACTCACTTCCAGCAACAAGTTCGGGAATATTCTTTTTTGTCCTATCCCCACCATTGGCAAAAATGTGTGGTTTTATCTTTTGTAGTTCTAAGCAGACGCTTGCATCTTTTGTATTTTTCTTGTGAAAAGAAAGCACCACACGATCCACACCCAAAATAGACTCAAGGACTTCCTTGCGTTCAAGCTCTGGCATAAACACAAAACCTTTCTTTGCCCTCAGCCAATGGTCGTTGTTTAAGATGACCACAACTTTGCCATCCGGCCCTGCGATCCGCTTTGCCTCTTGGATCATTCGAATGTGCCCAATATGAATCGGGTCAAAACCGCCAGAGACGGCTACAGTCATGTGTTCTGTTTTATTTTTCTTTACTATATTTTTAGTCATGTTTCTATTATACCAAAATATGCTATTTTAGCTTATTTTAGAATCTTCTTCCATCAAGCCGAGCTTAATAAGTCGCGCGCGAATACCACCAGTTTTACGGCCCAATGTGTGGCCTATTTCTATAGGTTCTTTACCAGCATTGAATAGACTCACCAGCTCTTTCTCCTCATTTTCAGTCCATCTAGCATAAGCTTTTGGGTGTTTTTCTCTTAATTTTTCAAAAGATGATTTCTCTGAATCTTTGGGCCTTGCCTCACGATTTTTCTCTTCTCGCCACACGCCACCATTTGCGAGTACGAAATTTTTCTGCATTTTCAATATCTCAGCTTTTGGTATTTGACCAAAAGCGATATTTGCGTTTTCTGACTCAGTGTGGAAAGTCCGATCTTGTTCGAGGATTTGTGGATGCACCTTTAATGCTCTCTCATTGAGCCCTAAAATATGCAATCCCGACAATCTCCGTACACGCGAAAGGGCCACATACCCCTGCCCGTATTCAAACACTTGGGAAAGGTCCATCACCGCACTATCAAGACTCATACCTTGGCTTTTGTGCACAGTAATAGCCCAAGCCAGTCGTAGTGGGATCTGTGTAATCTGGGCCTTGATCTTGCCATTCTCTTCTACGATCCAATCGGCTGGCTCAACTTTGATTGTCTTACCATTATTGGTCCTGACAACTGGGTATCTTGTCGTGCTGTCAAAATCAACAACAACACCCAAGGTCCCATTTACAAATCCATCTTTGATATTATTTTTTGTAAACATTACCACTGCTCCCCTTTTGAGCATTAATAGTTCCGGAGACAAGCAACCCTTTACTAGCACTCCCACGAGCGCTTCTTTGCCCGTTGTGTGCATCCGATGCGTAGACTCATCACTGTCTATTTTTGCAAGTGCTTCATTGTTGATCCTATCAACATCCATATTATGCGAAAATAATTTTGTAATGTTCTCGTGTATTGTGCCTTTTGAAACCTGACGCTCATTTATTTGGTTTACATGATCGAGTGTTACACTATTGCTTCGAATAGCAGAAAGGATGGAAAGGTACACATCATCGTCTTGCCGGTGCTGTTCTGTAAGATAGCAAATAATAGGCGCAAGTTTGGCCCACACAGGCGATTGATATGCAAAAATCCCAAGTTTCTCTTGCTCAAAAAAAGAATCTTGATTCATTTCATCGTTTTGAAAACTACTTTTTACAATAGGCGGAAGTTGGAAAAAATCTCCGACAAGTAGTACTTGTATTCCACCAAAAGGCTCACCTGTTTGTTTGATCTCACGACATACGGCATCGATCATCGACAGGGTCTCGGGGCCTAGCATTGAGATCTCATCTATTATGAGGACTTTTGTTTTAGCAATTCTTTTTACTACATACTCATTGCTGGCAATTTTGTCCAATTCATACTGATCCAATTTGCGCCTGATTCCTATCCCACTCCAAGAGTGAATAGTCACCCCGCCTATATGTGTGGCGGCGATACCAGTGCTTGCGGTGATTGCCGGCTCTATACCCTGAAAACGTAAATACTTTACATACGCATTTACAGTATGGGTCTTGCCAGCCCCAGGCTCACCGGTTAGAAATACATTGGCACCTGTTTTTAAAATAGTTAGAGCTTCTTCTTGAGTCATAATTTATCATAACACTTTTTCTTCTAGTATTGGAGTTGTATCTGTATACAGTATCTTAAAAGGTATCCTGCCTATAACTTGCCCGCGATCTGTCTCTACGCTCACGCGCCATTTGCCTTCTTTTAGATTTGTCTTGTATGAATACCCCCGATACCCTCGTAGATTTCCACCTGAAATCGGGAAAGTAATGCGACTTTCTGTATTCCACTTTTTTTTGTTGGGGTCAAAATATTGCCAATGGTGAAAGATATCCGTATTAATATCAACAGGGGCAAAGACTGCACTGTATGCATACACTGGGTCGCCCTGCTGAATATGCACTACTTCTTTAAAGTCCAAAATCCCTTTTTGGGGCTCACCTGCAACATTGTACCCACCAGCTACCTTTGAAATATAGTGATACACGTCACCAACCCTTAGCGACAGAGGTATTGGTGGAATAATGTTGGCAAAATATAATATATTTATCAAAACAAAAACAGAAAGTATGCTGAGAGCTATGTGTTTGTAACTTTTTCTAATCTGTTCCCGTAATGCAAAAGAAAAAAGGTATATAACAAGACAAATCAAGATCAAACTCGCAACCCCGCTTGCAATAAAGACTGTAGCACTGATCATGTTCAACAGCATCGGAACAGCAAAGATTAAATAGAAAAATAGCCCTGTAAAAAAGATCGTAATCTGTAAGACAAAATGCTCATACTTCTTTTTAAAGATCTCATTGCCCAACATCAATACAAGTAATATTAAAATAAAGAACCAGCTCGATGATATAGACCCGCTACGCAAATAGAGCACTGCAAATCCACTAAAGAGTCCTCCGAACATAAATTGGATTATGTATGGCGATACAATATATACTTTCTCCTGTGATGAATTTTTATTTTGTAGATAATTGAAAATAAAAATTCCGACAATTGCCAAAAACAGGTATGAGATGAAGACAATGTTTTCAAACAACCTGTCTACCCGAGTCAGTGTTAGTGAATCGACAACAAACCCGAGCACGAGTGACAACGGCATGAGGTATTTGTTATTTTTATTCATCCAAGTTTTTATATTTTGTATTTTTTGCCGCATAAAAATAAGTCCAGTAATTATACCATAACCAAATTATGAAATTTACCGTAAATAGGCTATACTGGCTCATATGGCAAAAAGAGCAAGTCAAGGTATCAAAAATAAGCAATCTCGTTCACCAAAGACAAAGAAGCGTCTTGTAGCAAAGCGCGTACGTCTATATGGAGAGAAAGCTCATAAATAATTACAAGTAAAAAACAAAAGCCCCTTACGGGGCTTTTGTTTTTTACTTAAGTATTTGATTTATAAGCATTTTTCTGGTATAAATGATAAATCTCTCCTTATAATATAGGGATTGCATATGGGGGTTATGGTGTAACGGTTAACACTGAGGTTTGTGGAACCTTCGATCTGGGTTCGATTCCCAGTAGCCCCCCAGAAAATAAATATACAAAGTTCTAGAGAAAGAAGTTTTTTACAATAGAAATGACACAAATCAAAAGGGAGATCAATGCTGAGCCCATGCACCACATACACCATTGCTTTATCTTGAACGCTTGAATAAAAATTAAGTAAAAAGAAAACAATGTGGCACATACAGAAACAAATACAACAAAAAGAAACAGGATCAAAAAAAACATAAAGAAGGGCGAATTTAGAGTTAAGTACGGTGTATACAGAGAATACAGGCCATGAGAAATTGAAATAAAAGCGTAGTAGAACATCCCCAAAACTTCAACCGGAATTCCCAATACTTTTGAATAGTCACTATTGATAACAGTATCGCAATCGGATCGTAACGGACAGACCAGCTTCTGTTTGCCGATTTTTTTATTATGAATATGCGATGCGAGAAGGAACCCAAAAAGACCAAGCGCTATTAGGATTGTTTGAGAGAGTATCCAGATCATATTATTTACACACAGTACCAGTTAGTGGTATTTTTGTTTCTTGAGCTGAGCCTTTACTGTCAATACAAAACATTGTTGTTGGATCACTAAATAATGGCACAGAGATTGCATAAGCTTTAGGTGTTGAATAACAACTTCCGGTATTATTTGTTAGTTTCAAAAGAGATCCCATGCTCTCAAGCCCCGCAAACAAAGAACCAGCAACTGGATTAATACAACTACCAGTTGTATTGGCTTTGCCGTATGAGTTCTTGTTTTCATCAAAAAATAATTCAGACATGGCTCTCATATTTGCAACAGTAGCCTTGATAGACATATCTTTTACTTCTGGGCGATTGTCATATGCTGTTTGAATTTCTTTTATAGTCTTTGCTCCCACAGGTGCAGATACTGTAACAGGCTCATTAACTTTTGAAATCAGTTGAGTCATGGTAACAGTCATTTTTGATCTTGTTTCGTATCTATCGTTGGAGTCCACACTTTCATTTGCAAATACAACACCCACTTTGCGCAACAAGTACGTACCCTTGGTAACCCATATATCCATCTTTATATCTTTCATCGTATCTAGGCTTTCGAGTATATCTTCTTTGCCAGAAGTCATGTCGGGGTTATCGATAATATCGATCGCTTTTGTGAAAAAGGTTTTTATCTTATCTTTACCAATAACTATCTGATAATGGTATGTAGCATCATTTCCAATCTGCTCTATACCAACCTCGGTGATGTCACCGATAAAGTCTGTGTCAGTAAATAGGGCTTTGAGCTTTTTCTGTTTTTCTAAATCATAAGTGCCGACAAATGGAGCAATAGTTTCGACAGGTGCCATAATGTCCTTATCCTCTAAGTCAGATTTATCTACATAAATCCACTTTGTATCTCCTGCAAATTCTTTTATAAAATCCAAATCTGGTAGCTTTATATACCCAGCCTCCCCTATAAATATGAACTCTGACTCCAAATCCCCAATCCCCAACAAGTCGGAAGGAAACTTGAGCTTGATTTTTGTATCCGACTTGGAAGAGGCAGGGTCAGTGTTGTCATAGTCAGTTGCAGCCGAAACTTTTATATTAAATTCATTTTTTTGATCTTGTGGCTTTGTCATGAAGGAAGCATTCTCCTCTGCTGACATTCCACTTACTACAGGAATTTCTTTATAAGTAGTTGAAGTGTTTAAGGAAAAATTAACTTCAGTATCGAAATGTGCAGTTTGGACCTTGGATAAATTGCCCATCATCTTTGAGAGTGCAACCTCCGGTGTCGGCTTGATAAATGGGATTTCGAAAGGCAACTGTATGTAGCCCTTTATACTAGCAAAGACAAGTCCCCCACCAAGCAACATGAGTATGAGGATGAGCACGAGGGCAAACCGTCCCCAATGCTTCTTGGGCTCACCGCTGATTGTCTCCAAGTTTTTATACTCTTTTCGATACGAAGAGGTCACCGCACCGCTAGGTAGTGGCCCAGGAGACATTACTTCGGCCCTAGGCATTGGTTGAGGGTTTTGTATAGGTCGAAAAGTGTCAAACGAGCTTGATCTGTCTGTCGAACCAGTTTGGCTTGGACTCACAAAGGCCTTTGGTTCGAACTTGTTTATTATAGGGACTGCTCCAGCTGGACCAACGACTTTTGGCATCAAGTTTGGCGTAAAGACTTGTGGAGCAGTCGCAGTAGCTGCAACGCTTTGTACAACGGGTGCAACCACAGTAGCAACTACTGGTACACTCTTGACCTCCATTTCAACAAAGACCTTACTCAATCCCTCGTAGATATCCTCTGTCTTCCATCCCGCATCGGTTAGTTTCTGTGAAATACCATCACGACTTATGCCACGTCCTTTTTGAGTTTCAATATATTTAATTAGATCATCATTCACCATGTATTCTATTATATCATCTATCATTAAAATTCATAGATAAATAAATGCCGAGCGAGCTGTCTTCTCTTTCGCAACAGATCAACTTCGAGTATTGGTGGCTTCTGAGTAAATTTAAATGTTGTAGAAACGAGGCGCGAACCAGCTGGTAGCTCCTCTTCCAGTTTATTTAGTATGTCATCCATAACCTGCGGATACAAATAAACAAAGACACGTGTCGCCTTCGACAAATCGTGGGTAAAAAAATCTTCTCGCAATACTTTTACATTGTCTGGAGCCCCGCGCATTTTGTTCCAACGAGAGATTGTCTTTGCTATATAGTACGGAAAAGCACTATTTTCGATGCCGATAAAGGTTGCCTTTGGATATTTCCTCGCCAAGTAGCGCAAAACTCGTGCGTCTCCACAACCAAGATCGTACACAACACTGTCGGGTTGTATATCCAGAGCTTTCTCAATGGCAGGCAGTATCGATAATGGCACAGAAATAAAAGGGACCTTTGCTGTAATCCCACTGTACATCCAAGAAACCATCACACAAAGAACCCCCGCAAAAAATAGTATAAGAATCCACTGAAGTATATAGAGAAGTGTTACTGACATGTGTAGAATTATAACACAAAACAGCCATTACTCTTTCCAATTCATCTTTTTCTCTTCACGAATACTGCAGGTTCGATTTACAAAGTCTTCGCGCCCTGAACCTTTTCTGTACATTGCATAATGCGTTGGATTATTTTCGGCATAATTTTGGTGTTCAGCTTCAGCCTTAAAGAATTTCTCTTCTGGTAATACATCTACAACAATCGGTTTGCTTGCCCCGCCGTCACGCGGGTCATACAGACCGCTTGCACCAAGTTCCTCTAATAAACTTTCTGCAATAATTTTCTCTTCTTCGTTTTTATAATAAATTGCAGTTTTATAAGCATCCCCTCGATCTCCGAACTGCCCACCTGCGTCTGTTGGATCTATATGGTCAAGGAAAAATTGGACCAATTTTTTAAAATTAGTTTTTTCAGCATCGTAAGAAATCTCTACAACTTCCCGAAAGCCTTTGTGATTGTAATATGTTGGAATAAAGTCTGCATTTCCACCATACCCCGAAACAGCATCAATGACTCCTGTAAGTTCACGCAAATCATGCTCGACACACCAAAAGCATCCGCCGGCTAGAATTATTGTTTTTGTGTTCATAAAATTATTTTTTGTTTCGTTCCAAATATAAACCTCTTTCTTTTAAGACAAAATTCCAATAATCAGAAATAAACTCTTGATTGGCTTTATGGAAAAGATCCCCAAAGAATTTTTTTGCTTCACCTGTTTCAGGTTTGCTTATGTATTCTTTTAATTTTTGATCTGGTAATTCATCGAATATTTTGTTGTCTATTACAACACGCAATGCAGTAGAAATATTCACTCCGGGACGAAGGTCAGTGGTAAATTTATTTTCAGTTCTACCATTAAAAGCAAGTCGATAGATAAAGTGTCTAAATTCTTTACCGTCTAGTTTTCTTTTCCAATCTTTTATTTCAAATCTTGTTTCGCCCTCCTTTAATCGGTTAGTTAAATTATTGTTATCTAAAATCGCATATTCACTTTCATCGAATCCTGTAGAACTTATTTTAATGTTACGATTTTTTTGATCAAAATGAAAATCTTTTTGCCCATCAATTTCCCCTTTTCCTGATAAATTTCCATTAATTGATACAACATATTCAAAATTAGGGTTTGTTTTTATAAGATCAAGCATCCGATCAATCCTTTGACCTTCTAAATTGTTTTCATTTTGTTCTAGTGGTTGATCAAATTTCATAAGTTCATTATAACAAATTTTGTGCGCGAGAGAGGACTTGAACCTCCAAGGATTGCTCCATACGAACCTCAATCGTACGCGTATACCAGTTCCGCCACTCGCGCAAGCTTTTTTCAAGTACCCTACTTTTTATACTTGCTTTGTTGTTTTTTATCGATATCTAAAGCTTTTTTGATTTTAATTTTTTTTCGAGACAAGCAAACAACTTTTGGATTATAGTACATTTTGTTGATTATTACTAGGGCTTCTTTTTTTGCGTACCGAAGACTATAAATAGATCGTGTATTTTTTGATTTTGAAATATGCCCGTAAAAATAGGTGTCATTATAAATACATGCCTGAAGCCAATCAATATGCTTTTTACTAGCAGAATTAAAAGTAAGATAAAACATATGACTCGACTTCCACCGAGGATCCCAATATGAGTAAAAAGAGCCATCCCCATCAAAAGTTCCCCTTAAAAAATCAAAGAAGTATTTCTTGGGAACTTTTAGCTCTCCTATTGTCTTTGATTTTGCAGGAGTTAAACCAGTCGACAGAAGAAAGTCATAAAAAATTCTATTTTTGAATTGAATTCTTAAATTTTTATTTCCATCATTATTCCATTTATTTCCTATGGTAAAATTTACCCCGAGACATTTAGAAAAATTTTCCAACTGCTCTCTATCCTTAGATGTTAAATCAATGAGTAAATTGTCTTTTGACAAACAACCATCTGATGCCAATAAGCCAACGGCATATGCCAAATCTGGTCGCCATGTTGTATCTACAATCTTTTTTGGTTTTGGTCCCCTCTTTATCATTACTTACAGTATATCACCTCAATGTAATAGCGTCTACTAATTAATCCCAATCAAAAATCCGACTTGCGTCGGATTTTTGATTTTAAGCTTCTGATTTTTCTGATTGGAGTGATTCTTCGTTTGATTCTTCTTTTGAGAGAGTAATACTCTTGAGTCTCTTCTTTACTTCCTTCACTGCCTTTGTACGGATGAAGTATAGCTTACTACGACGAGTCTTTGAACGACGGAGAATCTCGATCTTGTCTACGTTTGGAGAATACAATGGGAATATACGTTCTACACCCACACCACTTGCTACTTTGCGAACAGTAAATGTACCACCGATCTCTGAGCCATGCTTACGAGCGAGTACTAGACCTTCAAAAGCCTGAAGACGAGTTTTGCCTTTTTCTTGAATTTTGCTCCACACGCGAACAGTGTCTCCTGCTTTAAAATCAAGCTTTTTTCGTGAAGGCATGTCTACTGGGGTCAATTGCATAATCTTTTTTTCCATAGGTCCTACTTTAGCATATATAGCTCTTTTCCGCAACTTTAGATAGATTATCCTTTTTATTCATTTACAACAAAATCCTTACCCGCTATACTGTGTTTATGCCTGAGCCAAAGCCAAATTTACCCATAAGAAAAAATTTTGAAGATTCTGGGTCAATTAAAGTAAGCCAAGAAAATAAGCCAGAAAAATCTAAAACTAAAGAGGGTGTTGATTTTGTATTTGAACAAAACCCAGAAATCGCAAAAATTGGAACCAAAGAGCAATACTCCCTATATCTTGATACTGTGTTCCCTGACAGTAAGGTAAAAGATATAATGTGGCATGGAAGTTCTAGTAAGTTTGAAAATTTTGATTTAGAAAATTATTCTTCATCAGGGAATTTTGGTATAGGAATACATACCACCCCAGATCAATCATGGGCGAAAAGATATGCGGCTGGAATCAATGGTTTCCTTAATGGAATTATTTTAAATATAAAAAATCCATTTATTACATCTCTTAGATATAAAGAATATTATGGTGGAAATACTTTTGTTCCAAAAATAAAAATGTCAGAGTATATTCAAAATGACGGAATCCTTAATTATGAGGGCTTAGACAGAGATAGTTTGAAATTAATAAATCCATATTTAATTGAATATGTAGGAAATAAAAATAATTTAGGATTACCAACATATCAAGAAAAAGTTTATTCCGATCCATATTTAAAAGAAATTGTTGTTTTTGAAAATGAACAAGCCTACATCCTTGGCAATCAGAATGATATAGAAAATTTTAAAAAATTTATAGAAAACAACAAAGACTCACAGTAGCTTCCTTTTTTAAACAGTTAACCCGAGGCTCGAACTTTGGGCTAGGATTTTAGTTTATACTCTTTTATAACTTTTTTGAAATCTGTTGGGAGGGGGGCTTCTACTGTTACACTCTCCCCTTTTGGCAAAGTGAAGGTTATCTTGTACGCATGTAGTGCTAGGCGCTTCATACCAAGTCCTTTTTCTTTTTTACCACTATATAGTGGGTCAGAAACTATTGGATGATTTATGTAGCGGAAATGTACACGGATCTGGTGTGTACGCCCAGTCTTTGGATACGCTTCAATGTAGGAAAATTGATGTTCAACTTTTTTCATTTCTTTTTCGTCGTCAGTATCAAAAAATCTTTCGAGAACATTGTACTCTGTTACTGCCTCGCGTAGCTCGGTATTGCCAGAGCGGGCACCACGACCGGCTGTCCACATGCGCACATCGTTCGGACTACGCCCTATCGGCGCACTGATCACCCCCCTGCCCCCACTTGCAAGCGAGGCTTGCGGGTCGGCGACTTTGCCATACACAAATGCTCTGTATGTTTTCCTGATTGTATGATTTTGGAACTGCTCTTTTAGGAATTCAAAAGTTTTTTTATTTTTAGCCACAATCAACGCACCAGATGTCTCCTTGTCTAGTCTGTGTACTATTCCTGGACGAGGTATGTCTACTTTGCCACCGCCAGTTCTTGGTATTTCCATTTTCTCGCCGACATTTTTGAGTGTTGGATAATTTTCCAAGATAAAATCTGCCACAGTACTCTCTTTTGTATTCTTGCCATCACCATGCACAGAAATACCCGCCGGTTTGTTCAAAACAAGCAGATTTAAGTCTTCATATAGAATAGTAATCTTCACAAAGCTATTCTAGCACGTTATAGCCTATTAAAAAATTCGGGGCTTAATTGATATTGACTTTTTGCATCTAGTAATGTATAATACTAAAAAATAACATTCACATGAAAACAGTAAAAAATGTATTGATTGCCCTCTTGGCAATATGTTTATTGCCCAATTGTAGCCACAAGACGACGACTACCGTTACTACGGAAACCACACCTTCGGAAGAAGACCCACTGAGTTTATGGGACATCATCGACGAAGAAGATGGTAGAACTCGACTCTTGACCGATGTAGAGCTCAAAACTTTGCACGTGTACAACTCTCGCGAAATAAAAATGACCTGGGAAGATAAGGAAAATTCCAGCCAGGTTGTAGATGGAAAGATTGTCAAAAAGAAGAAACCTGAAGCCGAAATAATCTATATCCGCAAAGGCACAATCGGTTCTATTAAAAAAATTTATGGGACAAACAAGTTCCTAGTCTCCTTTTCAAAAGAGAAGAAGATGTGTAAATTTTACTTTCACCTAGTCAAAGGCAACGGCAAAGGCAACTACCACTACTACTTGAAGCCTACAGAAGGCGACATGGAGTATCCTGAATTGGGTAAAAAATACCACATTTCAACAAACGCGAAATGCAAGCTCCTCAGATCAAGCGAAGAGGACAACACCACCACACGCTCCTCAGATGAAGCTGAGGGTGATGATGGAAATTAGTTATTTCAATGAAATTTAAAGAGGCGTCTTAGTAAATCTAAGGCGGCTTTTTATTTTGTG
>CAZUQJ010000003.1:0-62089 GCA_964622505.1 uncultured Candidatus Saccharibacteria bacterium | reverse complement strand
GATGTTGTGTGCCTCAATTGAGCACACAATGAATTGGTAGATTTCCACAACTACACGACATCTTGGAAAGACAAGAAAATAGTTTTGATCTCGTATCAAAACGGTAGAACGGAACAAAAGAAAGAATAGTTATCTATACATACTTAATTCAATATTCAATGAAATTACATAGAAAAAAGACGCTTCAGAAATGAAGCGTCTTTTTTTTGTTTTGTAAAAATATTTTATTCAAGTATTACTTTACCTGAAAAAGTATTTTGATTAAGAGATTTATAAAAATATAAACCTCTTGGAAGATCTAAAACTGAAAAATTATCACCTTCAGCAACTTTCTCACCCAAAGAATTAAATAGGGTAATTGGTTGGCTTGCGTGAATTACATCTTTAGCTGGGTTAGGATACACAGAAATTGGAACCATAGTTACTTTTTTTGCACTTAGTGCATGTAGAGTAAATGGAACAATTTTTGTTACCAGATTTTCACCGTCATTTAGCTCGCATCTTACCCAGTACTTACCTGGGGCAAGGTCGGGAAAGAGAGAGTTTTTAGCACCTGATCCAATGAGTCCATAGAAGGAACTTCCTTTTTCGGGCTCGTTGAAATCTGGATCCGTATCCTTGGTGTAGCTAATGATAGCTGAACCAGTTTTACCTGCCGGCAGTGCATAGCTGAAATCAACAACTAAGTTGTAACCGTCGCTATAGGGAGACAGTGCTGTAATGGTAACTGTAGTTGGGTTTGACCCCATTGTGTGTACCATAATATTACTTAAGCCTTTACCTATAGAATTAATTGCATACGCAATAATGTTATAAGTTTTACCCGGGATACGATTAACTACAACTACTGACCAGTAGGTCAATCCATTGCTTGCTGGTAAGTTGATGAGAATTGTATCACCCGATGCAATTGCAAGCTTAATCAAAAGCGGAAGGTTTTTGGTTATAGCCCATCCACTTACTTTTAGAATTGATGTTGTACTGTCCTTGGTGTAAGTGATTCCAACATCAGCTATTGCCGGTTTGGTGTAGCCTGGTACAAATACCCACTTGGTTCGCATAGTTAATTTTCCATCTATTGTAGTTGCTATTTCATAGCACATCCACACATCATTTTTCGTGATGTAACTGGAATCTATGAAAGATTTCATAGACGTGTTAGATAACGTCCAACTTTTTCTTGGAAACGGTGGATTTAGAGTGTCGGATGCTTTGGTCACTGTATAAGCGCGCAATATGCATTGCACATTTATATCCAATCCTAAATTTACAAAAACTTTGTTGTTGTTTACTGAAGAGACTACCGATACTAACGGTTTGAAGGGTTTCGGCTGTACTGTAACTGTTGTTACTGCACTGGAAGCTACCAAGGTTGTTTTATCCATAAGGAATAATTCAATCTTTACGTCAAACGCAGTTGCGTACTTAATAGTTGGCAGTCCTTTACGCATAGTGTCATTTGTAAAAAGCTTTTTGATAGTGTCCCGGTTGATTTTTTTATAACCAATAGGATAATAACCACTGGCACCGGAGGTGCTTACAGAAGTTACCTGATAAACACTGTCGTAATTAACCTGATAATACTTCATTACGAATGCCTCTTCAATTCCTTTAAAAGGAGGAAGAATAGTGATAGTGTCCTGAGCATTTGCTCCAAGGGATGCGAAAAGGGTAGCTACGAAAGCCACCAAGATGTTTAATTTTTTCATGTTCTTTGATTTTTAATGTGTTTTTTATTATGACGTTTACGTCACGCTTTTGTTACAACATTAGCATACTTAAATAGATTTGTCAATAGAACTATTGATTTATAAGGATATTTAGGTTAATATTTGGGGCTTGACAAAATAGGGTGCTTTGTGCTATAATCTGTAAGTTAATCAATAAAAGGCCGTCATAATATCCGATGGCTCAAAACATTATGAAAAACACATATAAAAAATCTATATTAGGTATTGCGACAGTTTTTGCATTGTTTGGCATGGCTTTTACGGCTCTCGCCGCTACGCCTACTTTAGCTCTCAATCCAAATCCTACTGTTACTACTAACAGTGCCTCTTTCTCTGTTTTCTATAATACAAACGGGGATGTCCTTACATCTGTTGCTATCACATACGGCACAAATCCTGCTATGACAAGCCAGACATCTTCACAGTCTCCAAGTGCAAGCTCTGGTAACCTAACTTTTTCTGCAAGTGGTCTTACTTCAGGCACCCTTTACTATTTCGAGGCAATCGGTGTGTCTAGCAGTGGAACAGTTTCTAGCAGCAGATATACATTTACTACAGCAGGTGTGGTAAAGCCTACAATTCAGACAAATCCTAACCCAACAGGAATTAGCACAAGTAGCGCAACCCTCTCTGGTTTTTATAGCGACAACGGATCATCACTTTCAAATCTAATGTTTGAATATGGTACCTCATCATCACTTGGTAATATAAAAAATGTATCTTCGTATGGTACATCTGGTACAGCTACTGTTAGTATCTCTGGTCTAGCACAAAATACAACATATTGGTATCGTCTCTCTGGAACAAATGCTGGGGGGCAAGTGTCTGGATCTACATATCATTTCGCTACTACAAGTGGCGGTGGGGGTTCCACAAATAATTGTGTGATTACAAACTTCTCACCTAGTACATCAAGTATAAATTCTGGATCGGCTGTGTATATCTACTGGAATACTAGCAACTGTACAAGTGCAACTTTGTCACCAAGTGGCTATAGTAGACTCAGTTCTACAGGTTATATCGTGAATCCTACACGGACTACTCGCTACACATTGAATGCTTCAAACGGATCAACTTCAGACAGCCGAAGCTTTACAGTGAATGTAACTACTTATAATCCAAATCCGACCAACTGTACTATAGACTCATTTACTGCAAGTGATTACACTGTCACTTCAGGCGGAGCTTCATACCTGTCTTGGAGTACAAGCAACTGTTCGTCTGCTACATTGTCACCGTTAGGTTATAGTGCGACAAATGCATTACGATACGCTGTATACCCAACATCAAATACAACTTACAGATTGACTGGATCAAATGGCGTGACTTCAACTCTAAATATTATCGTAAACAATAACAATGGAGGAGGTGGAGGTTGTGTTGGTTGTGGTTCACCCAATAATAGCTTGAAGCCAACTGTACGAACTGACGTTGCAAGTGATATCAAATCGGGCGGGGCAGTGGTTCATGGTTATGCACATGGTAAAGGTTCAAACATAAATGTATGGTTCGAATACGGCAAGACTCCAAACCTTGGTGCAGTTACTTCCACTCAATACGGCGGGGGAGCAACCAATGCCAATGGATTCCTTGGAGGACTATCATCGAACACTACTTACTACTACAGATTGGCTGCGCGTAATTCATACGGTATAACTTATGGAAATATACTAAGCTTTACTACTGACCGATCGATAAATGACTATCGCAATACTACAGTCACAAATCGTGTAAACAATAATACAAACAACAACACAAATAATGGTACAACAAATTCAAATGACAATGGATCTGTGGATTCATACAATGATGAGAATTCAAATGGAGGATTGTCGGCATCGGCAGGCTCCGCTTCCTTTAGCTTGATCCCGCATACATTTCTAGGATGGTTGATACTGATACTTGTTATAATCGTTGGAATCATTCTAGTCCGACTACTTATGAAGAATGAGTATCACGACAGAGGAATCTAATACAACAAAAAATACCCCCGCCTAGGGGGTATTTTTTGTTCTGTGTCTTTAATCAGCGGGTGCTAACCCCAACACAAATGCCTATGTGAGCGCAGCCGCTGATTGAAAACACCGAACGACTGCTTAAATAGTATATAACATTTTGCAATAAAATACCACCAACACAAAACCCGCCAAGGGCGGGCTTTGTACAGGCATCTGCTTTTAATAATTATTGGGAATCAATAACTCACACACATAGTATAGCTGTTGGTTGTATAAAAGTCAATGTTTCTACCTACTCTTTTATATGCGAATATAAAAATTAGCTTCTCTCAAAATGCACGACATATTTTTCTGCTGAAAAATTGCTCTGCTCGGCCCAGTCGGCCTGCGCAAGTCATTTCTCAAGAACTAATTTCAATATTCGTTTTATAAATTTATTTTTTAAAAATCTTTTACAAAAAATAAAAATAAAAAGTTATCCACACTTTTTTGTGAAAATATATTGCTTATACATTTTTTTTGTAGGATAATGTATGAGTGAGTGTGATAAAAATTTTTTACAAATTATTTTTTTAAATTTTTTTGTAAGGTCGTGTTATCACATATCTTTAAAAAATAACTTTTTATATAAATATATGGCAGCAAAAAAGAAAGCAGCTAAAAAAACAGTTAAGAAAGCAGTAAAGAAGACTGTAAAAAAGGCAGCAAAAAAGACAACAAAGAAGAGAGCTTAATACTCACTTCACAAAAAGAAAATCCCCTCTCTATCGGGGATTTTCTTTTTGTGCTAAAATAGGAAAACTATGTTTAAATCAATTTTCGGAGACGAAACAACCAAAATAATCAAAAATACCAAGGGAATTGTGGCCCGCATCAATGAGCTAGAAGGGGAGATGAAAGAGCTCAAAACAGAAGATTTCATATTAAAAACAGCACAATTCAAAGAACGCCTGAGTACAGGTGAGTCGCTTGACGACATACTATCGGAAGCATACGCATTGGTGCGTGAAGCAGCTCATAGGACTCGCAATGAGCGGCACTACGACGTACAACTTGTAGGAGGAATTATTTTACACAGAGGTATCATTGCCGAGATGCGTACTGGTGAAGGCAAGACACTCGTTGCAACACTTCCTGCGTATTTAAATGCGCTTGAAGCAAAGGGTGTGCATATTGTGACAGTCAACGATTATCTTTCTCGCCGTGACGCTGTGTGGATGGCACCGATCTTTTCATTACTCGGTATGTCTGTCGGCGTTGTGAATTCACAAAACACTTCATATGTTTATGATAGCGAGCACGTTTCCAAAGAGGGTGAAGATGAAACTGCATCTTTCAAAGTATTGTATGAATGCTTGCGCCCTGTCAGTCGAAAGGATGCATACAATGCAGACATTACTTATGGTACCAACAATGAATTCGGCTTCGACTATTTGCGTGACAACCTAGCTCGCACTATCGACGAGGTCTCTCAGCGTCCGCATCACTACGCGATAGTCGACGAGGTCGACTCTATCCTGATCGATGAGTCTCGTACACCACTTATTATCTCAAGCCCCGCAGAAGATTCTGAGGATCTATACTACAAGTTTGCTGATATCTCAAAAGAACTAGTGAAAGAGGTGGATTATACTGTGGATGAAAAGCTAAAGGCAATATCACTATCCGATGTGGGTATCACCAAAGCTGAGACACTGCTTGGTATAACAAATATTTATACAGAAAAGGGCATCAAGTATGTCCACCATTTAGAAACTGCTGTCCGAGCCCGAGCTTTGTATGAAGAAAATAAAGATTACGTTGTCAAAGATGGCGAGATCATCATTGTTGACGCCTTTACAGGCCGGTTGCAACCTGGCCGTCGCTGGAGCGAGGGTCTGCACCAAGCCATAGAGGCAAAGGAGGGAGTAAAGATCCAAAAAGAGACTCGAGCTGTGGCAAGTATTACATTCCAAAACTATTTTAAATTTTATAAGAAGCTTTCTGGTATGACCGGTACGGCCGAGACTTCCAAAGAAGAGTTTCTGAAAGTATATGGACTCGATGTTGCTGTTGTGCCGACACACCGGCCTATTGCTCGTATCGACAGCAACGACTTGATCTACCAAACAGAAAAGGGTAAATGGAAGGCGATAGCAAAGAAAGTCAAAGAGCTCAACGAGAAAGGCCAGCCGGTTTTGATCGGTACTGTATCGATCGAGCGCAACGAGTTGCTGTCGGCATATCTCAAGCAAGAGGGTGTACCTCATATAGTACTAAATGCAAAGAACCATGAAAGCGAAGGTGAGATCACAGCCAATGCAGGACGCAAGGGTGCAGTTACAATTGCTACCAACATGGCAGGGCGTGGAGTTGATATCAAACTCGGCGGTGTACCATACAACGAAAGCTCTTTTAATGAAGTCAAAGAGCTTGGTGGATTGTTTGTGCTCGGTACCGAGCGCCACGAAGCTCGCCGTATCGACAACCAGCTCCGAGGCCGTGCGGGTCGTCAGGGTGACCCAGGCGAGACCCAATTCTTTGTATCTCTCGAAGACGACCTCATGCGCGTATTCGGCAGTGAAAGAATCAAGACTATGATGGGTCGTTTCGGTATACCCGAAGACCAGCCGATCCAAAACAGCTTCATCTCTCGTTCGTTGGAGAGTGCACAAGCAAAGATTGAAGGATTCAACTTCGACTCTCGCAAGCATACTCTGGAATATGATAATGTTATGAACCATCAGCGCAATACTGTATACGCTCGTCGCAAGCTTATGCTCAACGGAGACGTTGCTCATCTAGAAGAATTTATAAAGGAATTGGAGTCTATATATCCGGATCTATCTCCTGTTGTTGCTGAGAAGCGTACCAATTTTGGTGACGGACCATTCTTCGAAACTGTCCGTCGTGTGGCTCTTCATGTTACTGATACTCTATGGGTAGAGCACCTCGAAACTATGGAGTACACTCGGAGCTCGGTCAACTTGCGTGCCTATGGCCAGCGTGAGCCTCTTATAGAATACAAGAAGGAAGGCTTGCATCTATTTAAAGAAATGGAAGCCTTATTCCGAGAGCAAGTTGCATCACTAATCAAAACAATGCATTTACAAGGCGAGTCGGCAGAGCAGATAATAGAAGAAAAGCCTCAAATCATACTCAATCTAGGCGAAGAGCAAGGGAAAGGGACCTCCAACGCTGACCCAAAGGTAGGTCGCAACGACCCATGCCATTGTGGAAGTGGCAAGAAGTACAAAAAGTGCCACGGCAAAGAGTAATCACCCAAGGACGGTCCTTGGGCAATAAAATGAAAATAATATTAGGTTCACAATCTAAAGGCAGAAAGCTCATGCTCGAAGAAATGGGTATTGAGTTTAATATTGTTCCTGCAAATATAGATGAAAAGGCTATTCGTTTAGACAATCCAAAAGATTTAGTATTGGTTATTGCGAGAGCTAAAGCTGAAGCATTAAAAGAAAGAATTTCTGAACCGGCGATTTTAATTACATCCGATCAGGTTGTTGTTTGGAATGGACAAATAAGAGAAAAACCAGAAAATGAAAAAGAAGCACGAGAATTTTTAAGAGGGTATAATACGTATCCTGCTGAAACAGTAACTTCTGTCATTGTTACAAACTTACAAACAGGTAAAACCAGAGAAAAAGTTGATGTAGCTAAAATTTATTTTAACAATTCTTTTACAGAAGAAGACATAGATGCTTTTATAAAAGACGGCTCGCTTTTTAACTATGCTGGTGGCTTTACTATCCAGGGTGATAAATGGGTAAGTCACATCAAAGAAATACAAGGAACAAGAGACAGTGTTATTGGCTTACCAAAAGAAATAACAAAAAATTTAATAGAACAGGTAGCATAATGCCCAAGGACGGTCCTTGGGTGAATATAATTTTTGTTATATACTTTATAAATGGCACTACGTAAAGTAAATTTTGTAGAAGGAGAATTTTTTCATATTTTTAACCGTGGTAATAGTAAGCAGGAAATTTTCTTAGATAACGAAGATTATGATAGATTTATAAAATTACTTTATTTGTGTAACTCTACTACAAGGGTAAATTTTAAAGAAGATATCGTTAAGCAAAGAATAGACGCATGGGATTTCAAACGAGGAGACCAGCTTGTATGTGTAGGTGCTTGGGTTTTAATGCCAAATCATTTCCATCTGTATATAACTCTTGCCCAAGGACGGTCCTTGGGCAGTAATGGGATTTCTATTTTTATGAGAAAGTTGTGTACAGCTTATACTATGTATTTCAATAAAAAGTATTCTAGAACGGGGAGTTTGTTTGAAGGCAGGTTTAAATCTGTTCATATTTCAAGCGAGCCACAGGCTCAGTACTTGTTTAGCTACATTCATCTAAATCCAGTAAAATTATTCCAGTCAGATTGGAAAGAGAAGGGTATTAGTGCTAATAGAAAAGCTTTTGTGTTTTTAGATACCTACAGATGGAGTAGTTATAATGACTTTTTAGGTCGAAAAAGGCCTGAAAGTGCCATTTTAGATAGAGAGAATTTTATAGACTATTTTAAAGACGAGCAAGCATTTAAAAAAGATATCCTTACTTGGTTTAAATTGAAACTAGAGTAATTCCTTGAAAAATAAGTGTTTTTATAGAACAGAGTCCTATTTTTGTCAAAATTTGGGTTTAACCCTTATAAAATAGGCATGATTTAACCATTATTTTATATAGATGTCAAAGGTCAATAGACAAAAAACCCTTATAAAATAAGGGTTTTTTCTGTTTGACACCACTAAAATGTGTAGTATAACTATTGACTTTTTATATCCTTTATGCTACTATATAAGAGTAAGTCCGAATATGTTATCTATTGATTATATATGAGGGCTTTTTAGTTTACCCAAATCGTAAGGTTTGGAAATACCTCTAAGGGTTTGCGAAGCACAATCGCACGTTATGAAAAAAACACAAATAACACAGTTCTTGCAGTCATTTGTGGCCATCCCGCTCTTTGCGGTAACGATGCCACTCTCAGGGGTAGCTATCACAGCTCCCATGGCTCCAGAATCTGATAAAATAGTTACCGTTTCTACTCTACCTGCAATAACCCCGCAAGAAGAGGCGATACGTAAAGAACAAGCTCGTGAGATTGATGATTTCCTTGAAAAGAGAAATTCTCCATTGGCTGGCTATGGACAGAAGTTCGTAGACGAAGCTTACAAGAATGGAATCGATTACCGTCTTCTTGTAGCAATCTCTGGACGCGAAACAGGATTCGCTGACCCTCGATTTATGTGTAAAAGAGCAGGTATTGTTAATAATGCATTTGGATATGGTTCTTGTAAGATTAGCTTTAAGTCTATCGATGAATCAATCGAAGTTGTCTCTAAGAAATTGGGAGGCAATGACCCGAAGCTTAAACATTATCACGACAAGATGACTAGTGATCAAATTCTAAAAAAGTACAATCCTGACTCTATTGTCCCTGGGTATTCCAAGCAAGTAGTTAGAATTATGAAAATGATCGATGATAGCCAAGAAATAGCTTAATATAAAACAAAAACCACCTATACAGGTGGTTTTTGTTTTATATCTTTTTTAAATTTTCTATAACCAAACTTTTTTCCCCGTTTCGGAGTGTGACTTTACCCGAGATGGCTATGATTGTATCGGGTACAAGAAGATCCTTTTGTGTTTCAAAAAGTTTAGAAAATACAACAGCTTCGATCGTGCCGGTAAAGTCTGATATTTTAATAAATGCCATGCGATCATTCTTCTTGGTCATGATCGGGCGGACGCTGTCTATAATGCAGGCTACCGTTACTGGCATACCATTCTCACTTTCGTCTCGAATCTTTTTTATTACTGTGCCAAATTTTTCAATCTTCTCTTTAAATGCATCTAGTGGGTGACCGGAGACATAGAGGCCCAATAGCTCTCTTTCCCATGCCAATTTTTCAGTTTGGGTTGCAGGATCAAGTGGTACAAGAGTTAGAGTTGATACGAGGCCTCCAATGGAGCCAAATAGCGAGTCCTGTGTGTTTGTCCCTCGAGCATCTTTGTTGAATGCCAAGAGTCTCTCTAGGTTTCCGATAATATTTGCTCTTTCACTAAAGTTGTCCATTGCACCAGTTTTGGCCAAAGCCTCAACAGACTTTTTGTTTAAATTTTTGTGATTGATACGTTCAAAGAAATCAGCAAGTGTTTTGAAGGGGCCTTTATTTTTACGTTCCTCGATTATTGCGTCTGCTATATCGGTCCCCAAGTTTTTGATTGTATAGAGGCCGAATCGTATTGTTTTATTATCGCCACTTGCACTTCCATTGATTACAGTAAATCCTCCAAAGCTTTCGTTTACATCTGGCGGTAGCACGATGATATCCATCTTTTTACACTCAGCCACGATTTCATTGATTTTTTCTACATCTCCAGATTCTGCAGTTAGGATGGCACACATGTATTCAACGGGGAAGTTGGCCTTCATGTACGCTGTTTGGTAGGCGACCATGCCGTAGCTTGCCGCATGGGCTTTGTTGAATCCATAGGCGGCAAAGGTTTCGATCATGGCCCACATTGCCTTTGCTTTTGCAGGAGTCATCTTGTTTGCAATCAATCCTTTGGTAAATTTCTCCTCTTGCGCATCCATTTCCTCGGGAATCTTTTTACCGATGGCTTTGCGGAATGTATCGGCTTCTCCCCAAGTGTAACCTGCCAAGTTTACCGCTATCAAAAGCACATCGTCTTGGTAAATCAAAATACCGTATGTAGTTTCCAGGAATTCCTTCAATCTTGGATCAAGATATTTTACGAGAGTTGGATTGTGCTTGCGCTTGATATAGTCTGGGATAAATGCCATTGGTCCTGGGCGATATAGCGCTACCATAGCGTTGATATCGTTGATATCGGTCGGTCGTAGATCCTTGAGATATTTAGTCATCCCAGAGCCATTGAGTTGGAATAAGCCGATCGTTTCGCCACGAGCGAGCATCTCGTATGTCAACTTGTCATTGATTGGAATTTTTTCGATGTCTATATCTAAATTGTGTAGTAATTTTACAAGTCGGATAGCTTCGGAAAGGATCGATAAGTTACGAATACCAAGGAAGTCAAATTTTGGTAGACCAACGTCTTCGATGTTGTACATATCGTACTGCGTAATTATGTGTCCGCCTTTAGGATCGTATTGTATTGGCGTGTAATTGTATAATTCTGTCGGAGCAATTACAATCCCTGCCGCGTGGACTGAGACGTGACGGACACAGCCTTCCATCTTTTTTGCCAAGTCTATGATCTCTTTTGTTTCTTTTTCTTTTTCATACGCCTCTGCCAGCTCGGGTACGATCTCGAGCGCGTGATTGATCGTCATAGCAAATCCTTGTGAGCCCATAGGGATCATAGTTGATATTCGGTCGCCAACATTGTACGGGTAGCCGAGTGCTCGTGCCACATCGCGTACGGAGCCTTTGGCCATCATCGTACCAAATGTCCCGATCTGCGCGACTTTGTCCTCGCCGTATTTTTGTTTGGCGTATTCGATCACTTCATCGCGCCTGTTGTCGGCAAAGTCCATATCGATATCGGGCAGTGAGGGGCGCTCTGGGTTGAGGAATCGCTCGAAAGGGAGCTTGTATTCGATAGGGTTGATATTGGTAATACCGATGAGATACGATACGAGTGATCCCGCAGCCGAACCTCTAGTGTTGGTCAGGATGCCTTGCTCTTTAGAGAATTTGAGCAAATCTGCCACTACTAGAAAATACGAAGGGTAACCTTTGCTTACAATAATCCCAAGCTCGTATTCTATACGAGTATTTACTTCCTCACTTCTTTCTGTGCTTCTTTTTATCAATCCTTCTTCTACTAACCTACGAAGCTCTTGCTCTGCTGTAACTCCATTTTCTAGGACGTAATTTGGAAAGTATGCCTTGCCTAATTCCAAGTCGTAAGATTCACACATATCGGCTATCATTTTTGTATTGGTCACTGCTTCCTCATAACCTTCGAAATATTCCAGAGCTGTCTTTTCATCAATCAATGAGAAGTCGTCGTCGGAGAATTCAAACTTACTACTGTCTTTACCATCGGTACCGGTATTTACTTGTAGGAGTGTGTGGTGGGCTTTGTGGTCGTCTTTGCACGGATAGTGCGAGTCTTGGGTTGCAACAAGGGGAATGTTGAATTTGCCGGCAAGTGTTACCAATTTATCGCGGAGCTCTTTGTCTCGATCAATATGCGGATGTGATTGGATCTCGATAAAATAATTTTCTTTACCAAATATTTCTTGATGCTCGAGCACGAGCGCCTCAGCTCGCTCCATATTGCCGGCCAAAATAGCTTTGGAAAGTTTGCCACCCATACAGCCAGATAGGGCAATAATACCTTTGCTGTGTTCTCGCAAAAGTTCGCTATCAACTCTCGGCTTGTAGTAGTAACCTTCCAAGTTTGCCTTGGTGACGATCTTCATCAAGTTCTTGTACCCAGTAATATTTTTTGCCAAGAGGATCAAGTGATAACGTTTGTTGTCGATACCGGGCTCTTTATCTGTGCGTCCGCGCTCAGCCACATAGACTTCACAGCCAATGATCGGCTTGATGCCCGCATAGTTACATTTTTTATAGAATTCGATAGCTCCATACATATTGCCGTGGTCTGTGATAGCCATAGCACTCATGTTGTGTTCCTTTGCAATGCGTACCATATCCTCCACTTTTGATAGCCCATCGAGCAGGGAATAGTGACTGTGGGTATGTAAATGGATGAATTTTGAGTCCATGATTTGAGTATTATAGCAAATGCTATACTATTGTAATAGATGGACAAAAACAGTAATTATATTATAGGTATAGACGAAGTGGGGAGGGGGCCTATTGCAGGGCCGGTGGCTGTTTGTGCTTTTCTTTGTGCACCTACTTTTTTCCCTATTAAGGAAATTGAATTACCAATGCGTGATTCAAAAAAGCTGACTAAAATACAGCGGGAAAAATGGTTTGAATATTTAAAAGAAGAGAAAAAGAAAGGCAATTGTGACTTTGTTGTGTCGTATGTGAGCGCCGAGATGATTGATAAATTTGGAATTGTAAAAGCTATTCAGAAAGCATTAAATACGAGTCTGGAGAAATTGGCTTATGTAAATTTCCGCGCTTTACCCTCTCTACGGGGGCTCCGACACGCAGAAAATTTCCAAAATCCAATTTCTCCAGAAGAGGTCTCTGTTTTTCTCGACGGGGGACTGAAAGCGCCAGTGGAATATACCAACCAGCAAACTATTATAAAAGGGGACGAACTTCACCCAGTAATTTCCTGTGCTTCAATTGTGGCCAAAGTTTCGCGAGATAAAATAATGGCCACTCACGGAAAAGAATATCCCGAGTATGGCTTTGAGAATCATTCAGGCTATGGCACAAAAGCTCACTATGAAGCAATCAAAAAACACGGGGCAACACCACAGCATCGCAAAACTTTCCTAAAAGGTATTTTATAGATTTACTGCGAGATAGGTGGCTACTATGGCTGCGGTTTCCCCACGGAGCATCAGGGGCGAGATGGAGATTATTTTTATATTATTTTCGCGAGCTATCTCCAATTCTTTTTCGGTGAATCCACCTTCGGGGCCTATGAATATAGCCATTTTTTTCTCCCAATTATGCATACTTTGTGCAAGATTCTCGCCTGTTGCATCAAACAATACAGAGTAATTTTGCTGAATACTTTCCACAATGGCATCTTTAAAGTTCATGGTTTCTTTAATTTCGGGCACAGTATTGCGCCCACAGAGTTCACTCGCTTCAGTTACAATTTTATTTAAGCGCTCCATGTTTATATTTTGTTTTATTGTCCTTTCTGTTTTTATCGGTACAATAGTTTTAACGCCAAGCTCTGTGGCCTTTTGAGCTATAAATTCAAAATTCTCTCTTTTGAGTATTGATGCGTAAAGTGTAACCATTCTTTTTACTACTTTTGTATTTTCTGATTCACTTATCAGTTTTAGTGTTGCTTGTTTTTTGTCTAAACTTTCGATTTCACACAGGGCTTCCATACCACTTGGATTGGCAAGGATTAGTTGCTCGCCAATTTTAAATTTAAGTACATTTTTCCATTGATGAATGAGCTCGATTTCATTTACAGAAATTGTGCCATTTGCAACAGTATAATTATATATAAATCGGTGGATTTTTTTAGCCATAGTATTTTTTTAACCAAGTTTTAATTTTAGCTTTGTCAGCTGCGAGCCAGCTCGCATTGCTATAGATGCGTTCAAGACCTTGCTCGATAGTACGCTCGGCTCCGGGAGCCACATTTTTCTTAAAGAATTTCTTGATATCATCCCCGCTCTTTGTCTTTGTATGGACTCCCATAGGAGCTAGTAGTCGGCCGAGGAAATGCCCGCCTTCGCCATAGCGTTTGACGAGTTCCTTCCAATTGCGCTTGATGAATACCCAAGTAATATCACGTCCATAGCTATTGCCCCATACAGCGCCTATGAGCGATGGGCCATCTTGTCCACGAACATTTTTGGACATTGCAAATGCTAATGTCTTGGCAAGTAATTTTTTATTTCTAAAGCTTGCGAGGGCCATTGCGTATCGATTCTTCTCTTCATGCATCTTCTCAGCATTGTATAATTTTTGGAACAAAGCGTATTCTTTGTCACCACCATTGCTTGCAACAATTCCATAGACCACTCCACGGATATCTGCAGGTAGCGGATTTTTGATTCTTCCTACAAACAATTTTTGTGCATGCTTGATAATATTTTTATCTCCATAGCTTCCTGCATTTCCGAGCGCAAGATTGCGTAGAAATGTATGTGAATGATGCTCGCCTTTTTGTTTTTCCCAGCCCATACGCTCTGCAAGAGGAGAGAATAATGACAGAGCGTACTTCTTGTATTGTTCTTTAAAAACTTGATCGGAAATGATGTTGTATGTTCTGCTAATACCAGCTGATATTTCTGCCCATACAATATATTCTGTTTCGCCTCTGTATACGAGCGCGAACTCCATCGCTTCAGTTGTAGGAATATATCCACCCTCAGCGAGGGCAAACAAGTCGCGAATAATTCCAAGACGGTCATGGACTGAAAGTTTTCCAGAAATAATTTCGTCCTTTAAGAAAGCTAATGTGTCTTTGTCGTAGCGAACTCGCGCAAGCGTACCCTCACCTTTGTTTACTTTACCGATTTCTGTTCCAATAAGGGGTGATTTGTTTTTTGTAAGCAAAATTTTCAATGCCTCATCGTTTGTATCATAACTTACGGGCACTTGCCAGACAGTTTTTTCTTTATTTGTCTTTGCTGAAATACGACTAGAGAAGAATCGCTCTTGAGAGAGACTGCAGATGTGTTTATTTTTTGAAAGAGTCAGTAATGGGTAGCCGGTTTTACTTGTCCATTGAGCCATTATTTTTACCACATCTTTCTTGCTTACTTGTTCAAATGATTTCCAGAGATCAGTCGTCTGAGTATTCTTGTAGCTATGCTTCTTTAGATAATGCCGTAGTCCGTCGCGGAATTTTTCTTCACCCAGATATTCGGCAAGCATTCGGATAACCGATGCGCCTTTGGAATACGAGACTGCGTCAAAGATCTCGTTGATCTCGCTTGGGTGATTGACTTTGACTTCGATCGGGTGTGAATTGGCCAAGGCATCGAGGCGCAGTGCCACAGCTGTGTCGCTGGTGAGGAATTGGTCCCAGATCTTCCAATCGGGGAACAGTTTATCGACTGCTAAATATTCTATATATGATGCAAAGCCTTCGTTGAGCCACAAGTCTGTCCACCAGTGCATGGTGACCAAGTTGCCGAACCATTGGTGTGCAAGCTCGTGTGAGATCACAAGGGCCACCCACTGCTTGTTTGAAAGAGAACTGTGTTCTTCGTCGACAAGGATCGCGGTTTCGCGATATGTGATTGCGCCCCAATTCTCCATCGCACCAGACTCAAAGTCGGGGATAGCGATCATGTCGAGGGTTGGTAGTGGATAGGCGATGCCGAAATATTCATTATAAAATTCAAGCGAGCGTATAGCGACATCGAGCGCAAATTTGGCTTGATGCTTTTTGCCGGGAGTGGTGAAGACCCTAACCTGGGTTTTACCTTTTGTGAATCCTTCTACGTATTCAAAATCTCCGATGATAAATGCCAATAGATATGTCGACATTTTTGGTGTTGGTGCGAAAGAAACGACCTTGTATCCAGCTTCATGCTCTTTGATGCTGGTTGGCAAAGTATTGGAGATCGCGGTGTGTTCATTTGCAATGATAAGTGACACATCAAAGACTGCCTTTTGTGCTGGTTCGTCAAAACAGGGGAATGCGCGGCGTGCATCGGTTGCTTCGAATTGGGTGGTTGCCAAGTGTTTGGTCACACCATCGATCTCGTATTTGCTACGGTAAAATCCACGTAAAGTTTCGCTAATAATTCCAGCAAATACAATAGTCAATTTTATTTTGCCTTTGATTTTATTCTTGAAAGTAAAAGTTGCAGTTTCAGCTTTAGTATCGTATGAAATTTTTGTAGTAAATTGCTCGCCAATTTGTGCAGTTTCAATATCGATATCTTTGGAGTGAAGAGTTATTTCTTTTACTTCTTTATCAATCACAATATCAATAACTTCCTTTCCCCAGAAAGTAAAACTTTCTAAATCCGGCTTGAGAGTCAGGTTGTATCGTACTGGTGTAATATGAGAGGGAAGTCGAACAGATTTTGTTTTTGTTTTAGCTTTATTCATAGGGCTATTATAGCAAAACAGTCCGAACTATAAAAGTTCGGACTGTTTTAAAAATTTTAATGTTTGAAATGTCGGTAGCCTGTAGTGACCATGGCCATTCCTAACTCGTTGCATTTATCTATTGAAGCTTGGTCGTTTTTGGATCCGCCTGGGTGGATGACTGATGTTACACCAGCTTGCCCTGCGGTTTCTACACAGTCAGGGAAAGGGAAGAATGCTTCCGATGCCATAACTGCACCTGTAACATCGAAGTTGAAATTTTTGGCTTTTGCGAGTGCTTGCTTGAGTGCGTCGATGCGCGATGTCTGCCCACAGCCCATAGCGAACAATTGGCCATTTTTTACTATTGTAATTGCATTGGATTTAATATGTTTGGCTACAAGATTTGCAATTAACAAATCTTTTTCTTCTTGCTCTGTTGGCTTGCGATTGGTAGTGCAAGTAAGATCAGTGCTTGTTTCCACATGAGCGTCGCGGTCTTGCATGATGATGCCCGAGAGGCAAGTGCGGATCTGGGATTTTGGTAGGGTAGGATTGTTCCATTTCAATATTCTAATATCCTTTTTCTGTTCCAAGATTTCCAAAGCTTCCACATCATAATCTGGTGCGATGATAACTTCCACAAACAATTTATCTTCACGAATTTTCTCGGCAATGCCTTTGGTGATTGAGCGATTTGATGCCAAGATTCCGCCGAATGCAGATACTGGATCGGCATCATAGGCTTTTTTATATGCAACAGTAATGTCAGCATCGACTGCAAATCCGCAGGCATTGGTATGCTTGATGATTGTAAATGCAGGATCGCTGAAATCATACACGAGTGCGATCGCAGATTCGGTATCGATGAAGTTGTTGTAAGACATTTCTTTGCCGTGAAGTTGATTCCAAGATTTAGCGATATCACCGATGAAGCTTGCAGTCTGGTGTGAGTTTTCGCCATAGCGCAATGTGTTGCCTTGGAAGTAGCTTCGGATTGCAAAGTCGTATCCGCTCGTAACTTCAAATGCACAACCAGCTAAAAACTTCCTCTGTTCTAATATAGTGAAGTCCGACTTCGATAGGATATCTTTTAGGTATGAGTATTGGTTTTTGGATGGCACGATAACTACATCATTGAAATTCTTGGCAGCTGCACGAATCAGTGCTACTCCACCGATATCGATTTTCTCTATAATATCAGCCTCACTTGCGCCACTTGCGAGAGTTTCTTCGAATGGATACAAGTCTACAATTACTAAATCAATTTCTGGAATGTTGTGTTTGACTGCTTCGGCTTCATGTACTTCGTTGCCACGGATCTTGAGTATACCTCCGGCGATAGCAGGGTGCAGTGTTTTGACCCGGCCATCGAAAATAGAAGGGAAGCCCGTAAGTTCCTCGACTTCGGTCACAGGTGCGCCCAACTCTTTGATAAATTTGGATGTCCCGCCAGTCGAATACAGTTTAACCCCTTTATTATTGAGTAATTTTACAATATCCCCGAGGCCGTCTTTGTTGAAGACAGAAATAAGTGCACTTTTAATTTGTTTTTCCATGGAGTGATTATAGCAGAAAGTAGTAATTTACAAAAAAAAGAGCCCCTATGGACTTTTGTCATTATTTATGGTAGTTTGGTAAAAAATAGAAAATAAATATGAAAAATGAAGTAATGGACGCTCTGTTGTCCTTAAAACAAAAAGAATTATACACGCTGCGTGAAGTGAGTGAAAAGTATGTACCAAGCTCTCTTTACGATTACGAAAAGACGTATAATTTCGAGAGACCTGAATTCTCAATTGAATCTGATGGCTTCTTAAAAAGATTAGATTCATACAAGGTTAAACTTTTGGTTGATGAACCACTTAATTCAGAAATGAAAGAACTTTTCAAATCCGGAGACGGAGAAATTTCTGATCAAGAAAGGTCCTATAATTTATTCAAAAGATCAAATAAATCAAGTTCTTTTGACTTAATTGGACATTTTTTTCCAGAAGAGTATGGAATACGTTCTGTACAGGAAGTTTTATGTACTGCCGTGTATATTATGGAACAGCATCTGATGGGTCGTCCTTCTGTTGCAAATGAAATTTTAATCAATGGTCAAGAAAATCTTGATTTAGGTTTAATTATTTTAAAGAAACCAATGATTAAAGATTTGTATGAACCAGAAGTCGCGTATAATGTACACCTTGAATTCAAAAGAGGGCAGAATGGAGAAGTTGAAGAAATCCATCTTCATATTTTTGAATTCCCCAGATCCTTCAAAGAAAATCGCTACTGTTTAATATAAGCAGTCAATAAACTAATTATAAAAAATCCCCGACATTTGTCGAGGGATTTTTTAATTAAGTATCTTACAGGTCTTGCCTGTAAGATTTAGTTTTTATATAATATAATATATGTCAATACGAAAAACAGCATTTGTTCCTGGTGAGTATTATCATTTATATAATAGAGGAAATAGTAAACAGGAAATTTTTCACGATAAGGAAGATTATGACCGTTTTATTAAACTTTTGTTTCTTTCAAATAATGAAAAAAATTTTAAGATTCAATTTATTAGAATGAATGATATCTTTAACCATGAAAGAAAAAACTTATTAGTCAGTATCGGAGCTTACTGTTTAATGCCAAACCATTTTCATATTTTAATAACTCAGACAAAGGAGGGAAGTATAAGTAAATTTATGCAAAAGCTCACGACTGGGTATTCTATGTATTATAATAAAAAATACGAAAGAACTGGTTCTTTATTTGAAGGAAAATTTAAATCAGAGCATGCAAACAACGATAGGTATTTGAAATATTTATTTTCTTATATTCATTTAAATCCTGTCAAAATGATTGATAAAAATTGGAAAATAAATGGAATAAGAAACAAAAATAAGACACTTGATTTCCTTCAGGATTATAAATATTCAAGTTATCTGGACTACCTTCTGATACCGAGACAGGAAGGTTTAATCTTAGCAACAAAAGCATTTCCAAACTATTTCCATACAAAGGAGAAATTCCAAAAAGAAATTTTTGAATGGCTTTCTTACAGGCAAGACCTGTAAGGTTGGGTTTGTTCTGAGGGAAATAGTAGTTTATAATATATTTTATGAATGTAATAAACAAAAATCGAAGGTTATTTGCAAACTTTTTATTAGTTTCAGGGATTGGGGCATTAGGGCTTTCAATTTTTGCTTTTGGATCACACCCATATCATCCATCTCCGATGAGTGGGGATGGACCTATTTTTATAAGTATCTACTATATCTTTAATTCAGCTTTATTAATTTTACTTTCCATATTACTACATCGTAAAAAATTTAAAGCATTTGGAATTTGCTCTGTATTGTTGTTTATTTCAGTCACTATTAGCTTAGGTGTTTTTTATAATGGTGATAGTTATTATGATTTCTGGGGATTTGATCTTGGAAAAATTTTCACTAAGGATAATCTATTTATGGTGACGGTTAAAGATGGAATAAGTGTTATTTTCTTAGGTGGTCCAATAATTACTCCTATGTTTTTGATTTCAGTATATTTGAGCCCTATCTTTAGTCTTTTTTACAGGCAAGACCTGTAAGGGTTTATTTTGTAGCTTGTTCGATTCTTTCGAGGGCTACTATAAATGCGGCGCGGCGAATGTCGGTTGATAGGTCGAGGGACCTTTGGTAGATAAGGTGTGTTTGTTCAGTCATGATCTTGTTTAATTTGGCAAAGACATCAGCTTCAGTCCAGCGTTCGTTTTTGAGATTTTGCTCCCATTCAAATGTTGATACAGTTACGCCTCCAGCGTTGGCCAAGATATCTGGGATCACTGGGATACCGCGAGAGAATAGTATGTCATCAGCTTCTGGAGTAGTTGGGCCGTTGGCTAACTCTAATACTAATTTTGTTTTTACATTCTTGGCATTACTATCTGTGATCTGGTTTTCAAATGCACCTGGTACCAACACATCACATTCAAGTTCTAGTAATTCTGCATTGGTAATATTTTTTGCTCCTGGGAAATCCATTACTTTGCCATTTGCTTTATAGTATTCAGTCAATGCTTTTATATCAATGCCATCTTCTTTTACAATTCCACCTTTGGAATTGGAGATTGCGATCACTTTGTGTCCATCATTTACAAATGACTCGGCGGCGTTACTGCCAACATTGCCAAATCCTTGGATGACTACAGTACAAGATGCAGGTAGGCCCAATTTTTCTTGCATGGCTTTAAATGAATAAAATCCACCAAGCCCTGTGGCTGCACCACGGCCTTCTGACCCACCAATTTCAAGTGGCTTGCCTGTAAATGTGGCATTGGTTGTATCACCACTTATTTTTGCATATTCATCTACCATCCATGACATTATTTCTGGAGTAGTGTTGACATCTGGAGCGGGTACGTCTACTTGTGGGCCGATGACGGGGGCCATGAGCTTGACCCATCCGCGTGACAATCTTTCCAGTTCTCCTTTTGATAATTGCTTTGGATCGACAGTTATACCACCTTTGCCTCCACCCATTGGGATATTGGCAACTGCACATTTGAGCGCCATCCAGAATGCGAGTGCTTTGACTTCGTTGATCTCGGTGTCTTGGTGGTAGCGGATACCGCCTTTGTATGGTCCACGAGCATTGTTGTATTGTACGCGGTAGCCCTCAAAAATTTTCAAAGACCCATCATCCATAGTGACAGGAATGGCAATATGCAATTCACGGTTCGGCTGGTGGAGGCGCGACATAAATTCTGGGCTAAAATTTTTGACTTTGTTTGCTCGTTCTAGTTGTGATAATGCGTTTTGGAATGGGTTATTCATACAATATAATCCGCAAGTAGCGGACAAACTACTAATAATATTTTCTCATTATACACTTTTATTTATATAGCGCGAGTGGAGCTCGCTACCGTTGTGATTCTCTTGTATTTGCAGTAATTCAAATTTATTATTGTCGGCTATTTTAAAGAGAGCGTCGTAGAGTTCTGTTTGGTCATAACCACAGACGATTATGTTTGGCATGTATTTTGTTATTGGAGTCCATAAATCAGGATTTACATCACCCTCTACGATTCTTGCATTTGGGTATTCTTTTTCCAATACTTGTATCCGTTCCTTTATGGAGTAAAAGGGGAGTTTGCCTTTAATCTTCTGTACTGCCTGAGTAGGAGTAACAACAATGTAGAGTTCATTGCCCGAAAGGAGGGCATTTTGGATGAAGAATCTGTGCCCGTCGTGCAGGTTGTCGAAGACTCCAAAGATCATTACTTTTTTGTTCTCTATTGTCATATATATAAAAAGTATAGCACAAAAGCCTTATTTTTGAGCCTATTTTGGGGGATTCTAGGGGGCTTGACAAAATGGTATCAAGTATGCTATAATACCCATATGAATAAGATAAACAAAAACTTCATATTTCTCGGTGTATTTGCACTCTTTTTCGGATTGACTTATACCGCCAGTGCTTGTGAGCCATATTTTAATGGAAGTACCAATTGTAATCAAGCAAATTATACTAATTATACTGGTAACCAACCACGTATTGTATCTGACGATGGAGGGGCATACTATAGAGAGACAGCGTATGCAAATATAGATACATCACGCAATGACACTAGCGCTTATACAAATTATAATCCAAACTATGTTAGCGTTAATTCTGGTTCGTCTACATACGGTACTGCTCCTCAATATGGCAACATATATACTAGCAATGGTCCTGAAGTAGTAAACACGACAAATACTTCAAACGGAGCAGCTACTAACACAAACCGTAACACTACTATTACAAGAACAGTAACCAACAACAAAGTCGCAACAAACACAACAACAAAAAGAGATAATACTAACGATACTACTACAACAAATGTAAGCAATGATAACGCGAGCGTGAGTCAAGAATCTGAAATGAACAACAACAGTCTAACTGCATTGTCACTTCATGGAAGTAACAGTTTCTTGCCAGACACAGTGTGGGAGTGGATATGTGTATTCTTCCTAATGCTTGTGATCATCATACTGATCCGTCAATTTAGAAAACGCGCGTCTCACGACGTACATGCTGTGGCGCATCATTAATAAAAAATCAAAAAAATCCGCAAGTTTTAAACTTACGGATTTTTTTGACTCAAAAGAGATAAAAGTTTATAATCAATTTATGAATAAAATTTCTATACATACAAATAAAATTACCGAATCATTGACCTTTGACGATGTGCTGATTGTCCCACGCTACTCGGAAATACTGCCTCGGGATGTGGTGGTGGCGACAAAACTCACTAAAAAGATAACTCTCAATATACCTATAATCTCGGCTGCTATGGACACTGTTACAGAGTCCAGACTTGCTATTGCTGTTGCGCAAGCAGGAGGACTCGGTATCGTACACAAGAACATGACCATAGAGCGCCAAGCTTCCAAAATACGTGATGTCAAACGCTCAGAAAATGCAATCATCGAAGACCCTTTCAAGTTGTATCCAGATGCGACATTAACTGAAGCGCGAAAATTGATCAACGACAAGAAGATCGGCGGTGTGCCTATTGTAGAGAAAAACGGCATGCTTGTTGGTATTGTCACAAGTCGCGATCTGCGCTCAGAAACAAATCTTTCTAAAAAGGTTGTGGATATTATGACAAAGAATCCAACTACTGCTTCTTTGGGTTGTT
The DNA here is from genome assembly GCA_964622505.1 of uncultured Candidatus Saccharibacteria bacterium. GTDB lineage: Bacteria > Patescibacteriota > Minisyncoccia > Phycocordibacterales > UBA9973 > UBA8515. The sequence goes on along the minus strand of CAZUQJ010000003.1, from coordinate 39,085 downwards.
CGCTTGTAGAAGCAAAGAATATTCTCGAACAAAATAAAATAAAAAAACTTCCCATTATAGACAAAAAGGGTGTCCTTGTTGGACTGATCACTTACAAAGATATTTTGAAATCCGAAGCATATCCAAATGCATGTCGTGATGAGCGTGGACGCTTGCGTGTGGGAGCTGCGATCGGCGTGGGTGCCGAGACTGTGGAGCGTGCAGAGGCATTGATCGAGGCAGGGGCCGATGTGCTTGTGCTCGACAGCGCTCATGGTCACTCCAAAGGAATAATCGACGCAACAAAGAATTTAAAAAAGAAATTTCCAAATATGCAATTGATCGTCGGCAATGTGGCAACTGGCGAGGGGGCTATCGCACTTGCACGTGCTGGAGCCGATGCTATCAAAGTAGGAGTTGGCCCAGGATCAATCTGCACGACTCGTATCATAGCAGGTATTGGGGTACCGCAACTATCAGCGATCATGAATGTGGCTCAAGAATTAAAAAAAGCTAAATTGGATATTCCAGTAATCGCTGATGGTGGTATCCGATATAGTGGTGATATGGTCAAGGCTCTTGTTGCTGGTGCATCACTGATCATGGCTGGCTCAATGTTTGCCGGGACAGAAGAAGCTCCAGGGGAAGTAGTGCTTCTCGATGGGCGCAAGTTCAAGAGCTACAGAGGTATGGGATCGATCGAAGCCATGGAAGAAGGCTCAAAAGACCGCTATTTCCAAGACAAAGAAAAAGAGGCGAGCAAGCTTGTCCCTGAAGGTATTGTCGGTATAGTGCCATACAAAGGTCCTGTATCAGAGATTATGTATCAATACGTTGGAGGATTGCGTGCTGGTATGGGCTATGTGGGCGCAAAGAATATTAAAGAGCTCTGGACAGCCTCATTTACCAAGATTACAACGAGCGGTATAAAAGAGAGTCACCCCCACGATGTCACTATTACCAAAGAGGCGCCTAACTACACAAAGTAATTTACTATGGAATTAAAAAATAAAGAGATCAGAAATAATACTACTGGGACGCTCGACGTGCTCATTGGCCTCTATTATGGCGACGAAGGCAAGGGGAAAATAGTACAATACCTAGCAGACAGTTATGACTTGGTATGCCGATTCAACGGAGGACCAAATGCAGGACACACAATTTATATCAACAACGAAAGTGTAGTCCTTAATAGTATTTCTTGTGGAATATTCTCAGGAGCTTCACTTTGTGCAGATGGCATGGTAGTGAATCCAATTTTATTAAAAGAGGAAATTGAAAAAGTTATTAAATATGGTGCAGATGTAAAAAAGAACTTTTATATTGGAGAAGGGGTACATGTAATACTACCTACACATCAGTTACTCGACAAAGCAGAAGAATTGTCAAAAGGTGACAACAAGATAGGCTCGACCCAAATGGGAATTTGCCCAGTTTATCGTGACAAGGCAGGCCGTGAAGGTGTACGAATTGGGGACGTATTGCAACCTAATTTTAGAGAAATTTACGATAAGCAAGTTGCCAAGCATTGCAAAATTTTAAAGGAATTATATAACTATGATTGCAAAGAGGAACTGGCAAAAATGACAGAGGAATTTTTTGAGTGCATTGAATACATCAAGCAATATCAAAATAATTTTGTGAACACATCTGCCTTTGTAAATGAATATTTAAAAAATGGCAAAAAGATTCTTGCAGAAGGTGCGCAAGCAACTATGCTCGATATCTCTTTTGGGACGTATCCTTTTGTGACTTCATCTCGTACTCTTGCCAGTGCCGCTCCAGCCGAGCTCGGAGTAGGGGCGCAGTACGTACGTAATGTCTATGGAGTGCTCAAAGCATATACAACACGCGTGGGTGGTGGACCGCTTGCAACACGCGTACCAGAGGCACTCGAAGCATACTTGCAAGAAGTAGCTCACGAGCGTGGTGCACGTACAGGACGCCCTCGCAACGTAGCATGGCTCGACCTGCCGACACTCCGCTATGCTATAGCACTAAATGGTGCGACATCGCTTGTGCTGACCAAGCTCGACATATTTGACTATGTAAAAGAGGGTTTTAAAATTTGTACACATTACATGGTAAATGGTGTAGAAAAAAATACGATAGATTTCGACCTAGTGGCAAAGAGCGATAGTGTAGTACCGGTGTATGCAGATTTCAAAAACTGGCAAGGCCAAAAATCTGAGGGTATAAAAAAATACGAAGATTTGCCCGAACAAGCGAGGGGGTATCTAGAATTCATCGAAGCTCAAGTTGGATTACCGATCTCTATCGTATCTGTCGGTGCAGGCAAGGATGATCTTATATTGAAATAATTTATGGGACTATCCCAACACTCCGAACGTGAGATGATGTTTGGTTGAATATTTATGAAAAGGCCTATCATTGAGATGGGTCTTTCGATTTTAGATTTTTTTGTGTATCGTGATGAAGAACACAAAGTGAGATTAGTGTTACTGCATAGCATGCAGAATGCAATGCAGTAAAAAATGCACTATCAAATTCAGGTTTTGTAGTTACCACCACAACCAGCGAAGCAATCGCCGCAATGATTTTTGCGCTCCAATTTCCTGGAATCATTAACACTATTACTGCCAAAACGAGCATCAATATTCCTTCTATGAAGGATAAGTTCAGTCGGCTCATTCTATACAAATGGTTTAGGTAGGAATAAGTAAAGATTAATACTGAAGTTACAAAAATAACTCCGAGTGCTAGGTTTGTTTTTTTGTTCATATTTTAAATTGTTACCACAAACTCCAGAAGAATCTCTGGAAACAATTTAAAATCCCAATATCCAAGAACTATCCTATTTTTATACTGTAGCATAAATAGTGTTATAAGTCAAACTACACACTTTGGAGTATTTGCGAGTGGTGGCAAGGATTCTTACTGTTGTTTTTTATCTGCAATACCACGCATTCGGCCTGCTGTTTTGTTGATACGATCTGTGGCTATTACTGTTAGAGACGCCAACATTGTACCAACACCTATGAGTATATATATTGCAACAACAATACGAGAAAGATCTGTAGTGGGGTGTATGTCACCATACCCAACAGTAGTCAAAGTAGCTACAGAAAAGTAAAAGCTGGTAGCAAAATCCCAACCCTCTAGAATATGAAATGCGACTGTTCCAATACTTATTAGTACTAGTATTAGAATAATTGCCGTAATTATATGATATCTGTCTTGATTTTTAATTACACTCACGAGGGTATTATAGCTATTTAATAATAAACTTTCAAGCATACGTTATGATTCAAACTATTATATTGCTCCGAACTTGGGATGATGTTCGAAGAGTTATATAACACAAGAATAAATAGAAAACCCACCGAAGTAGGTTACTACTGGTGGGTTTTGTTATTCATACAACTGTTTAAAGAAATGGTCTTGAACCGTTTCCAAATGCTCCCTCATTGATGGATTTTTGAGAAGAAACTCTTCAAGTTCCTTCTGAGCTTGTTTATGCTCTTCCACGTGATGAGGCACAGTACCTCCATTCATATCTGCGCGTTTTTCGAATCTCATCTCCTTACCAACGAGAGTGTGGAGTTGTGCCCTTGGGCTTTTTTCTTGCTGTTCCATTTTTATGATTTTAAAATTGTTTTGTATTATTGCTCTATAGAAACCAATAATTGATGTCCAGAGAGCAATATACAAAACAAGATAACCAAATATTAAAGAACTACTATCTTTATATAATAGCATAAATAGTGTTAAACGTCAAGCTCCGTGGGTAGGGTATCTTTCCTTACAGGAACAGTATACCTTTTCTAATTTTTAAAAATCAAAGATTTTCAAAAATACAGAAAAGCTTTTCGCTCCCTACATGCAAGCAAAGCAGTTTGCTTGCTCCGGGGAGCATAATAAAAAAGCACCATTACTGGTGCTTTTTTATTATGCTCGCTGGAAACTACAACTTACGAACACAAATTGGGAAGAGGTATTTCCTTATCCTTCGGTTTCTTTAATGCAGATACGGCAATTATTAGCTATTACTTAAATTACTATGCCTACCATAAAACAGAAAAAAGTGTTTGAAAGATTGGGGGAAACGGGGGGAGTTATAAGTAAAGCTATGGAGGGTATTTATGCTAACCCACAGAAAACAGAAAAGTTAACTCAAAGTAATGGGTGGAAAGAATTGATGGAGAAGTTTATTTCTGACGATAAGTTGGCTAAAGTGCTTGATGAGGGACTAGAAGCAGGAAAGAAAACGGAAGAAGGAATAGAGCCAGATTATGCAGTAAGACACAAATACCTTGAAACAGGGCTTAAACTAAAGGGGCATTATAAAAATGAAGATATAGAAAAACCTAAAGAAAACGTCTATAACTTCTTCTTTGAGCCAAAGTTCCAACAAAACATTAAGAACTATGATCAGAACTTAAAAGAACAGATATTAAATAGGGATTTGGAATAGGCGAAAGGTAGTTCGTTTTCTTTTGGTCTTTTTGTACTATTTTGAAATCATAAAAAATATTTAATTTTGATTATTATTTAAAATAACCTTCCCAAAAAGTATTTTTACTAGGAATATAATTATCGGGTCCTAAATATTTAAACTGACCATCTTCCCATAGAAAATAGTGAGGTCTCAAATCATAAGCTCCACTAATCCCATCTCCCGTAATATTAAGATAAGAACAACCATGGATTTTATGCATTTCTTTTATTTTATCTTTAGAATTTACAACAATCAAATTGCTATCCTTGGAGTAAGCTAAAGAAAAATAATAGTGGTGATATGGAAATTCATAAGCCTTGCCGTCCAATCTGTCTACTATCCACACAGGTCCATCCCAGCCCGTCATGCCGACACCCACTACGGTATATTTGCCATCAAAATCAACTTTATCTTTAAGTTGAGAATCTATACTAGACCTAAATTCTTTTGCTGTTTTACTAGAATTTAAGTCTAAATTTTTTAATATTTCAGGACTTGAATTAGCGGTTTCATACCTATTAAAGGTAAACCCCACAGAAGATGTGTCTCTACTTAAATATTTTCTTTGTATTTTATACTCCTTAGAACATTCTCCATCTCTATTTTCAGATAACAAAAAAAGTGCGCTCAGGATGATTAAAACTACCACAAGGAAAACCCCAAATTTAGTATTTGAGATATAGGACTTTATTTTGTTTAGTTTTTCTTTAATTTTCATATATACCTATATAATAGACCTTTTTATAAATTGTACAAATACCTCAAAATAGTATACATGCATTAGGTGTCAAGGGGTGCTATAATTAAAAAATGGATGAATTAGAATCTTGGGAACTGACTGATTTTAATATTGATGGACATATTGCCCTAAGCCAAAAGTTTGGGCAGTTAAAAATGATGAGGTCAGATGATGGGCTTGTAATTTTAGCTGAATATGCTAAATATGGACGTATTGACCAAGAAAAAGATACTCCAACAGGGTTCTTTGACCCTGAATCTACACTTGGATTTGTTCTAGATATTGGTATACAGAAAAAGAAACGCTTAACCGTAGGACATGGCTTTTATTTCGGCACAAAAATGATACCCGCTCAGTCCATTAGGAAGGTTTCTCAGTCCGACTTTAATCTAGAGCTATTTGAAAAGATAGGTACTACTATTGATTCAAATTTTCAGTCAGGAAATAAGCAAAAAGAAGTAGAAGCTATGAGAATTCAATATTTGATTAGTGAGTATAACAATGCTCGTCTTTTATATCCTAATTTCTATGCTGACAGTTACCTAAGCCTAATGAGAATTATTGATGCACTTAGTGGAGCAGAGGGTAGCTGGGATTTTGCTACATTTGCAAGTAAAATTTCTCCAAAACTAAATAAGGTAGTATATGACAAGTTAAAAGCAATGGAAGTTTATAGAGAGAGGCTAGAAAAAGGAGTGACTTTATTTGATTCTTGTTTAACTAAAGCCAATAAAGAACGCTGGAGATGTGCAAAGGAGATGTCTGCGTTTAATGAAGCAGACAAACTAGTTTTCTCTTGTTTTTTCAGTGCTTATCAATATAGAAGTAAATTTGTTCATCAGGGATTTCCTTTTCCTAGTGTAGTTAAAGATAGTTATGGAGTAGAAGATGATTCTGGTACAGCCTATATAAGTCCCGTTCTGGGAATGTCTTTTGCTCGATTTAATAGGCCGAAAACAGGATGGCAAAAGGATGATGAAATTGATATACACGACATTATTGGTGCTGAAGGCTTAAAATTCAAAGACACATATTTTTTCCTGATACCTACTTGGTATTTCTTGAAAAAGTTAGCAAAGGGAGCAATTTTAAATAAATTGGAATCATTATAATTCAGGCACTAAGTTGTCTAGATACCTGTCAAAATTTCTATCAAGAAAATTCTTTCTGGTCTTGTCCTTGAAGTTATTAGAAACTTCTGAGTTAAATCCTGTCGCTGGATTATCTTTTATAGTTTCAAAAATATCTTCTATTACTATGTTGTCAGAGCAATAATAAAAGTCTTCTAATTCACTAATGCCGATTAAGTAATATCTAAAATCTTTAATTCCAGAGTATTTGGGGTTTAAATCAGTAAGAGCTTTACTGATATTGTCTTTATACATAGATGAAGATGCAAAAGGGATGTCATAAAAAACTACGATGGGTATTATGTTCTTAGCTCTAAATTCAGAGAGTTCGTCATAAATATCTATATCCAGTGTTCTTTGGTAAATTTGCCTTATAGATTCAACAATTTTATTGACTACCTCTTTTCTAACATCATCAGGCTTTCCTTTTTGAAGTGTCTCTAGGGGAAATTGATAAGCTTTAACTTCAAATAGATAAACTTTATTCTCTTGTATAACAGTCCAATCAATAAAATCAATTTCTTTTCCTGAAGGACCATATTTAACTTGTCTTCTTACTGAGGCTTCTCCATATATATCTTTAAGAACCTCTCCAGTGTAGTTCTCAAAAAGAAGACCAAAATACTTCCTAAAGTCCATCTGTCTTTTTTTGGATTGGTTTCTATAATAATCATCAAACCACCAAAATAATCCATAAAAGCTCGCTGTTGTGTAAGCAGTTAAGCTAGGAGCAAGAAATAAATTTGTTTCCAAACGTAGAATTGGTTTTTTCCAGAGAGGATTGAATCTTGTTTTTGTGTACTCTTTTGTATCTTTTGGATTTAATTTCTGGTCTAATTCACGAATCTCTGAATATGTTGCCGAGTATAAATTTAAAAAATGATTAACCTTTTCTGTTGTTACAAGATTTTTAAAGCTTTCAATTTTGTGTCCATCTAGATTGCCAATATTAAATAACGGATTATGTATAAGGTAAGAAAAAATAGTAAAGGAAAGTCCTATGATTTCTTCGACACAAAGATTTGTACTCTGTAAAATAGTACTATCAATGTCTTCAAAATCTCCATTACCTATTTGCTTTCTGACCTCACTAAAAATCATCCATTGTCTAACTAAAAGGTCTTGAACACTAGCTTGACCTTTGATTTGTTCGAAATACATAGGAACTAATAAAGATGACAACTGACCATCGATGAGACCTTGATGTATCACAGAATTATTGTAAATATTGAAAAGACCCAGAAGATTATCTTTGCTTTTAATGCTCTCACTTTTATAATCATTAGCTCCAGATATAAGAAAAATATTTGCTAAATACTCAATAGTAAATTGTGAAATGAACGTTCCAGCAGGGTGTTGTACGCTAGTTTTACCAATCATTGTAAATGGTTGAGGAATGTTTCCATTAAAAATGTTCTTTGACAACTCAGCTAAAGTTAGAAGTGCCTCTTTTAAATTATAAGCTTTAAAGGCTTGTTTTAGTTGTTCTTCCGTCACTACTGGCTCACCACCAGTAATTTGTCCAAGTCGCATATCTAAATGAAGTACTATTTCTCCTTTGTCATTCTTAAACATCTTTCAAGTATAGTACAAATTGCCAACCTAAAGTAACTTTTTGTTAAAAATGACAAGATTTATAGGGTTTTCTGCTTACAAAACCTTAATCTTCTTCTTGCCACATCTTAAGTAACTTAGGTTTTTTAAAACTTTCACCAAATGCTATCCAATTAAAAATTGAAAAAATTATATACATTAGAAAATAAACGCCTAACATTGAAACTAGGGTGTAGACTATGTTTTCTTTCCAACTACCGTGTGTTTCTTCTGTGACTTCAATATACTCAGTAAAATTTCTTGTTTGTTTAGATAATCTATATGACTCAAGGTCTTCCTGTATATTTGATTTTGTTACAGTACGCTCCAAGCAAACTTTAGTTGCCCAATCAACAGAATAACTGTCGAGCGTTGGCTTTTCGAAATATGAAATAATAGTTAATTGTGGATTTAGATTAAACGCAAAGGTAGAATCATCGACTTTACATTGAATATACGATTTTTCTTTATTTATATTATATATCACATAGGGTTTAGTTTCATAAAAAATACCAAGAGTTACAGCTAAAAATAGTACAATATATATTATTATATAAATAATTATTGCTAGACGATACCACCAAAAATTTTTATTTTCCATATATTTTTAATCGCAATATAATTCCTTATCAGCTAAGGCACCACTTAAAATAGACTTAAGAGATGATAGTTCTTTTTGTTTCCTGCCATCAACTACTTTTCTATATGTATCGGGATTTCTTTTTGGATTTCTATTCATATCTTCTTCGTAAATATTATTATACTTATCGTCTATCTCTTCGATCTGTTCTTTGTAATCTAATATGTCTTCTTTTACGTTTAAACATTTCGAAGCAAATTTAGAAAGCACTGTTGATTTTGGCTCAGCACTTAATGATTCGTTTGCTTTTTTCAACCTTTCTATCTCCGCTTTAAGATTACTATTTTCTAAAATTAAAGAATCAATTTTAGCTTGAAGTGTTGGGTCCTGTACAGTTATTTTTTGGATGACGGGTTTTTCTACTATTCTCTCAATAACTTTAGTTTCTTTGACTTCTTTAGGTTTGGTTTCAACCTTAGAATCAGACTTCTCAGTTTGTTTAACTAGTGTTGGTTCGATAACATTTATGTTTTCTTTAGAATTCTTTGACCAACCAAAAGGATTCCACCAAGAAGCAGACGCAACTGAGGGAACAATAAATGCTATTAGAAATAAAACTGCTAGATATTTTTTCATATTTATTTTCATCTTAGTATGATAATTAGTAGCAAAAAGCCCACCACTAGGTGACAGCTTTCGCCATCCAATACAAGTTTCCCTGTATGACCAGCTAAGGTAACCCCAATGATGGGTTTTTAACACCTTAGCTGGATTTGACCATACCTTAAATATTAAAATTTAAGGGTTAGGTCTCGTATTTAATTGACTTTAAAAGTATGCCATAAAATGGTAAAATGTGCTAGTACAATGTTCACAACATTCACAATGTGCATATTTAACAATGAATATATAAATGAAGATTAAGATAAAAAATACCCCTGAATCTTATGCTGAGATTCAGGTTGAAAAAATAAAGTCTTTATCCGAGGAAAGTCGTAACAAGCTTAAGAGATTTGTAGACATTATACTCAGTAGAGAGGAATTACATGTAGGGAGGGGTGAATCCACCTCTTCGCTTAGCTATGTTTTCTCTGTACCCCTCAAGTTGCTTGAGCAAGAGTGTTCTTGTTTTAGTTTAACAGAAGCTGAAATATTAGTTAGCAAATTACGTGAATTTTCTAAAATAGATTTTATTACTTCTACGAATAAGTATACAAATAAGGATGACCATGATTATGAATTTCACACTAATAATTTGTTGCTGTCGGTGAATAACCCAACCACATTAAAGAAGATTGGAATCCTTTTTGATAGTGAAAATACTCAGTCTAGTAAAACAACGGAAAATTTTAAAAAAGAAAGCCAATTTAGTACTAGTAGTAAAATTATTTTAAAAATAGATAAGAAAGATAAAAAAATTATAAAAAACTGTAATAATAAAACTTTGAGTTGTGCCTTTAGGGGTGGTAATGGTAAAAATAAGCGTTTTGAATATATAGTAAAACTTGCACAAGGTAAAAAAATTAGTGGCTCAAAATTAAGTAATACAAGTGCTCAAAACTTGAGCACAGAAATTGGTAAAATTAATAAAAGACTAACGGTTGATTTAGAGTTAGTTTATGATGTCATAAAAAATGATAATAATTCTGGCTACGAAATCAACAGGGATTTTTTTGAACCCATTTTTGTTTAGTTAAGTTTAACTTCTTGTTAACTAGCCCAAAAGCACCCTTATTTAATAGGGGTCTTTTTCATTTTACTCCTACTAAGGCTGAACTATTTTTAACTATTTTATTCGGCTATTCTCAGTCATGTAGCTACAAAATTAATAGTAATAAAGAAATAAGATGAAAATAAAAAATGAAAGGTATTTTAGAGATAGCGATTTTCAGAAATGCAACTTTCTATACGCTAAAGGTCAAAAGCTGGCGAATGTAAACTCATTAGGAAATGGAATTAAAGAGTTCGTGTTTATCCAAAGCCCCAGACTGGAAGAACTTGAAGAAAAATATAAATTTGGCGACAAGGATGACCCAGACTTGCTAGTACAAGTGCATGTATACGAGGAAGCTCGCCGACAGTTATTGTCTTTTCTGAAAGATAACGGGTTTAATAGGAAGTTTTAAATTATTAGATTAAATAGAAATAAAAATATGAAAAATGAAGATAAAAATGTAAAGAAAAATAGAAAAGCATCCCTTGTATCAGATAATAAACTTGCCGAAACAGTTTACGATAAAAATAAACAGCAGACGCAATTTGTAGTATATAAAAATGGAGAAATTCAATTTCTAGACAAAGTAAAACAAGGAGAACAAGAAATATTTCCACTTGATGCTAGAAGTGATGTTGTAAGTAAAGGGATAGTTTTACTACCATCTGAGCCACTTGAATACGTAACAGAAGAAGAGCTTCTAGAAGAGATTAGAAAGTTCATACATCACTACTTAGACATATCACCTATGTTTGAGCAGATTGCCTCATATTACGCCCTTTTTAGTTGGGTATATGACCGTTTCAGCGAAGTACCGTACTTAAGAGCTATAGGAGATTTTGGAAGCGGTAAGAGCAGGTTTTTACAGGTAATTGGTTCTATATGCTATCGTCCTATATTCACAGGCGGAGCAACTACCACAGCCCCTATATTCCGCATTCTAGACGAAGTAAGAGGCACTCTAATACTTGATGAGGCGGATTTGCGTTTCAGTGATATGACACAGGACATAATAAAAATACTGAATATGGGCTACCAAAAAGGTGGGTCTGTTTTAAGAATGCAAGGAAAAGATTTAATGGAGATGCGAGCATTTGATGTATTTTCTCCCAAGATAGTAGCCACCAGAGAGACATTCAGCGACAAAGCACTTGAGAGCCGTTTCTTGGTGGAAGAAATGGGGCGTGGAAAGCTACGAGAGGATATTCCTAGAAGATTAAGTGATGAGTTTTGGGGAGAAGCCTTGATACTCCGAAATAAACTTCTTATGTGGCGTTTTAGAAACTATCAAAAGGAACTTGTTTTCGACGAGACACTTATTGAGGATATTCACCCACGACTGCATCAGATTGTAATTCCCCTTATGACCATAATTGAATCTAAGGAAATGAAGCAGTCTTTGAAAGAGTTCGTGCAAAAATACAACACCGAGCTTATTGCAGACAGAGGGCTTTCAAGAGAATCAGATATTATCTTTGCAATTTTTAAGTTTGAACACGATAAAGGCAATAAAGAAATCACAGTTGGTGAAATATCAGAATATGTGAATCAAGATTTATTTGATTTTGAGGAAAAACTAACGCCAAGAAAAATCGGCTGGTATCTTAGATCAAAATTACAACTTAAACCCTATAAAACAAGACGAGGGTATGTGCTTGAATTAGCAAGGAACAGAGAACGACTGGATTTTTGGAAAGAACGATACGGCATCACGGATGCGGATATTAAAGGTGAAGAAGTGAATGATGTGAACGTCGTGAACATTATAGAGCCACCAACGGCTGAAGAGCTAGGGTTTTAAAAAGATGGAACTCAAACCAGAACAGATAAAAGAATTTATTGAACTCCAAAAAGACCTAGCTAATTTTGAGGATTATTCGGAAGACCAGCTTAAGGAAATTGCTAATGGGGTCGCTAATTATTATTTACACCTCTTTAAGGTCTATCAACGTATCAAAAAAGACAGTGAGAACTTAAAAACAATAGAGTGGTAAAAGTTGATAAATTTGTTTGTATAGAAAAGTCCAGTATGGTATTATTAATATATGAGAAGTAAAAAAACAAACCTATTTAATTTTGTTAGCAACCCAAACATAAAAAGAAGTAAGACTGACTATGGGGCAATAACAATAAACGCATTAAAAAGAGCGACTGGAAATTTTTACACAGCTGAAGAATTGGCTGAAAAACTTAAGTTAAACATAATAACAATATATCGTTATATAAGAGCAAAAAAAATTAAAGCATATAAGTTTGGCAAGGAATATAGGATAGATGAAGAAAGTTTTAATGAGTTTATAAATAAAAATCTAATTAAATGAAAAAACAAGAAAAAATTAAAAACATAAAAAATGAGGCTGTAATTTATTGTCGAGTATCTTCTAAAGAACAAGAAGATACAGGCTATTCATTGCCAGCACAAGAAAAGCTTCTTATGGAATATGCTCAAAGAAAAAGTCTTACTGTAATAAAAGTATTTTCAGTAGCTGAATCTGCTAGTGGAGCAAAACAAAGAAAAACCTTTGCTGAAATGATGGAATATATGAGGAAGAAAAATATCCAAATACTATTGTGTGAGAAAGTGGACCGCCTTACCAGAAACCTTAAAGAAGCTGTGGTAGCAAATGATTGGATTGAAGCTAACGATGAAAGACAAATCCATTTTGTAAAACAGAACCTCGTGATACATAAGAATGCTAAATCTGATGAAAAATTTCGTTGGGATATTGAAATTGTTCTTGCAAAGAAATATATTTCCAACTTATCCGAGGAAGTTAAAAAAGGGCAAAAGGAAAAAATCGCTCAAGGATGGTTGCCTACAAAACCACCCCTTGGATATAAAACTATCGGAGAAAAGGGTCATAAAATACATGTCATTGATAATGAAACTGCCCCGCTTTTAAAAAAAATGTTTGAACTCTATGCGACAGGAAACTATTCCGTCATTGGATTAGAAGATGAAATGAATAAACTCGGACTTCGTACAAGAAATGGAGGCAAGATTTATCAAGGTAGAATATATGAACTACTTTTAGACCCATTCTATTGTGGAAAAATGAGATGGAGTGGTGAAATATATCCAGCCAAACATGAACCTATAATTTCTAAAGATTTATTTGAAAAAGTAAACAGTGTATTAAGAAGACGAGGTAAAACTTCTCTTTCTACTAAGCATAATTATCTTTTTCAAAGTAAAATCTTCTGTGATGGTTGTGGTGGTGTATTAAGTTGGGAATTACAGAAAGGAACTATCTATGGACATTGTAATAATCATTTAAAATCTCGTTATTGCTCCAAAAAGACCTATATTAAGCAAGAAGAAGCGGAAAAGCAGATAGCTAGCATCTTTGGTAAAATAGCTCCTAAAAACGAAGCTGTACTTAAATGGATTGAAAGTATAATTCTAGAAGAAAATGCTGGTCAAGTTAAATTAAGAGAAATTGAAGTCCAAAGGCTCAACGGCTTACTTCAGGGAATACGAAAACAAAAAGATAAGTACTTTGAGGCAAAGATAAATAGAGAGGTAGACCTTGAATATTGCGAAAGAAAAATAGCTGAATGTAAAACAGAGGAAAGTATTTTAGAATCTGCTCTTGAAAAAATTGCTTCTCAAAGTGATGAGTATCAAGAACTTCGTTTAGTTATGCATGACCTTGCTTTTAAAGCAAAAGAAATTTACGAAAAAGCAACAGTAGACGAGAAACGATTATTATTCTCTCAATTGTTTACGAACTTTACACAAAACGTTTATGAAATAAAGCCAAACTATAATTTAGCGTGTAATTATTTGCTTGAATGGATTCCTAAGTTAAATGAAGCCTACGAACTACAAAAAACCTTTATCGCAAAAGGCTTAAGTAGTGAAAATGGTATACCATCATCTTATCTGGCTCCCCGGGTAGGGATCGAACCTACGACCTTAGAATTAACAGTTCTCTGCTCTGCCGCTGAGCTACCGGGGAATACTAGATTATAGTAGCAAAAAATGCTCTAAAAAGCAAAATCTACAGTAATCCCAATGGTTGCCATGGTATAATATTTTACAGAGAAATCCATATGAAATTTAACTATAATGCAAACTTTTAAAACTATATCTGCTGGGTTGGCTGTAATAATTGGTATTATTGCTTTTTATCCTTATATTCGGGATATATTCCTGAAGCGGACGAGACCTCATACCTATACTTGGCTCATTTGGGCGATTACCCAAGGTGTGGCTGTGGCAGGTATGTGGTATGGCAATGCGGGTTTCGGGGCGCTCGGTCTCTCTATTGGCGCAGTGCTTGTAATTTTTGTATTTTTATTTTCTTTAAAAAATGGAACAAAAAAGATAACTCTCGGTGATACTATAATTCTGATTATGGCACTCTCGGCGATAGTGATCTGGTGGCAACTGCACAACCCGATCCTGGCAGTACTTATGGTGTGTCTTGCTGATGCTCTGGGGTATATCCCAAGCTATCGCAAATCATGGACTGATCCATGGGGCGAAACAGTCCTTTCGTGGGTGTTATTTTCTATAGGTAATATTTTTGCAATCATCGCACTAGCTGAATACAATATTCTTACTTTAAGCTATCTTGTAACGATATGTTCTTGCAATATTGTCTTAATAATTATTTGTTTAATAAGAAGGAAGAAAATATGTATATCAAAATAAAAGTTGTATCAGGGGCGCGAAAAGAATCTGTAAAGGAAGTAGGTGAGAACAGGTATGAAATACATGTGAAGGAAAAGGCCGAGCGCAATATGGCCAATACTCGGGTCATAGAACTTGTCGCTCTCCTATATAAAATAAGCCCAAAAGCCGTCAAAATTTTTAGCGGGCACCACAGCCCGAGCAAATTACTGTCTGTAAAGAAGTAGGGCAACTTGTGCTATAATGACATTCCATATATGAAAATTTTCTATCATTATTTAAAGAAATATTGGAAACTGTGTTTGTTGACCCTGTTACTTGCATCTATCAACCAGATATTTGCACTGCTTGATCCGTACATTTTCCGTCATGTTATCGATGACTATGCTACAAAAATAGATTCCTACACAAGTGAACAATTTTTCAGAGGTGTGGGCTTGTTGTTACTCGCAACTATAGGTGTGGCTTTTGTTTCTCGTATTGCAAAGAATTTCCAAGACTATTTCCTCAATGGTATTAGCCAGCGGGTTGGAGCAGATCTATATCGTGATGGAATTTCTCATTCTCTTTCTTTGCCGTATAGTGTTTTTGAAGACGAGCGCAGTGGCGAGACTCTGGGTAAATTACAAAAAGTTCGCCAAGACACAGAGAAGTTGATTGCAGCCGCTGTAAATATTTTATTTGTATCACTTGTCGGCTTTACCTTTGTGGCTATTTACGCTACGAGTGTCTACTGGGGCATAGCCTTGGCATTCTTTTGTACAATTCCAATTATTGTTGGAATGAGTTTACTTCTTTCAAAGAAAATAAAAAATATTCAAAAAGTAATTGTGGCCGAGACGACAGCTCTCGCTGGCTCTACCACAGAGTCTTTGCGCAATATTGAGCTTGTAAAAAGTTTGGGTTTGGCAACACAGGAAATGGACCGCCTAAACTCAACAACCGAAAAGATTTTGAAATTGGAATTAAAGAAGCTTCGATACTTACGAAGCCTATCTTTTATCCAAGGCACGGTTATCAATCTGGTTCGTACCAGTATCATGCTTTTTATGCTGTATTTGATCTTTTTAAAGGTTATAACTATTGGTGAATTTTTTTCTTTATTGTTCTACTCATTTTTTGTTTTCAATCCATTACAAGAAATGGGAAATGTGATAAATACATATCGTGAAGCCCAAGCCTCGCTTGCAAATTTTGAAACATTAATGAAAATACCAAAAGAACCAACTCCAAACAATCCAAAAAGTTTGGGAGAGATAAAGACTTTATCTCTCAAAAATGTTTCTTTCGGCTATGGTATAGATAACAATAAAGCACTAGAAAATATTACTTTCCAAGCAGAGCGTGGTCAGACTATTGCCTTTGTCGGCCCATCTGGTTCTGGCAAGACCTCGCTTGTAAAGTTGCTCGTAGGGCTCTATGTGCCTACAGAAGGCAAAGTTTGCTTCAATGACATACCATTTGAAGATTCGGACAAAGAAGACTTGCGAAGACAGATCGGCTTTGTGACTCAGGATACTCAGCTTTTCTCGGGTAGTATTCGCGAGAATTTGCTCTTTGTAAAGCCGACTGCCACAGATGAGGAATGCTTGAAAGCTCTACATAGCGCCCAATGCCAAAATTTGCTCGCTCGTGGGGGCAAGGGCCTCGATACACTCATCGGTGAAGGAGGGGTCAAAGTTTCAGGAGGAGAGAAGCAAAGGCTATCTATTGCGCGAGCATTGTTACGGAAACCGAATATCCTTATCTTTGACGAAGCTACAAGTTCGCTTGATTCACTTACAGAAGAAGAGATTAGCAAGACTATAAAAGATGTTTCTTTGGCTAGTTCGCATATTACTATTCTTATAGCACACCGTTTGTCGACTATTATGCATGCCGATACTATATATGTATTAGAAAAAGGTTCAATTACTGAATCAGGAAAGCATACTGAACTTCTAGATAAAAAAGGCTTGTATTCTGCAATGTGGCGCCAACAAATAGGAGAAAGAGTTTAATTGTATGAGTACTACACCCGTCATATGCTTCGGTCAGCAACCCAATGGATTTTTTCCTAAGAGGTATTTGTATGCCAAGATAAATAGTGCTCGTAAATTGCAAAAAGAAATTGGAGGCAAGATCGTATTCTTTTATCACGATTCCGATGCTGACTATCGTGAGACGATTACAGTATTGATTGACCCAAAGACTAAAGAAGAAGTCAGGCTTAATTTCACCCAAGGTAACAAAATTCAGAAGAAGTATTCACCACTTTATATAAAAGGAATAGACGCAAATTGGCAAGATGAAATTGCTCGTAAGTTACCAAGATTTATGGGAAAAAATTTGATTGATATTTTCGCAAGCGTGAAAGAGAAAACTGTCGCCGACTTTTGCCTATCAATGTATAAAAAGCTGGGATTACTCGATGGTATCGAAGTTGTCCGTTCAAGTGATAAAGATTTCCGCAAGCAAGCATTAGATCTGGATACATATTTTGCCGATGTAGAATACGACGGGCAAATTGTAAGAGCAGAATTATACGAAGGTAAATTGCGCCTACACGAAGGCGGAGGCAAATATTTTAATATTCCAACTCCAACTCCAAATCAAATAGAAAAATATCAAAAGAATCCAAACCGCGACAACAGATTCGCCTGGATGCAATCTGTCCTGCACTGCACACACTATGTAACAGGATTGGGCGAAGGTAACTACTTAAAAAAAGAAGATTTCCCTGATGTGATGTTTGTAAATAGAGATATTATAGACAATTCTGACTATGCATATATCCCAGATTAGCAAGTTGTGTAATATTAGTATTTAATGTAAATTGAAATATATGAAAAAGATTTTAGCTTTTGGGGCTCATCCAGACGATGTCGAGTTTGGCTGTGGAGGGCTACTGATAAAGGAAATTCAGAATGGCAATCGGGTTATGATTGTGGTTACTTCACTTGGTGAAGCGGGGACCAATGGTACACCGGCGAGTCGTAAAAAGGAGGCTATAAATTCTGCCAAATTGATGGGTGCAGAAATTGAATTTATAAATCTAGGAGGGGACTGCCATATTGAGAAAAATACTAAAAATACTCTCAAGCTTGCCGAAATGATTCGCAAATACAAACCAAATGTAGTGCTGGTAACATCGCAAACAGACAATCAACATCCAGATCACAAAAATTTGTCAGATATGGTACGCGACGCATCACGCTTTGCTCGATATGGAGGACTTAAAGAAATTAAAAAATATACAACTCACAATATAGATGGGTTGTATTATTATCAATCCAGTGCTGAAATTGACGAGAAACCGGATATCGTTATTGATGTCACAGATCAATACGAAGCATGGGCACAGTCTATGTCTATGCACAAAAGCCAAATGCAAACGAGGTCGTATATAAACCTAGTTACAAGTAAAGCGAAAGCTATTGGTGCATCTATAGGAGTAGAATACGCTACAGGGTTATGGGCCAATGACCCAATAAGGATAGAAAGTTTCTCAGACTTTAAAAATTCTTCTCGCAATTATTAAGATGGCTAAAAAAAATAAAATATTAAAAATTGGTATTGTATGCTATCCGAGCGTGGGTGGTAGTGGAATTGTCGCCACAGGGCTTGGGAGTGAATTGGCACGGCTTGGGCACAAGGTCCACTTTATTAGTTACGATCCTCCTTTTGCACTCGATACAGACCAAAAGAATATATTCTTTCACAAAGTAGTATTCAACAGCTATGAGCTTTTTAAATACCCAGATTACACATTGCCATTGGCTGTAAAGATTGTAGATGTAAATACTAAGTATAAATTAGATATTTTACACGTGCATTATGCCGTCCCTCATGCGACTGCTGCATTACTTGCAAAAGATATTTCCGAGACCCAAAAAATACATTTTCCAAATGTCGTAACTACATTGCATGGTACAGATATCACACTTCTTGCTCGTGATAAAAGCTTGATGCCGGTTATAAAATATTCTATCGAAAGTTCTTGTGGAGTTACGGCAGTTTCGGAAAGCTTGAAGGGGGATACAGTCAAGGTTCTAAACACAAAAAAGGATATTAGTGTAATTCATAATTTTTACAATCCTAAAAAGATAAAAAAATCCCCACAGTTAATTCGCAAAATGATTGGAATTGAGCAAGATGATTTTCTTGCTATCCACCTTTCAAACATGAGACCAGTTAAGAGGATACCAGATCTTTTGGCAATGATGTCAAAGGTAAAAAATAACAAAAAGATAAAACTTTTGATTCTAGCTGGTGGTAACTCGGACGAGTATTTGCCATTGATAAAAAAGTTGGGGATAGAAAAGCAAGTAACCATAAAGAAAAATGTACTTGATGTCGAGAACTATATAAATGCAAGTGATATTGGAATATACACTTCTGGAGAAGAGAGTTTCGGGATGGGAATACTCGAGACTATGAGTTATGGCAAGCCGGTATTAGCGACAAATGCTGGTGGTATTGGCGAGTTTATGCAATCAGGCATTACAGGATTCCTTTTTCCTGTAGGTAAGGTTGATGCATTTGCAAAAAAGCTCAAAGAGCTCTCTTTCAATAAAGCATTGGTACTCGAGCTTGGAGAGCAGGCAAAAGTTCGAGCCCTGTCAGGGTTCTCGGGTACAAAAATTGTAGAGCACTATATAGAGTATTATAAAAAAATAATGAAAGTCTGCAAATAGCTTATCTACCAAAAGGGAGCTCAACGTAGAACTTGGAGCCTTTGTCTCGGCCTCTGGACTCTACATAGATCCGTCCTTTGTGGCGCTCGATAATGATTTTTGCAAGATAGAGTCCGAGTCCCATACCGTCGGTGTTCATCAACCGCGCTTTTTCGGAACGATAAAACTTGGAGAATACTCTAAATTTCTCCATAAATGTGAGCCCGAGACCAGAATCGCTGACAAAGAAGATTATTTTATTTGATTTTGGTATACAGTCGATGCTGATGTGGCCATCCTTTGGAGTATAGAAAACTGCATTTTCGATAAGGACATCAAACACAAAAGATATCTTTTTGATATCAACGGTCAAAAGGGGAATGTCTTTAAATGTAGAGACTTGGAAAGCTAGATTTTTTTGCTTGATGGCTTCGCGGTGCTTCTCGATAGACTTCTCTACAATCTCACGTATAGATACAGCTTGAAAGATGTATCCAAATGCATTGCTCGCTTCTTTCATACCTGCGATCAAATCGACGATTCCGATCACTCGGCTTGCGGTGTTCTCTACATTTTGCAAGAACAGTAGTCGCTGTTCTCGAGGGATTTCTTTTTCTAATTCTTTTGTAAGCCACATAATACGAGTGAGTGGTGTACGAAATGCGTGATTGACGATAGAAGTGAATTCAAATTCCAGTTTCTCTATTTTAAGGAATAAATGTGTGTAGTAATAGCCTAAAATAATCACACTGATAAGTCCAAGGATCGGTATTGTCATAAGTGGCAGGTTGTAGAGGGCTGTAATTGTCGCATTGTTGAGCATTGCGTACATCAAAGCAGCAAGATATAGAGTGAGTAAGATTCCTGAGAGAATATGTCTGAGTTTATTCATGCTTGTATTATAACGCTTTCTAGGGCGCCGTACCTATTGACTTATTCTATCAATATATGGTACTCTGTACACAGACAAAAGAGCTATTGTAGAACACAAGTCGATTTTCTTATATCTTTATTTTTGTATATTATTAAATAATTTAAAAACTTTATGACAGGTACTATAAAAAAGCTTACTGACAAAGGTTTCGGTTTCATCACTGGTGAAGGTATGGCAAAGGATTTATTCTTCCATAGCAATTCTCTAGTCGGAGTATCGTTTGACGAACTTCGCGAAGGCGATGCTGTTTCTTTCGAAACAGAAAACTCTCCAAAAGGAATGAACGCTGTAAACGTACAACGAGCATAATCCATTTATGGATAAAACAAAAGACCCCCAAACGGGGGTCTTTTGTTTTGTGTATGAAATTTTGACCACATAAAAAGCCCGATGATATTTATCGGGCTTTTATATTTTTTTAGAAATTACTTTATAACCTTGAATTTTTCTTGATTATAGTAACTGTAAACAATAATCGAATACATGCCTGGAGGGTAGTTTTCTGTATTGATGATTGTTGCTTTTTCTTTTAATTCTATTGCCAGTAATTCTCTACCAGACGTATCGAGTACGACCAGGTTGGTTAAATTTTCTGGAATTTCCTTTAAATGGATAGTAAGAGGGTTTGACGAGAGTGAGGCCCCAATCTGTGTGTCCTCTGTTACTTTCTCTACCACTTTTACTATTTTTGAATAGCTCACTGTCCCATCAAGATCAATTTGTTTGATACGATAGTACACAGTTTCTCCTGTGAATACTGCAGATAAAGTATCATTGATTTTGTAGTGGGTTATTTCCATAGAATTACCTCTGCCTTTAACTGAGGCTACTCTTGAGAAATTTTCATGATTAGGAATGAAGCTTCGCTCAACCTCAAATCGGTCGTTGTTGATTTCTGCCGCTGTGGCCCATACGATTTGGTTTATGAAATCTGTGTAGCTCATAGCTTTTACAAAAAGCCATGTTACAGGTAATGCAACATCATTTTGAGTTAGTGTACCCAAGATTACACAATCTGTATCACTATTATTGCTTGTGTGCAGTATTGTGTTACTTTTGACAATCGATAACTCAGAACTTTGAGTGCTATCAGTTACGTCAAATAGTATTTCTCCAACGTCAGTCCAGGTTGTACTAGAAAGTGTTGTTCCATTACTTTCTGTGCCCTTGTATTTTACAACGATTGATCCGCCATCGGATCCAGCATAGAGGCTATTTTTATAGTCTCCTGTTTTTAGAGCTAAAGAAGTGTAGCTTCTGTATGCTAATGCATCTTCATTGTTTTCAAAAACAACAGTAAAACTGCCAGTTTTGTAGTTGGTACGGGGCTTCATCTGCAACTTTACCTTAAAAGTCTTTGAGGTAATTTGAGTGCTCACCCATCTAAGGTCGGTTGTATCCGATGAATGTGCAAAGGTTGTTTCCACCATAAAAATCGGAAGGAACATCATAAAAAAAGAAATAGCTCTTTTGAAGAGCTTTGCGGGGTCGAGAGTAGTATTATCTATCATTCTTTTTGGTTTTTTTATATTATAGCATACTTTTAGGCTTTTTCAAGTTTTTGTTTGTATACCATTCACAATTAGTTGTGATATAATTATTGTATGAATACAAACATCAAAGCAACAAACATAGAACTCACTGATGCAGTCAAAGACTATGTCAATAAAAAGGTTGATAGCTTAGAAAAATTCCTAAATAATTCAAATGTACAAGTCCAAGTAGAAGTCGCAAAGACGACCAATCATCACAAGCAAGGCGTTGTTTACAAAGCCGAATTTGATATCCGAGCCGATGGCAAGAAATTTTTTACAGTAGCGGAAAGTGAGGATTTGTACTCGGCTGTGGATATGGCTCGAGAGTCTATGATAAGTGAGCTTACACACAACAAAGACCGAGAAAGAACATTGTATAAAAGAGGAGCAATAAGCGTAAAGAAAATGCTTAAAGGACTATCTAACAGAAATCCTTTTACATCCAAATAGTTTCTTTTTTGCCTTCGGGGATTACTCTCTCTATTACAAATTTACCATCTCCTAGGCGGGCTTTTGTTATCTTGATTCTTTTACCATTTTCAAAAAAGTAGATGCCGGGCCAGCCACTATAGGCGCGATATTTGTTATATATTTCTTTTGGGTCATCATTTAAATCTATCAAGCCATCTTCTTTCTTTATTTTGCCACAATGGGTTGCAAGACTTTCGTCTTGTGGAACTGGAGTTATTTTATTTTCGATATAGTCTGGAAGTATTTTTATAAGTAAATTTACACCGAGCTTTATAAGCTCACCTCGTAATTCATTTTTCGAAATTGTGTCATTTATAGTAAATTTTTCAACTGCTACAATATCTCCTGCATCTAATTTCTTTATCATTTTCTGTATTGTTACCCCAGTTTCTTTGTCACCATTGAGCAATGCTGATTCGACAGGGGAGGCACCCCTGTATTT
The DNA here is from genome assembly GCA_964622505.1 of uncultured Candidatus Saccharibacteria bacterium. GTDB lineage: Bacteria > Patescibacteriota > Minisyncoccia > Phycocordibacterales > UBA9973 > UBA8515. The sequence goes on along the minus strand of CAZUQJ010000003.1, from coordinate 16,215 downwards.
TGGAAGCAAAGAATAGTGAATATTCAAAGTTCCAAATCCGGGTCTATCGATAATATTTTCAGGTAGGATTGAACCGTACGCTACTACAATAGATAGGTCAATATTTAATTTTGAAAAATTATTAATAAAATCATCATCAATTTTTTCTGGAGTAAGAACAGGGATATTGTGTTTTTCCGCCAAGATTTTTACTGGACTTTGTGTTAATTCTAAGCCCCGGCCTTGTTTCCTATCTGGATTAGTAATCACTATACTTGGGATTAAGCCATTTTCAATCAAAATTTGCAATGTAACGCTTGCTACATCCGGTGTACCCCAGAAGGCAAATTTTAATTTTTTATTTTCCATTGTTGAATTCTTCTTCGGGGCTTGCTTCGTGTAAATCTTTGGCTTTGTCTATAAACAATATCCCGTCGAGATGATCTGTCTCGTGTTGGAATATATGCGCAAGGAGAGAGCTTGCTTCTGTTACAAATTTGACCCCTTTTTCATCATAAGCTTCGAGCGTTGTGCGAGTAGCACGGCGCACTTTGCCATACATGGGACGTACAGAGAGGCAACCCTCAGAAAGTAATTTCTTGTCGCGCGACATTTTGAGGATTTTTGGGTTTATAAATACTTTATCTGTATTTTTACTTAATTCTTGGAGTTGGTCTCCATGGATGAAGCCTTCGTCAAAAACTTTGCCTGATACAACAAATATGCGCAAGGAGACGTTGATCTGAGGAGCTGCAATAGCAACACCGTCGCTTTCTAGAGATAGAGCTTTCTTCATCTCGGCGAGCACCTTTTTTATTTTTGGGCTTCCAATATCTTTTATCAAGACGGGCAAGGCTCTCGTCCGTAATGTTGGATGTCCATTTTGGATTATTTTTACCATATTATAGTTCTTTGATATATTCTAAAAGTTTATTGAGCTTGATAGTTTCTTGAGAACGATTGTTCATATCGCGGACGATAACAGAGTCCTCCAAAGCTTCCTTTTGACCGAAGATCAATGCATACTTTACTCCCAATTTCTCAGCGACTGCGAGCTGTATACCAAGGCTGTCTTTTGAAAGGGATTGGGCAATTGGAATTTTTGCTTTACGCAATATCTCAATAACATTCAGTGATTTTAATTTTGCATCAAAGCCAAGCTGAATAAAATACATCTTTGGCTTCTTGCTTATACGTGGGCATAGTTTTCCGCACCAAGCGCTCTCGACAACTCGATCAACCCCGATGGAAACGCCCATTGATGGAACATCTTTTTTGCTTCCAAGCATTTTTGCCAAATAGTCGTAACGTCCTCCGCCTGCGATAGTTAGTGGTGGTAGACCGTCTGTGCCCTCGTTTTCAATAATTTCGAACACGGTGCGAGTATAGTATGAAAGTCCTCGTACAAGATTCTTGTTGATAGAATAGGCTATGTCCATCTTTTCCAAGTATTCCAAGACTTCTTTGAAGTGCTTTTTGCAATCATGACATAGGTACGATATAGAGTCCGGAGCGTTTTCATTGATCTCGATTGCTTTTGGGTCTTTGGAATCTAGTATTCGTAGGGGATTGGTCTTCAAGCGTTCGCGGTCAATAGCCCCCAAGTCACTGAGATGCTTTTTGTAATAATTGGTAAGTTCTTTTATATAAGCGCCTCGGCAATCTTTGTCCCCGATAGAATTTATATTTACAGACATGTTTTGTGCGCCACATTCTTCGAGGATGACCATTGTGGTTTTTATAACTAATGCGTCAACGATGCTTTTTTCTGTACCGATAACCTCCAGACCAAATTGACGGAAATCACGGTAGCGGCCTCGCTGAGGACTGTCGTGGCGGAACATTGGACCATAGTAGTAGAGCATCACTGGTTGTGGTAGGTTTTGCATACCGTGCTCTATATATGCGCGCATGACACCCGCAGTACCCTCGGGGCGCAATGCCAGATGGTCGCCACCTTTTGTTTTAAGGGTGTACATTTCTTTATCAATTGCATCTGTTCCGATACCGATACTGGTGACAAACAATTCTTCTTGTTCGACGACAGGTACCTCTATTGGTTTAAAGCCGTAGTACACTGCAATTTCTTGAGCTTTTTCAAAGAATCCTTGGTAGTTGTAGTATTGCTCATCAAGGATGTCGCGCATACCTTTGACTGATTGGATCGGTTCTTTATTTGATTTTTTCTTTTTGTCAGACATATTTATTCAATTTTACCTGGTAATAATGACATATGATTTACTGGTAGTAAGCGTAACAATGCACGACCTACAATCAACTTTCTCGGTACTTTGCCCCAGGCTCGTGAGTCGGAACTATAGTTACGGTTGTCTCCCATAACAAAGTAATCCTCTTTGCCCATCACATATGTACCATTTGTAGAAAACTTTTCATTGATATACTCTTCTTTCAAAACAAATCCATCGGGGAACTCTGCGTTTTTAATTGTAACCTCTCCGTCTTGTATAACAATAGTCTCGTTCGGTAATCCGATGATTCTTTTTATAAAATATTTCTTTGCGTCATTGGGATAATGAAATACAGCAACATCAAGTCGATGGGGTGTGCCAAGGTTGTAAGATAACTCGTCGATGATCAGGTACTCTCTGTCGTTGAATGTTGGGAACATAGAGAGCCCACTGACTATAAATGGCTGGGCAATGTACATGCGTATCGGTAGTACGATAACAATAGCAATGAGTGCAAACTTGAGGAATTCTAAGGCGTTGTCTTTAATTTTCTTAAAAAGAGACTCATCTTTCTTTGGACTGCTCTGCTCTTTTGTGTTCTTTTCTTCTTCCATATGTGCAGAATTTTACCACAAAAACACACTTGACGTAATAGGATTTTATATGGTGTACTATAATTTAATTGATATTTAATCCATACTGTTTTACACTTCATATATGTTTACAATTATTGGACTTGGAAATACTGGCACTGAATACAAAAATACACGGCATAATGTCGCGTGGATAATTCTGGATTCACTTTTCGATGAGTCACGTTGGCAGAAAAATAAATATGCGGAATCGGAACTGGCAAATACTCGGATCGATGATACCGATGTCTTGCTCGTGAAGCCACAAACATTTATGAACGAGAGCGGGCGCGTGATTCCATACTTAATGAAAACATATGGCACTACACCAGAAAATATTGTTGTCATTCACGATGACATCGATCTGTCACTTGGAATAATAAAAATTTCGTACGACAGGGGAGACGGCGGGCACAACGGAGTCAAATCGATACAGAGTACGTTGGGTACAAAAGAATTCACACGTATCCGTATAGGCGTATCAATCCTCGACGAAACTGGCACTATCCGCAAGCCCGATGTCCTCGGCAATTTCTCGCAAGAAGAACAATCCCAACTTGAACCAATCTCACAAAAAGTCGCGCAAATAATAGAAACAATAGTCACAGCAGGCCACCAACAAGCGATGAACATATATAATTAAAAAAATGTACCAGTCGGACTGGTACATTTTTTGGATTTGCTATACAATGGGAATATGGGTATTAGAAAAACACCCCTTGTAGATGGGGAATACTATCACATTTATAGTAGAGGCAACAGTAAGCAGAAGATATTTTTAGATGAATCCGACTATCAACATTTTGTTAATTGTCTTTTTATTTGTAACACATATAAAAAGTTTAAATTTGGCCGGGATATAAAATTAGACCCTTTCGATTTTGATCGAGGGGAGACAGTTGTTTCAATTGGAGCATGGGTTTTGATGCCAAATCATTTTCATCTTTATGTTTCCACTAGTCACAAATCAGATTTTTGGAAAGAAATTGAGAAAAGTCGGATATCTGAATTTATGAGAAAATTACTTACTACCTATACATTATATTTCAACAAAAAATATAATAGAACCGGGGGACTTTTTGAAGGTAGGTTTAAATCTGTGCATATGTCTCTCGATACCCAAGCAAAATATTTATTTTCATATATACATCTCAACCCTGTAAAATTAATTAATTCCAATTGGAAAAAAGAGGGAATAAAAGATATCTCAAAGACAATCACTTTCTTGGATTCCTATAAGTGGAGTAGTTATTTAGACTACGCAGGAATTCAAAGAAAGGAAAATGGAATATTGGACAGAGAAAATTTCTTAAACTATTTTTACAAAGTAAAAGACTTTAAAAAGGAGATTTTTAATTGGATATCTAGTTAAAAATATAAATGTACCAGTCCGACTGGTACATTTGTAGGTATTGAACCATTACGAGTGCTTGACTTATATTTTTAATTATGATATAATACTCAAAATATAAAAATTCAATATTATGATAACATTAAATTTACATCATCTGTTTAATACAGACCCGAATTCGAAAAAAGTTCCTAAAAAGGTAGCAGAGTGGGTAACCGCTAAAGAAAGAGAATTTCCTGTTCAGTATGAAATTTCATTCTGGCCTTATAAAACTGACCAGGCAAAAGAAGCACTTTCCATATTTGAAAAAACATTTTTTTCAAATATGAGTTTCTCTCCTGATACACCAGGAGAAGTTCTATCCATTCAATTTCCTTTATCCGATGGATGTTGGTTGGCCAGAATTATTGGTGCTCAGCTTGAGGATGGCACTCTCATACCATTTACCGATTTAGATAATCCGAAACATGAAAATTCTAAACGTCTTGGTAAGCTACGAGCAGTGATTTCAGGACTGCAACAATACTTTGATCAAAAGGATCCTTTGCTTGTCTTGATGAGGAGTAGTAATGAAGGCCATGAAAAAGTATGGGACACACAGTGGGGTTATAAGAAAAGTAAACCTGCTGATCCTACTGAAAACGACATGGTGGAAATTGTTTGTAATCGTAATACTAATGATGAGTGGAAATTTCGTGGTACTGTTCAGGAATTTGAAGAGCAGATAATTAAACCACTTTCAAATTAATTTAGCTAAATTAAAAAAGGCCTTCAATTGAAGGCCTTTTTTATGTGAACTATTTATTTTCTTTGTCTAGGTAGACTAGGGTCATTCTTTGGTCTTTTGGTTCAAAGAGTGTAACTTGGAAGTCGTATGTTTTGCCCATTTCCAAAGTCTTTCTCAATTTCTCTTCAGAACCGAAGCTTGAGTTGTGGACCAATCCTGCTACACCTTGCTTGATAGACACCAATGCGCCGTGTTTGTTGAATTTGATTACTACTCCAGAAATAATGTCGCCCTTTTTCAACTTCTCTTCAAATTCTTTCCATGGATTGTCTTTGAGAGCTTTGATAGAAAGGGAGATCTTGCCGTCTTTGATTTCGATGATCTTTGCGCGGATAGGATCGCCAACTTTGAACATGCTTCGTGGGTCTTCTACCAAGCCCCAATCGATTTCGGAGATGTGGACAAGTCCTTCGAGACCGTCTTCGACCTTAAGGAAGATTCCAAAGTCTACGATTCCTGCAATAGTACATGCTAGCTCGTCGCCGACAGCGTATTTGCCAATGATTTCTTTGCGCTCTTCTGGGTTGTTGTCTTTTTCAGAGAAGATAAGCTTGCCTTCTTTTGGCAACGCTGAGATCATGATCACATTGATGCGCTTGCCGATCAATTTCTTTAACTCTTTCAAGATCTTGTCTTTATCGGAATCTTCTACACGTGGGTAGTGCTCGCTCTTGAGCTGACTTGCTGGAAGGAATCCAGAGATACCTTGCCATTCGAGGATAAGTCCGCCTTTGTTGGCTTCCTTGACTGTGATTTCGATCAAAGTCTTTGACTTGATCGCTTTCTCGGCTTCGCTCCAGATCAGTGCCTGCTTTGCTTCTTTAAGAGAGAGCTCTACATAGCCGTTTTCATTTTCTGCGCTGACTACCTTTGCCTTCACTACATCACCTATGTTGATCTTGCGGATGATGTCTTTTGCATTAATAAATTCGCGTCCGTAAATAATACCTGTTCCAAATGGAGCAAGGTTTATATACACTGCTGACTTCTCGATGGCGATAACTTCACCTTCAACAAGAGCCTCCACTTGTGGGGGAAGGTCTGACTTCTCTAGCATCTTGCCGATGCTTGAAAGCTCGATTTTTGCGCTCTCGGCGATAGCACTTGCGCTATCTGCCAATTCGTTTTTGTCGTCTGTTTTTTTCATAAATATTCTGTATTTTAACGCCTGGGGCGTAAAAAAACCGCTCATATAGCGGGACACTTGGGTTTCTGTTCAAGTTTTACCTCTCACAGGGTTAATTCCCAAATGGGCTAATAAATTTACTCCACAAATATACTATATATATGTATATATTGCAAGGGGATATAAACCTTGACTTTTAGGTGGTTTGGGGGTATAATGTGCAAAAATTTCATTGTATTCAAAATTAAACTATAGTAATTATGTCACGAATCAAAAGAAGTAAAAACCAAGCATTGTATCAGTTAAATTGTTTCGTATTCTGGACAGTGAAAAACTCATTAATAAAGAAAAAAGCTTTAATAGAGTATTTTGAGTTACTAGAATTGCCAATTGAAATCGAAGAGGAACAACTACATTTAATTTCTAAACATTCCATTTTTGAAATTCTTGAATATGCTAAATATCTAGGTGTTCAAAAGGAAGCTAAGGAATTAATCTCTCCTTTAATAAAGGAGTATGGAGAGTACAATATATTATATCGGGGGTATTTTAATACACTATACTACGATATACATTTACTTTCTGCTTAGACTAATAAAAGGGCTGATGTCTCTAACATCAGCCCTTTTTTATTTGCCCAAACATGCTATAATAGAGCTATGATTATCACATATCTCGGGAAAGAGTTTTTCAAAATCCAGCAAGGTGAACTTGTAGTGGCTATCAATCCTATTGGCAAAGATTCAAAAGAAAAGGCAAGTCGATTCGGCGCGCGGATCGCACTCTCTACTATGAACCATCCGGATTTCAACGGTTTTGAACAAGTTGCTCATGGCGATACTGTACCATTTGCTATTTCTGGTCCTGGAGACTACGAGATCCAAAGCATATTTCTAAAAGGTATCGGCACAGAAGCAGAATACGATAAGGAAAAATACATCAATACGATCTACTCATTTTCTATCGAAAATATTTCGATCTGTTTCCTTGGTGCGCTTTCCAATGGCAAATTGCCAGCCGATGTGCGCGAGCAAATCGACGCTCCAGACATAGTATTTATTTCTGTTGGTGGGTCAGGGACTATGGACGCATCTGAGGCGTATAAATTGGCAGTATCGCTCGATGCAAAAGTTATTATCCCTATGGAATACGACGACAAACTGCTCAAAGCATTCTTAAAAGAAGGAGGTCAAGAGAGTGTAAAAGCAATAGAAAAATTGACGATAAAAGCAAAAGAGCTGGCAGACAAAGAAGGCGAGATCATTGTGCTTTCCGTATAATTGCATCATAATGGTATACAATATATATATGAATATAAAAAATTATATCCAAAATTTAAAATCAAAACCAGAAGTAGATCGCAAAAGAGCAGCTACGACAGCGACTATTGCCTGCATGGTGCTCGTAGGTAGTGTGTGGGTATATGGATTGGCAAGTCGTCTTGGTACTAATAATACAGAAACTCAGGCAAAAGCTGACTCTAAACCTTTCATACTCTTGGCAAATTCACTAAAAGATACTTACAACAATATTTCTGCTAGTGTCGGTAATGTAGGATCGATTTCGAGTACTATGAAAGGAGAGACTGTACCCGAGACAGAAAGTGATGTGATGATAGAAGTTATACCAGTAGAACCGCAAACACAATAAATATGGCAAAAATAAAAAAAGTTGAAGAAGAAGAGAACCCAAAGGAACCTCATGTAAATACAATCTCGGTCAACATTAGCACCGAGATGAAAGAGGCGTATCTAGACTATGCGATGAGCGTGATAACTTCACGTGCGCTTCCAGATGTACGCGACGGATTGAAACCTGTGCACCGCAGAATATTGTTTGCAATGCATGAAATGGGGCTGACATCTGCAGGGCGTTTCCGTAAATCTGCAGCGGTAGTCGGAGACGTGCTCGGAAAGTACCACCCGCACGGCGATGTAGCTGTGTATGACTCTATGGTGGGTATGGCTCAGGAATTCTCTTATCGATACCCACTTATATTTGGCCAAGGTAACTTCGGCTCTATCGACGGCGACGGTGCCGCGGCTATGCGTTATACAGAGGCAAAGATGGCAAAAATTTCTGGAGAAATTCTTCGAGATTTAGAGAAAAATACTGTTGATTTCCGTCCCAACTATGACCAAACTCGTAAAGAGCCTATTGTCTTGCCAACTGCTGTTCCAAGCTTGCTACTCAATGGTACGCTCGGTATTGCTGTGGGTATGGCGACCAACATTCCTCCGCACAATTTGGCGGAAGTTGTAGATGCTACACTCCACCTAATAAAAGAAAAAGATGCAACAACAGAAGACTTGATGCAATTTATCAAAGGCCCCGATTTCCCAATTGGAGGTATTGTTTACAACCGTGCAGATCTATTGCATGCGTATTCGACTGGTCGTGGTGGCGTTGTGACTCGTGGCGAAGCCGAGATCGTGGAGCAGAAGTCTGGAATGTTCCAGATCATCATTACTTCGATCCCGTACCGTGTAAATAAATCAACTCTTATTGAGTCTATTGCAGCACTTGTCCAAGAAAAGAAATTGGAAGGTATCAAAGGTTTGCGTGACGAATCTGCAAAAGATATCCGCATCGCTATTGATCTGAAAAATGGCGTAATGCCACAAAAAGTCCTGAACTATATCTATCGTCATACACAACTCGAGCAGTCTTTCCACTTCAACATCGTGGCTCTTGTAGACGGCGTGCCTCAGACACTGTCACTGAAAAGTATGCTTTCGGAATTTATTAGCCACCGACAAGTAGTGGTCAAGCGTCGCACAGAATTCGATCTGCAAAAAGCCAAAGATCGCGAGCATATTTTGCTCGGTTTGAAAAAGGCACTCGATCATATCGACAAAGTTATATCTGTTATTCGTGCTTCCAAAGACACGATGGTTGCCAAGCTCAATTTGATGAAAGAATTCAAATTCTCCGAGATCCAAGCAGTGGCGATCCTAGAAATGCGTTTGCAAAAGCTCGCAGGTCTCGAGCGCAAGAATGTAGAACTGGAACTCAAAGAAAAACAAGAATTGATCAAAGAACTTGAAGCTCTTCTTGCGAGTCCAAAGAAGATGCTTGGAGTTATATCGACTGAACTCGAAGCTATAAAAGAGAAATATGCAGATGCTCGCCGTACACGAGTGGTAGCCGGTGGAGTAAAGGCTATAAATGAAGAAGATCTAATACCCGAAAAAGAATCGGTGCTCGTGTTTACAAAAGGTGGCTATGTAAAGCGTACTGATCCAAGTGAATACCGTGCCCAAAAGCGTGGCGGAGTAGGTGTGATCGATATCGAGCCAAAAGACGAGGACTTCGTCACAATGCTCGTATCTGCAAATACTCACAGCGAATTACTCTTCTTTACCAACCTCGGCAAGGCGTATCAGATCAAGATGTACGATATACCAGAAGGCAAGCGTGCAACAAAAGGCAAATCAATTGTAAACTTTATCTCACTTGAAGGTGACGAAAAGGTGACTTCGATCTTGCCGATAGACAAAGAGACCAAGAAGACTGTCGAAACACTAATGATGGTCACAGCCAATGGTACTGTGAAAAAAGTAAATGCCGAAAGCTTCAAAGATGTACGTCGCAGTGGACTGATTGCGATTAAGCTCGAGAAGGGTGACGAACTCCAAGCTGTGCTTCCTATCACAAAAGGTGACGACGTGATGCTTGCGACAACGCTCGGTCAATCAATACGCTTTACTGAATCTGATGTTCGCGAGATGGGCCGTGCGGCTGGTGGTGTGCGCGCAATTAAACTAAGTAAAGGGGACAGTGTGATAGGGGTAGACAGAATAGCAAAAGGCGAGACCAACTTGGCATTGTTGACTATGGGCTCGCAGGGTCTTGGCAAGAAAACTGGTATCAAAGAATACAAAACACAAAAGCGCGGAGGAAGTGGAATCAAGACAGCGAAAGTGACAGCAAAGACTGGCAAGCTGATTGTTGCAAAACTTGTGGGCGAAGAATCCGAAATTATTGCAGTTTCGCAAAAAGGCCAAGTCATCCGTGTAGATCTTAAATCTATCCCAACATCTGGGCGCCAAACACAAGGCGTGACTATTATGAAGATGCGCGCTGGCGACTCTATCGCTTCGATTACATTTCTTTAATTTTTTATTGTGATATAATTTAATACATGTTCACAAATCCCGAACGCAATCTTTTACAATGCGGAGACATTACCGGATGTCACGTGGCGGATCTGGGCTCGGGCTCGGGATTTTATACGCTTAGCTGTGCCGAACGCGTAGGCAGTCGTGGAGTGGTATACAGTGTAGATATTCAGAAAGGCTTGCTTGACCGTACTCGTAGTGAAGCAAAAAATCGAAATCTAAAAAATGTAGAGTATATCTGCAGTGATATAGAAAAACTTGGCGGTACAAAGATCGCCGACAATACTGTGCACTTGGCCATAGTTTCCAACGTACTTTTTCAGCTTGAGAACAAAGACTCTTTTATCCGCGAGGTTTCGCGTATTGTGAAGTCTGGAGGCAAAGTACTTTTTGTAGATTGGACTGAATCATACTTGAATATGGGCCCACACAAAAATCATATAGTGTCTGAAACTATGGTTCGTGAATTATTTAGCAAACATGGCTTCAAACTACACGAGCGTATTAACGCACATGCTTATCATTATGGTATAATCTTTACACATGAAAAGTAATTTTCAAACAATTCTTCTCGCAGTATTTTTAGCCTTTTTTGTATTTGCTGTTATCGTATTTTCTGGATTGTTACCTATCGGAAAAAAGACCAATAATACTAAATTGGTCGGAACAGTCACTATGTGGGGTACTGTGCCTGCTATCGACTTTGCAAAAGCAATAGAAGATGCCAACTCAAAGAACCCAAGTTTGGTGGTGAAGTATTACCAGAAAGATATCAAGACATATTCAACTGCTATCGTAGATGGCATAGCAAGCGGTACAGGCCCAGACCTGTTTATGGTACCGGATGATCTGATCCTTAAAGAACAAAAATTTATCACCCCTATCCCGTATGCATCGTATGCAGAAAAGACTTTTCGAGACACATTTATAGATGGAGCAGAAGTTTACTTGGGTGAAAAGGGTATTATTGCATTGCCGATAACTGTGGATCCACTAGTCCTCTACTACAACAAAGATCTACTTGCAAACAACGGCATCTCGCAACCACCAGTGTACTGGGATGAGCTCTTGGCTCTCAACGACACTCTTACAAAGAGCGCAAGCGACGGAACTATAGGTCAGAGTATGATCGCGCTCGGTACTTATGACAATATCAATCATGCAAAAGATATCCTTTCGCTCCTAATGATTCAAAGTGGTAATCCAATAGTCAGCAAAGATGGTGAAAAACGGGTTTCTGTACTAGGCGAGTCGCTCGGCCAGAGTAAGATTCCAGGCGAGGCAGTGCTCGACTTCTATTCACAATTTTCTAACCCAACAAGCACACTATACTCTTGGAACAGAGGCTTGTTGAATTCAAAAGATGCTTTTACCGGTGGAAGTTTGGCATTCTACGTAGGGCGTGGGAGTGAACTTTTCAATATAGAAGCCGTCAATCCTAACTTGAGCTTCGATGTTGCGACAGTATTGCAAACAAAAGGTACCAATGTAAGACGCACATTTGGCTCTATGAATGCCATTGCAGTGTCCAAGACTGCAAAGGATCCAGTCTTGGCTACATCTACTGCTATACTATTTACTGATCCAGAAATTTCTAAAACTATAGCAACTTCTTTCAGCTTACCACCAGCACGCAGAGACTTGCTTGCCGACAGGCCTACCGATCCGTACCTAACTGTCTTTTACAATTCTGCAATTTCTGGCCGTACATGGCTTGATCCGGATACCAATCTAACTGATGCAATATTTCGCAATATGATACAGAACATATTATCAAATAAGCTCGATATTGCTGATGCTCTGAGCAAAGCTCAAGCAGAGCTTGCACAGCTATTGTATGCAAATTAATATGAAAAAATTATTTACTTTTTTATTACTTATAAACTTCTCCATTATTTTTGTGGCACCGGCTGTGGTACTTGCTGGAACGGTACTTGTCAACAATCCAAATGCTATTACGATCGTGCCGAGCACTGCAAGTACACGATTCCAAAAAGAGCTTGACCAGATAGCCGGCTTCAAGGCTCAAAATGCTCGACTTACATTTTCTTTAGACAAAGGGATAGAAGGTTCAGCATCGCCCGTAGACGTAGACATGCTCAAGGTGGAAGGCTATGACGATGCAAAATATCAATTTATAGGCACGACAACAGGCAGTATGAAGATCACTGGTAGTGTATATGCTCAAAATGGCAAGATCGCTTTCAATCGTGCTAGTATTACCCCTGCGACACTCAGCGTTTTTAAAATCGAGAATGCTGTGGAAAATGTTTTTAATTCTTATATTGGGGACAAGTATATCGGATCTGTAGATGTGATCAACAATCAGGTTATAGCTCACATTATACCCAATCCTGGCGTATCGGGTGGTGCAAGCTCAAGTGGTGGTGGTCTAAAGACAGGGGGATACGAAGGTGGGATAGTACCCGATTGCAACAAGACAGGTGAGACAGTGACCGAAGGCTACTATCTACGCTTCAGCACTCCTTGTAATTTCGAAATGCTCATGAAGCTCGTCAACAATGTGATCAATTTCTTGCTTGTCTACTTTGCTACACCACTGGCTGCTATTATCTTTGCCTACGCAGGATTTACACTCATCACATCCGGTGGCAATGAACATGGAAAAACTCATGCAAAAGCCATGATTAAAAATGTGCTCGTAGGCTACATCATAGCATTGGCAGCATGGCTCATAATCAACACTATCCTTTCAGCATTCCTGACTCCCGAAGCGATGAACTGGTCATTTTTAGACAGAAGTTAGTTTGCGTGCCATATCGGCATACTATATAATATAAACATATATGAAATTTATGATAAATAAAAAGTACTCAATTCTCTCAAACATTTTGAAGTATAGTTTTGTGTTTATTATTGCTTTTACATTAGTAATGCCGGTGATGGTAGTCGAGGCGACTCATGTGGCAGGGCATACAGCAAATAATACTGGATCTGGAAATAACACTGGTTCTGGTAACAATACGGGTGCTGGAAATAATACTGGTTCCGACAAAACAGTTACTGGGATAGATTTTAAAATAAAAAATCCTATCAAAGTTAATACTATTCCACAATTTATAGAGTCTGTGCTCAACATCGTGCTTATGATTGGTATACCTATTGTGGCGCTTGCCATTATCTATTGTGGATTCCTTTTTGTAAAAGCTATGGGGAACAGCGAGGAATTGAAAAAGGCCAAAGGGGCTCTGATGTACACTATCGTAGGAGCATTTATCCTCCTTGGAGCATGGGTGCTGGCTAGTGCTATTGGGTCGACAGTAAATGAAGTTATTGAAGGAGCTAAATAATAGTTCTATAAAATCACTATATATATGAATTGTACAAACATTAGTTTAAAAAATATTGCTGGGATACTAGATTATGGTACTTGTTTGATCATAAAGAGCGTGGTGCCACTCCTTTTTGCATTGGCGACTGCCGGCTTTATCTGGGGAGTGATCCAGATGATCATCAACCCCGAAGATGCCGAGAAGCGCAAACAGGGCAAGCAGTATATGATCTGGGGAATTTTGGCATTGTTTGTTATGGTCTCGGTCTGGGGACTCGTGTCTATCGTCTCCAATACCTTTGGTATCCAGACTTTTATACCCCAATTGTCAAACAACTAGCCCTGGTTGCCAGTCTTTTTTGTGGTATACTGTAAAAAGCATTAAATTATTATTTATAGTCGTTTAAGTTTTATTATTAAATTTATCCAGATTTATTCTGGTCATATAAACATGAAAAAATATATTGCATTTGGGAGTATTGCATCTTTGTCGCCATTGTTTGCATTTGCGGCAGCTGATGCGTGGAGTATCTTGACACGTTTCCAAAGTCTTTTGAATGTTATCATTCCACTCTTGGTTACTGTCGCTGTTGTGTACTTTATCTGGGGTGTTATCCAATACACTATCTCTCAAGACGAAGAGGCAAAGAAAGGCGCTCGATCAAAGATCATCATGGGATTGATAGGTTTGTTTGTTATTATTGCATTCTGGGGAATCGTAAATGTGATCACTCGTACACTCGATGTCCGCAATGACGCAACTCCAGTATTGCCTTGTGTACCTAACCCATCACTTGGTATTAACGGAGGCTGTTAATCACTATGCAGTTTGAATTATTCCCAATTGCTGAGGCGAGCGTAGGCACGCTAATGAAGAGTATAAATAAGGTGATAATCAACCCTTTGATACTCTTCATGTTTGCACTCGCATTGGCGTACTTCCTCTTTGGGGTTATGCAGTTCGTTATCAATCCTGCAAATGAGGAGATGAAAAAGTCTGGCAAATCTCATATGGTATGGGGAGTGGTGGGAATGGTGATCATGGTGTCCGTATTTGGGATCATGCAAATCATACTCAATACAGTAGGGGAGAAGCATATAAAAATAGACAATACCGGAAATTTTGAAGTTCAAAAACTTAAATAGGTAATCAGGCATAGGAAAAGGCGGGGTATAATATACTCCGCCTTTTGCTTATTTGTTCACCGTAAAATTTTACGGATAAAGAAGAAAAAAAGATTAATCCAGATCAACTCGAGCGTAAGCGCTTGCTCCTGTGACGATGTATTCTTTTGAGTTTACACCATTCAACTGAAGGTTGGCTAATCTCGCTAATTCCACATCGTTTAAGCTAGGGTACAAACCTTTTAGTATCCTGGTTATTTCTACACGATTCCTGTCTTTGTTTTGTTGTGCCATATCTTGTGGCTGTACAAAAGGAAGTAGGTTTTTAGGATCGATTCCCCATTCATAGCATTCGTGATAGAAAAAATCATCATCCTTGATTTCCTGAGTAATATTTCTACCTTTGATACCAAGAATTGCTGGGTTACCGTTTTCAGCAGGACGCCCTGCGTAAGACATGTTTCCGTAAAGCATAGTACAAACAGATTTTATCAATGCAGTAAAATCTCCGGGAATGTTTTCTTTGTTGTTCATAACAAAACGGCGTTTTGCTGCTGCGTCTTCTTCTGGGGTAGCATGAAGGTCAGTTGGCCTACGTCTTACGTTGCTTTTCCCAAATTGTATTTTTGCATTAAAGGAAAAGTCTAGTACTTTGTCTGAGCACTCTAGTTGAAAAGAAGGAATAATAACATCTTGATATTCAAGATTTATTTTTTCCGGCTCATCAAGAGACCATGCAAACAAAAGGAAGTAGTAGCCTTCAGGTAGTGAGACGCCAGTCTGAGTTCCAAAGTATAACAATGGAAAAGTTTGTCGAGGCTCAATTTTAACCATAGTGGCCCAAATCAGAAACCCCGTTCCAACTAAAGTAATTAATCCCCAAAGTGGGCTAGTAAGATCTACCATTCTTAGTAGAAATGTCAAAATCAGAAATAAAACTGTCCATACGATAACTGCGAATGGGTAGTTGTAGGTTTTGTTGCTAATTAGTTCCATTACAAGTTGTCATTTTTTACTAGCAGGATATCCAAGGAGCCTGCTTGCTCTCCCTTAAACCATAAACCTTTGGTGTTTACCGAACCTACTGAAAGTTGGCCAGATAAATCACCAACCCCACAAGCTTCACCCTCAATATTCTTTACGCAATACTCACCGGTAGGGTTTACAAAATTAAAATTGTATCCAGCTGGTGCATAGTACGTTTGACCGTATGCTGTAGAGAAATCTACGTGCATCGTGTAAGAATAAGCCGTGACGCTTGCTTTTTGTTGTTTGGAAGTTGTAACCTCTTCATCAGTTGTAGGTGAAGACGGATACAAAAATCTAAAAAGAACAATAAGTAGGATTATCCCTACAATTGCTAAACCAATACCCATAGGGCTTTGCCAAATGGATTCTTTCTTTTTGTCGTGATCGTGAGTTGGATCTGAGGGTGCTGCTGTCATAATCTTTTATTTAATTGTGAATTTTGTTATATTATACACCAAAACAATGCAAAAGTCAAGTAGTAGGTGGGCAAAAGAGTATTGGTAATAAAGGGTAGAATATGGTATATTGACTTCTATGCTGGAGTGGCGGAATTGGTATACGCGCTAGTCTTAGGAACTAGTGCC
>CAZUQJ010000002.1:58084-155878 GCA_964622505.1 uncultured Candidatus Saccharibacteria bacterium | reverse complement strand
GCATGCATACGCAAAATACGTCCGATTCTTTCTTTGTTGCGAGTACGAGGATTGTAAACATAACTTCCTGCAGTCAAAGTTCCAGAATAAACTCGGAAGAAAATAATTTGTCCGACAAATGGATCTGTCGCCACTTTAAAAGCCAATGCTGAAAATGGTTCTGTATCTGATGCAGGACGAGCTTCTTCTGTATCGTTGTCTGGATTGATTCCTTTGATCGCTGGGATATCGAGTGGAGATGGTAGGTAGTCTACAACAGCGTCGAGTACGAGCTGAACACCCTTATTTTTCAAAGCACTACCAGCAAAAACTGGGAATACGTCGTTGGCAATTACTGCCTTACGCATAAGCTTTTTGAGAGTTTCTGTATCTGGGATTTTGCCTTCCAAATAGTCTGTCATCACGGCATCGTCTTGCTCCACGATCTTTTCGATCAATTCGGCGTTGTACTTTTTTGCTTCTTCCATCATGTTTTCTGGAATTTCTTTTTCGATCACATTGCCTCCCATTTCACCTTCGAAGTAGTACGCCTTCATTTTCAAAAGATCAATAACCCCCTCATGATTTTCTTCAAGACCAATCGGGATTTGCATACGCACAGCATTGCGATTCAAACGATCTAGAATTGTTTTGAATGAGTGCTCAAAAGAAGCTCCAGTTCTGTCTAATTTATTTACAAAACAAATACGAGGAACTTTTGCTTCGTCAGCATAGCGCCAGTTGGTCTCGGACTGTGGTTCTACACCAGCAACTCCGTCGAAAACAACAACAGCACCATCAAGCACACGCAAAGATCGCTTAACCTCTACAGTAAAGTCGATGTGTCCAGGAGTATCAATAATATTGAAACGCACCTTTTTATTTTTATCAGTACCAGCATATGTCGGATTCCAGAAACAAGTAACAGCCGCAGAGGTAATAGTAATACCACGCTCCTTTTCTTGCTCCATCCAGTCTGTTGTAGCCGCACCATCGTGCACTTCACCAATCTTGTGGCTCATACCTGTATAGTAAAGCACGCGCTCACTTGTTGTGGTCTTACCCGCATCGATGTGGGCAATAATTCCAAAATTTCTTACTTTTTCTAAAGGATAATCTCGTTCCATATGTTTGTATTATGTTGCTAAAAATAAAAAGACCGTAGGTCTTGTGTACATACACAATACCCCATTTCCCCATTTTTTGCAAACTAAAATCCCCTTTCAGGGATTTTAGTAATTATCTTTCCCAAACCAATTTTAATTCAAGTGTTTGTGGATTTAAATTATAGAGAAAAGTTGTTTTGCTGTAAATAAAAATATCTATTTTGTCTTGTGGATTTAACCCGGCAGAAACACGATCCTCATTATTTAATTTAATGGGTAATACTTTTGTGGTTCCATCTTTAATATTTTTAATACTCAATGATTCTTTGCCTGTATTATCGTCATACTTATCCATCAAAATTGTATCTTTATTTATGATAGCAATTGGTAGATTTGATCTACCTAGGCTCATATCCCCCACCTTGTCATACATAACATCATTTTTGTAATCATAAATAGAATAATATTGTGTGAGGCCGTCACCTTCATAATTCCTCCCTTGTTCAGGAATTTCAGAATACGAAACAATCATCATGCCCAAATCTTCCCTAATCTTACTTATATTTGAATATTCTGGGTAAATCTTAAATGAATCAAGGAGTGTAAAAAGTTTATTTTGGTCAACTTTCGCTTGTTCCTTTATTTCAGTTTTTATTTCTTGATTTTCTACAACATTATTTAGATTTGAGCTATTTTTAAAATACAAATACCCTCCACCAAAACCAATTAGTAAAAATAAAACAGATGCCATGATTATGTTTTTATTCATATATATAAGTATACAACTCTAATTAAATAAGGCAATAAATTTGATTTTACCAATCTAACGCGATAGCGTTGACTTGGTAATATCTTATTTATTTGCTGTATAGCCTTTTTCAAGCTTGAATGTTTTTATTGTATCTTTCAATCCAACACTTTTAAGATACTCCAAAAAGTCTTTGGGTAGTGGAGACGGCCCAACCCATACACTCCTTTGGATCATTATAAAATGAAACTTCACTAGTTGTCTGCGAAACCAATCCCTTTCTGATTTTTTATCTTCTGGAATATCATAAAGTAATAATAAATTTTTACTATCATTTGCTTTTTCCTCCGATTCAAATGCTTTTAAAAAACTTCTGCTTTTTTGACTCAAAAATTCTTCACCTTTATATGTGATTAGGTATGTACCATTTACCCCTTTAATATAACCTTTATTTTTTAAATCAGAACATCTATTTGCCAGAGTTTGATATTTATAATGTTTAAAGTCTGGCAAGCCTAAAAATCCAGTACGTATACCTTTATATTTAATGACACGTTTGTTTTTATTTTCACTTAAATATGTAAGAATTTCTTTCTCAATACTCATAAATAAAGTATAGCATACTTACCAAGTCAACGCGATAGCGTTAGCTTGGTAAATTAATATATAAATTTTTGCAAATCAAAAGCCTCTCGTATAAGTAAGAGGCTTCATCTCGGTTAATTTCTTTTAATTATTCCTTTAAAGGAATTAGTTTAACAGGGCTATGCCTATTGTCAAATGAGCAAATCGGGCATAATGAAGTTGATCCTGAAATAAAGTAATTCTCTTCACCATAATTCTTTTTTGCAACTTGTTCTGTAATAAAGCCTAAATCTTCCTTGGAAATTCTATCTTGTACACGATAGAGGTGTCCCTCTGAAATATTTAGTCTTTTTCTGCCACTGCATGGTAATAAAATGTATGGTTTATCTGTTTCCATAATAAATATAATTAGGGGTTTAAGTTTTTCTTTACCTTATATCTAATGCCCTCCATTGTCAATAAAAACAAAAAAATCCCCGAGAGGGGATTTTTGCTAGAACCTAGTTGCTAGTACCTAGAAGCTAATTCAAACTACCAAGCGAAGTGGGCGAATGCTTTGTTGGATTCTGCCATTTTATGGGTGTCGTCCTTTTTCTTTATCGCTGATCCTTCGTTCTTGCTAGCTAGTATCAATTCTTCAGCCAATTTCTCATGCATTGCAGAGCCTTTCTTCAAACGAGCAGCACTGATGATCCATCGCATTGCGAGAGCTGTTCTGCGTTCTGGACGAACTTCACGAGGAACTTGGTAGTTGGCTCCACCGATACGGCGAGAGCGGACTTCTACCATTGGACCTGCGTTTTTGATTGCTGTATCGAAAACTTCGAGAGGATTTGGGTTACCAGTCTTTTCCTTGATTACATCAAAGGCTGCGTACACGATCTTGCGTGCAGTTTCCTTTTTGCCACTCCACATGACATTGTTTATAAACTTACCCAATTTTTGTGAATTGTAGGCAATGTCTGGATCTACGATATTTCGATTTTTTACTTTTCTTCGCATAATGTATTATTTAAATTATTTCTTAGCTGCACCTGCCTTTGGACGCTTGTTACCATATCTTGAACGAGCTTTTCGGCGCTTCTCAACACCAGTTGCATCGAGACGTCCACGAACGATGTGGTATCGTACTCCGATCAAGTCCTTTACACGGCCACCACGTAGCATAACTACAGAGTGTTCTTGCAAGTTGTGACCTTCACCTGGGATATATGCTGTAACTTCCATACCGTTGGTAAGTCTTACACGAGCAATCTTACGGAGCGCTGAGTTCGGCTTCTTTGGAGTTGTTGTTGTCACCTTTGTACACACACCACGCTTAAATGGAGATGGGTAGAAGATTGGCTTGTTCTTGATAGCGTTGAAACCACGCGCCAAAGCCACCGCTTTGGACTTCTTTACGTTTCGAGTTCTTCCTTTTTTGACTAATTGATTGATTGTTGGCATGTAACGTTATTTTCTCTCTAAAATGTCTTTTGTAAAACAAAATAGCCTCAGAGGACTATGTAGGGATACTTTACTACAAAGCCTGTAAAAAAGCAACTATTGCAGAAAGATCAAGCCCTGTTAGATAAATAAGTCCTAGGACAATAAGGGGGAACATATATTTCCACAAAAATAGCACAAAGAATAATAAAAAGAATATCCCGTATTGCTCAAGGAATACTTGGACATGATTGAGTCTTGGAGGTAGATAGGCAAAGAGAACTTTTGATCCATCAAGAGGGGCAATAGGCACAAGGTTAAAAACAGCAAGTACTAAATTAAGAAATACTATTGAAAGTGTAATTTTGTAAAACGGAGAAATATTGGCTACATCAAAAGCGGGTATTCCAATTGTTGGAGCAAGATGAATAATAATTCCAAAAATAATCGCAAGTCCGATATTGGCAAGTATCCCTGCCATAGCAACCATAACCTCTGCTTTTCGCCCGCCTTTTAAATTGTTGGGGTTATACGGCACTGGCTTTGCCCAACCGAGAACAAATCCTGCTTTTGTCAAAATCAAAATAAGTGGCAATATAATAGAACCAAAAAGTTCCAAGTGTTTGAGTGGATTGAGCGTCAGACGACCTTGAAATCGTGCCGTGTCATCGCCATACAAATACGCGACATAGCCATGAGCATATTCGTGGATAACAATAGACATAATAAGGACTACTATATAAAAGATACTGTCGATGACTTGCATCCCGTTAGAGATAGGAAGCGCCTAATCTATTTTTAAGATAACGCTTGCCCATTCCCGATTTTAAAAATAATTCTCTCGACCGAGCTTTTTCTTCTAATAAACACGCTTCGTAATAAATAATGACAAATGGGCCTCTATTTTTCGTGTGTGTAGAGAAACCTTCATTGTGTTCCTTAAGGCGCTTCCGTAAGTCGTTTGTATACCCCGTGTACATTTTACCATCTTTCTTACTTTTTAGTATGTATGTGTAATAAAACATGTATCATCTCTAACGGGATTGCATTCCTATAATATATATGATAGCATAGCTTCATCTATGGCAAAAGTCTGCGACATAACAGGAAAGGGTTCATTAGTGGCTGGAGGGTACTCCAACATTGTTCGTGCTACCAAATTCAACCCTACAGGCAAGGTCCGCAAGTACCCAAACCTACAAAAGAAGCGTATTTACGTACCCGAATTAAAGAAATTCTTCAACCTTACAATCTCTACCCAAGCAATCAAAACTATAAACAAAAACGGCGCCTACGCCACCCTCCGCAAAGCTGGAATCATCAAAAAATAAAAATCCCCTTTGAGTTCCTCAGGGGATTTTTTAATTACATAAAATAGTAAATGCATCACTGTCGCAAACTATAGTACCTTTTTCATAAGTCGCAAAATACGGAATACCAAGAGATTCTAAGTTATTCAAAGTTTCTTTATGTGGATGGCCGTAAGAATTATTTAATCCAGCAGATATTATCGCAAGCGCTGGACTTGCAGCTTTCAAGTACGCGATGCTCGAGCTTGTCCGTGAACCATGGTGACCCAGTTTTAAAATATCCACGTCCAGTTGCTCTTTCTTTTTATTTACTAAATACAATTCTTTTTCTTTCGGTGAATCACCTGTCAACATAACACTAGTCTCTCCATAGACAAGCTTGCCTACAATAGATGCATCGTTTGTCTCCCAACCATTTACATCACGATCCGGATACAGAATATCAAAATAGACATTTTTTTCCTTGTCGAGAATTATCCTCATCCCTGCACGACCGACTACATGTGAAATATTTTTTTCATCAATACTCGTTTCCAATGTTTGGTAAATCTTGCTTTTAGATTGCGCTCCTGGCTCTATAAAACTATCTACAGAATAATTTTCCAATACATCTACAAGTCCTCCGATATGATCGGCATCCGGATGCGTACCTATCACAACATCGATGGATCGGTCGCCAAACGGCATAACTCTCCCAAGGGCTGAAAGGACACTTGCACCCCTACCACCATCGACGAGCATTTGTGTACCATTTGGAGCTTGGATAAAAATACTATCCCCTTGCCCAATATCCAAGAAAACAACTTTCATAATATTGGATTTTGGCTGTATAAAAACAATAAACAAAATCCCCACTACAAAAATAATGAGGACGAGCAATGCAATATATTTCTTCTCAACTCTCTTAAACATATTATTCAAATTCTGTTGTTGCTGGGGGTTTGGGTGTCATGTCGAAAAGGACACGGACTATTTCTTTGTGTTTAGTTAGTGCATTAGTGATCTCCTCTACAACTTCTTTTGCAAAGTAATATCCTTTTGCAGTCATAAAGTCTACTGTCTCCACTGCACGAATTGCCAATGCGTGTCCATAGACACGTTCATCTCCTTTGACTCCTACAGATTTTACTCCGAGAATTCCAACGATCAATTGGGAAATTTCTTTTTCTAAATTAAATTTTTTGATTATTTCTGTGACAGTCTTGTCCGCCTCACGCACAAGATCTAAATACTCTTTTGAAACAGGCAATCCGACAATACGCAAGTACAAACCTGGGCCTGGAAAAGGATTGCGCTCGTAGACAGCGCTCGGCAGTTGTAATGCTTTGCCCAATTCACGGACTTCGTATTTAAATAAATTGCGTAGTGGGTGCAGATCGTCCACTTCCCATGCAAGACCTACATTGTGATGCGTTTTGATCAATGCACTTTTACCAGCCTCACCACTCTCTATAATATCTGTCGCAAGTGTACCTTGGACGATAAATCCTGCATCATTCTTTGCAATTTGTTCTTCGAAAATTCTCTTGTACACATCTCGGAATTTACCTCGCTTCTCTTGAGCATCTACTGTAGTGCTTATATTTTTTATAAATTCGTCGCTTGCTTCTACTACTACCAGATTTTTGACGCCGGCACTTTCAACATTAGTTTTCAATTCTTCCAATTCACCACTACGCATTCCGCCTGTATCTATCGCAAGACAAATTAATTTGTCGCCGAGGACTGGTGCGAGTAGTGCAGCGAGAACTGTTGAATCCACTCCACCAGATACTCCGAGGACTACATTTTGCTTTGCACTTGCGTTCACCACATTCATTACTTCATCTTGAATTTCTTTTATCAA
This sequence comes from uncultured Candidatus Saccharibacteria bacterium, assembly GCA_964622505.1. Lineage (GTDB taxonomy): Bacteria > Patescibacteriota > Minisyncoccia > Phycocordibacterales > UBA9973 > UBA8515. Next base: position 148,879 of record CAZUQJ010000002.1, on the reverse strand, counting down.
ATCTGTTGGATTCCAATCTTTGACACAATTTGAAATATTTAAAAAGTTCTGAAGCATTGTCTTGCCCTCTTTTGTATCAACAACTTCTGGGTGGAATTGTATACCTAGAACTCTGTTGTCAGAATTTGTCATTGCTGCAATCCCGCCCGACACTGCAATTTCTTTAAAACCTTCTGGCAATTTCGTAACGGTATCTCCATGGCTTGCCCAAACATCTGTCTCTTTGGAGACATGCAAAAATAGTGGGTGCGTATTATCTACAGTCACTTTTGCTGGGCCATACTCTCGATGCCCGTGTGGGCGATCAACTGTACCACCGAGCTTGTACGCCAATAATTGCATACCATAACAAAGGCCAAGTATTGGATATTTTGCTCCTGTGATATCAAGATTATTTGGCAAGCTAGGCGCGCCATCATTGTGCACGCTCCAGTTGCTACCAGAAAGTATCACGGATTTAGGAGTATATTGAGTTAAAAAATGCTCGGCCTTATCAGGAGGGAGAATAGCACTACGAACCCCAAGCTCGCGCAAAGTCCTGCCAATTACAAGGGTATATTGGGAACCGTAATCAACAATAAGGACTTGGATGTTTTCCATATGACTATAATATATGAATTACCACAAAAATCAAAATAGTTCTTGAGAACAGGCTTTCGAGACTGTCGAGGCGAGAACCAACAAAATTTCTACCAAGAAATTTTGTGTCCTGTTTGAGAGAAGCTATTTTGATTTTTGTGGTAGAATATCCACATGGAAACATTTACACAAAAAACTTTTGCTATCCCAGAGCTCGCTGGAATTAGTGCCAAAAATATTGAAGAGCATTTGAAGTTGTACGCTGGGTATGTGAAATTTAGTAATCAAATACAGAGTGACATGCAAGAACTGATGAAAGATAGTGAAAAGAACGCATACATAATAGGCGAAATGAATCGTCGATTCGCATTTGAATTCAATGGTATGCGCAATCATGAATACTATTTTTCATCTTTTGAAGGTGGAGCAAAAGCACTCGCAGATGACTCCAAACTAAAAGCTGAACTTGCAAACCAATACGGTACTTTTGAAAATTGGCTAGCACGATTCAAAGCAACTGCAATGACTCGTGGTATCGGCTGGGCAATGCTCTACTACGACAAAAAGACAAACAAACTTATGACATCGTGGGTAGACGAGCAACACCTAGGCCAACTCAACGGATGCCAAGCGATCCTTGCGCTCGATATGTGGGAACATGCATTTGTATATGACTATCCAACAAGCGAAAAAAAGAAATATGTAGAAGCATTTTTTGAAAACCTCAACTGGGAAGTAATAGAAGGTAATTTTACTTCTTCTTTTTAAAAACCCAATAGAAAATTATTACATAAAGAACTACAGTTACAACTAGTGGAAATTGTTTTATTGTTACGCTTGCAAATGGCAACGATGCAAAGAAGTGTATTACTCCTAAAATATAAGATAGTAGTAGGTGTGCAACGAAACCAAATGGCAATGCTATTGTAGCTGAGAAGAAGCCTGCAAATCCTGCAAAGAAGCTTGCGAGCATTGTCAGTGGTATAAGTGGCAGTATCAGTACATTGGCTGGTAGTGAAACAATAGATAGTACGCCTGTACTATATAAAAGTAATGGCAAAACCATAATCGTTGCAGATACAGTAGTAGCAACAACTTCACGCAGTTTAAAATATGTTGTCATAAATCGCACCCATCCTACTACCTTTGGTGTAACAAAAAGTATGCCAATAGTAGCAAGAAACGACAACTGGAAAGAAATATCTGTAATCACACGTGGATCATAGGCAATCATTAGTAGTCCTGCAATCACTAGAGCCCGACCTGCGTCATAGGTACGCCCAGTCATTCGAGCCATGAGTACAATAAGTGCCATAATACCGGCACGCACAGCAGTCGCCGATGCCCCTGCCAGAGCCACAAAAAGTATAATTACAAAAATTCCAACCCATAACGAAACGATTGTTGAAAATACTGTACCAAGAATCTTCATTACATTCTCGGCAACGATTGTGACATTGTAGCCTGATAGCGCAATAATGTGGATCGTGCCCGTGGAGATAAATTCATTGCGGGTGTCGGCATCGAATCCTCCACGCACACCGAGGATCAGGCCACTTGCCAAATCGCTATTTGGAGAAGAAATAATTTGTCCGATATTTTTAAGAAACGCTGTTTTTAATGTGTATAGTTTACTCAAGAGCCAGTTGCCATTGCCTTGTGTGAGCACCTCCACATTTGCATTCTCGACAATAAAATAAATATCTTGATTGTGAAGATACCTTTCATAATTGAACTCTTTGCCAGTATCTGTAATAAAATTTTCCGGAGTTGAGAGTATGCCCTTTACTCGGACCTCATCGCCGTATAGTATAGTTTTGTCTTTTGGAAATACTGCTAAAATATTGGATTCATATCCTGTTGGTGTAATAGTGATACGCTGGTTGTTCAAACGGATATCAGGATAGGCTGTCACCATACCAACCAAAGTCACATTTTTATTGACCGCAGATTCATAAGGTAAAGGCGCAGGTAGAAAAAATAAATATCGCACAACTGCGATTAGTATTAGAAATATAACTATTACAATTTCTTTTGACTGTGTGCGCATGAAGTAGCAATCTCGTCGGCACGCTCGTTGTGGAGTACACCAGAGTGGCCTTTGACTTTTTGCCAGACAATCTTGCCTTTGAAATTTCTGACAAGTGCAATTAGCTCTTGCCATTGTTCTTTATTAAGAACCGGCTGTTTGTTGGCTGTTCGCCAGCCATTCTTCTCCCAATTAAAGATCCAAGAGGTTATACCATTGAGTACATAAGCCGAATCTGCATGAATCACCACTTCCGCTAGGTCTTGCCTAGTGGAGACATGCTTCAAGGTTTCGATCACAGCTTGCAATTCCATCTTGTTATTTGTCGTTTCTTTCTCGCATCCACCCAGTTCGTGGAGCACTTTGCCCTCGCGAATGATTACCACTCCATACCCTCCAGGCCCAGGATTGCCGAGCGAACTTCCGTCTGTATATACTTCTATTTTTTGCATATTTATATTATATCAATAATTCTTAATCTTAGCTCAGTACGCCCGGCGAAGGTACTCTTTTCAAAGACTGCTATTAGGTCTATACTGTCGCCTTCTTTTAAAATTTTATTGAAACTTTCTCGCGTTTTGAAAAATGAGATTGCTTTGATTGTTTTCCCTTTGCTATTTAAAAACGAAAGTTCTAGATGATTTTTCTCTTTACCAAATTCTTTAAGGCTAGCAATAACACTATTTTTAAACATAAATGTTGGCTTGGGGTTACCTGCGCCAAAGGGTGCCAACTGCTCTATAACTCTATAGTTTTCATTGTGTACATCATCGATACTAATTTCAGCATCAATCAAAATGTTGTTTGTTGTTGTGTCCGATGCATCAAGTGCATCACAAACTGCAATTAATTTTTCTTCTAAGAAATGTATCTCGTCATGGTGCACAGCAAATCCTCCTGCCCCAGCGTGACCACCAAACTCAAGCAAACTATTCTCTGGCAATTTGTCCATAATATGTACCAAATTTATATTGCCATGCGTCCGGCACGAGCCTTTGATTGTGTCGCCACCTTCCATCCCCCACACAAAAGCCGGCTTTTTGTACTCATCAACAATTTTCGAAGCAACAATACCAAGTACTCCCACACGCCATTTTGGATTACCAATGACGATTACCGATTTATCTTCTCTTTTCGCCAACGTTACTTTTACTTCTTTCATTATATGCGCCACGATCACTTTGCGATTCTCATTGACCTTCATTAGGTGGTCGGTCAGTGCGCCTGCTTCGGCGATCTCGGTCGTAGCTAGTAATTCAAAAGCACGCATCGGGCTATCCATGCGACTGGCTGCATTGATCTTTGGCGCAAGCGAGAAAGTAATGTCGTCTTCAACAAGGGTCACAGCATTGACCCCTGCCTTTTTCCAAAATTGTTGTAATCCTACACGACTGTTTTTCTGCAAAACTTTCAATCCGAAATATGCGAGCACACGATTCTCGTCGACAAGAGGCACTTGGTCAGAGAGCGTTGCAATGCCTGCCATATCTAAGAGCCACTTCTCCCAGCCTTTTGTAATGTTCCAATACTCACCGTATTTTTTACACAACGCCTGCACTATTTTAAATGCGAGTCCTGCTCCACAGAGCATTTTATCCGGATACTGGCATCCTTCTTGCTTGGGATTGATAATTGCATAAGCTTTTGGCACGCTCTCATGAGGAATATGGTGATCAGTGATGATGACATCAATACCGGCGCCTTGTGCAAGCGCCGTTTCAGCAACTGCTGTAATTCCAAGGTCATATGTAATTAATAAATTAACTCCATCTGCAATAAATTGATCGATTGCATCTATATGTAACCCATAGCCTTCATCGTGCCTGTCGGGAATATAAATTTTATAATTTGTATAGCCAATTTTCTTAAAAAAGTCATTCATGATCACCGCAGCTGGAATACCATCGCAATCATAATCAGAATAAATAACAATTTTCTCTTTCGCCTCTGTAGCCTCAAAAATCCTTACGCATGTCTTCTCCATGTCTTTCATAAGAAATGGATCATAACTATGCCCTTCATAATCCGGCTTCAAAAACCGCTCAAAATCCTCGGGTTTAATTCCTCTATTCGTTAAAAGTAATTCCAAAAGCTCTGCAGGTTTAGGCATGTTATTTAAGAGCTTTTATTCCAGGTAGTGTGCCTTTGGAGAGGAATTCTAGGGTTGCACCTCCTCCAGAAGAGACGAAGGTGAAGTGGTGGGCTAACTTTTTCTTTTCTACAAAGACTGCCGTGTCCCCACCGCCAATAATTACTTTGGCTTTTGTTTTCATGAGCAATTTTACCAGTTCGTCGGTGGCTTCGGTGTAGCCATTCTCATACCAACCCATTGGGCCGTTCCAGAGAATCAACTTTGCTTTGTGTATCAGTGGAGCAAGGCGGTTGATACTTGGAATTCCCACATCAAGTATTTGATTATTCTCCCCAACTTCTTCAACTTTCACCGCTACCTTTCGGCTACGGCTTACCACCACCATATCCGGCAAAACCAACTTTTTATGATTCAAAAATGTTTTAGGAATCTTGGCATCATTGTCCACTACCGATTTACCAACTTCCAACCCGCGAGCTTTAAAGAAATTGTTGGCAAGTGCTCCACCGACAAACACATGGTCGGCATCTTTTAAATATCTTTTAATAAGTGGGATTTTTGTCTCGGCTTTTGCTCCGCCAAAAATCACAAGAAATGGGTGCTCTGGCACGAGCGCCCGCGACAACTCTGTAACTTCAAGCTCCATCTGGAGTCCTGCATAAGAAGGCAAGAATTTTGGTATACCTACGATTGATGCGTCGGCACGGTGTGATACAGGAAAAGCTTCGTTGACATATATATCGCCATGCTTGGATAAACCTCGTGCAAAAGACGGGTCATTTTTCTTCTCACCAGCCACGCTACGCAAATTTTCGAGCATGATGACATCACCATTTTTCATTTTATCTATCGCATCATCAACTTGCTTGCCCAATACACTTGGAATAAATGTGACTGGGACTGAGTGCCTCAAGCATTTTGCAATTGGGGCCAAGCTATCTTTTGGATCGCGGCCTGTATGAGTGATTATGATAATCTTTGCACCCAACTTACGAAGATAGTTTATTGTCGGAAGCGCCTTTTTAATACGAGAGTCATCCTCGACTTTGTCACCATTTAGCGGTACATTGAAATCCGTACGGAGTATTACCCTTTTACCTTTTATGTTCGTTAGTGCTTTTAGGGTTTGCATATTATTTGCTCTGTGAGTTTTTTATAATCGCGCTAAATTTCTTTGAGTCCAGACTATCGCGCCCAACAAGGAATCCATCGGTGTTGCCATTAATACTAAGATCGAGAGCATTTTGAGGATGGACTGATCCACCATAAATAACTTTCATACTGTGTGCGATCACAGGGCTCGAAATAGTTGCAATGACTTTCTTGATATACAGGATCATTTCTTGGCATTCACTTGTCGTAACTTCTCGGACAGCATTGGCACCAATTGCCCACACAGGCTCATAGGCAATGACAACTTTCGGTAAACTATTTTTGGGTACGCCTCGCAAGGACTCTTCTATTTGCTTTTTTACAATATTTAAATATTCATGACTTTGATAACGTTCTTTTTCCCCTACACAAAGTATCGGTGTAATACCGACTTTCAAGAGTGCAGTTACTTTTTTACTACAGGCTTCATTTGTCTCCCCCATTGCACGCCTTTCGGAATGCCCAACAATACAATACTTCACTTTTAGTGTTGAGAGCATCTTGGCCGAGATTTCCCCTGTATATGCACCTGCATCCTCATAGTATGAATCTTGTGCACCCAACTTGACGCTACCAGACTTGATTTTTGACAAACTTGATAGGTAGATAAACGGGGCACAAACAATCACATCTGTATTTTTAAAATCTTTTTGGTTTTTTATTATGTTTTTAAAAAGAACCTCAGCCTCTTTTATAGAAACAGGGTTCATTTTCCAATTTGCTATGATGGTCTTATTCATACTCTCATTATACCATATTTTACTGTACCTCTTTCCAGGATTTTACACTCCAAGACCCAGAGGGACCTGAAGAGAATCTAGAGCTAGTAAGCCCAGAAATGTAGGTAATAGTAGCGTTGTTATTGAGAGTGATATTTTTAGCAGTAACTTGATTGGCTCCGGCACTATTGTTCATTACTACACCACCATAAGGAGCCACGAGAATCACGGACCCTGCACCGTTACTAATAGTGATGGCGCTACTACCAGTATTGGTAGAAACAACCATAATGTAGCTACCAGTTGTTCCAGATCCTGCAAAGGTTGCGCTGTTGCTTGTAGAAACAGTACCATCAATAATAATAACCCCTCCAGTAGCCCCAAAAGAAGGATCTAATCTTACCCTACTACTATTACTTATAGTGACATTACCAGTTATCCATAAAGTTCCTGTAACAGTTAGTATGGCATTGTTGGATAGTGTCACATTGCCAACAATGTTTTTAGGACCTATAAATTGGGTACTAGAACCAGACAGAGATATAGATCCTGATGTGCCTCCGGCAAGTGCCTCAGCTTTCCAGTCAGTTATATTTTGATCCGATACAGGAAAGCTTTGAGTAACAGGGTCAGGTTGTGAAGTATTGCATGCCTTGTTGTTGCCACTACCTGTCTGACAATAAATAGTACCGGCAACAGTAGAGCTGGTAACACTATGCGCTTGAGCGTCACCTACACCTCCAAGACCAACAGTAATACCGTTTATAGACCCCGGTAATCCTCCTGTTGAAATAGAAAAGAATAGGTCTGTGTTGACCCCGAGTTGCGCCCAGGTGCTAGAGCTCACTCGCCCAATTTTTGCTGTACCATTTGAATACCCAGGACCACCTCCTACTATATAATAATTTCCTGCAGAAGTTGATGCATCGAGAGTAAGCCAGTAAGTTGTCCCAGCTGTTAATTGTGGGTTAGAAGTAAAAGTAATATTTACCCATCCATAAGATGTGGATACCAAGCTACTAGAAAGTGTACCTGTTGCTCTGACTGTACTTGAGGGTTTCCCTGAATTGTCCGTACGTATGGTCACCGTAGCATTTGCCGGAGTTCCAACTTTTTTTATATATATTTGAGCTGTAGTCAGATAATTTGTAGCAGTGAGGACGAAGCTCTGAGCCACATCTTCTGTCACCGTAGCATTACCAAAAGTATTATCGCTTGTCGGTGTACCTGTTCCGTAGGATTGATCAACTGTACCAGACGCACCGCTGGCTGACACAGCAGTACCTGTAACAGATCCACTACCCGTGATAGGCCCATTGGAATATACGTTTCCTATTATTTTAGAGCTGTTGTTAAGAGTGACACCACCTGTTCCGGATTGCATTCCGTAGTTAAATGATGTTCCTACTCCTTGTTGCACTGTCATATTCATCTTACGCTGGTAATCCCCAGTGTCTCCTGATGATATAATCTCTTTTTCTCCACTAGCAACATCAGTAATGGTCGTGGTTACCGTAGTGTCACCCAAAACCAAAGTTTCACTTGCGTCTATTTGTTTGCTATTTTTAATACGATAAAATGCATCTTCAACTCCAGATTCAGATAAAAAGTAAGACTGCTTGGAATCGAGAATATTTTTCCCCAACACAAACTCACGGATTGCCGGCCGAGAAATTCCTGCAATAATGGTCATGCTAATAAAAAATACAAATAGGGTAAATATCATCATGGCTGCGCCGTGACTCTTTTTATTATCTAATTTTTTAAGATTATTTGTTTTCATGTGTATATTAAGGTGTTACGGAGAACGTTGCTTGATCAAACTTTAAAGACGTTGTTCCTGGAACATGTTCTACCGTTACGTCTGCGCTCGCGTTACCACCGAGTTGTATAAATTTAGCTATGATACCTTTTACTTTTGTAGGTAGTCCAGCTCCATTAATGTAGCCATTACCTGCATACAAGAGTACATTTCCTGATACATTTTTAGCAATAATACCGTAATCATCGATTGCAGTACTTATCATTAATATATTACTGTCACTGACTCCTGAACCTTCAAAAATGACGGCTGGAGTTCCTGCACCTTGAGTTCCTACATTAATCAGACCATCAGAAATAATAACGCCATCACGAGTTCCAAAAGAAGACGGAAGCTTTACTTTCTGTCCACTCTGGATGATGCTAAGATTGCCAGTAACCCACAATGGTCCAGTAAGAATCACATCCCCAAAGATGCTCAAATTCCCCACAATCTTTTTGGGCCCTATGGTCCAAGTATTCGTCCAAGTGTCAAAACTGTAAACATCTCCGGCTGTAGCTTCCGCTTTCAAAATGTCGATTTGACTGGTCAAATCTGGCAACGCAGATACTACAGGGTCGGATTGGCTTGTGCAAGACTTATTGTTGTTTGCCCCACTTTGACAAAAGATTGTACCGGTAGTCGTATTGTACTGTACTGTATGGGCGGAAGAATTACCACTCACAATATACCCGAATTCATGATCCCACAGGCTAGCATAAGCAATAGAACCACTCGGTCCTCCGGATGTTAGTGAGCCTGTTACACGCGCAGTGTAATTCAGTTTTATCGGTCCTATTGAATAAATATTTCCAATATAACTATCAGAAGATTTTGCCTGAAATGTTAAACCTGTATCCCCCGCATGAATTCCATCATACAATAAACTTACAGCTGAACTAGAACTTGAGCCACCTCCAGAGCTAGAACCAGAAACTTCTTTTGGTAAAACAATTATATTAGAAAAGCTCTCGCTGAGTCCTGTCTTGTCGCGACTATCTTTTAATGTCATTTCAACTTTTACTACCTTACTATTCGTTGTTGCAACCTCACGAAAAATGAGAGATGTGACCGTAACATTTGGCCCGAGCATGTTGCCTATCAATACGTCGTCTTTGTATATATTCAAAGCTCCGCTCACTACTGCAAACTTTATAACTTGCGCATTGTCATTTGAATCGAAGCTATCAAGCTCAAGCACTCCAGGGGATGTACCGAGCACACTTGTGCCTTTCACTGCAGTTGCAATACGAATCTCCGTAGATATTCTTTCGAGAGCTGTATTCCCATTTTGTAATAGATCATGGTTGGTACGACTTTGGTTAAAGAAAGATACAAGAACTATGAACGCATTGGCGATAATAATAGAAACAACAGCAAAAACGGAAACATAAATGATGATTTCGATAATTGAATATCCTGATTTTAAATGTAGTTTTTTCATTTTGCTAAAGCTGTTACGTTGTAAAATTGCTCGGTCAGACCACTTTTGTCCTGTGTATCTTGTAATGCCATTTCTATTTTGACCGAAGGACCATTTGTTGTAGTTGTTTTATAAAATATTAAAGAAGTGACAACCACGTTGGGTGGAAGCATGTTATCCACAAGGGTATTGTTGTACGACAGATTCAATGCGCCACTCGCCATATTGAACTTGACCGTTTGTGCGTTACCATTTGCATCTGTACTGTCTAGATCGAGCACTCCCGGAGATGACCCAAAGGTGCTAGTACTTGTACGTATAGCAGTTGCTGTGTGAATCTCTCGAGACATTCTTTCGAGAGCTGTATTACCACTTTGCAATAAATTATGGTTAGTACGACTTTGGTTAAAAAAAGATACAAGAACTATAAACGCATTGGCGATAATAATAGAAACAACAGCAAAAACAGCAACATAAATAATGATTTCTACAACAGAGTATCCTGATTTTAGCTGTGGTGTTTGCATTTAACTAAATATATTAAATATATAGAATGTTAATGTTTTGGAACTTGCGCTACCGTCAGCGGACACCCATGATGTTGTAATAGTAACCTTTTTGGCATCCGTATCTGTTGTGCCTCCACTTGCGACGATGTCGTCATTACTATCACGAGCTACAGCACTAAACACAACAATGCGTTTAAAAATACCATTTATAATGTTCGGCGTTTGGGAGAGCGACCAAGTCCCACTCGTTGTGTCATAAGCAAAATAATAATTGGTATCCAAAGAAAGGCTTGAAATATTGGTCCAATTGTCGTCACGAAAGGTTTTTACAGCCTCCGCTCCTTCTTCGAGTAAGTATGCAGCTTGTGTCTGGCGTAGTGACTGGTTGGAAAGCTCCAACCCTTTTTGTGCATACGAAAGTAGTGCTATAGTAACCGCAGATAGAATAGCGCAACAGATCATTATCTCTATCAGAGCGAAACCGTATGAATTTTTACTTCGAATAGAAATCATATACTAGTTTACACTGATCACACCAAGCTGATTTATTGTAATAATTTTTCGACTTGCGGGGTCACTCACAAGCTCTAAGGTAATTGTACCATAGGTAGATACGTTGCCAGTGAGCCTACTAAAGGTTACATCTATTCCGCTACCTTGCAAGGATATGTTGGCAGAAGGCAAAGTAACTTTTGTATCAAAAGTTATAATTTTGTTATTTGGATCTGATCCAACAAAGGTACTGCCTGTAAATAGGACAGCCCTTGTTGCATCGAAACGCACACTGTAAAAAGTACCATTTTTTGCACCGAGCGTATTGATACGCGCTTCGTTGAGGAGTACTTTTACTTCTTCAGCTGTATTTCTTAGAAGCTGTTTTTCTCGAAATGAGGATATAGCAGGGACCAACACAGCAAGGATCAGTACTAGGATCGCAATGACGATGACAATCTCTATTATTGTGTTACCTTTTGTGTGTCTATTCATTGTTTTTATTATACCAAAATTAATTAATACTATCTAGAATAGAATACATCGGTGTGATCATAGACATAGCAAAGAACCCAACTGCTCCTCCGATGACCACCATCAGCACCGGTTCGATTATCGTCGACATATCTTTTGTTTTACTATCAACTTCACCTTCATAGAAAGTCGCTATATCCATAAGCATACTTGCAAAGTTACCTGTTTCTTCTCCAACTTCCATCATTTCACCCACCATCATAGGATAGTATTTTACATTTTCTTTAAAAATTACCGACAACGGCTTACCCTTTTCAATAGCATTGATAGAGTCCGTGAGGATCTGTTGATAATACACATTTTGAAGAACTTCTTTTGTAATAGAAAGAGCGCGCGACATTGGCACTCCAGCAGAAAGAAGTGACGACAATGTCCGTGCGGTACGTGCAGTATTGACCTCTTTTGACAAAGTCCCAATGATCGGTAAATGTAAAATAATAAAATCAAAATACTTCTGTGTCTTCTTTAGACGAGCCATCAAAACAAAACCTCCGATTATTGAAAACATACCAACAAGGAAGAGTACGAGATGGTTTTTTAAACTCTCGGAAACCCAGATGATAAGCCTCGTTGAGGCAGGCAACTTTGCTCCAATGTCTGCAAATGTCTTTGTTAGTGTTGGCACCACCTTTACAAGCATAAATCCTCCGATCACGACCATCGCACACATGATGATCGCTGGGTATGTAAGTGCGCTTTTTATCTTTTTATTTAAATCAAAGGTTTTTTGCAATGTGCCACCGATCTCTCCCAATGTTTTTGACAGCCCACCCGATTCTTCTCCAGCGCGCACCATAGACACAAAAAGTGGGGAGAAAACTTTTGGAAATTTGCCCATTCCTTCGGACATTGTGCCCCCTTTATTTATAGTGTCGAGCAATGAATCCAGAACTTTTTTTAAAACTTGATTATTTGTTTGCTTGTTAAGTACTGTAATAGCACGATACACTGGTAGCCCAGCCTGCAACATCCCACTAAGATTGCGAGTAAACATTATCTTCTCGCGGAGGGACACACTACCAAAAGAAAGTAATTGTTCAATTATTTTTGCTATACCACCACTACTATTCTCCGACACCAAAAGGGGTATCTCGCCAGAATCTCGAATTTGCTTAGCTGCCGCAAATTTGTTTGGAGCTTCAAGAATTCCTTCCTTTGTCTCACCTGTTTTTAGTTGTGATTTATATTTAAATAACATTGTAATATTTACTCAGACACAACACGCAAAACCTCTTCCGTACTTGTAACTCCAGAAACGGCGAGGTATATACCGTCTTCAAGCATTGTCATCATACCTTCAGATTTAGCTTGTTTTTCGATTTCATCCGATATTGCACTTTTCAATATTAATTCTTTTATGGGCAGTGTAACTTTTAAAACTTCATGAATACCTACTCTGCCTTTGTACCCGTCTGGCGTTTCTTCGCTAATCGTTGGTTTATAAAAAGGAATTTTGTCCCATGTTGCATTTTTACTTACAACGTTACCTTCTACTAAAAAGTTCATCATACGATCGAGGTCAACTATTTTCCCCAGGTTCTCAACTTCAACTTCACTCAAAAAATATTCTTTTTTATTCTCAGCAAGTTTGCGGACCAAACGCTGTGAGATAATAGTCTTGAGAGTAGAAACAAGTAGAAAAGGCTCTACTCCCATGTCGATCATACGTGGGATAGCGCCTGATGCTGAGTTGGTGTGGATAGTAGACAACACCAAGTGTCCTGTAAGAGCAGCATTGATCGAGAGTGATGCTGTTTCTCCATCACGGACCTCTCCCACCATGATAATATCTGGGTCCTGACGCAGTAGTGTACGGAGCCCGTTGGCAAAGGTCAGGCCGATTTCAGATTTAGTTTGAGTTTGATTGATACGTGGCATTTGATATTCAATCGGGTCTTCAATGGTAGAAATATTTACATCTGGGGTATTGAGGATATCGAGCATAGTATATAGTGTGGTTGTCTTACCAGACCCCGTAGGTCCAGTAGCGAGTATCATACCTATGCGTTGCTTCATCGAATCGTGTATTCGCTCCAGTGCTTCGCCGTGGAACCCAAGACCCTCGAGAGAAAATCCTTTTGCATCCTCGTGGAGGATACGCATGACGGTCTTTTCTCCATAGTATGTTGGTAGCGTAGAAACACGGAAGGAAACTCTGCCTTGGTCGTTTTCCATTTTGAAACGCCCGTCTTGTGGTAAACGCTTTTCATCGAGTTTCAAATTTGAAAGAACTTTGATACGAGCTGTTATACCCGGAGCAGTTTCTTTCGGCAGTGTCATGGCGTCGTGCAAGATTCCATCGATGCGATATCTTACTACTACTTTATCCTCGCAGGGCTCAATGTGCACATCAGATGCATTTTGCAAGATCGCGTGCGAAATTAGTGTCTCCACAATCTTGATGATCGGCAGGTCTTCGGCCAATTCTTTCAATTCTTTTTCACTCTTACCTTCATCTGTCGTCTGGTCAGTCAGCGTCTTAAGTGATCCGGATTCCTTTTTAATTATATCTTCGAAGTCGGCCTCGAGTGTCTTTTTGTACTGAGCCAATGCTCCTTTGATAGAGTCGCTAGTGGTAAGGCGTGGTAGAATTTTCAAACCGACTTTTTTCTTTATAAAATCAATAACTGACAAATCCTCAACATCGAGCATGGCGACCTCGAGTGTTGTCGGAGTTTTTTTGTAAGCAATGATATTGTTCTTGCGGGCAATCGGTTCTGGGATCAGTGACAAGACAGTGAACTCGATCTTTTCATCTTTCAAACTTATAAAAGGGATACCCAGAACCAGTGCTTCCATGTTGCGGAAATCTTTTTCAGTCAGCTTGCCTGCACTTACTAGGATCTGTCCGACTTGAGTCCCTGATTCTTTTGATTTTTTGAGAGCATCATCTAAGTCCGCCTTGCTTACAAGATTGGAATCGCGTATGAGATCGAGCATTTTTGTATCATCAACTTGCATATGATTAAATTATATCATACGACGAACAAATATTCACACAAAAAATCCTCCTTCGACAAGCTCAGGAGGATTTTTTGTGTGACACATTATTTCAAAATTAGAATGGAACGTATTTTGGTTTAACAAGCTTTGTGCCTGACTCACAGAATTTAATCGATTCAGTTTTTGTGGACAAGCCCACTGCATCAAAAAGTGCATCTCTGGTAAATGCCAAGCTCCAGTTGATAGAACTATACTCGAGTTTAGAGAGTGTTAGTGTTGCATCTACTTTTGAGAAATTTGGGGAGGTGTAAGTAAATTTATCCGACGTGCTAAATGTCCATGACCCGAGGCCTCCTCCGTCGGATACTGTCACATCATCAGTAAAGCCAGACTGTGGAGTTACACTGAGCTCTACGGTTGCTTCGTACGAGGTGCCCACGAGAGTAAATGGCTGACAATTGGGGCTGTATCCCACTGTGTAATCTGAAGTACATTCTTTTACCTTTACGGTACTTGTTGTCTTGGCAGGGATAGGATCCTGATATGTCCCTGTTCCATTCACGCAAGATAGTACATAGCTTGTCGGCCCACTACCTTGGTTGGTGCCAAAGTCCGTGTCGTCTGCTGTTCCTGGAGATGTGCCTGTTACTGCTACTGTATAAGGACCTGACCCACCTGAGGCTGGAGTGGCCTCTATCTCACAAAATTGATTTGTATTGCCATCTGCATACCATTCTAGCTTGGCTGTACCACCCGAGGCACACATGTTGGTAGCCTTCAAGAAAACATTTAGTGGCTCAGCATAGATAGTAATAGTTTGCGCCGCACTCTTTACCGTATTTTTACAAAGTAAGGTAAATTTTGTTGCGATTTTCTTTGCATTGTTTGGGAAATCGTATGGCACTTCGATCGGACCTATATCTCCTTCTGTTACAGTAGAGTAAGTAAATGTGTCATTCCAATCATCGTTGAGGATCGGCTTGCCTTTGCTGTCGAACATTGTACCTATACATTCTGTTGGTACAAAACCTGTGGCTTTCCAGTGTATATTATCTACAAGATCTCCGGCCACTACAGTGTTGTCGGTAGCACTTGATGTCAGCTCAAGCGTGTCGGTAGAGAGATCTACCAAGAATATTCCTCCGTCAGCTGGGTCATAACTACTGGTCCGCTTCAGATCGATCCACCCTACAACTTCCGAACCCCACCAAAAACCATTGGCAGATGTCTTGATTGTATAGATGTCATTGTCGACATAGTCTGCCGGCATTGAAGCTGAAATCTCTGTACTTGTATCAAAAGGTGCTTCATAATTTGATCCTCCAAGCGAGATCCATCCGTCAAATCCTCCAGTATTTGTCCCGGATTTAGCAGAGACAACACGTGCCCAGCCACCAGATTGCCATTTATTTTTGAAACCACTGCAAGATGCTCCCGAAGGAGAGCAAGTGCCTCCCCAATCACTAGGATTGAAGCTAATCCAGCCTACATTGTCACTCCAAGCGTGACCTTTGACTTCCAAAGTTGTTTTGTCGAAATGAACACCGTAATCTACAGAACCACAACTAGTCCCAATATAGTTTGGGGTCGGGTTTGTACAGCTATTGAAGGTAATCCAGCCCACATTGTTGCTCCAAGCAGAGCCAAAGACGTTGTCGTCAGCCCCAGCTTTTACATAACTCGGAGATAGTAGAAAAATAGCAAAAGAAAAGGCGATTATAGAGATTTTTGCCAATGTTGAGAACTTAAATTTCATTTTATTATTATACTATATATACAAGTCTGCGAGCAAGGAAATATCCTCTAAAATAAGGCCAAAATCGGACCTGTGGATAACTACCTTGAATTTGTTGACATAGTCTAGATATCTATACTATAATATATTTAAGTACTGTCTGTACATTGATAATAGAAGTTTCGACATGTATTAGTGGTTAGTTTAGAGTAGATTTTACAAGGGTCTTTTCTAAACTAATCGCTAATATCATGAAAAATAGAATAATTCAAACACTCTTTTGGACCATGTTTTTGGTCGCCATCTACATACCTCAGGGTATGGCTCAAGGGTTTAAAGAACCCCTAGAGCACAGAACCGTACTACACCCCATTGATAGCAATATATATGCCGATTACATAGTATATGAAATTGAGATCAAGGGTAATGAAACCCACCAAGTTGAAGATCGTGCGTGGCTTCAAATTATCTACGGTGACGTAACTTCATCTGGGAAACCTTGGTTACTAAGTAACCTTAAAGTGTCCTTAATGAGACCACCCTACGATACCTTGTCGTACTACGGAGATATATCTTGGTATAAATCCAGTTTTAATTTACCTCCCAATTTTCCATTGGGTCGTAGCTATGTAAAATTAAGGATTACTGCCGATTTAGATATGTCAGGTATCGCACTAGGAGACAGCTTAGACATCCAAATCAAACTTGCAATGGGTCTTGATGGTTTTGAACCAAGTTACTATGATCCACTAAAACAAACTCTTGTTTATGGTCAAAAACCTGGTTCAACAGGAATCAACAACCCAAAATCCAATCTAACAATATATCCAAATCCCTTTAGTGATCATATTGATCTATTGAATTTCAATGAAATTCAACCAATCACAATCACAAATACTTTAGGGCAAACTGTTTACACAGGATCAACAGATTCTGCAACAATCGAAACTTCTAACTTTATACCCGGAATGTATTTCTTACATACCGACAATAAAGTATATAAACTAATAAAAAATTAGATTATATAAAATTCTCTCAAAATAAAAACAACCACTTTCCAAGTGGCTGTTTTTATTTATGGTAATAAATTTAAATATTTAATTCACTGTAATTTTTGCATAAGCACCAGAGCCATGACCGCTACGTGATCCACTATGACATACATCTTTTACACGATCGTAGCACCATACATCTCCCTTATCTTCTGTAATACCTTGTACCGCTCCTCCATGAGAAAGCTTGATCGTATATGTCTGCCCACCACTAACCGTGACTGTTGCTTTTGCGTATCCACCCCCACCACCACCTGCATAACCTTGATCAGATCCTGGGCAAGTAGCACCTTTTGAGCAAAGTGATTCATTCTCATTTGCAAAATCTCCGCCTCTATCGGAATACCCACCAATACCTCCAGCCCCACTACCACCACCACCAAATTGACCATTAACTCCACCCTCAGATAGATACCCTTTACCCTTATTGAATGAATAGAACATATCTACACACCTCTCATATTCTGTTAATTCTAAAATAGTTGCTCCACCCCTACCACCATTTCCACCAGGAGTTTTGCCACCCTTGCCTGCATTTCCACCTGCACCACCTGCACCACCCATCCCACCTATCGTTGCGGTGTATGTTGTTCCGCATTTAAATGTCTGACTGGTATCTTTGGCTACTCCATTTTCTCCAGCTTCTCCGTTTGTTCCACTTGTCTCAACTTTTCCGCTTGTTTCAACTTTTGAAGAACTCGTATTCACATATGTTGAACCCCCAGTGCCCCCTGTATGCTTTCCTGTTGCGACTTTACCACCTTTTGCTTGAAGTAGTGTAGTTGTACCATCAGTATCATAGAAAAATGCAGATCCACCACTTGCACAAGAATAAGAACCCCCACTCCCTTTACCACAACCGGAATAGTCATCTGGTGACCTATCGTAGCTACTCGAGCTTAAAAAATACCCAGCTCCACCAGCACCATAAAGTTCTACAATCAATTTTTTTGCTCCTGCTGGGACTTTGAAGCTATATGTCTCGTATGCTTTTGTGTCATTGCCGGAATGACTAAATATTGTCGACTGACATTGTACCAAGTTGCCTTTCGAGTCAGCACATACTTCTACCCCAGGAACCGATAACTCAGAAAGTCGCACTTTGCCTGATTCTACTTCCAAGTATTCTGTTATTGCACTTAGGCTCGAAGCGGTCTGTTTAATACCGAGTTTGCCTGTCGAAGTAAAGACAACAAAATTACCAGCAGAATCTTTCCAGTCACCGACAGAGAGTTTGTTTACAATCAAAGCCCCATTTTTGTCTTGAGGATAATCCAGCTGAGTAATCGGGGCATCTATATTCTCTGTTACCGGTACATTAGTAGGGTCGGCGTATACAACGTACCCAAAAAAGAGGAATGCTACAGCTATTATTAAAATGTTTTTCATACTATTTTTCATATAATTAAGGACATATTACAAGTGGGTAACCTTCGTTGGCTGAGCCTGTTGTACTTGCGCATATAGCGCGAGTCCCTGTACCAGCCAAGTCTTTTATCTTTATAGATCCTCCTACCTCCAATCGTACATCGGTTGGTGCGGAACTTGTATTGACGCCCATGTTGCCAGACACGTCTACGGCGATCACACCTGTGTCGCCAGAGATCAATTCTTTGACCCCCAAGCCAGAATATTTGCTATTGTTGTCTGCTGAATCATTCATTGGAGCAATTGTGTTGTTGCTTGTAGGTCCCGATGATGGAGCAGAAGTATACGCCCCGACTACTTGCAAAGTAAATACTGTTAGGAATGCGAGGATGAAAAATTTTAAATTATTTTTTTGCATATATTAATTATTGTATGTTACTTTTACGTAGCCTGGATATCCCGCTCCAGGGGTTGCACCACCACCAAGATCATTTAAACAGCTATTTGATCCACCACCACCATTACAACTATACCCTGCATGTTTACCTCCATTACCAACTTTTACATAATAGGTACTTCCAGCTTGAGTATTGAATTTAGCTTTTACATACGCTCCCGCACCGCCTCCTGCACTGCCGTCCCCTCCAAAACATTCTGTGCAATTATTTATACTTCCTGAATACACGGCTGACAGTCCGCCTTTGCCCCCAAAGCCTGCACCCCCTGCTCCGTAGCTCGCTCCACTAGCACCGTTGCCTCCTGGGCGGTTATTTATATACTGACTTGGTACATATTCATCGCTTGACTGGGTAGCATAATCACAATTTGTTCTATTTACTGGGGGGGTTGTCTCGCTTGAAATAATGTTGAAGTTCCAAGCTTTACTCTTGTAAGTACCAGATGTCGGACCAGCAGAACCTGCAGACCCTCCACTTGCATTGGATCCATTGTACGGCTTGCCCCCTTTACCTCCGACATTTCCATTCGCTCCTTTAATTGTAGAATATACGGTACCACTACAAGTAGAGCTTGATCCATACTGTGAAGGATTGGCGGTAAATGATCCCGGAGCAGATCCATTTGCATCCTCTTGTTTTGTGTCCACACTTACACCACTACCTGTGATTACAACCTTGCCGCCCTTGCCTCCAGTGCTATATATATCTGCCCCCTGTCCCCCCTCGGCAACAATACTAACTCCGTCTCCGATTATATAGGATGATTGTCCGTTATCTACCCCAGTATTACTATTGGCTTTCCCATACCCTGATCCGCCACCACCATACATCTCTACTGTGATAGATTTCACTCCTTCTGGGACCATCAATCCATAGTAAGTCGGCTCTTCGGAATCGGCCGAAACAAGTTCTTTTGCTTTTGTACAGAAAATAATTTTGCCTGTCGAATCAGCACAGACTTCTTTGAGCCCAGAGCTTTCCAAATCTTTTGAACGAATAGTACCAAGTATTCCAGTTGTGCCAGCAATATCCAGACTAATGCCTTTTGAAAACTCTGGAGTCTCTTTTTTACCAATAGACATAATGCCCAATTTATCAATTGCTGTGTAATTAAAATTATCCTTGTCGGCATAGTCGCCAGCGGTAAATCCGAGCAGACTAATCAAGCCCGGCTTGACCTGTGTGGCCTCTCCTACATTCAAAACTTCTGGGGCAGGGGTAGAAATATCGGCAGGCCTACTCATAGCCGACACATAGCTTGCACCGAGAGCAAATACAATACCGAGAGCAATGACTCCAAACTTCTGTACTATATTTTTAAAATGAATATTTGTTTGCATGCTATTGATTATTCTTGAATTACTCTATTGAGTTAAACATTTGCTGTTGCTCCTCTGGGGTCGATGGCTTCTTTTTTGTATTTGGGTCACCCTTCTTGGTAGATATAGTATCTAAAATCTGCAACTTCTCGTCTGTAGTCATACTCACCGAGCCGTCATTTGGTGGATTTTTGTTTAAACGATTCAATATATCGATTTTCTCTTCTTTCGTCATTGGCTTTGGGGCTTCAACTGTTGTTTTCTTATATTTGAGGAAGAAGTAAATTGCCAATGCAAAAACGACAATGATAGAAAGCGACACGATAATGCTCTTTTTGTAAATAAAAGGTTTCTTTGGAGTGCTATTTTCAGTCTGTGGTAAAACAGTATTATCCATAAGCAAATTTTACCATAAATAAAAATGGCTACCAAGTGCTTGACATGGTATTTGTAGTTGCTACACTTTATACCTATGAAAGATCAAGCCGTCATATTCGATTTTATGAGGACCATCTATAATCCAGAAACTGGAACTCTCAACCCTTTCGCCAAAAATTTATTAGAACATGCGTATACATCATATGACTGTTTCCTTGTCTCCAAAAATGGCGAAGGTCGCAATACACTTGTAGCTGAGCTTGGCATTGAGAATTTCTTTAAGAGCGTCCATTACGTAGACACAAAGACAACTGATCTCTTCACGGAAATTATTGGAAATAACTATACTGAGGTGTATGTTATTGGAGACCGTATATCGTCTGAGATTGCCACGGGCAATAAACTTGGCTATACGACCGTATGGTTCAAAAACGGAAAATTTGCTGAAGAAGGGCCAACGGAAGAAAGCGGAGACCCAGATCACATTGTGCTGACCCTTGAAGAAGTAAGAGATATTATTTAAATTTTTGTGCGAGGACATTGGTCATGTAGAGACACTGCCAGTGTCGTATCACAAAGATGCGAATTGTCCTTTTATAAAAAAATAATGCAATGAAAACGTACAAAGATTTAGTAGCGTACCATTTAGATAATGGTTATTGGTCTACAGAACCCGACCCTAGATACGGGTATAAACTATCACCGGAACCATTTCTTTTAAAACCAAATATAATGCGGCAATTAAAAGAAATTGGACAACTAACTTCCTGCTATCATAAAGGGGTTAGTGGTTTACTAGATTTTTGTGGCCATCATGGCAACCAAAATTTAGCAACCCAAACTGTTTACAACATATGTAAACAGGCCACTGATGGATTGCCTATTACGTATCCTGAAAAAAATATTCCAATTGCAAAAGTAGATGTTATGATTGACCACGATGAGAACCTAAACATTGCAGAGATCGATTCTTACAATTCGCGACCTATTCCTGTAGCACTTTTTTTACGTGACATTTTTGGAGAAGATCCATCTTTTATTGGTGTAAAAAGTGTATTAAAAGATTTCGTTGGAGAAAAAAGACTTGTGTGGATGTATGCTCACCGAGAGCGCTTCTACGAGCAAATCTTTAAGCAGATGCAACGTATTCTCAACCAACATGGTGTTCATATGGTTTTACAGGATGCTTTTACCGAAAGTGTAATGATTCTTGATGAAGATATCATCGACATGGTTCCTTGGGGCATGAACTGGAAAGAAGAGTTACCCATGCGAGAAAAGTTGATTAAAATGTATTTAAATCAACCTGAAAAATTTCTTTATCCACTTTCACCATGGCTATCTTCCAAAGGTTTACTTGGGGTCATTTCAAACCCTACGTTGGACTTTCAGTTTGAAGAGCTGAACAAAGCATTTTTCTCTGACTCCATAGAGCTACTGCGTCGGTATGTACCTCCAACCGTAGTGCTTGGCAAACATTTTCCAAAAAATAATTCTTGGTTCCAGAACAAAGAATTCATTTTAAAAAAAGATGTAGAGAGTGGGTCGCACGGAGTATGGTTTGCCAATCAAAATCATGATGAATTTAACAAAGCAACCAAGTTGCGACATTCATCCTAC
The DNA here is from genome assembly GCA_964622505.1 of uncultured Candidatus Saccharibacteria bacterium. GTDB lineage: Bacteria > Patescibacteriota > Minisyncoccia > Phycocordibacterales > UBA9973 > UBA8515. The sequence continues at coordinate 126,676 of CAZUQJ010000002.1, read as the reverse complement.
ATTGCCCAAGAATCTATTGACCAAAAAAAGTTCTTTATTCCACATTACGGAACAAATGGTCAACTACTAAAAAGTGACTGGTACCTACGTCTGACTGCCTACATTGGGGAGAACGGGGATGTGATTGACGCTAAAATAACAGGCCGTCATACTCCAGACGTACACGGTTCGCTTGATTGCATTATGCTACCTTGTGTAGCTTAAAATAAAAAGATCGATAGCTTTTCCGCTATCGATCTTTTTATTGGTAGAAGTATTGTAATACTTAAGATACGTAATCTAACTCTTGCAAAAAGTGGTCAAATAGTATACTGTATATGTATTAGTCCGCCCCGAAAGCTGGACTTTTTTTAATCAAAAATTTAATAAAAAGCTTCTGGATTCTAGCTAGCACCTAGTTCCTAGTAGCTAAAAGCTAAAATGTTAGATCTCAAAACAATGAAATCCGCTCTCGAGCAACTCGAGCAAGAGCGCAAAATACCAAAAGCCAAAATTCTCGAAGCCATCGAGCAAGCTATGGCTGCCGCTTACAAGAAAGATTACGGCAAAAAAGGCCAGATCATCCGTGCCCATTTCAATATGGAGACAGGCGAGACAGAATTCTACCAAGTCAAAATCGTCGTGGACGATTCTTTGGTCCGCATAGTCCTCGAAGGTGAAGAGGAAGAAGAGATAGAAGAAGGCGACGAACGAGTCCGCTACAATGAAGAGCACCACATCATGCTAAACGATGCTATGAAGATCAAGAGCGGTGCCGAACTTGAAGAAGAAATAATCTTCCCTCTTGAATCCAAAGAAGACTACGGCCGTATCGCAGCCCAAACTGCCAAGCAAGTTATAATCCAAAAAATCCGTGAAGCAGAACGCGATTCTGTAATGGATGAATACGGTGGCAAAGAAGGCCAGATCATAAATGGCTTCGTGCAGAAAGTAGAGCGTGGAGTTGTATATATCGAATTCGACCGTGCAACAGGTATCATGCCTCCAGAAGAGCAAATCCCTGGTGAATTCTACCGCCGTGGCGAGCGCATCCGTGCATACTTGTATAGTGTGGAGGAATCTCCTCGTGGAATAAACCTCAAACTTTCTCGTACAAATCCAAAATTGATCCAAGGACTCTTTGAACTCGAAGCTCCTGAGATAGCAAGCGGAGTGGTGGAAATCAAATCCATCGCTCGCGAGCCAGGCTCACGTTCTAAAATTGCTGTGTATTCAAACGATGATCACATCGATCCTGTCGGATCTTGTGTGGGCCAGAAAGGTATCCGTGTAACAACAGTCATGAGTGAGCTTGGTGGTGAGAAGATAGACATCATTCCATGGTCCGAGAATCCAAGAGAATTCGTCGCAAGCGCACTCTCTCCAGCAAATGTTACTGACATAGAGATCAATGAAGAAGACCACAAAGCTCAAGTAGAAGTTGCCGAGGATCAGCTATCACTTGCAATCGGTAAAGGTGGCCAAAATGTACGCCTCGCAGCCAAGCTCACAGGTTGGAGAATTGATATCAAAGGCATGCCAACAGCAGGGAGTGTTACAGATGATAATGAAAGTGATATAATTATAGAAGATGGCTTAGTCGATGACGGGACAGAATAATTATTAATTTAAATTTAAAATTATGGCAAACATAAATCACAAACCTTCAAAAGCAATGCTGAACCTTCAGCACGTACTCCCTCCTTTCGCAAACGAAGATAAAAAAGTAATCAATGGAATTGTAGAAATTAATTCTGGAAGTATCAATAAATACGAACTTATTACAGAAACAGGACACTTGAAGCTAGACCGTGTAGGCTATTCATCACTTGCATACCCAGTATCGTATGGAGCGATTCCTATGACTTGGGATCAGGACAATGATTTGCTTGATTTTGTTATCGCAAATGTGACCGAGCCATTGATCCCAGGATCACTTGTAGAAGCACGTGTTATAGGTGTTATGAAATTCGAAGACGGTGGCGAGCGTGACGACAAGATCATCACAGTACTTGCTGACGACAAAAGAATGGATCATATTACTTCATACACAGAGCTCGGTCCTCACTGGCAAAAAGAAACAGAGCACTACTTCGAATACTACAAACATTTGAAAAAAGCTGGAACTTGCAAAGTATTGGGATTCTTTGATGCAGATGAGGCAATAAAAATTATTAAAGAGTGCGAAGAAAGATACCAGAAAGATTACGCTCCAAAATTAGATTAAATAAATAATATAGATATGACAACCACAATCAACAAACTCGCAAAAAGCGAGGTAGAAATTAAATATTCCCTAACTGCAGAAACTCTTGAGAGCTATGAGGCCAAGGCTCTAGCTCGCGCTGGCGAGCGGATGGAAATACCAGGCTTCCGCAAAGGCAAAGCTCCAGCGGATATATTGAAGCAAAATGTAAACGGGCTTGTGCTCCTCGAAGAAATGGCAGAATTAGCAATATCAGATGCGTATCCAAAGATTCTTGAAGAGAATAAAATTGATGCCATCGGCCGACCAGAGATCACTATTACAAAAATCGCAAAAGGTGCTGATCTAGAATTCAAGATAAAGACAGCCGTGATTCCAGAAATGACACTTCCAGATTACAAAAAGATTGCAAAGACAGAGAATAGCAAGGAAGAAAATAAAAAAGAAATCGTTGTTGAAGAAACAGATGTAAAGAAAGTAATCGACGACTTGCGCAAAATGCGCGCTCATCAAAGTATGCCAGCGCACGAGCACAAAGAAGGCGAGCCCCATGATCACCCAGAACTGACCGAGGAACAACTCCCAATTGTCGATGATGAGTTTGTAAAGTCTTTTGGCAAGTTTGAAACAGTAGAAGAATTTACAAACAAGATCCGTGAGAACATCAAGATCGAAAAAGAAACACAAGCCAAAGACAAAGTACGCATGAGCATAATAGAAGCTATTGTTGCCGATACAAAATGCGAGATCCCCGAGATACTTATAAATAGTGAAATACAAAAGATGATGTACAAACTTGAAGCCGACATTACCAATATGGGATTCAAGCTCGAAGATTACTTCAAGCAGATCGGCAAGAGCATGGAAGACATATCAAAAGAGTGGCGTGCCGACGCTGAAAAGCGTGCACTGCTTGAACTCATCATCCACAACATATCGGTAAAAGAAAGTCTTAAGCCGGCAGATGAGGAAGTGGAAAAAGAAGCCGACACTATCACAAAAATGTATAAAGACGCGGATCCAGTGCGTGCTCGCGCATATGTGGAACAAATGCTAACCAACGAAAAAGTTTTTGCATTCTTAAGCGCTCAGTAAAGGGTCTACTCCCCTTTTGCATAAAAAAAATCCCAACTGAAAAGCTGGGATTTTTTATTTTTTTGATACGCTGGTTTATTCAACCTCGTAGTACCATTTGTAATTGTTGTCCCTTTTCATAGTGACAACTACCGGAACTAAAACACATTGAGTTGGGTCATACTGTAAATATGACATCATTGACGTACTTATATTTACAATAACAACTCCACCGTTTGGACTTTTTGCTGGAATTTTTCCTGCCGCATCCAAAAAAACTGGACGATTGTTTCTGGACACAGGGTTGGTCCAGATGTAGCAAATAAAGCTAAATTCATCCGACTGATTCCAATTTCTTGGATAACCGTTTGGATACGAGTATCCACCGCCATGATATCCCCCAAAAGAGATGTCAATGTAGATACCACCATCAGGACCTGTTCCAACGGTTACGCCAACTGGTACAGGATCAGAATTTTTGGAACAAGAAGAAAATAGGACTGTTGCCACAAGGGCAACCAAGATTGCGAACTTATTTAGAATTTTTTTCATTTTTCGAATATTTGTTCTATTATACCACTATTTATACCATTTTGTCAAGTGTCAAAATACCCTTATTTTGCTAGTATATAAATACAAATTTGAAATAGTCTTTCCAAAGGGGGTTTTGGGAGCGACGGCGACCAAACTTCAGGGATTTTTAAGCTTCAAAAATCCTGTACCCTTTGGGGAGAGCTATTTAAAATTTTTATTTATCTTTAAAATTTTGAACTATTTTATGTTAATCCCAACAGTTATCGAAAAAACAATGAACGGTGAGCGAGCTTATGACATATACTCTCGCCTCCTCAACGAGCGCATCATATTCCTCGCAGGAGCGATCGATGATCATATTGCAAACTTGGTTGTAGCGCAGTTGTTGTATCTAGACCATATGGACTCCAAAAAGGATATCCACTTGTACATCAACTCTCCTGGCGGATCGGTTTCGGCTGGTATGGCAATACTGGACACTATGAACTTCGTCCGAGCCGATGTCTCCACAATATGCGTCGGTGTAGCTGCATCGATGGGCTCACTACTACTCTCGGCTGGTTCTAAGGGCAAGCGCTTTGCACTACCAAACTCGGAGATTATGATCCACCAAGTGCTTGGTGGCGCCGAAGGGCAAGCAAGCGATATAGAGATCCAAGCCAAACATATTCTACGCATCAAAGAAAATTTAAATAAAATTCTGAGCAAGAATACAGGCAAGACTCCCGCTCAGGTAGAGAAGGACGCTGATAGAGACAACTGGATGACTGCCGAAGAAGCAAAAAAATACAATCTAATAGACGAAGTAATCTCTAAACCCAAAAAATAATCTAAATAAAAATACCCCACTAAAGTGGGGTATTTTTATTCTTGTTAGTTAGGCAACTTAGCATCTTTGTAATACAAATTCGCTCCCGGGACAGAGAAGTATCCGTCGGTTGTTTCATTGTTGTATACAAGACATGGTGTAGTGTATCCATCTTTGAATGTAATTCCATTTAAGAATGTCCTGTACTCAATGTTGCCAAACGCAGGCTTTGGGAAGTCTGCAACCAATTTCACCCAAACACTTTGACCCTGATTGATTGTATATGGTGTATCAAGTTTAATTGTTTGAGGTAATGCAAGCTTACTACCAGTTGTCTCAAAGAATGGACCTTTGAATTTGGTAATTGAACCAACTTTCACATCGTCTATATATACGGTCAGATTCTCCATAGTTTCAAGACTTGAAATTTCTTTACCTCCTAGGGAAGATTTATAGTTATTGCCTACAAAACTAAGACTTGCAACAGATACTGGACCAGTGTTCTTTGTATTCTTTTCAGAATTTGCTATTAGATTCCATTCACCTAAATTTCTAGCTGTTTCATCACTTCCTGTAAACCATCCTGTTGAATTATATTTTCTTGCTATTTGCAAATTTGTAGCCTTCATCTTCATTGATCCAGTTATAACAGCCGCTCCAGAAAGTTGGCGATCAGCAGGCCCTGGGAATTCTGACACACCTTCGACATCCATTTTTTTCCAATCAGCTCCATCTTTTGATGTGTAGATTGCGTTATCATTACCTTTTGTATTGTTCATACCGCCGATTTTCCATAGTTTATTATTGAACACTAAATCACTTGAATAATACCCTGGAGCATAATCTGTATCTTTTAATCCATTTGTATAATTTGATCTATCTTCAGTGCTTGTAACACGAACCCATTTTTTGCCATTTTTTGTCTTAATAGTTATTGGACTCATTGTCCCAGGAACAGTAGAGTAGATGTATACTTCACCATTGTAGGTCACTGGAGCTGGGTTAGTATTTGTTCCAATTTTGAAACTAGCAGAAGTACTGCTATCCACAAGAGCTCCTTGGTTTGTCCATTTTTTACCATCAGTTGTTGAGTAAATAGTCATCACATTATCATTGTAAACTAGGTAAAACATTTCTTTGCCGATCACAAAAGCTCCTAAACTATTGCTATTATAGCTACCCTTTCCGTTTGTAACAGTATCCCTACCATTTCCATCCCAAGGCACATCGTTAAGTTCTTGTTTCCAACTTGAGCCATTACTTGAACTCCACACACCAACAACGTCTGAGCTTGTATTAGGTTCTTCGCTTGATATTGCCCAGAATTTTCCATTGAAATGAACAATCGATTTATCGTAGTATCTTGAGAAATCTGGCATATCTCCTACATAAGTCCAGTTGACGAAATCGGTAGATTTGTAAATTGCATTATCTGACTCAGAGCCACCTACTTTGTATTTAGCACCAAACGAGTAAACTGTGTCTTTGCCACCTTCTTTTATAGTAACTACCATTCTTTCCCATCCTTGACCAACACTTATTTTGTCTGCTTCTTTTGTCCAAAGTGTACCATCTGTAGTAGTCCAAACATCAGAAAGACTAGTGAGGGCATCTTTTGCTTCATCTAGCGCCTCTCCTGTCCATATACCCAACTTTGCTTTTGCAACAGTATCTTTGCATGAATAATTTTTCAACAAAATATTTTTATTCTTTGTACTTGAGAGAGTTATCGTTTCTGATTTTGTTATCTTGCTATTTGTATTACTGTTGGTGTTGCTATTTGTTCCATTTCCTGCACTACTAGTACCAGTATTTGTACCACCAGTTGTTGAGCCGGAAGATGGGTCATTTAGGACCAAGAGTGTTCCCGCCCCCACAACACCATCAACTTTCAACTTATTTGCTTTTTGGAATGCCTTTACTGCATTTGTAGTGAGCAGACCAAACTTACCGTCTGCTTTACCCAGGAGATACCCCTTATCGATCAGTGTCTGTTGCAACTCTGTGACTGTAGTTCCAGTACTCCCTTGTTTTAAAATAACTCCAGTGTTTGTAAGCACCGGCTCATTTGGAGTAACCAAAGCATGTGCTTGTTGCACTCCAAAACCAACGACCATCAAAAAAACAAAAGCAAAAAATAATTTTTTCATAATATATAAAGTGACCTAATAATATGGATTCATTATAACACAAAATGTTGCTGTCAACATAACAAAAACCACCTAATAGGTGGTTTTTGTTTAAACATTATATTAACTTAGGTTTTTATTTCATCAGTAAGTCAAAAGTACTCTCTCCCACGATTCCATCGACTTTCAATTTATTTGCTTTTTGGAATGCCTTCACTGCATTCAAAGTGTCGACACCAAACTTGCCATCAACTTTTGCCTTGAAATGCTTTTTAGTTGTTAGAGCATTTTGAACATCTGTTACCTCTTTACTAGACATACCATACTTTATAACTTTGAAAGTAGTTTTAGTAGAGGTGCTTGAACCTGCCCCTGTTTTAGTGCCTGTCTTAGTTTCTGTCTTAGTGTCTGCTTTCTTAGTGGTTGTATTGTTAGTTGAAGTGTTTTTTGTTGTTGTGTTTGTCTTAGTATTGGTACCAGTAGTTGTGTTTGTCTTTGTATTCGCACTTGTGTTTGTTTTAGAAGTTGTAGTAGAGCTTTTTGTCCCAGTATTGTTTGCTGTACTACCACCACTTCCACCACCGTCAGTATAATCACCACCTAATCTATCACAATTATACCCCTTATTACCATTTTGATCTATGTAACTACAATTTACATTACTATTTGTTTGTTGTGTTGCAGCAGCATTTGCATAATTAGCACCAAAAACAGCGACTGCGATAACCATTAGAAACATTGATACTTTTTTCATAATTTTATTTTTTACTTAAAGATAATAAATTAATAACACTTAGAACGGGCCCGATAAACCTACTTTATTCTATCATGTTATAAAAAATGATAGAAAGAATACAGTGGATAACTCCTAGTTGAAAATATTTTTAAATACAATTTGGTTATAGTAACTATTGCTTTTTTGTATTATTTTGACTTGTTACTCCTGTATCAACTTTCATTAAGTTTGTTGTGTCAGGGGAACCAACTTCAATAGTACCTTTCGGTATAAATGTATGATATGGACTTATAAAATAAACACCATAACCTATTCCTGCTTTAAATCCCACAGTTTCGCCAGCTTTCGCAGAGGAAGACAAGTCACCGACGACGACGACTTCAAATGTTCTATTTTTTTCAACAGTAAGCAAAGTGTTAGAAGTATTTCCTATTGTAAATTCAGTGTTTTTATATTGTACCCAATCACTTTGATTTAATTTATTTCCTTTTGTGTCATATAATCGTAGATTTTCTATCTTGGAGGTGTGTGTCCCCACTTGCTTGAATCCCACAAGGATTGCCTTGAACTGCTCATCTGTCATCTTATTAGAAATAATAAATCTTCCAAATTCAATATCTTTACCACCAGGATAAATACTTTTAGCCTTAGTCGTCTTTGAGCTTACAGCAATACTCACTGGGCTTTTTACTGTAAATGTTTGATCGCTCTGATCAGAAATCAGTTTTGCTTGAGCACCTCCTTTAACTCCTTCAACTATTATCTTATACTGGCCTGTACCTATCGCTTGAGTGACAGGAGGCAAACTTGGCCATACCGATAGAGGGAAATTTACACTATTCCTATATTGATCATATAAATCAAACGTAAAACCAGCAGCAGTACGCCCAAGCTTCACACTCACAGAATTACCAGATATATTGCACTTTTCCCATTGTACGGGAATGTGTTTACCCAGCGTATATGTCTCTCCTCCGTTTGGGGATATCACCTTGACCCAAGGTGAAGTACTCGCATTACAAGAAGGTGTGGATGATGAACGAATACTAAAATTTTCATCGCTCATATCTACAATTTTTCCTGTATCGTGGTCAGTTACAGAAATTTTATAGTATGTACCATCTTGAAGACCCTTTGGACTATAAAAAAGTTTCGAGGCTGGTATGGTAGTCGTTGTTGATCCAGTATTATCAACTGTCAGGGCAGTAATTCCAAAATTAAGGTTAAAAGAGCTAGGATATACTAGAGCAACGTCAACTTTGCCTTTCACATTGCAACTATCCCAAGTAATAGTATATTTATCGGCAGGTTTATACGACTGACCCTCCCCTCCATTTGGAGAAATGACTTTGATCCAAGGTTGCGTCGCCAAGGCACATTCTGGTGTCGCGAACATCTTCAAATTTGCTTTTATGCTCTGATCAAAAGTAACAAGACCATTAGTCGACAGGTCTTTCCCAAAAGATTTACTAAACGATATCCCAACTTTTGAATTATTTTGAGCTGAAGCTGAAGCAGAAATATCCCCCTTAACAATTACCTTAAAAGTTGCGCCTTTAGTGACAGTAAAAAGTCCTGAGGTGCTACCGAAATAAAAATTACCATCTTTTGTGTTCATTTTTTCACTTATTTTATTACCACTCGAGTCGTACAGCGCCAGATTCTCAATCATACCTTTTTGACCTTCTTGTTGAGCAACAATAAAGTCGCCAATTTTTACATCACTTTTACTTGTGTTGGCTACTGAAAAATGAGCAAATTCAACATTTTTGTCGCCAGCTTTTACTTCTCCCCCTGTTGGCGTTGTGCTAGTAAGAGTTACTTTGAGGGCAGCAGCGGAAGCTGTTCCAGCAAACGAAACTAACATAAAAAACAGAAACATTACAAACGTAAATAATTTTCTCATAGAATAAAAATTGACTTAATAATATAGATTCATTATAACACTTAAAAACGTCTTTCCGAGCTCTGAATATAGAATATGGGGATAACTTGTACTATATCTAGACAAAATTGGATATATCGGGTATGATGAGAATATCGAATTTTAAAAGTTTAGAAAGTTCCGTCTTACAATAACACTTTAAACAATGATAAAAATTGCCTTACAAACCTATATTCTGAAAGATATTCTAAAGTTTCGACAGACAAAACAATCATAATAGATTGGTATTTTGAGATGGGGCAACCCATTATATGAATTTAACAACAATAATCATATCCGGATTGGCACTCGCTATTGGTGTCGGTGTTGGATATTATTTGCGCCTTGTTATTTCGCTTGGTAAGAAGGGCTCAATGGAGCTCGAGATCAAGCAGATGACGATCGGCGCAAAAGAGGAAGCTCAAAAGATATTAGACGGAGCAAAAGCCAAGGCTGAGGATCGACTCAAAGAGCTCCATGGAGAAGAAAAAGAAAAAGAGCACGAATGGAAGCGTACCGAGCATCGTTTGATAAAAAAGGAGGAAACTCTCGATGCTCGACAAGGAGATATCGACCGCGAAGTAGAGAGCCTGAAAGGCAAGGCCGACGAAATCCGCCGGATCAAAGAGCGCGTCGATGGTATGCAAGCTGAAAAAGAAAAGGAGCTAGAGAAGGTTGCGCACCTGTCCGTCGATGATGCCAAAGAAATCCTTTTCAAGAATATCGAATCTCGATACGAAGAAGACTTGCTAGTACGTATGCAAAAGATGGAGACTACTAATGCAGAAAAGTTGGACCGTCGTGCAAAAGACATCCTTTCGACTTCTATCAACCGCCTCGCTGCCTCTACTGCAAGCGAGATGATGACTTCATCGGTCAATATCCCATCCGACGATGTCAAAGGTAAAATTATCGGGAAAGAAGGCCGAAACATTCGTGCTTTTGAGCGTGCAAGTGGAGTAGAATTGATTGTCGACGAGACTCCAGGTGCGATAGTGATATCTTCATTTGATCCAGTACGACGACAAGTTGCCCGATTGGCTTTAGAAAATCTGATCCTCGATGGCCGTATCCAACCAGCAAAAATCGAAGAAATGATAAACAAAGCTCAAGCTGATATCAACAAGATTATAAAGGAGAAAGGTGAGCAAGCAGTCTATGAATGTGGAATATTCAACCTCGACCCACGTATCGTAGCTATTGTCGGCCGACTATACTTCCGTACTAGTTATGGCCAAAATGTTCTTCAACACTCCATAGAAATGGCACACATCGCAGGCATGCTCGCACAAGAGCTCGGCGCAGACGTAGCAGTTTCCAAAGCTGGAGCATTGGTACACGATATCGGAAAAGCGCTCGACCACGAAGTCCAAGGTACACACATCGATATTGGTATCCGAATATTGCAAAAGTTTGGTGCGGATCCGCGCATCATTACATCGATGAAGTCTCACCACGACGACTGCCCTCACGAAAGTATCGAAGCTGTGATCGTGCAAACTGCCGACCACATTTCCGGAGGCCGCCCTGGCGCACGTCGTGACTCTGTCGAGAATTATATTAAACGATTGCAAGACCTCGAAGCTCTGACCAAAACTTTTGATGGCGTAGAGAAGTCGTACGCACTCGCAGCCGGCCGTGAAATCCGAATCTTTGTCACTCCAGAAAAAGTCAGTGACCTCGGGGCAAAAGAAATGGCACGCGATATAGCAAAGAAAATAGAAGAAGAACTCACCTACCCAGGCGAAATAAAAGTAACGATGATAAGAGAGAACCGAATAATAGAGTACGCGAGATAGTTACAACAAAAAAATCCCCTCTCGGGGATTTTTTTGTTTTTCTTAATAAGTAGAAATGAAAACACACAGCCTTTGGTGCCGTGTGTCTTCGTATGTGTTTCGCGTTCATAAGCCGAATTCTGTTTGAAATGATCATTTATCTGGGCCATGTGTCGCCACATAGCTCAAGCGATTCTCCCCTGCTTACGCAAAGGCACGATCTTGCATTCAAGTAAGGATTTAGCCGTTTCACCCGCATGTTTCCATACGATTACTCCTGAAGGAGCCCTAGCCTTTCGGCATCGGCGTCACTGCTCGCACCTCTTGGGTTACCCCAGACAGGCATTACCTGCTACTCTTCCTCTAGATTACTCTAGAAATAAATGTTCGGACTTTCCTCTACCCATTATTATAAATAATATAGATAGCGATCATTCGACGCGGAACCCACAAACTATACAATATATCGGTATTTTTAGCAAATTTTATGGCTTTTTTACGAAATTAGGGTAAAAATTTAGAAAAAATTAGAAAGTAGAAAACTTTTTTGTCAATATATTCATAAAAATACCATTGGTATATAATGGTATTACTCCTGTTTATCAGGGATCGTTTGCAAACGGTCGAAATTATTTAGCTAAGTTGGTAATGTAAAAAATTATCAGAAAGTAAAATATGAATAAACAAGCATTAGTAGAGTGGGTTCATGGCAAGCTAGGCGGTACAAAAGTACAAGCTGAAGAAATCGTGAACGGAATGTTTGATGCTATCGTTTCTACGTTGAGTAAAGGCGAAGATGTATCAATCGCAGGTCTTGGAATCTTTTCAGTAAAGGCACGCGCAGCTCGTATGGCTCGCAATCCTAAAACTGGTGAAGCTGTAAAAGTTGCAGCTACAAAAGTTCCAAAATTCCGCGCAGCAAAAGCACTAAAAGACGCTGTTAAATAATTATTTGTTGTCTCGGGAATTCGAGAAACACTAATACAGATTAAAAAATCACCTATCTCTATCTTGGGTGATTTTTTAATGCCTAATAATCCCCTCTCATGGTATGATTAAAAGAAAATTTGTACATATGAAAATTATAAAGTTTGTAAAAAGGAACCCCGATGTTAATTTATTGCGTATTCTAAAATCTAGAGTATACGACCACTTCAAAGAAAAAAATATACCCCTCACTGGCACATGGAGATCATATCTACCAGCGGGACTAATGATATTTTTATTCTTTGTACTACTGTTGCTACCATACATCAGAGACGCCTCTCCAAGAAGTCACTATGTCTATGCAGGAATCTTAGGAGCAATCATAGGATTTATTGGTTTTATGGTAGGTCACACAGCCAGCCATGGAAGCTTTTCTAAAAACAAGGAAGTCAATGAGCTCTTATCATATAGCTTTGATTTATTTTCAGGTGTAAGCTCCTTTTTTTGGAAAATCAAACACGAGGTTGTACACCACACATATACCAACATATATGAATTCGATGATGACATCGAAACAGGAGGAGTATTTCGCTTCAGCCCCTTGCAAAAATGGTATCCTTGGCACTTGGTTCAAATCGTATACATGTTGCCATTTTATGCTTTTCTGCATTTTCAATGGATTTTCATAAAAGACTTCCAGAAGTTATACCAGATGAAAGTTGGACAGACAGAAATTAAAAAGATAGGATTCGCCGACATTTTTATAATTTTAGGTGGTAAAATTATCCACGTTTTGCTTTTTATGGTTCTCCCTTATGTAGTTTTTGGGTTTGAAGAGATGCTCAGAGCATACGTTTGTATGATTTGTACTACAGGTTTGATCATCACTATCATTTTCCAACTTGCTCATGTACAGCGCAAATCTATCTTCTTGAAGCCAGATCAGGCTACAGGCAATATAAAAAATGATTGGATTATTGTTCAAATACTATCTACTGCCAATTTTGGGCAAGATAGTTACTGGGTAAGATTACTTACGGGTGGTCTTTCTAACCAGATCGAACATCATGCTTTCCCGGATATCAATCCAGAGCACTACCCTATTGTCAGTGAAATCATGATTAATTTCTGCAAAGAATTTAAACTTCCTTACAATAGATACGACACTATCGCTGAAGGCTTCGTAGATCATTCCATCCATGTTATTGAGATGAGTTTTAAACCAAAGCAAACGGTTCTGAATTCATAAAAATATTAAACAGCTATCAAAGGTCCTCCGGGACCTTTTTTACTTTTAATTACAGCTTTTGCTTGTTCCAAAGTTCAAAAAATCTACCTTGGGATTTATATAGTTCGTCGAAATTACCTGATTCAATAATTTTACCATCTTCGATTACCAATATTTTGTCCATTTCTTTTATCGTGGTTAACCTGTGGGCGATAACAATCGCAGTAACATTCTCAAAAAATTTATGGAGCGAGTCCCTGATTGTCTCTTCAGATTCTACATCTAGATGAGAAGTGGCTTCATCGAGCAATAAAATTTGAGGCTCTTTGAATATTGCGCGGGCAATGCCCAGCCTCTGTCTCTCGCCACCGGACAATTTAATACCCTTTTCACCAATGAGGGTATCTAATCCTTGGGGAAGTTTGTCTACAAATTCTGAAATATGAGAAACACTCAAGGCTTTGTTTAATAATTCTTTATTTTTCTCTTGCTTAGAATTTGTTATAACAATATTTTCACGAAGAGAGAAATTGAAAACTTCAGTATCCTGTAGCACAACAGAAACTTGCTCGAAATAATCATTCTTGCGAATTTTCTTTATAGAAATATTGTCGAATAAAATATCTCCGGTAAATTCTTCGCGCTCCTTGAGCAATAATTTAAACAATGTAGATTTACCAGCGCCAGACAGACCAATTATACCGATTTTCTCGCCACGGTTCACCTCAAAGGAAACATTGTTTAGAACCTCATTGTTTTCATAAGAAAACGATACTTTGTTGAAATTAATTTTCTGCCAGTCTGGTGGCAATGCCCCCTTGCCATTGTCATCATCGATTTTAATCGGTTCATCTAAAATTTCCTTCATCCGAGCAATACTAAATTTAGAATTTACGAATTCTTGTGTGGCATTGGATAATTCCTCGATCGAAGAACGCAAATCAGTAAAATATCCATTAAATAGAATTAAAAAACCAATCTCGTACTGACCATTAATAATTCCATAAATAATGATTAAAATAATTATTATCTTGAAACTACCAGCATAAAAAGAAAGAAGTGTGCCTTTAAACTGAAACCATCTGATGCGACTTTTAATTTTACACATTAGCGTACGCATTGAATCACTCGTAATTTTATAAATATTGTCAGCCATGGACATAATCTTGACCGTCCGAATATTACCAGTGGCTTCGAATAGTAACCCCGCTACTTTTTCTTCTTGTTTGTTTACCTCATAATAAGCTTGCCCCGCTCGGCGTGTAAGAAAAAAAGAAATTGTAAAATAAGTAAATAAAAATATAACTAGTGCAAAAAGTACTTTGTGGTCAAAGTTGTACATAATGAAGCCTATCGCAATAAAATTTACAACTATTTGGACGATGTCGTCAAAATAAATTCGGATAATTTTAGTAAAGCCGTCACCCGCGTTCTGAATTCTTTTAATTTTATTCCCAGAATTTTCCTTTTCGTGCCAGGCTATATCTAGAGCAAACATATGTTTAATTGCTTTTAAATTCGAATCGACTGCAACTTGAGCCGCAATTGTAAATCCCATATACTTGCAAAAGTATTGGCATAGGTTTCTGACAACTATTGAAACAAAATATAGAATTACCATTATCCAAATAGAATGCAGAGATTCACCTTTTTGATAATGACTTAAGAAAGTAATAATAGAAGCAAATGCATAAACAGGATATAGATATGCCAGATCGCCTATAATTCTAATAAAAGTCGCAAAGAAAAACCTCATTTTATAGGGTTTGATCAGTTTAAAAGTGTCTTTCAATAATTCAAACAAAGAATACTTTACTTTCTTTAAATCTTCTCTTGAATGAAATTTCATATTTTATTGTGCGGGATAAGAGAATCGAACTCTTGCCAACAGTTTGGAAAACTGTAGTTCTACCACTAAACTAATCCCGCAAATTATTAAATTTTTCTTAAGGTAAGGAATTGGCTACTACATAGCCAGGTATTTTTCCGCCAAGCTGTGCTTGTATGGAAAAATCTTTCAATTCCCTGAAGGACATGAAGCAGTTCATGTCCTCACCCCAACGAAAATCCACTGCGTGGATTTTCTTGTCGGGGTGCAGGGAATTGAACCCTGTTCTCACGGTCCCAAACCGCGTATACTACCGGTGTACTACACCCCGAAACGTAACAATCCTTTTATATTAGCATATTTTACGCAAAAAACAATCGCCACCCAACTCTCGAGCTAGGAGATAAAAAAAGGGTTTTTATTTTATTCAACAATAATTATAGGGATAGAAATTACTTTTGAAGGTCTCTCCCCTGACGGATTCTCTTCTTCGATTGTTATCGTCGCAGGACCCGTATAATTGTTCAAAATTGAAACATGAGTAGAATAATTTACTGCTTTTTCTGTCATCCACTCTTCGATAGTGGTAAGTGGTGCAGGCGTTGCAATATCTTTACCGTCAGCATCTTTTACATACACTACCCCAGTTTGCGCCTCAAAGGCTACCCACGAGCAACCAAGAGCTTCGCGCTTGGTATTGTCCAACACTGCCCAGATATCAATACCAGTAGTTGTACTTATTTTTTGATCTTTCACTGGATGCTGTATAGTCAAACCACAGTTAGATAGCAGTTGCTTTGTGAAATCTTTATCCAATACAATCCTTTCGTCTCGCACATTTTTTACTTGACCTTGTAAATAGAGTACATACACAAACACAACAACAGCAAACACTAAAATAATAACTAGACTTTTTATTATACCTTTTTGATTATTAGTATTCATATTTTTATTATACCAAATTTTTTAACCTAAAATAACATTCTCTACAACCTTTACTCGGGCAAGCCTCTTACTCATATCGATACAAACAACCAGTAAGTCGAATTGCCACGGTGTGTTCCCTATCCTTTTGTGTATCAAGTAAGTACTTACAGTTCGAGCCAAGCGCTTCATTTTCCAAGGATGCATGTTTTCTTCGGGCCGGAATGTTCCACGTGTAACATTCTCTACTGCTGAATTCAAATGATCTAGGTCTCGAGAAACAGACTTAACCTCTATGAAATACAACTTCCCTTCTTTGTTGGCAATAATATCTATTTCACCCCATTTCTTTGTATAATTACGCTCCAACACAGCAAAACCATGTTTTTCAAGGTATTTGCAAGCAACATCCTCACCCAATTCCCCTATTTTTTGACTTTTTGAAGTAAAATTCTTCATTTGTTACATGTGTAACACTTAAATATGTGTCACGTGAAACGTTTTGCTATTTATTAGACATAAAAAGTCTGTTTTAATGTGTCTTTCATAAAATAACCTTATTTTACATAGCCTAAAACGTAAATTTCTTTGTGTGCCCGACATATTGCCTTTAAGAAAGTTGTGTCTCTTATACCCTAAATACACATACTTATCCACATATTCCTTGATTTTAAAGAGTTTTCTATTTAAATAAACGGACAGATTAAAGACAGAGGATTTTTTATTTTGTGCGGGATAGGAGAATCGAACTCCTGTCTCATCCTTGGCAAGGACGTGTTCTACCACTAAACCAATCCCGCAAATGCCAAAATAACTCATAGATTATAACTATTTTAAACAAAAATTGCAATTTGATAAATTAACCTTATTTTATAATGTTATTTACTAAATTAAGGTTTTAGTATACAATGAATTGGTCGCAAATAACCATTATTTTGCACCCGTGGTGAAATGGATATCATTACTGTCTTCGGAACAGTCGTTTCAGGTTCGAGTCCTGACGGGTGCACAAATTACGGGGTAATTGGTGCAAGGCGGAGTGCGGCGGCACGAGCCCGGGTCGGGAAAGTTTTTACCAAAAAACTATTCCTGACCACAAAACGTTTCAGATGAAACAAATCATAGATCAAAATAAAATACCCTCATATGTTACACATGTAACATCAACTCTCGAAAACGCTGGTTTTGAGGCTTTTCTTGTAGGTGGCTGTGTTCGCGATATGTTATTAGAAAATCCGCCGGCTGGCGGACCGAAAGATTGGGATATCGCTACAAATGCCACTCCAGAAGAGATCATTCCTTTGTTTGAGAAGACTATATATGAAAACACTTTTGGAACAGTAGGCGTTTGCATACCAAAGGTTACACGGGAAACATCCGAAGACGTTACACATGAAACTGAGTATTGGATTACAGAGGTTACACCGTACCGTACAGAGGCTCAATATAGCGATAATAGGCACCCAGACGAGGTTTTATTTAGTAAACACATAGAAGATGACCTTCAAAGACGAGATTTCACTATAAACGCCATGGCTTTTAGCTCTAAAGGACAACTTTTAGACCTTTATAAAGGACAACAAGACATAAAGGACAAAGTTGTTCGGGCAGTGGGGGATGCAAATGAAAGATTCCAAGAAGATGCTTTGCGTATGTTGCGAGCGATCCGGTTTTCCACACAACTTGGTTTCGCAATAAATTACGAGACAATGCAAGCTGTGGAAAAGAACTCTGAATTAATAAAAAATATTTCCGCTGAAAGAATTCGTGATGAATTTACAAAAATTATTGAAAGTCCGAACGGCACGCAGGGAATTGGATTGCTACAAAAACTTGGATTGCTCAAATATATTATTCCTGAGCTCGAAGAGGGAATTGGATGCGAGCAAGGTGGGGCGCATATCTACGATGTGTTCGAGCATTTACTCGGCGCACTCGGCAATGCCACCGACAAAGGCTACTCGACAGATATCCGATTGGCCGCACTCTTCCACGACATTGGCAAGCCACGAAGTCGCCGACCAGGGACAAAGAAAGCCTACACCTTCTATGGCCACGAAGTCATAGGTGCGCGTATGGCAAAAGCTATTATGGAGCGCCTCAAATTCCCAAAGAAATCAATCGATTTTGTAGTATCCATGGTACGCAACCACATGTTCTTTTCCGACACAGAAATGATTACACTCTCAGCAGTACGTAGGATAATCCAAAAGGTTGGCCCCGAGCATATCTGGGAACTAATGCAGATTCGTGAATGCGATAGGGTAGGCATGAATAAAAAGGAAGCGCCATACCGCTTGCGCAAGTACCATGCCATGATCGAGGAATGCTTACGTGACCCGATCTCTGTCGGGCAGTTAAAAATTGATGGCAATTATTTGATGAATGAAATGAAAGTAAAAGCCGGCCCCCGTATGGGCTGGATACTAAATGCCTTGCTCGAAGAAGTCTTGGAAGATCCAAAGAAAAATGAAATCGAGGTCTTAAAAGAAAGAGTAGGGGAGTTGGAAGAATTATCGGACATTGACTTGAAAGCTCTGGGTGACAAAGCCAAAGAGAAAAAAGAAGAGTTAGAGGAGGAAGAAGTTACTAAATTACATAAAAAACACGGAGTTTAGCCCGAAGCCTTGCTTTGGGCTTGAATTAAAAAAGCCGATCCTAATTGTGGATCGGCTCATTTATAATAGAAAATTCCATAGATCAAATTCCAAACAAAAGATGGAGTGTGGCGAGGAAACTTTTTTCTTTAATTTCTTCTCCAATCTCAGTGCCATCATCCTTCTTGTACCGACGGAATATTTGAACCGAAGGATATTTACCTTGAAGGGCTTTAAATGATTCCCCTAATTTTTGTAACATGTCTTCCTTACTCAATCTTGCATTTTTGTCTTCCGTTTCTGCTTTGAGCAAGTTTTCAAGCCCTTCATTTTTTTGCTTCAAATCATCAATCTCCTTTTTTTGAAGCAGAAGAAGGTTTTTAACATTCAAAAGTTCGAGCTTTTGAGCTGTGTAGGAATCCGCAAAAGATAAAAAGGATTGAGCATACTGCTTAATTTTTGTAACTTCAATTACTTCATCCGGTCTTTTATCTACATGGGTGATGTAAACAAGGTGTTCTTTGGACGAATCTTTCGTTATAAATACATGCTCTAAATCACCTTCATCGCAGTACTTTTTAAGTTCATCGGCTTTTTCCTTGGTTTTGCAATTGCAGGAAATATATCCTTCTGTGAAATTAATTTTTACATCGGATGGATAAACGAAATTTTTACCGAAAACAAACTTAAGAACAACTACGTGCAGAGCTTCCAGTCTGTGTTTTTTCTCTGGTGAAATCTCCACTTTAGAGCCTTTTGTTTTTTGCTCCTCGGGTTTCAGGTAAAACCAAAGGGTTCTCGTATTCGGGTCATTCTCCTGTTTTGAGGTTGTACAATAAGTCCAATCATAGCACTCTACCTGTTTTCGTATTTCAACCGTTTTTGCTTTTAAAAAAATACGATTCCCTGGACTTTTATCAATATCAAGGGCTGTAAAATCTTCTCCAAGATAAAGTTTTAATTCTGAATTTAAATCATTGTTTAGCCGACTTAAAAGTTCGGGCAAGGTTGTTGGGTGTACTGTTTGTTTCGTCATTACTGTAAATTTTTTAGAATTTGAATTTGATGAGTATGCAACTATACTGTCCGGTGTTGCGGTCTCTGTTTTTACCGGGTTTTGAGATTTAAAGTCGTTTTTCTCTTTTTCAGAAAAATGCTTCATAAAATCTTGAAAGTATTCGTTCTTAATAACAATTTCCTTTTCATCTGTGTCTTTGCCGATCGAGATTTCTATCGCATTATCATGCGTGATCCGACAAGCAACTTCTTTAGATGTGATGTGCCTTATGTAAAAAAGCACTTCAATGAGGAAATCATCATAAGGAATAACTTCCAAAATAATGTAGAGCGATCTTTTGTCAGGAGACACGACCTTGTAAATAGAGTAGTGTAGAAAATCATGATACAGATGATCGAACAATCTACACATCAATCTTTTTGGTTTTTTGAATTCAGCTAGGGCTGAAGCAGAGATGGAAGCTAGCATTGTTTAGGTTTTTAAAGTTTGCTTCATACTACACTATTTTTCTAATTTGTCAAATATTATAATACAAAATAAAATAGCCCTAATTCCGGGCTATTTTATAGAAGTCTTATTGAGCTTATTTTACAGGGACTGTTACTATAAGCTCAATTTCCTCATTGGCAAATTTTTGATTGATGCCAAAATCCTTCATGTTGAGAGTAAAGTCGGCAGTGTACACGTCTCCTGACATTGCAACAGGGAAGCTAACAGTCTTTGCAATACCACGGATAGTCATTGTGCCTGTTACTGTGCCTGCGTTCCACCCAGTGATTTTAAAGCTAGCTGTTTTGAATTTTGCTGTATCAAAAAAGTCTTTTGAATTCAAGTGGGTAGTTAGCTTCTCTGTGTCTGTTGAAAGCGATGCCACATCGATAGAGATACTTCCTGCCAACGCATCACCCACAAAGTACATATCAGAAGTCACTTTACCAAATGATCCATCGTGAACCTTGCCTGGACCAAAGCCTTTGAAGGCAACTTTTACATTTGCATTGTCTACTTGGGTTTTTGAAACCGGCGCTGTGTTTTCTTCTTTTTCTTCATTTTGATCTGCAACTGTATCACTCACTTGTGCTTGAGGAATATTTGCGTCAGGCTTTGTTTGTATCGCATACCACACCCCGCAACCAATAACCAAAACCGCCAGAATTATTAAAATTGTTTTCATATGTTTTTTAAAAAAGTTTATTTACTAATATATTTATTATATCAGATTTGGTAGGGGAATAAAAAAGCCGGTCCATTTCTGAACCGACCTTACATTTTCATAGCACATAATGTCTTTTTGGCAAAAATTTAATTAAAAGGAATCTCCTTTTCATTTTCATTTTCATTTTCGTCGGGCACATAAAACCCCTTAGGACCAATTTTTGCATTGTTAGAAATTAAATACAACGCAAAAACCACAATAAGAACGAGAGTTAGAAACAAAGCATTTTTTAGAGGAGCATTAGCCCATGCCCAAAGGAATATTATTCCCATGATAGTAAAGAAAACAAATAACTGTTTTAACATATGTATAATTATTAGGGTGTGAAATTTTTCTACATTATAACATACAAAACCACTTTTGCAAGTTATTTTAAATCACTTCTTGCTGGTAGCATTTCTCGCAATAGACTATCGCATCTCCATCTGGGGAAAAGCCTGTTTTGAATGTTTCCTCACAAAGTGATCCGGCATGAGCATGAGTTCCTACATTTTGGTATTGGCCAGTGATATCACTAGCGCCAGCACACATACAAGTACGGTCATACAATTTGATCGGCAGTCGGAAATTGAGTCGCTCCATGGTACGGCAGGCAGGGCACAGAGTGGGCAGTGGTATCCCAACTTTTCGATAAAACGAAAGCTCGTCTATGGTAACCCTGAATGCTTTTGTGCAATTATGATTGCAAGCGCTCTTGTGTGCACATTCTATAATCTCGGAAGTTATCGTTTCTGGTACTTCATGAATATCTGCCGGAATATTCTCCACTAACATTGTTGGTACGTACGCTTTTGCATCTTGATCACGCCAACGGTATCCTTGTTCTAGAGCCTGATCCTTCTTTAGAGGGAAGTATTCGTGAGCTAGAGTTTCGTTGTAAGCCCACGGACTCATCTCGATAGGATAATATTCGCCGTATTTATATACGCGGCCCTCTTTATCTACATATGGCATTTCTTCCATGTGCTTTTTTATTTTATCTACCAAAATTTCATATTCCTCTTTTGTATATTGTTTATTGAGTATGCAGTATTCATATTTGCGCAAGCCCACACAGCCAAATAAATTTTGTGATCCGTTTGTACAATTGATAGTATATTCTGTATCGTGTACATTCTCCTGTGTAAGTAATGCGAACTTTACATTTTGTATACCGCTTCCACAAGACACAGCCTCGTACACAAGCTCGGCGCCATCACCCCAAATACTATAGTCGTAGCAATCTTTACATCCTGGAGTCTCTTGTAAATACTGACTATATTTTATATTTTCGGATTCACGAACTAGGAATGATCCATGGACATTTTTGGAATTGCTAACATACGATCCATCACAAAAATAATTTTTTATCCCTTGGTGATTTTTGTTTGGGAATTTATTCCAAAATTCTTTGCTATCTTTTGTCGCCCTCTCGACACCCTCGTGAGTGTGTAATTTATACTCCTCAACTCTTTTATTATATTCCTCTTTTGTCATCTGCTCGTTGAAGAAGCAGTAGCTCTTGTTACGCAAATTTACTGAGCCGAAACAATTGAGGCATCCTTGGCAATCTCGACAAAAATACAAATCACTCGAATCTACACATTGAGATGAGTAATGAGTGCGGTAACAGGAACCTAGCCAAAAGCTACCGTAGCTTGATTCTGTTTTTGAAATATGTGAGCAATCTACACAATCGCGAGAGAAATTGACGCCATTGGAGTACATGCAGTCTTCGGGATTGGTGGCATTGAATACGAGATAGCAATTCTTTGGGTCTGTGGCATTGTTGGAGTATTCACTATCAACTCCATGGACAAGATTGTTGGCCTTGAATGGCACCTCAAGCATAAGCTCATAAAGTTGGGAGAGAAACGGTCTGGACCAGTCAATGTCGCGCCCGTACTCTGTCGGGTCCCACACATCCGATAGCCACACATCACGCTCGTAAACTTTGACTGGTGATTCATTGGAATACATAGAGAAAATTTCTTTACCACTATAATCACTCTTGCGCTTATATAGTCCACGCTCATTGCGGAAAGCCAAACGTCGCTGCGCACGACACATAGGGCAAAAGGTAGGATAGGGCACATTCATCCGTGTATAAAAAGACACATCATCAACCTCTATATTAAAGTTTTGTTTACAATTCTGACATGTTTTATTTTCCATACAAAAAGTATAACATAGCAAATACATAACAAAAGCCCAAAGCATTGCTTTGGGCTTTTGTTAAACAAATTCTCCTTGGTAGCATTTTTCGCAATAGATTACTTCGGGTCTTTCGGGAGTATAGGCGGTGGTGACAATTTCATTGCATTTCGCGCAATTACGCTCGTAGAATATAGGTGGGTTAATTTTTGCAAAGCGATTTTTTTCTCGGCATTTTGAGCATTGGTCTGGGATTGGAATGTTTAATCTTTGCAAGATGCTATATTCGAGTTGAATTATTTTGTATTTCTTTGGGCAAGTTGTACAAGCTATAACTTCGTTTAAAATTGCATCCCCACTTTCAGCCAATGTCTCGGGTAAATTGTTGCCATCAATTGTAGATTCGACAACAGTCTCGGGCTCTTCGTGCCAGAAATATCCCTCACTCTCGGCTTGCTCTTTTGTCTTTGGGATAAATTTGCTTACATTCGATGCGTTGTACGGGAACTTACCAAATTCTGGTGGAAAAAATTCACCATAAGTATACACTCTGCCCAGTTTATCTATATAAGGATCGTTTTTCATACTCTCTATTATTTGCTCCTTCAATTTCTCGTAAGTACTTTGATCGTAAACTTTGTTAAGTATCGCGTATTGCTTGCGCTTGAGATTCACGCAGCCGAAATTATTTTTACCCGCAATCACCCACATACTATATTCAGTGTTTAATACATCAGGAAAGCAGTAACAAGAAAATTTTACATTACTCACATTGTCACCAATATTTGCCGATTCATAAATTAGTTGCGCATTGTTGCCCCAGCCTGAATAATCCATACAATCGCGCGCCGGCGCTACTGTGACAAATTGGCAGTTCCGGCAATCCTCGGCGCCGTTTGAAATATACATTTCTTTAGAATTTTTGGAACCATACACATATTCGCCTGTAGTATTGAGGTTGAAAGTATTGCCACTATATGCGCGGTAGGGGAATGTTTTCCAGAATTTCTCGGATTCTTCTTTTGCTTTTTTGATCCCCGATCGAGTATCAAGCTTCATCTCTTTTACTTTCTCGGCATATTCTTCCTTTGAATATTTCACATTGAAAATCATATATGTCGCCCCGCGTAAATTTACACAACCAATACAATTTGTCGAGCTATAGCAATTGCGAGAGAACATTACATCAGTACAGGAATCACATTCTTCGGAATATAAAGTGCGATAGGATTTATTTTGCCCGATAGATTCATAACACAGCTCAGAATCCTGCATGCGCAAGCAGTCGGAGGTATCTTTGACGCCATTATTAAATCCCGAGTAGCAAACATTTTCACAATAATCGGACCAGCTAGCCAGAATACAATTTTTGCTATAAGCAATTGCATTGCAATACTCACAATCTTTGAGAGTTAGATATGTTGTCTCGAGTGCGCAAAAAGGAGTTTTGTCACTGAGTTCTTTTACTTGTTCGAGAAAATTACGACTTGAGTCATAATCCATTGCAAACTCTGTGCCGTCCCAAGTGTCACCCCACCAACACGGCTGGCAATATACGGTAATTTTCTGTGATGGTGGATAAGCTGAGAGGGTACGCTTGCCACACAGATCGCAATTACGATAAAAAACAGTAAAGCCATTTATCTTTGCTTCCCTACGGACAAACCGGCACCCAGGGCACCAAGTAGGGTGGGGGACATTTATCTTCTTGTAATAAAGCGCATCTCGTTCGTCGATGACGAAATCCTTTTTACAATTCTGGCAGTTCTTTGTTTCCATATATTCTATTGTCTCATATTTATTATTTTAACTCCAACACAATAGGGCAGTGGTCCGAGCCCATGTAATCTGTGAGCATTTTGGACTCCTCCACACTCTTGATTAAATCTTTGGAAACGAAAAAGTAATCTATCCTCCAGCCCACATTCCTGTCGCGAGATGCAGTCTTTTGGTCCCAGTAACTATACATATCTTTTGCATTCGGATAGAGGTGGCGGAAAGTATCTATATAGTCATGTGCGATCACTTTTGTAATCCACGCGCGTTCGATCGGTAGGAAGCCTGTGTTCTCCTCATTTGCTTTCGGGCGAGCAAGATCCACTGATTCGTGTGCAGTGTTTACATCTCCGGTGAAAATAATTGAGTAGCCCAATTTCTTCTTCCTATCTATCAATTTCAAAAAGGCTTCGTAGAATTCCAACTTGTATTTTAATCTGTGTGGGCCTTGGCCACCGTTTGGGAAATAGCAATTGATTAAAATAAATTTATTCTTCATACCGAAGTCACCCTTTTTAAAATACGCTACCACTGTGCGCCCTTCATCATCGAGCCCTGGGATGCCGATCCCGTATTCCACTTTCTCTGGAATTATTTTTGTATAAATTGCCACACCACTATACCCCTTGCGCCCGAGTGAGTGTGAGAAGTAGGATGTGTAGCCTTTCTTGTTGCGAGTGGCTTCATCGAGCTGTACAGCCTCGCATTTTGTCTCTTGCAAGCAAAGAATATCCATTTTGTGCTTAGTAAAAAGCGGATCAAAATTACCTTGCTTAACAGTCGCCCGCAACCCATTTGTATTCCAAGAAATTATTTTCATATAATATAGTATAGCAAATTTTTATTTACCTTTTGATTTGCTGTGGAATTTCTTGTGAACATCGCGGAGCTGTGAGTCAGTCACGTGTGTATAGATTTGTGTTGTCACAATGCTCGCATGGCCGAGCATCATTTGGACCGAGCGAATGTCAGCGCCATTGGAAAGTAAGTCCGTGGCGAAGCTATGGCGGATCACGTGTGGCGTCACTTTCTTAGAAATGCCGGCCTTGATCGCGTACTGTTTCACTATCCTCTCGATCGAGCGGGGAGTCAGGCGACCTGTGCCTGTTTTGTTTTTAGAATTCTGTACAAACAACGGCGCATCCATATCCTTTCTGTTTTTTAAATACGCTTTTATTGCATCTTTGGCAGAATCACTTAGGAATACCACGCGCACCTTTTCCCCTTTACCACGGACAGAAAAATCGTCTCGTGATAAATCCAAGTCACGATCAAGTGAACACAACTCCGCCAAACGAAGCCCAGTAGAGAAAAATAATTCCAAGATTGCTTTGTCACGCAGAGTTTTGCTCCCAGAATCCCCAGAGGTCGGACCTCGGGCTCCCTTGAGGTCGGACCTCTCAGGATTTTGCATTGGTGCATTCAAAAGGCGAGTGAGCTCGTCTACCGAGATCAAGTCGAGTGACCGCTGTTTAGTCTTTGCGAGCTCTATTCGATCTGGAGGCAAGGAGGGGATTTCTCGTTTCATAAGATATTTTAGAAACATGCGTAGAGCTATGAGGTGGTAATTCTGTGTATTCTTTTTCATATTACTCGCTACTTGCCCACGAATCTTGGCTCCGTTTTGGCGATTTAGATGCAAACGAAATTCACGGATTTTGTCATCGGTGATCTGTTTCGGCTCAGAAATCTTGGCAAACTCCAAAAAGCGCGAAACATAGTAATCGTAATTCTGGACCGTGCGCAGACTATTACCACGCTCGATCTCCACATGCTCCAGAAATTCTCTTTTTAATTGTTCTAATTTGTTTAACATTTAGTGTTTTACGCTGAGCCTGCCGAAGCGTCGTACAATAATTGTAACATAAAGTAAGCCCACGTATACTACGTGGGCTTATATTATAGAATTTTTTAAAAATATATTATTTATTTTTTTTACCTTTGATTTGGTTATTTGCAAGGCCAATACACTTTTGACCCAAACGTAACCTGGCACCGTTCAATACTGTTGCTTTGTAGACTCTGAACCTTTGAATTTTCTGAACAACGATATCATTTGCTTCAGAATAATTAGGCTCGAAAGGGCTACTACTAAGCTGATCACTTAAAGAGTACGCACTATGAATATCTTCATAATCATCTTGGAGGAAAATCAATTCCCCAGCCCTACCCCAATAAGTATATTCTTTATTGGGTGAAATAGAATAAAGAGTAGATTTTCCCCAGGCAACACCTAAAAGAAAGAATGTGACAGAGAAGCCGATCATTACAATGGCTCCTCGTACTGTCATTGTATCAATGACATAGAGAGCATAAGCAGAAAACAGTAACACTGCTACCGCACAAATTGTGAAAATTTTTTTTGATTCCATGATATTTCTTTTTTCTAAATCCTACCATTTCACACCTGTTTGTCAATAAATCTATATATTTTTTGAAAGATATTCTATAGCTTCATTCATTTGATCCAAACTCTCAAGAATGTAATAAGTACCTTGAAATGCTGATCGGTCGTAATTTTGAACACCTTTGATTTGGTCAAGAATTTCAAGAGAAAACTTTTTTTGATTTTCTGGTTTAAAGGCTTCTCGCAGTTCTCCAGATGAATACAATGTCGAGCCAAATGCTTTTAATCCTGTTGGCTCTTGGATCAACCCAAGCTCGATCAGGTATCCGCTCAGGAAATCAACCTTATCTAGAATTCCTGTTTCATTTTTTGGATCTTTGGTGTACGCCTTGATATACAATTTTGCGAGAGACAGATACATGTCGGAATAATCTTTATTCATCAGGAACGCAACGTGCCCCATGATCTCGTGCCAAATATCCGGCTCATCGCAATAATCAAGCTCTTCTGGTGTGCGCAAGAAGTTGGAGAGGGGAAGCTGATAATTTGCCACCATTGTGTACCATTCTGGTTGCGGAATAATAATCCGCTCGTCTGTTTGGATAAAAGTGTATCCGGTATATTTTTTTGAAACCTCATTTATCGCTTCTGCTGTTGGCATTTGTGAATTATCAAAACCAAGTTTCGAGAATCCGTTGATCCACATAGTACTCACTGCGCCGAGTGACTGCATACTCTGAAAATGCGTGTTAAATAACACTTGCCAGTTTTTATCGTCTATTTTTTTATTAAATTTTCTTTCTTTTTTATACATACTTTTAAAATTATTAACTAATAAAAATAAAACCTGCAACGACATGTGCCGCCGCAGGTAATAATTAATTTTGAACTTCTTACTCTTTTTGAAAAACAAGAATATAGGTAGGGAGAACTTCCGAACCGTCTAAGCTGTAGACAAGTCGTTGACCGACGATAATCTTTTTCAAAACTACCTTCAATCGTTTACATTCTTCCACTACGCACAAAATGTCTTCCACGGGGTCTAAACCTTTTGTCACATTTGCTTCTCCATAAGAAACTCCATTAGAGTCGGATAATACACACGGGAAAAGTCCTTCAAGCACCAAAAAACCTTTCCAATTTAATGTTTGGACACTTTTTTTGAAAGTCTCTTTTTGGTTTTCATCACGGTCTACAAAATAGCTTAGAAAAACAAAATCAAAATTTTCAAACCAATCTTTTTGATTTTCAATCCTGCCACAAATACTTGGAAACATTTTACACACCCTCTTAACTGCTTGTTCAGAGATGTCTATACCAACAAGTCGATGTCTCTGTACTCCTAGCAAGGAAAGTTTTTCAAGAAGTAGTCCGTTCCCGCAACCAATATCTATGATTCTTGATTTTAAAATCCTGTTTTCTTTTTCTGTAAGAATTCTACAAGGTGCAATTTTTGTTTCACTCATTTCTAGGATTACATACAAAATATTTGGTTCAAGAATCGGGGAATAAAACCAGTAGTGTGTTCCTTCAAAAGAGCTTTCTTGTCCAGTTAGGATGGATAGTTCTTTTGCTGTTGAATATTCAAGATTGTACCTGGATTCCGGATCTTGAATAATGTGTGTTTTCAGGATTTTGGTTATATCCTTTCTTTCGTTTTCAACTTTTTGAAGCTGGCTGTATTTTGCTTCATCTGTGTAATTAGTTGCGTCACTAACTTCAACGCGTACATTTTGTTGTAGCAGGGCAACGATACCTTTTAAGTACTCTTTTGAATTTTCCATTTTATTTAATATTTAGTTGGTTACATAAATTCTCAGGAAAAACTTATGTAACCAACCAAATACAATTTTAAAGAACTGTTATTTTGTTAGGGACAAAACAAAACCCCTCCTCAAAATTGAGAAGGGGTTGGTTTCGAGGTAGATACAATTATGTACGCGTCAAAGACAATCCTTTCCCAATTTTGGATGGATTGTGATGATGACTTGTGGTGAGCTTGGTCGAACCAAGTTTTGTAATTATTTCTTTATAGCCTCCGGTACCTTTGGATAACCACTTCGATACTCGTGCCACGGTCGTCGACGAGAAACCAGTTTCACGTTCGATAGTAGAGTAGGGGACTTTAGCAGAAAGGAGTTCAGCTGTTTGCAAGCGCTTGGCGAATTCAGTGATCTCGCCTTCGGTCATCAAGTCGCGGAGAAAGCGCTCGGCCTCCTCACGCGAGGAAAGAGAGAGGAATGCATCCACTAATTCTTTATTTGGTTGTGTTTTCCAATTAAATTCCATTACCTACCCACTTTATCAAACTAAAGTACTTTAGTCAAGTAAAGTATGTGGATAACTTTTATTGCTCATTTTTACCCAAGGTCGGTCCTTGGGCTCCCTTAAGGACCGACCTTACAAAACTCAACAAGGTCTTGCAAAAAAATCCATTCTGTGCTAATATATGCAATATGTTAAAAGCAAAGAAAAAGGCGACAATAATAAAGAAAAATCAGATTCACGACAAAGATACAGGATCTCCAGAAGTGCAGATCGCTATGATCAGTGTTCGTATCGACGAATTGGCATTACACTTGAAGAAACACAAGAAAGACAACCACTCACGCCGTGGTTTGATCAAGATGGTAGCTGACCGCCGTACTCACCTCAAACATCTAGAGAAGTCCGACAAAGCTCGCCACACATTAGTCTCAAAGAAACTAAAAGCAACAGCATAAAATCAAAACATCTCGATTAGTCGAGATGTTTTGATTTTGGTATAATAAAAATATATGGTAATCAAACACAAAGATCAACGCGTGGGAGTATTTATAGATACATCAAATCTATATCACAGCGCAAAAAATTTATATAAAAGAAAAGTAAACTTCGGCCAAGTACTAAAAGACTCTTTAGCAGACAGGAAGCTTGTCCGTGCCACAGCCTATGTGATATCAAGCGAAGGTGGAGATGAGAAAAACTTTTTTGATGCACTTATCAAGCTCGGCATCGAAACAAAAACAAAAGAATTGCAGATTTTTGGTGGTGGTGCGAAAAAAGGGGATTGGGATGTAGGAATTACTGTTGATGTAATCAAAATGTCCTCTCGTCTCGACGCAGTCGTACTCGTAACCGGGGATGGAGACTTCATTCCGCTCGTCGAGTACCTCCAGGCACGTCTTATACAAGTAGAAGTCGTTTCCTTTGATAAATCAACCTCTATGAAACTCAAGGACGTTGCCGACGACTTCTTTGACCTTTCAAAAAATCCAAAAAAGTATTTGATGAGATAAAAAGCACTAAAAATCCCCCACAACGTGGGGGATTTTTAGTGCTTGATTTCGGCAAAAATAAGGATATAATGAAGAAAAATGGTTTAACCTTAAAAAAAACGAAACGATATGCAACCTAGAAACATTATTACCGCTGACGTTGGTTTCTCTGTAAACACAGAAATGCAACAAAAATTTGGTCCAGCTACCAGTGAAAAAGGTACTTTGGAGGAAGTTAAATTCGGCCTCGCCGGAACTTCTGCTAATGTGGCTAGAGCAATTCATACGCTTGGTCACGAAAGCAAATTGTTCGCCCTCACGGGGCGCGAGAAGAATCCAGAAAAACACTTGCTAAATTTTCTGCTGAAAAAATCCAAGATTCCTTATGTGGAATTTCCTATTCTGACCTCAAGTGACTTTACGATTATCCCTACTGATGATTTATACATCAGCACAAAATCGAGATGTCTAAAAAACGAAGTTATTCAGAAAAAAGTTGATAAAACGATAGAGGAAATACACCGGATGGAAGGCGGCACTTGGCGCATAGGTACCGGGGTTCGATACCAGCACATACCGCTTATCAAAGCTTTTTTCAACAGACATTTCGGGAACCGAGTTTTAAATCCTCGACCCGAAATTATCCAAAATAGTACTCCCTTTAAAGAATTATTGAAGTGTACTGACTTTTTGATCGTCAATTCTGATGAGTACAAAGCTTTTAAGGAAACTTCCCCAGCAGAATTACACAAACTGCTTTACAAGAGAGGACCAACCTTAATTATTGTCACAGAATCCAAACACGGAGGAATGTTTTCGCTAAAGGGACACCCCGTCGAACGCTTTGAGGCGTGCACGCAGTATCTTGAAGAAGGTGCACCTATTTTTGAAAACGCAGCCGGAGACTGCTTCGAAGGAGCATTTATCGCCAAGTTAGGAGACCTGAACAAATCCATTGCAACAGCGACTATCGATGATATCCGCAAAGCAATCCATTTTGCAACCCACGTTTCGGGTAAAAAAATCACCACACCAGACGCAACATGCCCCACAAGGCAAGACCTGGTGTTTTACGAAGAATTAAACTAAACAACGATAAGGGAGACTACATGTCTCCCTTTTCATATTTTTGACTCACTTTAAAATCTGGATAGAACTCTTTTATTTTTTGATTCTCATCCTCTTTGTCATTTATAAAAACAACTTTATCATCAAAACTTTTATCAGCAAAAAATAATTCTTTACTATTGGGGGTTATGTGTATCTCATGAAAATGTTTTGCGAGGTCTGAACGAGTAATTTTAATATTCTGAAAATCATCTTCCCCTTTTGTAAGCAGTATCAATTTATGATTTTGTGCAAGCTCTGTGAGTAAGATATCCATCTGGGGCAGTACATACTCAGTTAAATCCAAACCTTCAAACCAATCATAAAACTCTTTTGGAATTTCTTTGCCATGGGCATCGCGGAGGGTGGTGATGTGCCCGTTGAGGGTATAATTCCCCATATTAATTTTTGTATTATTGTAGGCGAGCCTTGCGAGTTCTTTGTCCACGCCGTGCAATGCAAAACGCTCTACCACATCGCCATTGAAGCGTTTGGTGTCAAAAAGAGTATCGTCAAAATCAAAAATAATGGTTACCATATAAAGAATATAGCATATTTATAAAGCAAAGACAGGCAAGTAAAATTGTGATATATTGGCAGTATGGATACACAAACAAGTGGAGAGAATTTATATCCCATCACTCTGACTCGCAAAATTACCGATATACATTGTGGCGGATTTTCTATAGACGAAGAAAGTGCGCTTGGATTTGCAAAAGGGGAATTATTTGAAATGCCAAATGAATTGTTTCATCTTGTCACTTTGCACAAGAAAAATTTCGCAAACAACCTCAATAAATACAAAGCAAAAATTCTGGAAAATAATTCAGGCTACAAGCTCGTTGCGCCAAATGTATACGTACATACAACAGCCACAGTAGATAGCACTGTAGCTTTTAATACTGAAGCTGGAATCATTGTGATTGAAAAAGATGTCAAAGTAGAACCATTTACATATCTTGTTGGGCCAGTACGTATAGATGCGGGTGCGCGAGTGCATTCACACGCGAATCTTGGCAATTCATATATTGGCAAAGTTTCCGGTGTGGGTGGTGAAATCAAGAATACCGTATTTGAAAGTTACAGCAACAAATCTCATCACGGATTCCTCGGCGATGCTTATGTAGGATCTTGGGTAAACATCGGTGGAGGGACATCATTTTCAAATGTAAAAAATACTTACGGCACAGTAAAACTTGCTGGTGTTGAAACAGGCGAATTGCACATGGGTCCAATCGTTGCAGATTATGTGAAGACCGCAATCAATATATCTGTATATACAGGAAAAATAATTGGGGTAGGTGCACATATATATGGTACTGTGACTACAGACGTGCCAAATTTTGTGAATTATTATGCGAAAGATAATATGACAGAAATTCCTATAGACATAACAGAAAAAATTGCAATTAGGATGATGGAGAGAAGGGGTGTGAAATTTAGTAATGATGATAAAGAGTTATTAATTAATTTATATAAAAATGAGTAAAATTTTAATCATGGGTGCTTGTGGACAGATCGGGGTAGAGCTAACTTTGGCTTTAAGGAAAATTCATGGGAACGAGAATGTTTTTGCAAGTGATTTGAGGGAAAATCACCCAATGCTGGCTGACGGTCCGTACGTGCAACTCGATGCGACCGATGCTGTGGCAACCCGAGCGGTTGTAGAAAAGGAGGGTATTACAGATATATATTTACTAGCAGCATTACTTTCTGCAACGGGTGAGAAAAATCCAAAGCTATGCTGGGATCTCAATATGGGGAGCCTACGACAAATCCTTGATCTTGGTGTAGAGAAAAAGTTGAAAATCTTCTGGCCAAGCTCTATCGCAGTCTTTGGCCCGACAACTCCGCGCGATAATACTCCGCAAGCTACAGTGATCGAGCCAAGTACAATGTATGGCGTTACCAAATACGCAGGCGAAATGCTGTGCCAATATTACAATGCTAAATTCGGCCTTGATGTGCGTTCTGTTCGCTACCCAGGACTGATAAGTTGGAAGAGTGAGCCAGGTGGAGGTACAACAGACTACGCAGTAGAAATTTTCTACGAAGCGATAAAGAATAAAAAGTATACATGTTTCCTTTCCGAGAATACTTATCTGCCAATGATGTACATGGATGATGCCATCCGTGCAACAATCGAGCTCATGCAAGCTCCAACCGAGAATGTTAAAAACAGAATGTCATACAATTTATCTGCAATAAGTTTTTCACCGAAAGAAATTGCACTCGAAATCAAGAAATCAATTCCCGAACTTGAAGTATCATACGCTCCCGATCACCGCCAAAAGATCGCTGATAGCTGGCCTGCAAGTATCGATGACAGTGTTGCCCG
The DNA here is from genome assembly GCA_964622505.1 of uncultured Candidatus Saccharibacteria bacterium. Classification (GTDB taxonomy): domain Bacteria; phylum Patescibacteriota; class Minisyncoccia; order Phycocordibacterales; family UBA9973; genus UBA8515. The sequence goes on along the minus strand of CAZUQJ010000002.1, from coordinate 92,812 downwards.
AACAGACTGGGGCTGGAAACATGAATTCGATCTGCCAAAGATGACCGAAGTAATGCTTATAAATTTAAAAGTTAAATTAGGTTTATAAAATTGTCGCACGCGTATCTTTTTGAGGGGCTTCGGACGACGACGGTCGGAGAACTGAGCAAATTTTTAGCAAAAAATTTGAGTACCCTCGAAAAAGATATGCGAAGTAAAATTTTTTAACTACTTATATATATGTATACAAAAAAAATTACAGATCAAATAGAGGGGGATTTAAAAGCTATTGCGGATAATGGCAAGTATAAAACTGAGCGACTCATTGAGGGTGCGCAGGGAACACATGTGGTTGTAGATGGCAAAGAGATGATCATGTTCGCATCCAACAACTATCTTGGTCTTGCCAATCACCCAAAGCTTATCGAAGCAGCCAAAGAAGGCATGGACAAATTTGGCTTCGGCACGGCATCGGTTCGATTCCTCTCTGGCACACAGACAATCCACCGAGACTTGGAGCAAAGGATTGCGAAGTTCATCGGAACAGAGGATGTAATATTATATTCTACAAACTTCATGTCCAACCTCGGATTATTTGCGACCCTTGTAAATGAACCATTTGGGAGTACAGAGCCCTGGAAAGATGTTATCTACAGCGATGCCAACAATCATGCATCTATCATCGACGCATTCAAGCTCTGTAAAAAAGAAAATTTGGATAAAAGAATTTACAAAGGCGGAAATGTGGACATGCTTGAACAATTTTTAGAAGAGGATAAAGAGAAGGGGTATAGAAATAAAATAATTGTGACCGACGGCATATTTAGCATGGAGGGCACAATGGCGAATCTACCAAAATTAATCGAACTCGCAGAGAAATACGAGGCGCTACTATTTGTAGACGACGCACACGGCATCGGCGTTGCGGGCGAGACTGGTCGTGGCACACCTGAGGCACAAAATGTATTTGGAAAGATTGATATTATATCCGGAACACTTGGCAAAGCTCTCGGTGGCGCCATCGGCGGATACATTGGTGGCAAGAAATCTCTCGTTGATCTACTCCGCCAAAAGTCCCGCACCTACCTATTCTCCAACGCTGTGCCAGCATCGATTGTAAACGCAGGTATTGCTGGACTCGATATGCTCGAAGCCGACAACGCACTCACTAAAAAAGTAAAAGAAAATGCCTTGTACTTCCGAAGCAAATTGGAAGAAAATAATTGGCCAACATTGGCTGGCAGTCATGCCATAGTACCATTGATGATCGGCGACGCCACAAAAGCGAGCGACTTGAGTAAAAAGCTTTTTGAAAACGGCATTTACGCAACATCACTCTCATTCCCAGTAGTCCCAGAAGGGGAGGCAAGGATCCGATTCCAACTCTCGGCCCTACACACCACCCAAGATATCGACAAAGCAATAGAGATAATAAAGAAAGTTTGGTAAAATAAGCTTATAAAATAAGGGTTAAATATATAATTTAACTTGACAAATAGGGTAAAACATGCTATCATACCGCTGATAGCTGTTCTTCGACATCGGATTAGAATTTTTTGTTTTTAAGAGATGTGGTTGATTTCCAGAGTTTCTCTATGCCAGAAATTGCGGAAATCAACCATTTAAAAAAACTCTTAAAAAAGAAAATTATGAAAAAAGTAATCCTCTGGGTATTTATTACCCTCCTAACCATCTCGACTCTCTCGCTCTTCAGCTTCAATGCTTTGCAAGCTTACAGGGGGAATGACGTAACTACCTATACCCGATTCTATTCAGATGAGGGGAAGGGTCCACACTTTAATTTTTGGAGTTTATTATCTCCATTTCAAAGTGAATCGCGGAAAATTATCCGCGATACTATAAATTTTACGCGCAAAGTAGTGTACCCGATCGGGCCACACTTTAACCTTGTGCCACCAGTATCTAATGATTCCACTGAAGATTTTGTGGCCGAAGAAATTGCGCAAGTGATTTCCGACAGCGTGAATAAAATCAAAATGGATCTTTCTTTGGATTACGACGGACAAGCAATCGCGGTACGTAATGCAGTAAATCCGACACTCCCGACTCTTGCCCAGCCGAAAATCTTATTAGATCTTTTGGGGACGGCTTCACCTGAAGCTTTAAAGTACGGCTTTGAAAAAAGTCTACAGCCAGAAGTGTATGAAGATGAGAACAGTAATCTGGCCTCAGCCAGGCTACAAAGAACAAGTTCGCTGATTGAGAAAAAACTTAAGGACCTCAAAATTCCTATAGAAAATATTTTTCTTACTTCTTGTGAATTGCAGCTTCACTCAAAAGAAGCCGTAGCAAAAGTCCTGAGAGACCGAAGCCTGTTGGATACAATGCGCTATGTGCAAGCAAACGTATGTATCACAACCCAAAGAGTAGAAATCACTCCGATTACAACTCCGATTGGATTAGCAATCGAGCTCCCATTTTTATTTCTTTTGTTATTATCTTTAAGAAATTTTAAAATGGGTCTGCCGTTGTTCCGCTTAAAAGATTTGTGGTCGGTACTCAAGGTAGTGTTTATTGTGGCTACGATATTCTTAGTAATTCTCTTCAGTCAAATACTGCTGGAAAAATACTTGAATGTCAGTTACGTAATGTGGGCAACAATAATAATTGCTGCGCTTATCGTGATTGCCATGTTGGTATTATTACTGGTTGTGGTCATTAAAAACTGGAAAGAATTCCTCAGCATGCTCAAAGCATTTTTGGAACTTTTCCTTGATTTAATTGAGTGGATTATTTTTGGCTTAGCTGCTGTAATAATTTTTGTAGTTATTTACACTATCAGATTCATTGTATGGCTTGAAGAATGCTGGAGTTTATTTAAAATTTGGTGGAAAAGCAGAACAATAGTAGCTAAAGCTCTTTACATTCATTTTCTAATTGATTTTATTGTATTCATAACCTGGCTTGCAGGTTGGTGGACAATCAGTTTCTAATCCGAACATCTTAACTTAAAAAAATCCCGAACTTTTCAGTTTGGGATTTTTTAATGCATGATTTATTCTACAGTTACTGACTTTGCGAGGTTGCGGGGTTTGTCTACGTCTGCACCACGCAGTATTGCAGTGTGGTAGGCGAGGAGTTGGAGGGGAAGCACAGAGAGGATCGGCATCCATTCGTCGGGGACATTTGGGATCTCTATTGTATGATCAAAAATATCTTTCGTGTCGTTGCTACCTTCACGCACAATTCCTATCGTCAACGCGCCACGGGCTTTGACTTCTTGCACGTTGGAAATTACTTTTTCGATCAGTGCCTCATTGGTTGCTACCACAATTACTGGGAAATCTTTTTCCACCAATGCGATCGGGCCGTGTTTCATCTCCGCAGCTGGGTAACCCTCGGCATGGATGTAGGAAATCTCTTTTAATTTGAGTGCGCCTTCGAGCGCGACAGGGAAGAGTATCCCTCGGCCAAGGAAAAGAGCATTTTCTTTGTCTTTCAAAATTTCTGCGATCTTTTTTATTTTATCTTCTTCCTTGAGAACTTTGTCTACAGAGTCACCGATAGTGGATAGTGTATCAACGAGTGTATTGTATTCACTCTCACTAAGAGCTTCGCGTCTTTTGGCAAGCAATAGTGCAAGTAGTGATAGTATGACTACCTGTCCGGTAAAAGCTTTGGTCGAAGCAACCCCTATCTCGGGACCCACATGTATGTACGAACCGGCATCTGTCATCCGTGCAATCGATGAGCCGACTACATTGCAGATACCATAAGTAACTGCTCCACACTCTTTCGCCAAGTTTAGTGCGGCGAGTGTATCGGCTGTTTCACCCGATTGGGAAATGGCGATCACGATGTCGTGTTTATTTAAAATTGGTTTGCGGTAGCGGAATTCTGATGCATACTCTACTTCTACTGGCATTCGTGCCAGAGATTCTATGAGGTACTCACCCACAAGTCCAGATATCCAAGATGTGCCACAAGCCACAATAATGATTCGGCGTGCTATGTCCATAGATCCGGAAATTTCTTCCAGTCCCCGCAAGTGCACTGTTCGATCCGGTAGTATGTGCCCACGAAGTGCATCGGCAATAGTGTGTGACTGTTCAAAAATTTCTTTTTGCATGTAGTGCTCGTAGCCATTCTTCTCGAGCATCTCGGCTTCCATCGTCAGCTTCTCTACAAAGGGAGTGTATGGCACACCGGCGATACTAGATATTTTGTATTCGCCATTTCTTTTAACTATTGCGATTTGATTATCCTCCAAGTAAACAACATTTTTTGTATATTCTACTATTGGCGACGCATCGGATGCGATGAAAAATTCCTCTTCGCCTATACCGAGCACAAGCGGACTACCACGACGCGCCACTATCAATGTGTCGGCGTCATGCTCATCCATAACAATTATGGCGTAGGCACCCACAACTTGTGTTAGTGCACTCCGCACCGATTCGAGTAATGAGAGTTTATCTTTTTCTTTTATTGTTTCTATTAGATGTACGAGGACTTCGGTGTCGGTATCACTTTTGAAAGTGTGGCCCTCTTTTTCGAGCGCTTGTTTGAGTACTACATAATTCTCGATAATGCCGTTGTGAATTATAGCGAACGATCCTGATTCCGAAAGATGCGGATGCGAATTTCTATCCGACGGCTCACCATGAGTCGCCCATCTTGTATGACCTATACCAATAGTACCTTTTGTATCAGCTCCCTCGGCCAGCTTCAAAAGTTCGGCAACTTTGCCTTTCTTTTTAAAGACTTTCATCCCGTCGGCTACAATAGCGACCCCAGCAGAGTCGTAGCCTCGGTATTCGAGCCGTTGTAAGCCTTTTATAAGAACGGGGAAGGCTTCACGCTTCCCTATATATCCGATTATTCCACACATATATAGATTATACATTTTTTTACCTTTTTTCAAAAATCTTAAAAAATGCTAACATACAAGAATGAATACAAAATTTCAAAATGGGATAGAAAAATTCGATACAAAAAATGTTTTTGGGTCTGTAGAATTGTTTCCTAAACAATGCAAGGCAACATGGGAGAGCGGAAGTGAGGACAGAGAACGAAAAGAAGTTACAAATATTTTGGTAGCTGGTATGGGTGGATCGGCGCTCGGTGCATACATACTACAATCTTTAAATATTTTCACTGTGCCTATCACTATGAGCCACGATTACAATATACCAGCATGGGTTGGTGAAGACACACTAGTGCTTGCAATCAGTTACTCGGGTGGTACAGAAGAGACACTCTCTGCAACAACACACGCAATTGAAAAGGGCGCGCAAGTAGCCTGCATCACTGTGGGTGGCGAACTAGAAAATATCGCAGTTAAAAATAATTTAGAAATCAGAAAGATAAATACTGGATATAACCCATGCAACCAGCCACGATTCGGCGTAGGATTTATGATGATGGAGATGATAAAGATATGTACAGATTACAAAGTGTGCAATCTTACGAATGAAGAAGTAGAAAAAGCTTTAGTAGAGTTGGCATCTTGGCAAGAAACTTTTAAAACCGAAAACAAAATCGATGAAGTGTATACGGATGCGCAAAATATCGCAGACAAAATGCCAGTACTAGTGTACAGCGAACACCTCACCAACCTTGGCCGGTTTACTCGCAACCAAATCCACGAGACTGCCAAGACATTGGCGCTCACGCACGAGATCCCAGAGCTCAATCACCACTTGATGGAGGGTTTGGAATTCCCAGATACAAATAAAGAGAAAGTTTATTTTATGTTTTTCGAGTCTAATTTATATTCTGAAAAAATAAACAAAAGAATTGCAGTGACAAAAGATGTCTTGAGTAAACAGGGGATAAAGTACACAACTGTGGATATGCAAGGCGAGAGCAAACTATCTCAGATCCTAATAGGCATGCAAAGGGCAATGTATCTAGCCTATACCCTAGGTATCATCCACGAAAAAGACCCAAGCGACATCAAGTGGGTCAACTACTTCAAAGAGCAGTTATCTAAATAAATGAGAGCCCTCCTCCAAAAAACTCCTTATTTTACAAGGGGTTTTTACTTGACAAATAGAGTGTATTTGTGCTATAATATACAAAATCGAAAACTTAATAAAAACAACATGAAAATCTCTAAAAACAACATCGCAACTGTACAGCTGTACACAAAGATCTATGTTCTAACCCTATTTTTAACCTGTTTAATTTCTGTCCTAATTGGACGAATGGTAAACATGGTATCCTGGAAAGAAATTACTGAGATCCTGCCCAAGTTTCTACTGGTGGTAACCATCAGCTTCTTTGGAATCGTAATGCTTCGCGAATTGAAATGGTTCAAATTAACAGACCGAGACGACGTAGCCAGAGGGTTATATCCTATCGGAATCTTAATTGGACTTCTTGCCAGTGCGCTATTTTGCAAATTTTCCGGAATGGTTAATGCTGATGTCACTGCTTATTCATTTTTTGCACTAAGCTTGATCTTTGCAATTGTACATCCGAGATACAGTATTGCAGCCAATCTTACAGTAGCCGGAGCAACTATTTTATTTTTTGCACCTCAAGCAGCTTACTTTGTAATTTTAGGAACCGCGAGTATTTCAACTGTTGTAGGCACTTTAGTTCGTTTGATTTATCGTAAAGATTGGTCAAATTCAATCAAGGAACAACAAGCTTAAATCTTAAAACCCACCACTAATGGAACACCCATCTTAGCACGGTGGGTTTTTCTTTTGCCGATCGCGTTAAAAACCCTTATTTTACAAGGGGTTTTTACTTGACAAATAGGGTGTATTTGTGCTATAATATACACAAATATAACTTAATAGCAAAAAAATGAAAACAAAAACTTGTCGCCAACACCTTTCCGATTTCTTCTTTAATGTATCACTTGTATTCAGCTTTCTGATGATAGGCGTGATGCGTTTAGTGTTCATAGCTATCGGCGGTTTATTGTTCTATCTATGTATTACGTATCTTTCACAAAAGGTACAAGTGTCAGCCAGTTCGTTGCCAGAGTGGGAAAGAATTTTTCATCTGATTTTGATGATGTTTCTTTGTCCAATCTTTGGAGCCTTTAGTTTTTATAAAGCTTTTGGCCGCGCTGATGACTTCTTTTCATAGAGTTAAGCACCGTACTAAATTTTTGAATCGCTCTGACTTAGGTTGGGGCTTTTCTTTTGTCTATTTATAAAAACCTGCTTTTGTGCTATAAAGAGTCTATTAAAAGGTAACCGTTAATCTCCAGACAAATAGAGTTGAGTGGCCTACTTGCCGCTTCAAAACTAGAGTCTGTAGATTAGCCCACATAATATGAATACAAAAGAATTTGAGGTAGAGATTGGTGGCAAGAAGATTGTCGCTATGTTTACAGACCTAGCAGACCAAGCAAATGGCTCGGTCATACTAAAGAGTGGGGGGACTGTAGTTATGGCTACAGCCTGTATCAGTCGTGATGGCAAATCCAATCCTGGATTTTTCAACCTTACTGTAGAATATTTAGAAAAGTTTTATGCAGCTGGCAAGATCCTAGGAAGCCAATTTATGCGCCGTGAAGGACGACCTAGCGACCAAGCAATTCTTGCGGCACGTGTGATCGACCGTACTATCCGCCCGCTATTCGATCACCGAATAAAGAATGCGGTCCAAGTAATCATAACTGTTATCGCAGTAGGCGAAGCAGATCCAAAGACCCTCGGCATCAATGCGGCATCAGTGGCACTCCATATGTCGGACATCCCATGGGCAGGTCCAATCGGTGCCGTACATATAAGTAGTACAAAAGAAAATCCAACAATCGTTGCAAACAACTATATCCCTCAAACTGATGAGCCAGTATACGCACTCGACTTGATGGTGTGCGGAAAGGACAACACTATCAACATGATCGAGGCGATGGCCTTTGAGCTCGATGAGCCAACTATGGGCACTGCCTTTGACCTAGCTATAGCCGAGATCACAAAGTGGGAAAATTTCCAAAAGATGCTCCGCACAGAACTTGGTAAAGAAAAATTGGTATTCCCAACAGCCGAGACTACAGAAGAAATTGTTAAATTGTTCAACGGTTTGATCGTACCAATCCTCGACAAAGGATTGTTTAGCAAAACTGAAAGTAAGAAGACAATCCACGAAGCCGAGCACGAATGGAAAAAGTTTGTTGAAGAAAAATATGAAGACGACCAAGCGATGAAATTTATCGCCGAAGATTACTTGGAAACATATATCGACAAAGCCCTCCACGACAAAGCATTACAAAACGACATGCGCCCAGACATGCGTGGACTCGACGAAGTTCGAGCCCTATCAGGAGTAGCTGGTGGTATCTCGGATGTGTTACACGGCTCAGGAATATTTTACCGTGGCGAGACGCACGTCATGAGTGTACTAACCCTTGGAGGCCCTGAAAGCATGCACACTATCGATGGTATCGAGAATAGTTTCAAGAAAAGATTTATGCATCATTACAATTTCCCTCCATACTCTGCTGGTGAAACTGGTCGCGTCGGCGGAATCAACCGTCGCGAAATGGGTCATGGATTCCTCGCAGAAAAAGCAATGATTCCAGTACTGCCAAGCAAGACAAATTTCCCTTACACAATCCGTGTTGTATCTGAATCCACCGCTTCCAATGGTTCCACTTCGCAAGCAAGTATCTGTGCGATGACAATAGCACTTATGGATGGCGGTGTGCCGATCACAAGTCCTGTTGCCGGAATCTCGATCGGTGCAATGATCGACGAGAATGATAGTACAAAATACAAACTCATTACTGACATCCAAGGACCAGAAGATCACTATGGTGACATGGACTTCAAAGTTGCCGGGACAAAAAATGGTATCACTGCAATCCAGCTCGATATTAAAGTAGATGGTGTACCACTACCGGTACTCAAAGATGCGCTAGTGAAAGCAAAGAACGCGCGCTTGCAAATCCTCGAAGCAATCATCGGGGTGATCGCGCAACCACGTGCCGATATCTCGGCACGCGCACCAAAGATCATGACCATCCTTATAAAGAAAGATCAGATCGGTATGGTTATAGGCCCAGGCGGCAAGAACATCAATGCAATCCGTGAAGCAACTGGTACCGAGATCACAATCGAAGAAGACGGCACAGTGTTTATCACAGGCCGAGACGGTGGTGCAGAAAAGGCACACAAAATGATTGCCGAGATGACATACGAATACAAGGCAGGTGATATGTTTAAAGGTGAAGTGATCAAGATCGTCGACTTCGGCGCTTTTGTAAAGATCAACAATAGTAATACAGAGGGTCTCGTGCACGTTTCCGAAATGGCCCCATTCCGTGTAGAGAAGATTTCTGATATTCTTAAGGAAGGGGAGATAGTCCCGATCAAAGTTCTAAAGGTAGACGAGAAAGGTAAAATCAGTCTTTCTATAAAAGAAGCTGACAAGGATTTCTTTAATGGACGAACAAAATAACATCAATCTAAATAAAAAGTCACAAACCATACACACCTATGCAGGCGATATGGCAAGTATGGTGCGCGACAACGAAGCCTCGGTGATCAAGATCGCTATGGCCGAGCAACGTCGTCGCGAAGGGGAAGTTCAAAAGCAGACAGCAACAAAACAAAAGAATTATGCTTTGGTATTTGGTATCTGCTCGATCATACTTATTGTAGGCGCAATATTTGTATTCAAGTACCTCAACAAGAAAGGCAAGATAGAAGCAACTCATCCAGAAATAGTAACCGGAATTCCCACGCTGATCCCAAGCGACACACAGACACTTCTGCCGGCTGATACTATTGCCGGCCGAGAGGACTTAGTAAGAGTGCTGGGAGAGGAGCGCGCAAAAAATAAAAATGGTCTTGTCGAATCTGTGGTCTTTACTATCGGTGGACAAAAAACTCTCAGTGCTACAGACTTCCTAGAGACAGTTGGTAGTAGTATACCGAGCTCATTTAAAAGGTCATTGGATTCAAATTTTATGATCGGCTTGTACCGCCAAAACGCAGAAGCCAAGACAGGCACTTTCTTTATCTTCAAATCACCATCATACGACCAAGCTGTGGCAGGGTCATATGCTTGGGAGAAAACAATCCTCGATGAATTCTCTACAATCTTTGGTATCAATATCAGTGGGAACAAAAAAGTCCTTCTGCAAAAATCATTTGAAGATACTGTTATCAACAATACCGACGCACGGGTGCTGACTGGCACCGACAACGAGCCTTTGATCTACTCTGTATTTATAAATCAAAACCTATACATGATCTCCGACAACAAAGAGGTAATCGTGGAGGCGATCAAGAGACTACGCACTCAAAACGCCAAGCCTTTGTAGATTGCACTTTAATTAAAAATTATATATTATTCACATATGATCAAACACAAAAATAAATTAGCGGAAGAAAAGAAAAATTTAGAAATTGAATTATCTTCGATTGCAAAACGCGACGATGTAACTGGTGTCTGGCATGCAGTCCCAGAGAGTCAAACTGCTCCCGAAGCAGATGAAAACGACATGGCAAGCCGTACCGAGGATTTCGAAGAACGTAGCGCCATAACAGACACGCTTGGCCGAAGAATGCGAGACATAGAGGACGCGATCAAAAGAATTGAAGAAAATAAATTTGGAAAGTGCGAAACATGTGGTGACGCTATCGAAGAAGAAAGATTGGATGTAAATCCAAGCGCCCGCAAGTGCATGATCTGCATGAATCTAGTATAACCACTAAAAAATCCCCGAGAATAGCTCCTCTCAAAATGCACGACATATTTTTCTGGTGAAAAATTGCTCTGCTCGTCGCTCAAGAAAATAATAGCCTGAGTACATACTTTATTTTCTAAGCTTCTGCGCAAGTCATTTCTCAAGGACTATTCTCGGGGATTTTTTCTATTTTGTTTGCTATACTATTTATTATGTCATTCTCAAGAGTCTACGCGGCGCAACCATACATGCTAAAAGGCAAGATTGTTACGATAGAAGTTGATATTACTCCAAATACTCTCCACGCTTTTACTATGGTAGGGCTACCCGACAAAGCTGTCGATGAAGCAAAAGACCGCATGAGCTCTGCGCTCAAAAATTCTGGCTACGAATCTCCAAAAAGCCAAAATCAAAAGGTGGTCATATCACTCTCGCCAGCTGACTTGAAAAAAGAAGGGTCGTATTTCGACCTAGGTATAGCACTCTCATACTTGCTCTCTGCAAATCAAACATATTTCGACCCAGAAAGTAGAGTATTCCTCGGGGAGTTGTCACTCAATGGGGAACTCCGCCCTATAAAAGGTGCTCTGCCACTAACACAAGAGGCTAAACGCTTGGGCTACAAAGAAATTTTCTTGCCTTATGACAATGCCGAAGAAGCGGGGCTTGTAGATGGAATAGACATTTATGGCGCAAAGACTCTGATTGAAGTGATCAATCATATTTACAAAATTAGATACGACAAAAAAGGCAATCCGCTTGAGAAAGAGAAACCAAAGCTTACCAAATTCCCAAAAACTATAATAGAAAAATCGGTAGTTGAAAATAGGACCGATTTCCAAGATGTGAAGGGTCAAGAGAATGCCAAAAGGGGATTGGAAATCGCTGCCGCTGGTGGACACAACATTGCACTATCGGGTCCTCCAGGAACTGGCAAGACAATGCTTGCACGTGCATTTTCGTACATACTTCCAGATCTCGACAACGAAGATATTTTAGAAATCACTGGCATACATTCTATCGTTGGCATGCTTGAAGGCAAGTTGATTACCGATGCGCCATTTCGTGCACCACACCATACTGCAAGCTATGTCGCTATGATTGGTGGTGGGGCAAATATACGCCCTGGCGAAGTGACGCTCGCACACAAAGGCGTCCTATTTCTGGACGAATTTCCAGAATTTGAAAAACGTGTTTTGGAATCTTTGCGCCAGCCACTCGAAGACAACATCGTCTCCATTTCGCGTGCAAAAGGCTCAGCGACATTCCCCTCCAACTTTATTTTGATTGCTGCAATGAACCCATGCCCTTGCGGACACAAAGGCAACAAACAGAAAGCGTGCATTTGTAAGCCAACCGATCTGGACCGCTACAATCGCAAGCTTTCGGGGCCAATCATGGACCGTATTGATATGTGGGTCACCGTCAGCAACGTCGGCTACGACGAACTCTCGGGCAAAGATCTCAATAGCACTCCGACAAATATAATAAAGAGTCGAGTGAAAAATGCACGAAGTATACAAGAAAAAAGATTCAAAAAAGCTACAAGAAAAATCAAAACAAATAGCGATATGAATTCAAAAGATTTAAATACTTTTGCACCACTCGCAGACGAGGTCAAGAAAATATTGAATCAGAGTGCCGAGCATCTCCAACTCTCTGCTCGCGCATACCACCGCACCATCAAACTCGCCCGCACCATCGCCGATCTAGAGAGTAGCGAGCACATCCAAATTCCCCACATCCTAGAAGCCCTCCAATACCGCCCTCGCACTAATCAATAATTATGCTATATTAAAAATATCTATGATTAACCAACTATGCAAGACATGCGAAAAGGAATTTGTAATTCGCGACGAAGATATAGTTTTTTATGAGCAGATGAAGAGCCCACACCCGCTTTTCTGCCCTGATTGCAGAATGGCCAAACGACTGAATTTCCGCAACGAGAGAACATTCTATAAAAGGCCTTGCGATATGTGCAACAAAGATATGATTACTGTGTATACACCTGAATCACCATTTAAAGTCTATTGTCATGACTGCTGGTGGGGTGATGGCTGGGATCCAAAAGATTACGGGGTGGATTATGATTTTTCTAAATCTTTTTTTGAACAGTACAAAGCCTTGCAACAAGAGGTGCCTAGATTAAGCTTAATGGCTTTTAACAATGTACGTAGTGAGTACACAAACGGTTCAGCAGAAAATAAAGATTGTTATTTAATATTCGCTGCTGACTATAACGAAGACTGTATGTACGGGAGACTCTTGCAACGTGATAAATTTTGTGTAGACTGTGCATTTCTACATGAGTCAGAACTTTGCTACGAATGTACGGACTGTCGCTCATGCTTTAAGTGCATGTACTCTGAGCAATGCCAATCTTCTACCGACCTACTGTTTTGTTTCAATATGCGAGACTCATCAAATTGCATATTTTGTACAAACGGCCGACACATGTCAAACTCTATTTTAAATGTAAAATACACAAAAGAAGAATTTGAAAAAAAGAAAAAAGAAATCCTTGAGAGCTTCAAAACAATAGAGAAGGCAAAAAAAGATTTTGAGGAGATAAAACTTCAAGCCATTAGAAAATATACTTCACAAACAAAATGCCATAATGTCACTGGAGACTATCTGCACAACTGTCACGAGGGAGTTATGCTTTTTGATACATATGATTCTAAAAATTGCTCATACATGACAGACTCAGAGAATCCTATAGACAGTATGGACTGCAACAACTATTACTATAAGCCAGAGTTTGGATACAATATAATGGGAGCGCTAGAAGGAAGTAAATTAAAAAATTCAGCATTTGTTTTTTATTGCAATGAAGTTGAGTATTGTGAAAGCTGTCATCATCTATCTAATGCGTTTGGATGTATTGCTGTGCGTAAAGGTAACTATATGATCCTTAATAAGCCATACTCAAAAGAAGAATATTTCAAAATAAAAGAAAAAATCGAAAACCAAATGAAAAAAGAAAAAGAGTATGGTCAATTTTTCCCTACAGACATTGCACCTTTTGGGTACAATGAAACACTGGCTCAAGACTTTTTCCCTTTAGAAAGAAATGAGGCTTTAAAAAGGGGGTATCGCTGGCAAGAAAAGAACACGGGCACCTTTGGTAAAGAAACAATGCCCGAGAATACAATACCTTCGAGTATTACAACTGTGACTGATGCAATTACTTCAGAAATATTGGCTTGTAATGAGTGTGGCAAGAATTACAAAATAACAAAAGCTGAATTTGATTTCTATAAACGAATGAATTTACCAATTCCACACAAGGACTTCGAATGTAGGCATCAAGCCAGAATGGCAAAAAGAAACCCGCGTAAATTGTATCCGGGTAAATGTGTGTGTACTATTGAAAAGCATATCAATCACGGAGGTACAACATGCGCTGAAACATTCCAGACTAGCTACGCTCCAGACAGAAAAGAAATTATTTATTGCGAAAGTTGCTACCAACAAGAAGTTGCCTAAATAAAAAATTCCCCTTCGACAAGCTCTGGGGGAATTTTTTATGCTTTCTTTTTTACTACCGGCTTTTTTGTTGTCTTCTTTTTTGCTTTGGACTTCTTTTCTGAGTGCGGAGCGGTTGCAAGCGTTATGCGCGGGGGATTGAGGTTTACAGAACTTTTCTTTTTTGATACTTTCTTTTTTGCCGGTGCTTTCTTGGTCGCAGACTTTTTTACTGTTGTTGTTTTCTTGACAGTAGTGGTTGCAGCGAACACTGGACTGAAACTTCCAAAGAATAGCGTAAAGCTTATAAAGAAACTCGTAATAATTAAAATTGTTTTAGAAAACTTCATACTCGTTTTATTTATTGAAATCTGCGCTCGTGCCTCCTTTCTTCAAGAATGCGTACGGATTCTTGAGCCCGTCACGCAGACTGATATGCAAGTGGTTGCCAGTAGAGAGCCCTGTCGAGCCGACGTATCCGATCAAGTCACCTTGGGCAACTTTCTGACCAGCGACAGATGCAACTTTGCTCATGTGTCCGTACAATGCTTGGCCCCCTGCATCGAAGTCAATAACGACATACTGTCCGTACCCTCCATTGTAGCCCGCGGAGTCGGCGATTAGCACAGTTCCGTCTTTGATCGCATATATTGGAGTACCTTTTGGTGCTCGCAAGTCTATAGCATTGTCATCATGTAGACGTTGGGATACACTTCCTGCACCTAGAGGGAATGGCCAGATGTATCCGTTTGAAGATGGGGTTGAATCCGACTTCTCTGTAGGTGTTGGGTCAGATGGTGTGGGTTGCGTTTGTTGCGGAGTATCTTCCTCTATTTGTGTAGGCCTTGTAGGCTTTGGGACCTCGACTTTCTTCTCTGTGACTTTGGCTACAAGCTTTTTGCCACCTGGTAGAACAATAGTATCGCCAATTTGCAAGTCGGATGCATCGTCCAAGCTGTTATACTTGAGGATCTCTTTTGCAGATGAATTGTACTTGCGAGCCAAACTCTCTATCGTATCGCCCTTCTTTACATCATAGGCTATACCCTCCACAGGCAAGATAGCGAGAACTTGGCCCACCTTGAGGCTACCCTTAGCAGACAAGGAGTCGTTTGAATTTATAAGGGTATTTTTGGAAATTCCGAACTTTTTAGAGATTTTCTCTAGAGTATCGCCTGATACTACAGTATGTGTTTGAATTTTCTTTGTAGTAACGTATTTTTGCTCAATATCGCTTACTCCCAATGGGCCCATGTTGTTGGATTCCAAGGCTTGGTCGTCGACAATAGTCATATCGAGAGCCGTAGAACCAAGTTTGAGCTCTGGGGTAAGGGTTGGCTCCATTAGGCGCATGGTCTGGGAATTGGTATTAGTACCGAGACTCTCATTCTCGGAAGCTTCCGCACCCATACCAAAAAACTGGCCAATAGAGGAGAAAAAGCCGGCATTTGCCTTGCTAACAGGTAAGAGGATGAGGGCAAGTAGGAGTAAAACGGAAAAACCTTTTAGTATAAAAGGCTTGTAAAATATAGATATTTTAGAAGGTACGGCTGTTTCTTTTTGCAAAGAATTTTCGCTCGTAGGCTTCTTTTTATAGTGTTGAATACTCATGGTAAAATGGGTAATTCTGATCGTCTGTCTGTAAAGTAAAGTGCTTCCGTCTCGAGATTTATAGGCCTGTACACCTATATATAGAGGGTAGCCGAAATAGGGGGTCAAGTCAAACCAAAAAGTGGAAAAAGGGTGCAAAAACAGACAGAATCGCCCAAAAAGCCTTTAAAATGGTAACCAATTGACATATTTCCAGAACTTATGGCATAATTGGTACATGCGTAAATTAGAGCATTTTGGCAATGCAAACAAAAAATTCCAAAAAAGCCTAGACAAGGATTTTTCAACTAAAAAAAGTGACAACAAAAACATAAAAGGTAGCAAAAATAGGCCAGAAGCTGATAACTTCGGTAAAAAATACGACGAACTTTTCAATAAATTTGCTATGGAATACCCTAAATACCAAGACCCAGCCTCGGTACCCTTCGATACAAACTCTCAGGACTCTATAGATCTATTCCAGAAAAACTCTCAAATTAAAGATGAGATAATAAAAAGGGTGACAGCTGAGCTCAGAAAGGGGGAAGTTGTACCTACAGTAAAAGAGGAAGTGTCAGACAGGAAGGTAGATATCGTATCGAGAACAGAGGCCCCAAACATTGTAAATGAAGTAAAAACAGAAGAGCCGATTCAAGAGGAACCTGTAGTAGAAAATCCAGAGGCTAAAGAAAGTGAAGTTGTAGAAAATAATGATACAATAGTACCAGTCATGGAGAAAATTATTCCAAAGCCTATAGAGCCAGTAAAAGAATTTAAACCTTTCTCAAAAAAGGAGTTAAAAACAGCAACTATATATGATTTGCAAAAAAGGGGGTACACAACCAAAGACCCAGAATTTAAAATGGTTCTTGATCGAGGAATAGCTAAAAGCGAAGCAAGGATCAATAGAATTTCTAATAAAAATAAAAAAGAGTTAGTAGGGGGATCAAAAATAAATGCGGACATGCTTTTTGAAATGGGTGGACCACAAGCAGGAGAGATTTTGAATGTAAATGAAAACGGCAAAACTTTTAAATATACTATTTTGGAAAATGATGGTAAAAATATAGTTTTTTCTATTGATGGTGCAGGTGAGCAAAAAATTAGTCTTAATAATGCAAAAAATTTTTTAAGTGCACCAGGAATTAGTTTTGAATTTGCAGGTGAGCCCGAAGAAAAAGCAGAGGATGAAGCCCTAGCTGAAGTTGAGGCAACAGAAGAGGTTGTTGAAGAAACAGGCTTAACACCAGAAGAGGAAATTCTGCACGAGCAATTACAACATGAAATCAAACAGCTTGAAAAAGAAATCACGGAGTTGAAGCAAGGGAAAGAAGAATTTTTACTAAAAGAAAGTGAAAAAATTATATTACAAACAAGTGAAATTAATAACATAGAAGATATTATTAAAGACGAAAATATAAGAAAAGTTTTTGAATTAGTTGAATTTTCTCTAAACAATAAAGATAGTGTCCTCACTGCTGAACAAGAAGACCTATTGGGTAAACATAAAAATATAGTTAGACAAATTACTGGAATACAAGCAAACAAAGAATTAGCTGAAAAAAATTTAATTAAATTGCTAACAGAGAAAAGTTCTGGTGGTCTTCCAATAATAAAAAACCAGGAAGCATTCAAAAGGGAATTGCAAATAATTAAGGATAAATATTACGAGCAACTATCTGAACTAAAATAATCATATGAGTGAACACTACACAACAGCAAAAGAATACGACGACGCAATCATTGCGAAGCAAAAAATCCTAGATGAAAAAAAGGCGGCTTTTGATATCCTTGATGAAAAGAAAAAAAAGGTAGAGGTTAAAACAGAAACTGAAGTAAATAATAATGAGGAAGAGAAAAAGGCAGAGGAGGAAAGGATAAAGAAAGAAAACTTTGACAAAGAATTTGCAGAGCTGGTAGCAAACCATTTCAAGCTTGAAAAAGCTTATGAAATAAAGCTTGCAAAATATGAGGAATTGAAGAAAAAAATCGAAGCAAAAAAGAACAAGGAAGCTACTTTGATAGAGGAAGTTATCCCTATCGCAGAAGAAGACGATGTTGAAACAGGGGGTGATGAATTAGAAGAGGAGGAAATCCCAATTGTAGGAGAAGAAGCAGAAGAAAACGACCAAAAACAAGAAAACCCAGAAGAAGAAACAAAAAATGAATCCTTGGAAGAAAAAATAGCTGACATAGAAAAAAGAAGACAAGAGGAATTAAATGAAACAACTAAAAATTGGAAGAAGAATTCATTCTCAGAAGAAATACTTGAACAATTTTTAAAAATAGTAAATAATAAATACGATAAAGAGTTAGAAGATTTAAAAATAGAAGATATAGAAAAAAGAAAGCAAAAAGAATTAGATTATATTAACTTTGTTTACGAAGATTCAAAAGACAAAAACAAAGGGTACATGGCTATTAGTTTGATTACCAAAAAATACGACAAAGAATTAGAAGATATAAAGAGAGCCGAAATAGAAAAAAGGAAAGAAGAAGAAATCAAAGCATTTCGAGAATCAGCTGACTATTTGCCTATGGGAGCTCACAAAAGAGATGCAAAATTCAAAGAAATTGATGCGAAATACAACGAAGAATTAAAGAGTCTAAAAAAAGGAGAAAAAAATGAAACTATCGAGAAACCAAAGAACAACGAAAGCACACAAGAAAAAATTGATAAGGAAATCATAAACAACCTAACCGAGGAAGATTACGTCAAAGCAAAACGCAATTTAACAGAATTTGGTATTAATCGAGCTCGAGGAGAAGCAAAACAAAACGTAACCGAAGAAGTAAAACAAATGGCTCAGCTGTCCTTTGATTATCTGGATGGAAAAATAAGCCTTCAAGAATATCTTCACACTTCACCTTATACCTACAGAAAAGGTATGGCGGAACCCGACTTACTAGAATACGCCAAAGAAGAATCTAAATACTTCGAGGAATTAAGGGAAGAAAAGAATAAACAATCAAAATAAATGGAAAAAAGTTTTGAAAAAAATAATACAGAGCTTACAGAACTGAGAAAAAACTTGAAAGAACTTCAGGCTCAGTATGAAGAATGGGAAAAATCCCACAAGGAGCTTGTGAATGCATACAACGCAAGCTTGAAAGAAAAAAAAGAACCAGCTAAAAGAAAGAAAATTTTAGTAGAGAAAAAAGAAAACACGGGAGGGGACGTAGAAAAAGTAGAAAAACAAGAGACAAAAGAACCTTTGCAAATAAGTGTCGACGAGATCATCGACGAAGCCATAGCTGAGTCTGGTGCGGAAGAAATCCAAGAGGAGTTACACGGGAAAACAGAAGAGGAGATCAGATCAGTGGTAGAAGAAGCTGTCATTGCCGACATGAATGACAAAGAAATAGAACCTACACCAAAGCAAGAAGCAGACGGCAAGGAATCTATCTTGAAGAAAGTAAAGAGAAAGGTTCGCCAAACATTGCTCGCCTTGGCAGTGGTTTGCAATTTTGCAGCTAGCACCAGCTTCAGCTTCAAATACTCCGACGAAGCTCTCGCTTACGACAACTTGAAAGTAGAAAATTTAAAAGACTGGAACAGTATCAAGCTCTACGAAGAAGAGATCAATAAACTCGACAACATTTCTATTATCAATGAATTCCGCAAAGATATACCAGGGAAATATTTGATTATCGATAAGGAGATGGCGCTCGCACATCTATATGAGCATGGCGACCTAATCTCTACTTACGAAGTAGGGACTGGTATGAATAAGGGCGACGAGCAAACAGAAACAGTGATCCATGATGGCAAAGTCTATTGGGAGCAGGGCAACAGGCAAACTGGTGCAGGTATATATACGATAAACAAAGAAAGTACTTATGACCATTTACCTTCATTTACTCTGGTCAACGAGCGCGGAATCGAAGTCCCTACTGTGTTACACAAAACATTACCAGAACGAAGAAAATTTTTTAATAACGGAAATACTGAAGATGACAGGATGACCAATGGTTGTATGAATTTCCAAGCCAATTCAATAAAAAACTTAGCAAACCAAGAGGGATTTGGCCCTGGGACAAATGTCTATGTTCTACCAGACGACCCTCACAACAAATTTATATTTACCAACGGTGAGCTACGGTTCGTATCAAATGAAAAAGAAGTGAACAAAACTGTCAGGCCCTACAATCCCCAGCCTATTATGGCAAAAGCAGATA
Source organism: uncultured Candidatus Saccharibacteria bacterium (assembly GCA_964622505.1). Taxonomy (GTDB): domain Bacteria; phylum Patescibacteriota; class Minisyncoccia; order Phycocordibacterales; family UBA9973; genus UBA8515. Next base: position 72,972 of record CAZUQJ010000002.1, on the reverse strand, counting down.
CAATAAATGAAGATGGTAAAGAATTCCTACAAACACTAGCAGAGAAAAAACAGGAAATAATGAAGCTGTACCCCGAGGTACCCAATAGTGTGTACAATGAATTTGTAAAAGTTGCTTACGGAATTTTCGGCCAAGAATCAAGCTTTGGAACCTACGGTGGATTTACCGGGCAGACAGGCAGAGTAATGGATAAACTCGGAGCAATGCTCGAGAAAAATGTAAGCGCAGGAACCACTCAAATACGCATCAATTCCATCAATCCAAAGGTAAGAGAAATATTTGATATCAGCAAGACATCTGACCTGTTTGATGTATCCAAATCGAGTATCGCAACAATTTCGCATTTATTGGACATTTATTCAGGCAACATTCCAACCAACCAAAAAGACAAGTACCGCGAACTTGCAGTGCTGCATTACAACAATCCAAAAGAATTCCGAAATGTTATAAAAAATAATACAAAAAAGATCCAGAACAGGTACGTGGCAAATGTGTTGAAATACTCAAACTCTGTTAAGATATATGCAGCCAATAAATAAAATGTCTCCAGATACAGAAAAAAATTTAGAAAATAACAACACTGATCTTTCAAAAGAGATCAAACTTCTGCAACAAGAACAAGCAAATCTATTAGAGAAATATGAGGAATGGAAGAAAGGTCACGACCTCTTGCTCGAAGAACTCGCAAAAGAAAATGATGCTGGAAATTCACCAGAGAAGAAACGAGTATCGAGAACAAAGAAGATTGTTAGGAGTGCAATATGGGCAAGTATAATCATGGCAGGCAGTCTAGCTGCAACCATAGGGGCAGGGAGATACAATGATAAAACAAACCAACTTATAAAAGAATACGTAGATGAAGACGTAGCCAACACCATGCGCCTACCACCCGAGATCGCAGTACAAGTAGCATGGAACGGGATTCAAAAGAAACTAAATATCGGAGATTACACTCACGAAACCAGTACTTCCGAAATCCCAACAGAAGAAGAAAGTAGTGTAGAAAATGATCCGACGCAAGAAATGGCACCTGTGGTAAAGATAGAAAAGCCTTTGGTGGAAGATTACCAAATAGGCCAACCTGTTGGGAATTTCCGTGATATGCAGATCCGACCCTATATTGTGAACATGAATGCGGATTCAGGTTACAGAATAGCAACGTATAGTAATCAAGAAGCACTCTTCAGCCCCAAATCACTCAAGCCAATCGAAGGTGAAGGAATACTCGGTGGATTGTTCCAAGGTTTTAAACCCGCAAAAGAAAAGTATCCTCATGAAAAAACAATGCTCGTAATACATGATGGTCATGTCACACTCAAGCATGGCGATGAAGTGATTCCTGGAGAAATGGTAAGCGAGATAAACACACATGGATTTGATGAAATAGATACAACAATACAAGATGGCCAAGTGATGACTAGAGTTGTGTATGATGACAATCTAAACACTGCAGTCCTCGCAAACAAAAATGGTGAGAGTATTGGTATCGGACTTACTAACGAATGGGAAAACAAAGAATTTATTCCCATCGAAAGTGCAACTGCTTACGGCATAAGCCGAGGCACGATGGCTTTTATATACTCGGAAGATATGAAAGATCAGTACATTGTGGGTGGATCCTTCCAAAACATTTGGAGTATTTATTCTAAATTAAAAGCAAAGAACCCCAACAAAAAGTATTCATACGGTATCAATGATTACGGATCATATGCCAATTCTCTCTTTAGCACTGACGGTATTATTAGCACAAAAAATCAAAAGAGCTCCTCGGGCCGCAATTCTTACGGAACGACTTGTTTCCTTGTGCTTCAAAAAGCAGAGTAAACGGTAAGGTGTATTGCCTTTTTATCAAAAAATTGTACAATTAACTCATATTAACCTATCCATATATGGTAAAAGAAAAACAAAATCTCAAAAAGAAAGTAGACGAAAGCGCTCAAATAGGGAAGCAGATACTGGAAAGTATTCAGAAATCCACAGAGAGGCTCGATGCATTAGAGAAAAAAAATAAACCTGGAGCAAAAGTGCCAGCAAAAAAAGTCGAGTCTAAAAAAACCGACAAGGACGAGCTTGCGTTAAAGAAAATAGAAGGTGAGCTCAAAAAAGATGCGAAGGCAATCGAGCAAAGTCGAGCAGGCATGCTAGCATTGGCAAAAAAAATGGGTTTCGAGGATAAAGATATCGACAAAGCTATGAGTGGGAAGGCAGAAGACAAAGAGGAAACAAAGGAGGAACCCGAAAAGCCAGAGGTGAAAGAGCCCGAGCCAGAGAAAACTGAACCCGAGCCTAAAGAAGAAGAACTACCCAAAGTAGACCCCTCTTCATCTGAGAAATTAAAAGCAGACCTCAACAACGCTCGAAGTGCCTTTTTTACAGCAGAAAATAAATACAAAACTGAGCAGAGTAAGATAAGTAAACTTATGACTTTCTTGGCTGGAGACAAGACAAAGCTTGGGGGGACTGGGTTCGGGCAAAAAATAGGTGTAGGAAATGAAAAATATATTCCCGTAGAAAAAGCCCGTAATGCATACGACAAAGCATACATGGAGTACCGCGTAGCCAGAACAGCAGAAAAAGATATTGAACTGCAAGGCAAACCAGAAAAAGAAATAGCTTTAGAAAAGAAAAAGCTTGCCCTTGAAGAGTCCGACATGGAATACAACCTTTTCCAAGCCGAACGTGGAAACAGTATCGTTGCAGAAAATGAAGCAAAGAGCAACAAGAGAAGCAACCTCCTTGGAAAGGCTCTGACTATTGGGAAACAAGGGGCTGTGGGTATTTGGGCAGGGGTAAAGACAGCTGGCAAGGTGTATAACAAAGTAGTCGATAAGATTGACGGAGGAAAGTCAGTTACTTTTAAAATTCCATGGGGTAAAGATGAGGAAGGTGAGAAGAAATATTTGGAGCATAAACACCGAATAGGGAAATTGGTGATTTCTACGGCACTTGCAGGACTTACTGTCGGAGGCCCCGAAATGTGGATCCGTATTGCTCGCAGTTTGACTATTGCTGTTGGATCGGGCTTGGGATTAAATTATGTTACCAAAAAACATGAAGAAAAGTTGGCAATGCTCACAAAAGAGATGGAAGCAATTGAAGCCAGAGCAACAATGAATACCATAACTCCAACAGAATACGCCAATGCCAAAATGGCCAATGAGCTCGCTGTACAAAAAAGCAATAAACGATTCAACCTAACCTGTTACGCTCTGATGGGTGGTGCTATAGCTGCCAACATTGCATCAGCTCAAGGATTAGAAAAAGCAGAAACTGTAGATACAGTACATGCAACAACACCGGCAGAGGTGGGAAATGCGATAAATATAAAAGATCTTTTTGCTAGCGACACAGAAGGCGGGGTTGTTGAAAACGTACAACCTTCCGTAGTTACAGCAGACACAACAGTAGTCAATGACACAAACTTAATAAAGCCACCAATATTAAACCATGACACTACTAGTGTTGATACAAACATGATGTCGCAACCCCCAGTAGTTGCAACAGATACTACAGTAGTCAATGACACAAACTTAATCAAGACACCAATATTTAACCAAGATACAACAAGTAGCGACACATTGGTACCCAAAAATCAATTTGTAAAACCAGAAGACCCTAGTATTACTACTACACCAGAAAACAGTATCGTTGGGCAACCAACAGAAAAAGTATTGGAGATTAAGATGAGTAGTAGTGGGGCATTGGAGACAGTAAGAGAATTGAAGGCTTCACTAAAAAATCTTTACCCAGATCCATCAAAAGCTCCTGAAAATATTCAGCACATACTAAAAACAGATTACACCACTCTTACAAAAGAATGGGGCATGCTTGACACAGGGAATGCAAAAGAGAGTGCGTTTATGCTTGCTGGTAAGGGCGAGGATGTATCCAAATTGATGGTTGATACAGATGGCAAAGTAATACTACACAATTATGGTAAAGGTGACACGATCCTTTCGGGTGAGAGTGCAACAAAATACCACGACAAGATGTTTGACTCTGACCACCAATCAGGCACTGAAGGAGGAAAGGGTTCCACAAGGCTAGACACAGATGGATACACAAAATTGACAGAAGGTGGTGGGGAAGGAGCTACTATAGGTAGCGCTCCAGATTATAATCCTGAAAACGGGAATGGCTATACAAAATTGACTGAAGGTGGAGAGGCAAGCGGAGAATCTAGCAACCTAACTGAACAGGTACCAAGCGAAGAAGAGATAAAGCAAGCTCTAGGAAAAGACGGAGACAAAATAATCCAAAAGACAAACACGGAGCAAACAATAGGGAAAAAGATAGAACTATCAGGAGCTACTTATGAAGGCAAATCAGTAACACTTAACCCCGACCACAAGATATATATAGATGGTAAATACTCTGAAAATCTTACAAGCAAGTTTATGTTGGAGCGTAGAGATGTTATCGACGAAACATCGGCACGCTGGTTCTCGAGTACTGGCCGTGGTGAAGACTACAAAGAGTGGGAGGATCTTCACGACAAGAACATGAGCAACCTGGGTAATGAGGATCACGAGTTCAGAAATGCTCGAGAGCGAAGACTCTTCAAACATATCAAGAAACTATCAAAAGAAGAGGGGATCGATTATACAAACAAAACCATGACACAAGTAGTAGAAGAGGTCGCGATCAAAAGAATGGGTTAAAATTATAAATTAATATATAATATATATATGGCATTAGATGAAATTACAAAAAAAATAATAGTGCAAGCGTTGGACATCGAGAGTCTACCGCAAGAAGATCAAGCAGTAGCGCTTGAGCGCGCAGGTATACTTATTTACCAATCAATCATCACAAGAGCAATGGAAGAAATGACAGATGAAGCAGTAGATGAATTTGAAAAAGTAGTCGAGGGAGGTCCTACTCCAGAAGCAATGCTTACTTACTTTCATGAAAAGATACCAAATTTCAACAAAATGATAGAAGAGGAGACCAAAAAATATATTGAGTTCACACAAAAAATGACAAAACTTCCTGAATAAATATAAAAAATCCCCGAGATGAAGCTCGGGGGTTTTTTTATGCTAGAATGGTAAACAATGAATACAGAATATCTCAAAGATTTAAATGAAAAACAGCAAGAAGCAGTCCTCTATACTGACGGACCGCTTTTGATAGTAGCCGGTGCAGGTGCAGGCAAGACGAAGACGCTCACTTACCGCATACTCCACCTTATACGCACAGGGGTACACCCGAGTGAAATACTAGCAGTGACTTTTACCAACAAAGCTGCCAAAGAAATGCGGGACCGAGTTAGTGCACTGCTGTCGGATAGGAAGTACGACAGTGCTCCGTTTGTTAGCACCTTTCACGCGCTCGGAGTGCACATTATTCGCGAGCATGCTCATGTACTTGGCTTAACAAAACACTTCACCATCGCTGACGATTCGGATACGACAGGCTATATAAAGGAGGCGCTCAAAGAGCTTGATCTCGATCCGAAACAATTTGAACCGAGAAAGATCAAAAGTGTAATCTCACGCTCCAAAGGCGACTTTGTCAGTCGTGAGCAGTTTGCCGAAAATATCCGCGGAGGATTCCAAGAAGTAGTAAGCAAAGTATGGGAGAAGTATGAAGCAAGTTTAAAAAAGGAAGGTGCACTCGACTTTGATGATCTCTTGTTAAAATCCGTGCAGGTTCTGAAGGAACATTTGGAAATCCGACACGCATACCACAACAGATTTAAGTATGTCATGATCGATGAGTACCAGGATACCAATGAAGTACAGTACGAACTTGTAAAATTACTCGTCGGAACCTCGCCAACAGGTATGAAAAATATTTGTGTTGTGGGAGATACTGATCAAAATATTTATAGTTGGAGAGGAGCAAATATTAAAAACATGCTCCACTTCGAAAAAGATTATCCTGATACAAAGATCGTCATGCTCGAGCAAAATTACCGCTCGACCAAAACAATCCTCGAAGCGGCCAATGAAGTTATAAAGAAAAATGTATATCGTGTACCGAAGAATCTTTTTACAGAAAAAGAAGTTGGAGAAATGATCACCCTCTACGAAGCTTTCGACGAGGGTGGGGAGGCAGCATATGTAGCAGACACAGTATATAATTTGTTGGAAAAGGGGGTGGCAAAGCCAACAGAGATAGCAGTCCTGTACCGCGCCAACTTCCAATCGAGAGTTCTCGAGGAAGCATTCCTCGGCCGACAAATTCCATACCAAGTATTGGGGGTGAAGTTCTTTGAACGCAAAGAGATCAAAGATGTCCTCGCGTATTTGCGTGCGGCGCTCAACCGCGACAGCTTGTCGGATATTAAGCGTATTATCAATGTACCAGCGCGTGGTATTGGCAAAGTCACGATTGCAAAAATATTTGCAAATGAATTTGGCGCATTACCAGCGAGTATGCAAGTAAAAGTAAATATGTTTTACGGAGTACTCCACAGTATCCGAGAATACATGGAAGACCACAGTCCATCCGAAACAATTAAATTTGTCATTCAGAGAAGTGGTATTGAAGAAGAGCTCAAACAGGGTAGTGCTGAAGAGCAAGAGAAGCTAGAAAACATAAAAGAGCTCGTGACGCTAACACTGAAATACGATGCCTTTGGAATCGAGGGTATAGACATGCTCCTCTCCGATGCAGCACTGGCAAGCGACCAAGACAGCCTTATGCACAACAACGGTGGGGTACGCCTTATGACAGTCCACGCCTCCAAAGGCCTTGAATTTAAATATGTATTTATTGCAGGACTTGAACAAGACTTGTTCCCGCACTCACGCAGTAACTCACGCGACGCAGGGGAGAGCGAAGAAGAGCGCCGGCTGTTCTATGTAGCTGTGACTCGTGCCGAGCACAAGCTTTACCTATGCTATGCAGTATTGCGAACAATTTTCGGGATGAAGCAAGTAAACAGCCCCAGTGAATTCCTCAACGACATCCCCGCACACCTCACAAGCTTTGAGCAAGGCGGGGGAAGTAGTAGTGATAAAATTATTTACTTTTAAGTCCAAGCCCGGCTTGGACAATATATGTTACAATATATCAATGACTAGACTAGTACAATTTACCCCCGGAGAATATTTTCATATATACAACAGAGGAACCAATAAAATGGAGATTTTCGCCGATAAGCGTGACTACGATCGTTTTCAAAAATTGCTTTATGCGACAAACAGCAAAGAAACTATCAAGTTTTCAGATATGGAAACAGGCAAAAGTCCAAGCCGGGCTTGGACTTTTGATAGAGGAGAAACTCTTGTTGATATCGGCTCTTACAAATTAATGCCCAACCACTTCCATATTCTTATTAGATCTAAGAGCGAGAAAGATACCAGTGCTTTTTTACATAGGCTTCTTACTAGTCATTCAAGGTATTTTAATACAAAATATGAACGTACTGGATCTTTATTCCAAGGAAAATCAAAATCTGAACACGTTAAGGGAGACAAGTACTTAAGATATCTATTTACGTATATTCACTTAAACATAATAAAATTACTTCAGAACGACTGGAAAGAAGTTGGTTTGAAAAATCCACATCAAGTAAAAGAATATTTAAAAAACTACAAATATTCAAGTTTTTTAGATTACTCTGGGGTAGAACGTCCAGAGGGGAAGATAGTAAACAAAGAAGCATTCCCTGGATATTTTCACACACCGGAATTATTTGAAAAAGAAATAGAAAGTTTCTTGAGCTATGGCAAAGATGACGCAAGTAAGCAAGTCCAAGCCGGGCTTGGACAAAAATAATATATGCAACACAAAGCGAAAAAATCTTTGGGGCAGAATTTCCTTAAATCAAAAGGAGCGCTACTTGCTATGTGTACTGCCGGCGAACTTTTTAAAAGTGATGTGGTATTGGAAATTGGGCCAGGTAAAGGAGCACTGACAGAATATTTATTGAAGAGTGTACACAAAGTAATTGCCATAGAAAAGGATTATAACCTCTGCGCTATTCTTTCGGAAAGATTTCAAAAAGAAATAACCTCCGGACATTTGGTGCTTGTGCAAGGCGACATATTAGAATTTGATCCAAAGGTGTACGACTTGAAATCTGGTGAATACAAAATCATTGCCAATATCCCATACAATATTACCGGAGCGATATTTAAAAAGTTTCTGACAGAAAATACTCAGCCACAAACAATGGTGTTGCTGGTGCAAAAAGAAGTTGCCGAGAGGATTGTGGCACGCGATGGTAAAGAGAGTATTCTCTCTATCAGCGTCAAAGCATACGGTACACCCAAATATATTACGAAAGTTAGCAAGAAGTTCTTTAGCCCCGCGCCAAAAGTAGACTCAGCAATCATCCAAATAAAAAATATATCAAAAGAGAATTTCAAAAGTCAAAAAGAGGAAGACTGGTTTTTCCAAATACTCAAAGCCGGCTTTGCTCACAAGCGCAAAGTATTGATCCGTAACTTGGACGCTGTTGTAGAAAAAAACAAAATAAAAGAATTCTTCGAGAGGAATCAGTTAAATGAGAAAATCCGCGCCGAAGATATCCCAGCCAGCATGTGGCTCCAGATTGCAAAAGAGTTAGAATGAAGTCCCAAACCGTAGGATCGTACCTTTAGTTATAGGTAGTGTGACACAAGGTGTACCTGTCACTAGGCATGCTCCCCCAGGCGCATATGCTCCTAACACATATCGTCCCGGACTTATAAAGTAATTTGAATAGCTTTTTGCAGACCCTGAGTCCAGATACGTTCCTGAAAACCTGCCCCCTTGTATAGTGACCTGTGAGCCCACACTGCAAGTGCATTGGACTTTTGCAACCACTCGCCCTCCAAAAGGTAGACCTGTACCCGCATTTACTTGTGGTGCAAAAAATAGACCCGTAAGAATTAAAATCCCTGTAAGTAAAAATAGTGCATTTATTTTCTTATTCTGTCTCATTACATATATAGTATCATAATCAAATATATTTTGATATAATAAAAAAATATGAAGGTTACTCTTAATAAGAAATATTTGCCGAGCCCAGAGTTTATTAAAAAAGCTGTAATTCTGTTCGTACTTCTTGCTATTGTTTTTATTATCACAAAGGTTGTGCCGAGCGTTCGAGCAAAAATTACCCAAAATAAGCTAGAGAAAACATTGATGGTAAAGGACCTAGTGATCCAAGACCACAATTCGAACGGAATACAAGATTGGGAGGAAGCTTTGTGGGGACTCGACCCCAACACAGACGGACCGGGTAACAGAGAATATATCTTGGCTAAAAAGAAGCTTATAAATAAAGACAACATACCCGAAAGCGAGCTTACAGAGGACGACAAGATGGCCCGAGAGTTCTTTGCACTTGTAGTCTCTTTGCAACAAAGCGGCAACCTCAACGACGCTTCTATGAAAGCATTGGCTGAATCCATAGGTGGCAAGGTGGTGGCAGAAAACAGCATTGATATCTACACAGATAAAATGCTCAAAATAGAGAACACTAGCAACACTACGCTACGTGCGTACTATAGTGCGTTACAAAAGCTCAATACTAAATATAAAAGCAAGGATATCGGTGGAGAGCTCCTATTTATCGGCCAAGCTATTGCCAACAATGACGCACAAGCCCTGCATATTGCCATGATGACAGCAGTCGACTACAGAGCCTTTGGCCAAGACCTTATGACTATACCTGTACCGACATCGCTCGTCGTTATGCACTTGGAACTTGCAAATTACTATGAGAAAAATGCTCAGGCACTCGAGAATATGACCAACATGCTCGACAACCCGACAAGTGGCATGGCAACACTCATAAAATACAAGAGATACAATGATGCTTTGATCGCGACGCTCGAGAAAATGAGAACATTTTTTGTCAGAAATGGTATAATAAAATAATTATATGGGTACAAAAAAAATACAAAAAATAATTGCAAGTATTACACTATTTTCTTTTGTATTTTCTACTATCCTTCTACCTGTAAATGAGGTCCGCGCAGCAGGACCTTACGTACCCGAAGGCACAGACCTTAGCGAATACACAAACTCAAACACAAGCGGCGGAGCAGGGGGCAACAACACCCAAAACACTGACTTGAACTCCACATGGTACCAAGACAATGGAGGCAACCGTACCGATCCATACAGTTTGAACGTAACCTCAATCTCGGAAGTATTGCCTGCCATTATAGGGTGTACTGGTATTGTAAACAAAGTACAGAACAGCCTAACAAGCTTCCTCAGTCCAAGTACAGAAACTCCGATATTCACACCGAGGTATATTAGGGACGCGGATGGTAACATAACTGATACAGATAATGCTTATACAGATCCTAAGACTGGTATAACTACTATTACTCCTATGGAAGGTGCTGGGCTCCCCAGCAGTGATTCAGTTCCTACAGCAGACAAATCAGCCCAAAAAACACTCGATGCAATCGATGTAAAAGAAGCGGCAATCAAAAAAGAGGCCGAGCAAGCACGACTCCGCCAGGAGTGTATCGACGGTATTGCTTACTCGCTAGCAAAAGCCCAGTTGGCAAAAATGACGCAAGTCACTGTCAACTGGATCAATTCCGGATACAGTGGAGACCCATTGTATATCCGAGACAGGGAATCATATTTCCAGAGTATTGCCGACGGGCAATTGCTAGACCTTGTAGGTCCACTTGCAAGTATAAAGAACAGATACATATACCCTTTTGGCCAGAGTGTTGCCAAGTCACTGATCGGAGCACGCAAGGCTCCGTTTGAAACTCGTGCACAATCAACCCTCCAAGGCTCGCTGAAAGATGGTGCCACAACAGAAGACTTTGCCAACGACTTCTCCAAGGGGGGATGGGATGGGTGGTTTAGCCTGACTCAAAATGACCAGAACAATCCTCTCGGATTTGGTATTATGACCAGCCAAGAACTTGCTGATCGAACTGCTGAAAAAACAGAGAGCGCCGCCGCAGAGCTCGCTGAAGGCAAAGGTTTCCTTTCTCAGAAAAGATGTGCTGAGTATGAAAAGAAATCAACCTATCAAGCATCAGATGTGGGAGATGTTAGCGGATATGCAGGCAACCGAACAGCAACTCAAGACAACACTCCGAAATGTCTCCGCTGGGAAACAGTCACTCCAGGTACTATTATTGCAGAGCAAGCAGCTACAAGCCTGACCTCTGGCATCCGCCAACTTGAACTTGCAGACTCACTGAACGAATCACTCTCAGCTGTGTTCCAAGCCTTGATAAACCAAATGGTAAATCAGGGTCTTGAGAGTTTGAGCTCTTTCAGTACAAAAAATACTCCCCAAAACTCGTTTGGTGGACCAGGTAGTAATAAAATCTATGACTCAAACGGGGTAGATATAACCGGCTTGGGAAATAGCACTGGCCCAAATGGCACTATGTTGTCGGTCAACAAAGGCCGAGGGTGGTACAACGTAAATGGAACTTTTGACATTACAAAAGATCTTGGAGACATTCGCAAAGTTGCAAATGGCAAATCGTATGTATACAAGAAAGGGGTGATCTCTATCCAAAAGGATTACATAGAGTCTATCAAATTATCTATGGTCACTTTACCAAAAATAGTTCCTGCTCTTGGCGAGCTTGATTACTGTATCCCGGGACCGAACCCAGGCTGGGAAGGGCGAGTAAAGACCGAGATCAATAATGTCATTGAATACCTAAGGGGACTGTATTGGAACCCAGTAACTGGAACAGTGGAAGGTCCAGAAGAAACTGAGGATAGCAAGTTAAAACAGATAGCAAAATTGGGTCTAAAGGTATATATCTTTACAAACCCAGTGGCAGGTATGGCATTGAATTTTGGTAAAGGCTTAGTAAATACAGGCAAGGGTATCTACGGCAATGTCGTGCATATCTTTGGAGGAAAAACACAGGCCGAGAAAGACGCTGAGGCGGCAGCAAAGTCAGAAGAGGAAGCAAAGCAGGCTCTTATAAAGGCAGAAAAAGATTTTTATGAAGGCCGTACAAAGAGTATACAGAAGTTGAAAGATGATTTCTTTGAATACAAGAAGAACGTAGACGAACTTTATGGCGAGGGGTCTTTAATGCGCAATGCTGACCCAAACAATCCATTCTACTTACCCATGGCTGAAGCAGGTCTACAAGCGACAAAATATATCACTACATATGATACAAATGCAAAGCAAGCAATGCGTGATTATAAAGACTTGATAAATCAATCAAATGCAAATATATATAAATTGAATGTTATCAAAAAAGAAGTCGATGCCATTGTACTTGCTGCACGCAAGCGCCGAGCTCTCGATCCAAAAGGGGTCCCTATGATAGACCCAAGTTGTTATGATCTAAACGGCACAGCAGTTCCAAACACAAATGGAGTTGGAGGCAAAGTTCCACAAGCCGGTGGCACAGCCCAAGGACCAGGGTCAACAACAAAGAAGGAACCAACCCCTGCAACAGGAGCAGTACCAGAAGGAAATGGGGCAACTGCTGTAGGCCCAGACGTAGTCCCAACATTTACTCTAGCAGTCAAAGAGGCCAAGGAATTCTGTGAAGCAACAATCACTGGTACAAACAAAACGACCGGCACGGTAACAGATACAACTTGGGGAGTAAAAATTGGAGGAAATCCAACGGTATATAGCAAAAAGACATTCAACCTTTCTAACACATTTTCAACCCTCAGCCAGTCCGGTAGTGCGACTGTAACTCTGACAGTAAGGGGGGGCGACGGAATTGCAAAATCTGTATCAAAGATAGTTACCATCCCGAAGCGTACTGTTACAAGCTTAGGCACAACCTGCCCACAATAATATGCAACCACGTAAAAGCAAAGCTCTAATAATCACATTCGTTGTCGTCCTCGGCCTCCTTATTGGCGGGTACTTCCTGGTAGTAAGAGGTGGCATATTGAAAAGCGATTCAAATATCGGTAAAAAGTTTGCTCCATTACTTGGCACTCCAAAACAAAAAGATGTAGTAGTAGGCGGGGGAGACACTGGTACAGATACGACCACACCACAAAGCGATACAACAACTCCGCCAGAAACTCCACCCACAGACCCTGGCACAAATGGTGGCACTACAGGCGGCGGTAGTGGCGGACTCGGCACAACTACTCCACCAGTGTCGAAATACACACCGCCCAACCTTTCTTTCCCTCAACCGAAAATTTCAAATTACAAACCACAAAATGCTACTTCTACGACTGAGTGTAGTGACGGTAAAGACAATGACAAAGACGGGTCTATAGACAGCGCGGACAATGATTGTCACTACGATGGTAATGCTCTCAACTTGGTGAGTTATGTTGCAAGCTACAGCAAGGAACTTGGTAGCAAAAACGCACCCATAGTCCCTGCAAAAGTAGACCCAAAAAAGAAAATTATTTCTTGCGACACAGAGGAAGTACCGCTAGTATTTACAGCCGAGGAGCAAGCACGCCTCGACGAGCTGACTCGTCAATTCTACCGCTTGGCCCCACAACTCAAATCCGCAAATGACATTGTTGCAGAGATAAACGCCGAGCAAGGATATTCTGACCTAATAGATACTGCTAAGTCGCTGACAACACAATGCTACAACCAGACGAGCACCGCGTCTTATCTACGAAACAATATCGACACAGAGAATATGGGCAAACAAAAAGTTCTTGTTGCTAATGCCACAACACAAAATGACCCAGGGTTATATAAAGACATCCTAAGCTTGGCTCAAAAGGGTGGTGTGGTAAATCAGATAAAGAATTTAGACATAAAAGATATCCTTAAAGATATTAAGGGTTATGTAAATAAGCTGAAAGCTGTGGGCATAGACATCTTTAATGGTAATGCTGCCCAGATCGCTGACAAGATGAAGACTTTTGCAAGTAATGTAAAAAGTGTAGGTAAAAATTGGCAAGACGAAAATATTTATTCAATGGTTGCGAAATTACAAGCGCTCGGAGTAAACACAGCGATCGATTTAGTAGGCACTGAGGTCAAGCTTGTGAAGCTCGGTATTGATCCGAAAGCAAATATACAGACTGTACTCGCTAAGCTTGAGGAGCTTGGTATCACCGACAGGGTCACCACTATACCCGACAAATACCAAGACGTAGATGTTATGAACCTAAGTGGCACAAACAAAGGCCGGACAGAACGTGTTGCAGGACCATACTCTTCATCTGTAATTCCATATGGAGTTTCTGTAGTCGGAAGCGGGACAGCTTTTACGGGAGGAGTAGGTGGGCTACAAGTGATCAATATAGACACTGAGCCAACATACTTTGGCACTTACTACATACATCCAGTAACAAAAAAATTCATTACAATCTGGTCCGAATGGGAAAAAGATTGGGGGGTTTGGTAGAAAAACGTAGTAAGAGTAAATATGAAATGCTATAATAAAAGAGCGTGAAAAAGCTATTGCCGTATATTTTAACATTGGTCATCCTAGCGAATATTTTCGCGCCGTTTAGTGTCGCCATAAACAGAAATGATGGGGTGAGTGTGCAGAAAAATGAAGCTTTGGCATATGATATCAATATCACAGTATACCCTCCAACATTTACTACAACCGACACAACCATAAAAGTATCTTATAAAGTGGGTTTTGATGTCCTTGATGCTACAACAAAAGAATACCTGTATGTAGAAGTTAAAAACGATAAAGAAACGTATGTACAAAAAATACCTACAAAAATTACCCCCGCCGATAAAGACAAAAACGTCCTGGGTACTCTCACCGGTGAATACACTTTTACAAAGTTACAACCTAGTACAGAATACGAAATCAGAGCGGTCGTTACACAAGGGGATTCTTTGGATTTTGGTAAACCGATATCATCATTGATCAATGTCATTGGTAATAATATTTTTGGCCTAGATGCTGGTTCAACAGAATTTGAATTAGAACCAGAAAAAGTCAAAACAAACGTTAAGGGCAACAAAAATAATACTGAAATACAAGGGAAATCTCAATTAAACGAAGCTGCGGCCGAAACAGCAG
>CAZUQJ010000002.1:0-57984 GCA_964622505.1 uncultured Candidatus Saccharibacteria bacterium | reverse complement strand
AGACGACAGGCTCCCGCAGTGTATTGAAGGTTGGTTTGGTGTCGATTTGTTAGGTTGTGCAGGTCAGTTACTTTATTTTGTTATTTATAAACCAACAGCATACTTTTTTGGTCTTGCAGGTATATTCTTTGACTGGGCATTTGCCTACTCTATAACAGACACTTCTTACCGCTCATCTTTTGTAACCGAAGGCTGGGGAATCGTTCGCGACACTTGTAATTTGTTCTTTATATTCGTTCTCATTTATGCGGCCTTTGGGATGATACTGAGTATTCATAGTATTAAATCAAAAGAAATAATAATGAATACTATTATTATAGGCCTGCTTATGAACTTCAGTCTTTTTGCGGGACAGATCATGATCGACACCTCCAATATTTTGGCCCGCGTATTTTATAATTCAGAAGCAATACGAATAACCACCTCGAGTCTTGGGGTAAGGTCCGAAACCGGAATAGAAAGCACTTCCTCGACAGGTCTCGGAGAGCTATCTATCTCAGCGGCATTGGTAGAAAAAGTAAATCCTCAAAGAATCATTCTGCAGTCATCGAAAGTAAACACAACAAATACAGGTTATAGTAGCGCACAAGACAAATCTACTACTGGCAGGATAAGTGGTGGGACATTTATTTTAATTGTATTGATGGCGAGCGCTGTAAATATTGTAGGTTTTATTGTATTCCTATCTGTAGGACTTATCTTTATTGCCCGAGTTATAGGGCTCTGGTTTGCTCTTGTTTTTGCACCGCTTGCATTCTTTAGCTACACCGTCCCTCAAATGCAAAACATCAAGATGGTGGGCTGGAAGAAATGGTGGCCGGAAACGATGGGCTTGTGTTTCGTGGCGCCTATATTTATGTTCTTTATGTATTTAGTGCTTGTGTTCCTGCAAACTGGCTTTGCAGGGCTTATAGGGGAACAAAGTGGACCAAACTGGGTGCTGTCTGTAATGATTCCGTTTATCTTTATCATGATGCTCTTAATGATGGCCAAAAAACTGGCAAAAGATTACTCCGGCGAAATGGGCCAGATGATTACAGGTGCAGTGACAACTGGTGGCGCAATGCTCTTAGGTGGAGCAGCTCTCACTGGGGCACTTCTCGGCAGAAAAGCTATCGGTGGCACTCTAGCCAGAGCATCAAGAAGCGACTCATCTCAGCACCTTGCCCAACACAAATTAAAAATAGACGAATGGAAAGCTAACGGGAAGAATGGTACTAAACCTGTGGCGCCCAAAGCCGGAGATACAATGGCAAATGGAAAAACATACAAGCCTAATATTTTCACTGGAGTTGGAGCGTCTTTAAACAAATCAAAAGAACGTGTGTCTATGGTAGACCATGCTCGCCATGAAATGGATGATGCCAAGAAAAAAGCAGGCCTTGAGGGGATTGATGATTCTCAGTTGTCTGGATTTGATAAAACTAAAATAGAGAAAGAATTTAAAAAATCTAAAAAATCAGACGTTGAAACTGCGATGAAGAAAGGTGAAGATGTAAGAGGAAATAAAATAACAGGGATACAATCAGAAGATGAGTACAAAAAGGCAGAAAGAAAAACAGCGGTTGTAAACCATGAAAAATCAACAGGTAGAAAAGAAAAGAACTTCACAGATGCAGATAAAAAATCAGTTGAAAATGATATCAACATAGCATTTAATGCTTACTTAAAAGATAAAACAGACAAGCAATTGACTCACGAATACAATCATGTAAACGAAGAATCAAAGGGTGTTATCAACGGATCAAAAGTTAGACAACCAGAAAGAGTATTTTCAAAATCTAACACTGGTAGTTGGGATGTTAGAAATCTATCTCAATCTAAGACTGATACGCGTGCAAACTTCGTAACTAAACTTGGGGTTGGAGCAATAGCAACAATTGCTCTTGCAGTCAGGACAGGGCTAAAGAGTGCTGATGTAGATCATGGTAAAGGTCAAATTCCAGGAAACTTTATGAAAGATCTAAAAGAAACAATTTCAAGCGCAATTAAAGGTTCAAAACTAAAATTTGAACTGCCTCATACTGCTGCCGCAAGTGGGCACGACGACCATGGGGGTGACCATGGGGGAGGTGGGCATCATTAAAATAATTACAAACTAAAAGTTACAAATTATTAATAATTAAAAAACAACATGAACCCACAAGAGTTACAAAACAAGATCGCGGAATATTTTGCAAAGTTGCCAGCTGATGCACAAGTTATGTTTTCGGGGATGGAATGGATGAAGACGCTGGAAAATTTGAGTACAAAGTACAACATGACCCCCAACCAAGTGCAGACATTAGGGACGGAGACTACACTACTCCTCCTCGGGATTGTGCACCCAGATGAATATGCAAATTTCTTGAAAGCGGATCTCTCTTTGTCGCAAGATGCGCAAGATAAACTGATGGCGGATATCAATCTAGGGATACTAAACAAGTGGCACGATACACTGGCACAGGTCTACACACAGAACACAACAGACATAGCAAACAAAGAATACGGTGGGGAGAAAAAGCTCGACGAGAGATTCGCAAACTTACCTAGAGAGGTCAAAGATGCGATTACTAATTCAGATTACCAAAAAGAATTGTATCTCGTAGCCAGTGAGCAAAATTTGTCTATCGACCAGATGGACAAACTCGAGAAAGCAACAAATAAAATATTGCTTGGGATAGAACACCCAGATAAATATGAGAAAATGCTCGAGACAGAGCTCGGCCTACCTGCTGAAAAAGCCGTAGAATTATCTAATATTGTAAACGAAAGAATCTTGAAAAATATCCGTGAAATCCTAAAGAGTCACGGAGATGTGCATGCAGAAATACCAGTACCAAAGCCCCTTGGCATAGCTCCACAAATAGAGATACCAAGAGCGCCGATACAAGCTACTCCAACACCCGTAACCCAAGCTATCGTGACCCCAAAGCCAACAGTACAACCAGTAGCTGAAGCAAGCTACATGCCGACCCCCGTATTGAACACAACATTTATTCCTCAGGCAGCTCTTCCCCACAACGACGACCACGAGAAGATATTTAGCGACTCTGGAATCGAATTTGTAATGGATACTCCAACAACAAAACAAGTTAACTTACCCACAACAGAAAATGTAGTTGCCAAAGAAGAGAAAATGATGAAAGATGACGGTGTCAGTCTAATGGAGGAGGATATTGCTGTCCCAAAGCCTCCAATGGAAGTAAACAAAGATACAGCAAAAGATCTTTTATTTGGAATCGAGAATCCTTCAACTATACAAACACCCATTGCAAAAACTACTCCACCAAATCCTACTATGTCGAGTTCCGACCCTTATCGAGAGCATGTAGAATAATTTATATGGTATAATTAAATTGCAATGCAATTTAAAGTACCACAATTTATAGACATCGAGGACAAATTGTTTGGGCCTCTGACTTTTAAACAATTCGCGTATCTTGCTGGCGGTGGGGGTATGGCATTTGTGGCTTACAAACTGACTCCTATTTATATCGCAATACCAATCATGCTTGTATCTGTAGGCTTGGCACTCCTCTTAACATTTTATAAAATGAATGGGCAGAATTTTATATACTATCTACAAGCAAGCATGTCCTATGCAACCAAAAGCAAGCTCTATATTTGGAAACAAAAATTAAGAAAGAAGGAAGAGAAAAAAGAAGAGGCGATTTTAGCTCCCAGCCTACCGACACTTACCGACAGCAAGCTAAAGGATCTGGCCTGGAGTTTAGATATATTAGATAATAAAAACAAAGAGTAACGTGCTAAAATAAATTTATGGCAATCAATGCTCAAAGATCCCAAGATTTTGTACCTATCAAAGAAGTACGCGATGGAATCATCATTTTAAAAGATGGGGGTCTACGAGCAGTGCTGGCTGCAAGCTCGATCAACTTGTCGCTCAAATCATCCGATGAACAAAAGGCAACAATCGGTGAATTTCAATCCTTCCTCAACTCCTTGGACTTCTCAACCCAGATAGTGGTGCAGTCACGGAGACTCGATATCCGGCCATACTTGCTGTCGCTCGAAGAGAGGATGAAAGAGCAGACAGAGCCCCTGATCAAGATCCAGACAAAAGAGTATATAGAATTTATCCGTTCATTTACCGAGGAAGTAAATATTATGACAAAGAGCTTTTTTGTTGTTGTGCCTTATAGCTCTGCGGGAATATCAAGGAAAGAAAGCTTCATTGAAAAAATAATCGGCAACAAGAAAGAACGCCAAAGCACAAAGAGTAAAGCTGATGTAAACTTTGAAGAGAAGCGCTCACAGCTCGACCAGAGAGTGGCAGTTATCGCAGATGGCTTGAATCGCTTCGGAGTACGAAGTTCACAGCTTGGCACAGAGGAGATTATTGAGTTATTTTATAAAACATTTAATCCAGGCGACATCAGCCAAGGACTAAAACTTGAATAATATTATATGGGAATACTATCAGATTTATTTGGAAAGAAAAAGACAGGCATGAGCCGCGAAGAGCGAGCAGTATTGCCAGTGCTACCCGATGAAATATATCGTGCTGCCAAATTGGAGCTCGAGGATATTATCGCACCATCAGCACTCGAGATAACTCCAAAATCTCTAAATCTTGGGGACAAGATAGCCCGTACTTTCTTTGTTATATCCTACCCACGATATCTGACTGACAACTGGTTCTCGCCGATCATCAATCTGGACAAAATCTTTGATGTCTCTATTTTTATCCACCCGATCGAAACTTCCGAAATCCTACGCTCATTCCAAAATAAAGTTGCCGAGGTCCAAAGCCAGATCTCTATCCGTGAATCCAAAGGCCTCGTGCGTGACCCAATGCTCGACACTGCATACAGCGACTTGGAAGGTTTACGCGACAGCCTGATGCAAGCCCAAGAGAAGATGTTTGAAGTAGGATTGTATATTACTATTTATGCCGATAGCGAAAATGATTTGTTCAAAGTAGAAAACGAGATCAAGTCACTCCTTGAGTCAAAGTTGATCTACCTCAAACCTGCTCTCTTTCAGCAAGCCGAAGCCTTCCGTACAGTGATCCCAACCGGTACCGACTTACTAGGCATTCACCAGAAGCTCAACACCGAGCCATTATCGAGCCTTTTCCCATTTGTGTCATTTGACCTTACTTCCGACAAAGGTATCCTTTATGGGGTCAACAGACACAATTCAAGCCTTGTGATATTTGATCGATTCAGCTTGCCCAACTACAACTCGATCATCTTTGCCACATCTGGCGCTGGTAAATCATACGCAACAAAGCTCGAGATTATACGTACACTGATGTTCGACACAGAAGTCATAGTTATCGACCCAGAGAGTGAGTACGAATTCCTCGCCGAAGCTCTTGGTGGGCGGTATTTTAATATCTCTTTGTCTAGCGACCACCATATCAATCCTTTTGACTTACCAATACCGAGCGCGGACGAGACTGGTGCCGATGTCTTGCGCTCCAACACTATCAATCTTGTGGGACTCTTCCGCATTATGCTCGGAGGGCTAACTCCAGGCGAAGACTCTATCATCGACCGCGCTATTACAGAGACATACGCGCTCAAAGACATCACTGCTGATTCCGACTTTTCCAACATTGAGCCACCACTTCTGTCCGACTTTGAAATGGTGCTAGCTGGTATGGAGGGTAGTGAGTCAGTCTTGCAGAGACTTACTAAATTTACTCGTGGAAGCTGGGCATCATTCCTCAACCGCCCATCCAACATCGACATCAACCGCAAGTTTGTCGTATTTTCTGTGCGCGACATGGAGGACGAGCTCAAGCCTGTAGCGATGTATATCGTGACCCACTATATCTGGAATTCGATCCGCAAAAATATCAAGAAGCGTTTGCTCGTTGTAGACGAGGCATGGTGGATGATGAAGTCCGATGACACGGCAAGCTTCCTGTACTCTATCGCCAAGCGTGGGCGTAAATACTACCTCGGCCTTGCTACTATTACCCAAGACGTCGGCGATTTTATGCGTAGCCCATACGGAGTACCTATTGTGACCAACTCATCTTTGCAAATGCTCCTGAAGCAGTCGCCATCTACAGTCGACCTTTTGCAAAAGACATTTAATCTTACAGACGAAGAAAAGTATTTACTCCTCGAAGCAAATGTAGGGGAGGGAATATTCTTTGCTGGACTCAAACACGTAGCTATCAAGACTATTGCATCGTACACAGAGGACCAGATCATCACCTCCGACCCATCACAGATCCTTGCTATAAAAAAAGCAAAAGACGAAATGCTAAATCAAGAAAAATAATTGTGAAATAACTCTTTGTATCGTATAATAAAAGCATGAAATATGGGTCTATTATTGTGTCTATTATCATTCTTGGCCTTTTTGTGTGCACGCCCAACACATACGCCGAGATCAAGGTTGAGAGTGGGGATATAAACATTGAGATGATACCCACAAACCCTGAGCCCTATACCAATGTCACCATCAAGCTTGAAAGTTACGCTACAGATCTAAACCGGGCAAGTATTGACTGGAGAATCAACGGCAAGACAGTGCTCAGTGGTCTCGGAAGGACATCATACTCACTAAAGACGGGTGGGCCAAACACTGCAACCGCCATTGATGTCACAATAGTCCCCGATGGAGGACTCGCTATAAACCGACAGATAAATGTCCGTCCATCCGAGATAGAGATGCTATGGCAAGCAGTCGATGCATACACACCAGCATTCTACAAAGGCAAGGCTCTACCTACTCAGGAAAGCAAGATCAAAGTGGTCGCATTCCCAAACACGATCAATGTAGTAAAAGCCAACAAGAAAAACATGGTCTACACTTGGACCCGAAGCAACAGCGCAGTACCAAGTGCATCGGGCTATGGTAAAGATTCATTTGCCTTTACCAACAACGTACTCACAGACTCCGAGCATATAGGCCTGTCTGTGTCTACAGTGGACAATCTATACAGTGCTACTGGCATTATGGACGTAAATATTGCCAAACCAAAACTACTTTTTTATAAAAAATCTCCAATCAATGGAATACTCTATGACGAAGCACTTATTGGAAGCACAACTATGACTGAAGACGAGATGACAGTAGTCGCTGAACCTTACTACATGAATCGAAATAGTAGCGATTTGGAATACAATTGGAAAATAAATAATGAGGACATAGAAACTCCAAGCAAACGCACAGAGCTAACGATACGACCAACATCCCGTGGAGGCTACGCCCTTATCGGCTTGTCTGTCGAAAGTATTACTAAACTCTTCCAGTCAGTTACAAATAGTATAAGAATAAATTTATAATATGAAAAAAGCTTTATCTTTTAAAAAAATATTCCTTACACTGATTGTATTTTTAGTGTTATTTTCAAATACGCAAAAAGTTTTTGCTGAAGATGTATTTAGATTTATTGTAAAAGAAAAGTCTACAGGTAATCTGTTAAGGGGGTTGTCACACAAGACATTGGCTGACTGTAATAAAGAATTGTCTGTAAAATATTCAGATAAAGCAAAGTATGAGGTGACACAAGCCTGTAAAGCAACAGTGCTGGACAAAACAACTTATTATTTCACATGGCAAGAAACAACTGTTGGCTACAAAACAGAAGTAACCGTCATTGGTAAAGAAGACTGTGAAATCGAAAGAGCTTTTTATAAAATAGCATCAGCCTGCTCTACTAAAAGTCAGGATGCTGAAAATGATGTCTTCAACAAAACTGCGGGTAAGTTTGCTTTTAACTGGCAACTGAAAAACGCTATTGAAAATAAAGTTTTAGAAGGTGGAGGTGCAACTGTTATAGAGTGTAACCTGGATAGAGGAAATAAAATAGGTGCCTCTAAGCTATCTACAGAGCAACTTAAGTTGTGGACAGTTACAAAATCTTGCTCAGAAGTTGGAGCTGGATACTACTATTTCACCTGGCAAGACCCAGGAAGCTTGATGAAATCCGAAGAAGCTTCTGCTTCAAAAAAAGAATGTGAGGACAAAATAGCAAGCAAGAAATACGCTAGCCCAACTGAATGCTACACAGTCAGCCGACAAACTGAGATCCAAGCATACAACAAAGCTCGGGACCCGGACGCAATGCCCGTAAATGCACAGTTCCTTCAAAAAAACTTCGAGGAAGATTACACACTACTCGCCCCGATCGGTGGTTTAAAAGCTATTGGCAAAGAAGATGGTAGTAACCCAGAATGCAAAGTAAGTAATCTGGGGGGATCAGTAGGTATCGGATGCTACTTGAATATGTTGCTTCTTTTTGCGATCGGATTGTGTGGGGCATTGGCAGTGATCATGATCGTGATCCGTGGAGTACAATATATGGGAGATGAGTCAGTCTTTGGTAAAACAGAGGCCAAACATCATATTATGGGAGCCATCATGGGTCTATTGCTTGCGCTTGGCGCATACGCGTTACTAAACACTATTAACCCGAATTTGGTGGGTGGGTCACTAACCTTTAATCAAGTAGAAATAACTATCTCAGCAGATGATACTTCAACGGGATCATCAACAACACTATGTTTATCTAACCCCCCACCAAACCCCGACAGCGCAAAAGGCTCCTCAAAAATAACTTTAAATGATGCAGAAAAGAAATACATAGAGGAAATAAATAAAATAACTTCGATACCGAAAGGAAATAAATTATTAATGATAGCGCAGACACATATTGAGGGGTTTAAGCCTGGCACAAAATCATACAAAACAAATAATCCTGGGAATATAGGCAATACTGATAAGGCCCCAGCAAATTGGACTTGTAGTAGTCCAGGAATAAAATGTTTTGATACTCTTGCTGATGGCATAAAAGCCCAGAGTGAAATGTATGCACGAATAGGAACAAACACATCAAGGTCATATGTGATTGGTGGTAAAAATACTTGCGCTCTTGGTAGTGAACCGTATGATGGGTCTTTGTATCAATATTTGTGGATATATTCAACAGGAGCAAGAACAAGCAACAGTTACGCTAACCAAATTATTGGATATTTTGCGCAGGAAGGTAAAACCATTACTGCGAGAACAAAAATGAGCGAGATATATAAAATGAAATAAACAATATGAAAAAAATAATCATCATTTTAATAACTATTGGGGTGCTCGGGGGAGCAGCTTTTATTTATTTCACCAAACCTACTGTTGATCCTGTTACAGGGGAGACCACGGGTGGCTTCAAATCATTTTTCTCTGGGAACAATCAGTCGGACAAAATTGCAAATCCAGATGATATGGCTGGCGAAGTATTGCCAAATGACACTGGCACAATAAATCAAGATCAGGGTGAGAACCGAGATCGACTGAAGCAAGTTACCGATTTTGCAGTGGCAGGGTTGGTAACATTTATGGACACTCGTCCTGTCTCCGAACCAGAAGCAAAGCCTGTAGAAGCACAAACTGAAGCCGAAGTCACAATAGAAGAAACTATTTCAAATAAAAAAGTTGACCCTAAAACCAAGACAGCAACAAAAGTAGAGATACCAAAGGTAGAACTACCAAAAGTGGACATAGTACCTGCGTTGCGCTTTGTAGCTCGATCCAATGGCCATATATACGAACAGTACCTCGATAGTTATGCATCCGGCAAAATATCCAACACAACAATACCAACAATACACGAAGCAATCTTTGCAAAAGAAGGGCAGTTTGTAATGTACAGGTATTTAAATCAACTTGATGAGACAATCCAAAGCTTCTTTGGTACACTTGGCGGAGCTGAGAGTGGGTCATTTCTACCAGACAACATCGCAAGTGTAACCACAGCACCGAGTGGGTCACAATTCTTCTACCTTGTACCTATCGGCAATGACGTAGCAGGGTATCTTGGGTCTTTTTCAGACAACAAGAAAACACAAATATTCACCTCAGCTTTCACAGAATGGACTCCTCAATGGGCTCAAACAAATACAATCTTTATGACTACAAAACCATCATACCTATTCAAAGGCTCAGTGTATTCACTAAACAAAACAAGTAGTGGATTTATCAAAGTCTTTGGTGGTATCAATGGGCTCACCACACTTGCGTCAAATACTGGCAACTCCATTCTCTACACCGATACAGGGACTGGTACTCCGAAACTTGGCTTGTACAACATTACTAGCCACTCATTCTCTCCACTTGGGCTCGATACCATAACCGACAAATGTGTCTGGTCACAAAACGGCATCGATGCATATTGTGCAGTGCCAAACAATATATCAAATGGGCAGTACCCAGATGCATGGTACCAAGGACTTGTATCCTTCAACGATTCAATTATAAAGATCGACACCCTCAACCTCTCCTCGAGCACTATCATAGACACAAACGATATCAATTCACTTGATGCAGTAAATCTGACACTCTCTCCAGATGAGAAGATCTTGTTTATGATCAACAAAAAAGACTCCACACTGTGGAGCTTAGGCTTGTAATAATATATACAATTCGTTAGTACCACAATAGACACGGCTGTGTCTATTGTGGTACTAGTATTCTTGATTGAGTTTATTGGCCAGTATATTTTATAACTACACGGCGGTTTGGACCCATACCGGTAGACTCTGTGGTAACATCGGGAATACTTTCTATAAATGTGTGTATGATGCGACGCTCGTAAGGGGACATAGGGTCTACCTCGACAGAGCTCTTGAAATATTTCGCGCGCTCGGCAAGCATGTGTGCTGTGGCACGAAGTGAATCAAAATGCTTTTTATTGTAGCCATTGATATCAAACATAATAGTCTGGGATTCTGCCTCGGACATCTTCTTCTCGAGCATCTTTTTCACTATATGGTTGAAAGAACGCAAAGTCTCGCCATCGCGCCCAATCATAAATCGTGAGTCTGGGGTAGAGATAGAGCACCACAACATGTCACCATCTTGGGTGAAAACAAGCTCGTCCACCTTGCACGCTACGTGGGTAAAAATTTCTTCAACTAATTGTTTGATGTGATCTTGATCCATGTTATTTTGCCTTTATTACAAGTGGTGTTGTCGACACAGTTTTACGGACATACCATTCTTGGGCTATTGTACAAAGGTTGCTTGTGACCCAGTATATAGCGATCGCAGCAGATAATTTATAAGCAATAAAAGTAATGAATATAGGTAATATGTATTTTATATTAATAGCCATGCTGTCAGCCATTTGCTCTTGGAAGGTTTTGTCCTTTTTGTCTTTCTTTTCACCATCTTTTACAATCGGAGTTGCTAGGTATCCTTGGATAAATTGCGTGATACCAGCAAGTAATGCAAGCACAATGTTGTGATTTATATTTACATTTACAAACCCGAGGAACATTGAGTTGATAGTGCTTGGCATTTGGACAAATGAGTAAAGCAGGCTTGTATCGGCAAAAGACAGACCTTTGTAGAAAACATAATACAAAGCAAATATGATAGGCAGTTGGACCAAAACAAACAAACAACCAGAAAAAGGATTTACTTTATATTGTTTGTATAATGCAAAAGTTTGTTTTGCTTGCTCTTCTTTGTTTGGGTAATCTTTCTTTACTTGCGCTAGAAGCGGGGCTATATGCTTCATCATGATCTGGCTACGGACAGACTTCTTTGAAAGAGGGAATAGGATCAACCGAATAAATATAGTAAGTACAATCACCGCGAAACCGATGTCTCCCATAGTAATATTGCCCATGATCCATATAAGGGCGTTGTAGATAGGATTGTAAAAAATAGTGTACCAGAGTGCTTGCATAGGACTATTGTACACGAACAGGGGCTTATTTCAAAATCATGTAGGTGTCCAACACCTACATGATTATTTTACTGGGTCGTAGTGATTTTTCTGCCATGGGTGGCAACGTAAGATCCTAACTATTCCTTTCAAAATACCGTATGGTAGCCCATATTTTACAATAGCCTGCTTGGTGTATTCTGAGCAGGTTGGCTCAAAGACACAAGAACGAGACCGAGCACCCCTGAGGGCTTGGTAAAAGGCTATTAACTTTAATATCAAATACTTCATTATTTAATGTTTTTTAACACAAGATCTATACTTTCTTTGATTTCCTGTGTTTTTGCAGTTGAAGTACCTTTTTTGTAGAAAAATACGCCTGAAATTCCACTTTTTATACCTATTTCTCGCAAGTGAGTATAGCCTTTTCTCCTTAAAGCATTGCGCTTAACTGCGCTTTTGGCTACTGTTTTGGGTACCACAAACGCATAAAAACCTTTATTTTCAAGGTTTTTTAAGTATTTGAATACATATATTGGGGCATGAATGATTTGCCCTTGTTTGAAGATTTGGTCAAACAAACCCTTATTTACTCTATGTTTTTTGGAGATCATGGGTATTAAACAAAACAACACCAGAAGTGTTGTTTTATATAGCTATTTTAGCGCGACCTTTCTGGCGTCGGCCTTGGATAACCTTTTTGCCGGCAGAAGTTTTGGAGCGGGCCAAAAAACCATGGGTTTTTGCTCTTTTTCTTTTGTTGGGACTGTATGTGAAAGACATAAGAGAAATATATACTAAAATAGCCCTTAATGCAAGTATCCCCAGTATCCACAGGATATACACAGGTTAATTAAGACATTCAATACTCTGATTTAATAAAAACGAGTATAATATGTCTTATGATAAACAATAAAGAGCTGTGGGAAAATGCATTAGTTGATATTGAGACAAATATTTCTCGAGCCAACTTCACTACATGGTTCAAGAATACCTCAATCACAAAAGAGGACATGGGCACTCTGTACATAGGTGTACCAAATGAATTTGTAAAAGATTGGCTCTACAACAAATTCCATAAATTAATATTAAAAACACTTATGTCTCACTCTGAAAATATACGCTGTGTTGAGTATGTAATAGTCAAACATGAGCCAGTACAAAAAGCTGTTGTTAAACCTACACCAACAAACAACAAGGAGCTTCCATTAGCAGACCTGTATGTCAACAAAGAAGATAACTTGAACCCGAAGTACACTTTCAATTCTTTTGTTGTCGGACCTTTCAATGAGCTTGCATACGCAGTAGCTCAAGCTGTGATCGAAAATCCTGGCACAAGCTATAACCCACTATTTATATATGGGGGAACAGGCTTAGGTAAAACTCATATGACCCAAGCTATAGGTAACACCATAAAAGCAAAACATCCAAATAAGAAAATATTTTACGTCAGCCTCGAGAGGTTCTCTATTGACTACATAAATTCACTCCAAAACAAAACCCCTAATGCATTTAAAGAAAAATACAGGAAGTACGACATGATTATTATGGATGATATTCAATTTATCTCTGGAAAAGACAAGACTCAAGAAGAATTGTTTCATTTATTCAACACTCTATATGAGAGTAACCGCCAAATCATATTCTCTTCCGATAAGCACCCAAATCTGATCCATGGACTCGAAGAACGTCTACAGTCACGATTCGCAAGTGGCATGACTGTCCAGATTACAGAACCAGATTATGAATCCCGTATAGCAATTATAAGGGCGAAATTAGAAAGTAGTAATATAATTGTTGACCCAGATATAGTATCTTATCTCGCATCCTCTCTTGAAGGCAACATCCGTGAACTTGAAGGTAGCCTTAATGCAGTAATAATACAGTCACAATTAAAAAACAAAGGTATCTCTATAAACGAAGTGAAGCAGTTGATAAAAAATAATATCAAAACAAAGAAAACAGTGGCTATAAAAGATGTGGTAAAGACAATCGCTGACTATTATGAAATAAATGAAAGTGATATATATGACAAAACAAGAAGAAAAGAAATAGTCCGAGCTCGCCAAGTGGTGATGTATATCCTGAGAGAAGATTTCAATGTGTCTTATCCACTTATTGGGCAAAAACTCGGGGGTAAAGACCATACAACAGTCATACATTCACACCTAAAGATTAAAAAAGATCTGCAAGTAGACCAATTATTAGTTCAAGAGATAGATAAGATTAGAATAATGTTTAAATAGTGTTGAAAAGGTGTGGGTAAAGATAGGGTATATGTTGAAAACTTTTATTTTAGATTTGTTTTTTAAAAATTTTGTTTTTGTATTATATATAATTAACATTTTAAAAAATGAAAATTTTATAAAATACCTTTATAAAATAGAGTTATAAAAAGTATTCCACATATCCACATATATAATAGTAATAATAATTTAATATATATAAATAAGAAATACATATATGAAAATCGAGTGTACAACTAATAAAATAAAAAATGCCATCTTACAAGCAGAACGTATGACAGGTAAAAATCTAACCCTTCCAGTACTCGGATCTATACTACTAACAGTCTCTGGTAAAATACTCACAATCCGTGCCACAAACTTAAGTATCGGTGTTGATATTAAGATCCCAGTCAAAGTAGAAGAGGAAGGTGTAGTTGCTATAAGGGGCGATGTTTTAAGTAATTTGTTTTCCAATACAATAAAAGATATACCTGTAGTATTTGAAACCATAAACAATACACTATCTGTAATATTAGATAATAATAAGAGTGTTATAAAAACAATACCACACGAAGATTTCCCTACATTACCTGTTGTTATGGGTGATTCATTTATAATACCATCGAAAAAATTAACAGAAGGTTTGAAGTCTGTGTACTACTCTGCATCTATATCAGATATTAAACCAGAGATAGGAAGTATCTATATATACCCAGAGGATGACAGCTTGGTTTTTGTGGCTACTGACTCTTTTCGTCTAGCAGAGAAGAAAATAAAATTAAAACAACGTCTTGATTTTACAGGTATACTACTACCTCACAAGAATGTTGTGGAAATGATAAAAATTTTCGACTCCTTATCAGAAGATATAACAATCACTATAAATAAAAATCAAGCATCTATTACATGTGTCGGTCTATACTTCACCACACGCCTCGTAGACGGTAACTTCCCTGACTACAAGCAGATTATCCCAAAAGAATACACAACCACCGCAACCATCCTTAAGCAGGATTTTATAAACTCACTAAAGGTATCCAATATTTTCTCGGATAAATTTAATCAAATTACATTAAATATTAATCCAAATAAAAAAGTTTTTGATCTAGAGTCAAAAAATACTGACATTGGGGAAAACAATACCAGTGTTCAGTCAGCCCTAACAGGAGATAGTGTGCAAGTGAACTTCAACTATAAATACATTACAGATTCTTTTCAATCTATCAACACAGATAGTCTAACGCTATTATTTCATGGAAGCTCTAAGCCAACAATTATAAAACCAGTAGGGGATACTACTTTTATGTATCTAGTGATGCCGATGCATAAATAATATGACTGATTACAATCAACTTGATGTTTTTTTAGAAAAATTTAAAAAGATATTAAGCCAAACATCTTTCCAAAAAGAAACAATACTTTCTATTATTTCAACAGAAATAAAATACGAAATAAAACCAGAAAATATAAAAATCAAAAACAATACAGTCTTACTTATAGGAATAAGTCCTGTTTTGAAAAATGAGATTTTCCTCCATAAAGAAAAAATACTTATTCAATTTAAAGATACAGGTTTAAAAGTTGATGATATTCGGTGATTAATTTGTTTGGAACAAAATACTAGTCTCTCCTGAGTTGCCATACACATCGTACCCAATAGCACGTATAGTGTTGGTGTTTGTAAGATTTTTGAAATCAATAGGGGTTACAGAGAAGCTGTAAGGGAAGGATTTAAGGGAAGTGGTGTAGTTGTTGTTTATAAAAATATCTATTTTTTGTAAAGGTGTACTTTTATTTGAAACAATATTTATAACCTGTTTACTGTTTCTGTCGTACACAGTATTTTCATTTATATTACTGAAGGTCAATGAAGGCTTGTTGGATTCTGTGTGAACAGGGTCGTAACCTACTGGTACGTTGGCTTGTGTTATGTAAGGGTATTTGTAACTATTTTGTGCCCACCAATTCCTAATACCGTATTCAAAATGGTTATACAGAGGATCGGAGTATGGATTATTGGGCTTACCCTCAAGTGGAGCATCTTTGTTTATCCAGTATAGTATGGTGTGTACATTTGTAAGTGATATTTCTTCTCTGTTGTTGCTTGGAGTGAATTCTGTTGCAAGCTTTTTTGAGATTGAGTCTATCACAAATGTTTCGCCACCAAGCCATTTCCCGCGTAATATTGGCGGAATATTTTGATCAATCGTGTCTGGTTTAGTGAAATCTGTTTGAGGGTAATTTTTTGCAGCTTCTGCTATAACTGCATTCCATATAGGACCTGCAAGAGTAGCCCCACCTTTCTTCATGGGCTTATTGTCGTTGTTGCCCACCCAAGCACCTACAGCCACATGTGGAGTGTATCCTATTGTCCAGGCGTCTTTATTGTTGTTTGTAGTACCAGTTTTTACCGCTGTATCAACTCCGTGTACTACTAGACTTGAGTTGGTACCAAATGTTGGAGTTCGAGCTATGTTGTCCGATAGAATGTCGGAAACTAGACGTGTGGTATTTACTGGTAAAACCATAGAAGATTGGTTTTGGATTGTTTCAATCTCCACACCGGCGTTGTTTTTAATAGAAAGGATGCTTTGGTAAGGGTGGCGGATTCCTTCTGTGGCAAAGACGCTGTAGGCTGACGTTAAGTCAAGAAGCGACACTTCACCACCTCCTATCACAAGCGACAATCCGTACCGGTTTGCGTCATTGAGCGAAGTGACACCCATTTCATGTGCAAGCTTGATACTGTCTTGTACTCCTACAAGATATAATAACTTCACCGCTACGACGTTTATAGATTGCGCGAGCGCGTTTCGCAGTGACATAGGCCCACGGAAAGCGTCGTCATAGTTGTCTGGGTTGTAGCAGTCGCTTCTGTTGCGCCCTCCTTTTGGGTTACCTCTTTCGTCGCAATTTGTAGAGAACTCAGTTTTCACATCAAAGAGCACAGTATCGGCTGTGTAGCCTTTGTTGAAAGCGGCTGCGTACACAAAAGGCTTGAAAGATGATCCTGGTTGTCTTTGAGCTGTGACCACATTGAAGTTGCCATCGATCTCTTCTTCGAAGTAATCTCTGGATCCCACCATGGCTAGTATCGCACCTGTGTGTGCATCGATAGCTACTACTGCGGCGTTCTTGCCATCGGCAGTTTTCTCATTTTCTTTTGCATTTTTTATAACGATTTCCTCTGCTTTTTTTTGCAGATCATAATTAAGTGTAGTGATTACATTGAGTCCACCTGATTCAAGCACATCGGCACCGTACTTCTTTTCTAAATATTCTCTTACAAAAAATACAAAGTGGGGAGCTTGAATACTTGTTGGCTTCTGGGGTTGAAATACTACGACTTCACTTTTGGATTTTTGATAATCAGCGTCGGTAATAAATCCGAGCTCAAACATTCTACGGAGAACTATATTTTTTCTTTGGTCGAGATCAGCTTTGTATTTACCATACGGAGAGTAGTGAGTAGGGCTGTTGGGGATGGCAGCAAGGTATGCTGCTTCGGCGAGGGTGAGGTCGGTCGCTTTTTTGTTGAAAAAAGTTTCCGCACCTTCTTTTATGCCATAAATTGTCCCTCCGTATGGAGCTTCGTTTAAATAGAGAGCTAGGATTTCTTCTTTGCTCAAAACCCTTTCGATCTTTAGAGCCAAGACCCATTCTTTGAGTTTGCGAGTTAAAGTTTTCTCTTGGGTAAGGAGTGTGTTTTTGATTAGTTGTTGGGTGATCGTCGATCCTCCTTGGACTTTACCACCGAGGAATCTTGTCCACAAAGCTCGGACAATAGATTTAATCCGGATGCCGTTGTGGTGATAGAACTCTGAATCCTCGATAGCCACGGTTGCGTTCTTTATATTTACGCCAATTTCTTGGTCGGCTATAACTGTACGCTTGATGTCTTTGTGTAAGTCGTAGAGGAGTATCTTGCCCGTGTTGTCATAAATTTTTGTCGAATTGGCTACCTTGCGCTCGGTAAAAGATTTGAAGTCTGGGATTTCAAGTGTGCTGATCCATAGTATTGCCAAACTTGCGATAATAATTGCCAAGCCCCCTGTAATAAAAAGGATGTTTTTTATTTTGTGTAGTTTTTTGTGCTGCATACACCCATGATATCACAAAATTACCGCTTGCGGACAAGAGTATAAAAATATGATAAAGTAATAATATGAAAGATGCAGAAGACAAAATTGTACAAAACTTATTGTTTCGTGGGATACAGATGATCTACCCATCAAGGGATTTTGTTGAAGCTCGGATAAAAAAAGGCGAGAAGCTCACTATATACCTTGGTATTGACCCAACAGGCCCGACACTACACCTCGGGCATGTGATACCACTAAAGATTCTAAGTCGTTTCCAAAAAGCGGGGCACAAGGTGATAATGCTTTTAGGTGATTTCACCGCGACCATTGGAGATCCGACTGACAAAACAAGCACACGTATTCCACTAACTCACAAGCAAGTGCTTGCGAATCTAAAAAATTACAAAAAGCAGGCAAGCTCGATTCTCTCTTTTTCAGGCAAAAATAAAGCTGAGGTTCGGTTCAACTCAAAATGGCTAGGTAAAATGGATTTTGCAGATGTTTTGAAGCTCGCTTCCACTACTACTGTTCAACAGATGATGGAGCGCGATATGTTTGAAAGAAGAATGAAGGAAGGAAAACCAATATCGATCCATGAGTTCCTATACCCATTAATGCAAGGATACGATTCTGTGGCTATGGATGTCGACGGTGAGATCGGGGGTAATGATCAAACCTTTAATATGCTTGTGGGTCGCGACCTAATGAAGACTCTAAAGAATAAAGAGAAATTTGTTGTCACAGTAAAACTTCTTGAAGATAATACTGGCAAGAAAATGGGCAAGACAGAAGGCAACATGATTGCACTCTCAGACACGCCAAGTGATATGTTTGGTAAAGTCATGAGCTGGAATGATTCATTGATAGCTATTGGTTTTGAGTTGTGTACTGAAGTCCCTATGGAAGAGATCAATGCTATTAAAGAAGGGATTGAAAATGGAAGTTTGAATCCACGAGATGCAAAAATACGTTTGGCTTGCGAGATAATCAGCACTTTTCATGGGCAAAAAAAAGCCGACTTAGAAAAAGAACATTTTATAAATACCTTTTCTAAAAAAGAAATCCCAGATGATGCACAGGAATTTGTTGTAGCACAGGGCGCGTTGCTAATAGATATTTTTGTAAAAGAAAAAATTGTCACTTCGAAAACTGACTTCCGTCGGCTTGTGGAGGAGGGAGCTGTTACGAACTTGTCTACAGATACAAAAGTAGAAGATACAAAGGAGATAGCCTTAGGGGGAGTGTACAGAATAGGAAAGAAAAGATTTTGCAAAATTGTAATTAAATAATAAAATCCCCAAGGCTCGAGCCTTGGGGATTTTATTTTAACCGTATTTTTCTATGCTATCAATGAAATCTTCATCATCGTCATCCTCTTTGATGGTGTGAGTCGTGTCGTCATCTAAACCATCTTCGTCGAGTGGTTCAAACAGGTCGTCACTGAGCCCCTCGTCAGTAGGGAGGAAGTCATCTTTTATTGTGTCATCTTCGTCTTGCATATGTTAAAAAGTTTATTTATTAAGCGACCAAATACACTCTCATTTGTATCAAAATAATAATTTCTTTGCAAACTGGTAAACCTGTGGAAAACCTATCTTTCACATGCGAGCATTGTCAGCCCTATTGCTATAGCGTCGAGCTCGTCGTCGGACTTTATTTTTGCATCTATCGCTACAAGCTTGCGAACCATGTCCATGACCATATGTTTGTCTGCCTTGCCGTAACCTGTGACCGCGACTTTGATTTGTGGGGGAGTGTATTCGAAAATCTTTAGATTGTTTTTCTTTGCTATATACAATACGACACCCCGTGCCTCGGATACATTCATTACTGTCTTTTGGTTGTTGGCTAGATAGAGCTTTTCTATCGACAATGCGCTTGGTTTGTATTTTTTTATAATACTTTCAAGATGTTCGCCTATAAGTACCAACCGATCTGCGAAAGGAATTTTGGCACTTGTTTTAAAACACTCTGAATACACAACCACATGCTTGCCGGAAAGACTACGCTCGAGTATGGCTATGCCGACGCGTTCAAACCCAGGATCAATTGCCAAGATTACATTGCTACTCATATTATTCTTTGTTGGTAGGGATAGTAAAGCCAAGATGCTCGTAAGCTTTGTCTGTGACTGTCCTTCCACGGGCTGTGCGCTCAAGGAATCCACATTGGATGAGGTATGGCTCGATCACTTCCTCTATCGTTGCTTCCTCTTCGCTTGTTGCGGCAGCTATGGTTTTGAGGCCCACTGGGCCACCTTTGAATTTACTGATGATGATTTCTAAAACTCGGCGGTCGCTGGCTGTTAGGCCATGCTCGTCGACTTCCAGTAGCGCCAATGCACTTTTTACATTACCTTTATTTAGGTCTGATTTGTGCACTTGGGCGTAGTCGCGACAACGCTTGAGGAAATAGTTGGCGGTGCGGGGAGTAAATCGTGCGCGCTTTGCGATCTCGTCTTGCGCATCATCGTCGAGCGTGATGCCGAGAATTTGTGCGGAGCGACTCAAAATACTTTTGATCTCATCTTTTGTATAAAATTCCAAACGAAATACTCCGCCAGAGAAACGTGATCGTAGTGGTGCCGAGAGTAATGCGATGCGAGTTGTCGCAGCGATAAGTGTAAAAGGGGGGAGTTCGAGTTGGATCGTGCGTGCAGATGGGCCCTTGCCGATAATAATGTCGAGCACTCCGCTCTCCATCGCTGGGTACAATACTTCCTCTACCATTTTATTTAGTCGGTGGATTTCGTCGATAAAGACAATATCTCCGGGTGCAAGGTTGGTAAGGATTGATGCTAGGTCTCCAACTTTCTCTATTGCGGGGCCGGAAGTGATTTTCATTTGTCGTTTTGTTTCTTTTGCGATCAAATGCGCGAGTGTTGTCTTGCCCAGACCTGGTGGCCCATAAAAAAGGATGTGCTCGGGTGGGTGAGCGCGCTCTTCTGCAGCTTGGAGCAAAATTCGCAGATTGGCTTTGATATTTTGCTGGCCAATATACTCATCCCAAGCATTTGGACGGAGTGTTTGGTCGAGAAATCCTTCATCTTGATTTTTGTTGGTGGTGCTTGACATTATTTTATGGGTATGCTATACTCTTCTTAGATTTGACTACGTAGAAATTATAGCATTTCCGTGAAAAAATTTCATAAAATAAAAAAAGAGAACATAAATCTCTAAGCAATCAGCCCCTGGCTCTATACTTGTGCCGAGGACGTTCTGGTCTCGACTGGATCCATCCTGGAATCACTTATTACTTTATTCGTTTCGGCATTTAAAGGATTGTTTAGAGATTTATGTTTTTTTATTTCTATTTATTGAAGTATAAAAAATAAACAAGAATAGCTCTCCCCAAAGGGTACACAAATTTTTTGCTAAAAATTTGCTCGGTCCTCCGGCCGTCGCCGTGCGGAGCCCCTTTGGAAAGACTATTCTTTTTACTTTTTATACTTCGTAGAAATCTACTACGCTTTGTACTTCAGCAAGGTCAGTGACTCCACTGAGCACTTTTACAATTCCGTCTTCTTTCATATTTAGTATTCCTTGCTTGCTTGCAACTTCGCGGATTTCGCGCTCGCTTGGATTCTTTGGGATTATGTTTTCAATATTTTCATCGTTTTGGATGGCTTCAAATATTCCGATACGGCCTTTGTATCCGGTGCTGTTACATTTTTCGCAACCTACAGCTTTGTACAATTTGATACCTTTTGAAATATCAACACCGTAGTCCTCCAATTTTTTATTATACTTGCTTGCTTCATCGATGACTTGCATAATTATACTTTTTTCTCCTTCGGAGACTTCTTTTTCGGTTTTACAATTATTGCAGAGTTTGCGTACCAATCTTTGGGCAATAGAGAGCGACAATGCCGAGACCAGTATCTTTGGATTTACATCCAAGTCGATGAGACGGGGGATCACGCCGGCAGCGTTGTTGGTGTGTAGTGTGGAGAAGACCATGTGTCCGGTGAGTGCGGACTCCACAGCAATTTTCGCAGTCTCGCTGTCGCGGATTTCCCCAACCATGATTACGTCTGGGTCTTGGCGGAGCGCGCTACGCAAGCCGTTGATAAATGTGTAGCCCTTTTCTTCGTCTGTTTGTGTCTGGGTAATGCCTGGTAGGTGGTATTCTACTGGATCCTCGATAGTAATGATTTTGATCTCGCTTGAATAAATTTTCTGCAAGAATGCATAGAGTGTAGTGGTTTTACCCGAGCCTGTCGGACCTGTTAGTAGGATCATGCCGTTTGGCTTCTTGATCTCTTGCATAAACAATTCATACATCTTCTTCTCGATACCCATGTCTTCGAGGCGTACGCGAATAGATTTGGGATTCAATATACGCATGACGATAGATTCGCCATACGCTCCTGGGATCAGCGACACACGCACACTGATCTCGTCGTCGCCCATCATAATGCTGAACCGCCCGTCTTGGGCAATAGCCGCAGAGGTGATCTTGACCCCTGCGAGCAACTTCATACGAGAGTTTAAATATTTATGGATCTCGGGTGCGATTTCTGTAACCTCTTGGAGTACTCCATCGAGGCGGAAGCGTAGCTTAATAGTGTTTTCTTCTGGTTCGAAGTGTATGTCGGATGCGTCGATTGCTATCGCACCAGCAAAAACGATTTCAAGGATATGGCTTGTGGCATGGACTTTGTCTTTTTCTGCTTCTTCAACTTTCTTTTGGATATCACCGATATTTTTGATATCCTTCCCGATAGTTTCAAGAACACTACCTTCGATATCTATCGTGCCTGCCTGACTTCCTTCGGCATACGAAATTTCCTTGTATCGATCCCAAGCTTTTTCCAAGCTTGCCATTGACGCCATGTAAAAGTGGGGGATATAATGCTTGCCGGAGAAATAGTCGCGTAAGTTGGTAAGATGGTCGGCTTGCGGAGAGCGGACAGCTATGTGCAACTCCTTGCCAAGGACCTTGAAAGGTGCGACTTGCTCAGTGCGGGCCTCTTTTTCCTCCATTGTGCGCAATGCATCGTTCTCTATACCGAGCAAAGCGAGGTTGATGTAGGGTATATTGTACTTATCGGCAGCTAGCATTGCCACCAGATCCTCTTCCTCTGTCTTTTTTAGGTCTTGTAGTTCCTTCTCTTCTTTCTCGTCGTCAAAATGGATGGTCATAATACCCTTATTATATCGTATTTTTACAGGAATAACCTACTTGACAAATGCACCAGAGTTTGCTATAATGTATCAAATATCTCTATTTGTTTGTTTTAGTAAAGACCGCGATTTTTTTCGTTGTTTTTACTAAAACAAACAAAAAAAGACATGAAAAACAAATACAAGTTCCTCGAAATGCTTACCCTATTTTTATTAATAGGCTTAAGCCAAGAAATCAAAGCAGATGGGGCCAACGGCCAATTTGCCGACACCAAAACACCAAATCACATAGTCACCGAAGCCGATGTTAAGCAGGTTGCTTATTACATTGACCGAAATGAAATTGTGGCAGGTAAATGGTACACTCTCAACTCCGGTTTTACTTTCAAGATGGAAAAACCAAGCTTGTTTAAATCCGAAATCCTTCGGATTCTATCCAAGGTAAAAAAGACCACCGTAACTTCTATCCGTGATGAATTTGAAAATATTCAAATTTTGAATTGGGATGATAACATCTCAACCAAAACAAGAAATTACAATATCAAAAACGGAAAACTTGGATTTAGCGAAGATTACTCTGGGGGCCCAGGTGTTAGAGTTGTAATGTACATGGGATATCCTGTGTTAAAGGTTTGTACACCTTGCTTTAACCCTAATGAACCCATGATTGTAGTACCTCCTGTAAAAAAGGACACGGTGTTTGTTGTTGAAAAGCAAACCATTGTTCGCGAGCAGGAAACTTTTGTAGCCCGCGAAGAAGAATGTTGGGAGACACAAGTGTGGTACGAACCATGTTGGATTACCGAATCTTACGATGCTAACCAGTATTATGCCGGAATTGGTGATTTCTCTGGTTCCCCTGGAAACAGAATGGCCACTACCGCAGGTACACGAAAGGTTCGTAGCGAATGCAGACATGAAAGAAAGGTTCGTTGCGGAACTGCAACCCCTACAACAACTACCTCATCTGACCCTATTGCCTCTACTGGTTATGAAGAAACTGGTGGAACTACGGTTAACAATAGCAGAAGGAATGTGAATGTTGGTGTTAGTGTGAATGTCGGTGCCGTTAGGTTTTCTCGTGGTAGTGATGGAAGAGTTGTTCAATCTGATGGATTCATTCCCGTAACTCCTCCAGGACAAGGTAACACTACCTTTATCCCAGTTACACCTCCAGGACAGAGTAACACTACTTTTACTCCCGTAACCCCTCCTGGTAACAGAGGTCCTCACTAAGCTTAAGCTTTGATTTCTAAAAAATGTTTGGTGGAATTTTTTTCCACCACTCTTTTAAGTCTTGAATGTTAGTCGCATTAAAGATTTAAAATTGTAAACAAAATTTCCGTGTCGAACGGATACATTATAAAAATATATGAATAACTATATGAAAAAAATCGTATACATCATGGCTGTAGCATTCCTCTTGTCGATAGGGGGGACTGCTAATGCTTCCTTCCCATTCAATTCCGATCCTGCTGATTGTCCAACAATCGCGATCGGCAACCACACCACAGGAGTTGGAGTTCCTTCCAACGGTGGTCCAGGCTGTCAAACTTGGTCGCAGAGCAGAGTTCAGGCTCAAGCTGGTGATACTATAAACGTGCATATTTATTATCACAATACGAGTTCAGCTCCAGCTACCAATGTGAAAGTTAACCTTGTGCAGTCTAATACTGGCCCTTCTACAAGTTTCTCTCTAACAGGAACTTTGGCTTCTGGTCAGGGTAACACACCTATGGGTCCGGTGACTGTAGATATAAACACAGCCCAGACACTTACGTTTCTTGACCTGGTATGGTACCCAAACCAAAGTGCAGGGACAACATCACCAACTCCCACTTCTCTACCTGGAGGCCAAAATGGTTCCCAGATAATGAGTGGAGGAGTTGATATAGGCATTGTCAGCAATACAAAGCCTGGCTACCAAGGTAACTTTGTGGCAGTATTTCGTGTAGGTAATAGCGGTGGAGGAACGACTTCTTGTTCTGCAAATATCTATGCAAATCCTCAGACTGTTAATTCTGGCGATTCTGTAGCTTTATCTTGGACTTCAACCGGTGCAAATACTGTGACTGTTGATGGAGTTACTTACTCTGGGTCTCAAGCAACTTCTGGCTCAACGACAGTTCGCCCAACTTCAAGTCGACCATATACTATCGTCGCCAACTGTAACGGGGGCTCACAAGCTACAGACAGTGTAAATGTTGCGGTAAATAATATTCAAAATAATTTCTGTGAAGTGTATGACTTCAGTGCGAGTCCAAATCGCGTGATCTATTCTGGTCAAACAGTAAGTTTATATTGGGACACTGTAGATGCTGACTATGTCATCGTAGACGGTACACGATACAACACTTCTTCTGGATACAAGTCGGTTCGGCCGACAAGAGATACGACATACCGGATGACTGCATACTGTAATGATGGTACACGAATCGACCGTGATGTCAGAGTCACAGTGGACTATGCCGATGATTATGAAGATCTCACTTTGCGTACAAATAGAGCGACTAACATAACTACAAACTCCGCCACACTCAATGGCTATATCGACGCCAATGGTAACAATGCAACACGATGGTTCCGCTACGGAACAACATCGAGCACCATGTACCTGACTACAAATATTGTAAATCATGGCACAGGAGCAAAAAATGTTTCAGACAGTGTTTATAGTCTCGTGCCAAACACAACTTACTACTACCAAGTAGTAGCGAGCGATTCACAGGGGACACACAACGAAGCAAATATAGAACAATTTCACACAAATGCCTCTTTCATTACACCCAGTGGAAGTACGAGCGCGGTCACAACAATAGCAACAGGAGTCTCCCGAACAGGAGCACAATTAAACGGATTGTTGCTCAACACATCATCATACGCAACATCAACTTACTTTGAATACGGTACAGATGTAATCATGAATAACCGTACAGTCTCAAAAGCAATGGGCACTGGTACATCACTACCGTTATCTGACTACATCACCGGTCTTGCACCGAACACGACCTACTACTTCCGCGCAAATGCAGAGAATGCAAATGGCAGAGTTTTTGGATCGATCGAAACTTTCCGAACTTTGGGCAACGCAGTTGTAGTGCCTCCTACAGTGATCACTCGCGTAGGTACTGCATCACCGATCATGCTCAAAGTTGAGAATCGGTATCAATGTTTCAATAACGGCAATACTGTTGACTACACAGTGACGTACCAAAACATTGGCTCAACGACACTAACAAATCCGTTGTTGCAAGTAGTTTTGCCAGTGCATGTCGCATTTGGCAACACCTCACGAGGGACTTATGCACCAAGTACACATACCGTGTCTATACCACTTGAAAACTTGGCTCCAAACCAAGGTGGTGTGATCTACGTGCAAGGTCAAGTGGTCTCGCTTCCAGTTAACAATTCTGAGATTGTGACCACTGCATTGCTTGCATATACCAACTCAAATGGCGCCCAAGAAAACGCAATGGCATATGTGCTCAACAACCAATGTTTCGAGAACAACGTGTTGGGTGCGAGTGCCTTCTTTGCAGGAGGGTTCTGGCCTACAACGCTTTGTGGCTGGTTGCTACTGATCATCATTTTGATCTTGATCGTACTTCTTGTACGATGGTTGCTCGCAGGTCGCGATGAACGAAATCGTCTAAGATATACGACGACTACCACAAGAACTACTGACCACCTATAATTAAATAATTTTTACAAAATCCCTCGTATGTACATATGAGGGATTTTGTGTTACAGTAAAAGAAATAATTTGAACTTTGTAATATATAAAAGATATGAATATAAAAATGAATCTTGCTGAGGAATTTAATATTCCAAACAAGGCAACACTTAGAACTTTGTTTATCCCAATCGCGATGTTTGCGATATTTTGTTTACTGATACCGTTTAGGCTCGATAGCCAGACAGACAGTAATATTCTACATTTTACCAAGCGAATATTTGCTGGGGTAATTCTTTTCTCCTTCTTCTTGCGTTCCGAGGAATTTTTTGTTGATATGGAGCATAAGAA
This sequence comes from uncultured Candidatus Saccharibacteria bacterium, assembly GCA_964622505.1. Taxonomy (GTDB): domain Bacteria; phylum Patescibacteriota; class Minisyncoccia; order Phycocordibacterales; family UBA9973; genus UBA8515. Next base: position 30,895 of record CAZUQJ010000002.1, on the reverse strand, counting down.
AAATTTGGACAAATTTACTACAATTATTACATGGATTATTTTCCTTTCTGTGGTAATCGTTATTGGTATTCCTTCGATTGCAGCTCTTGCTCTTTTGTCGCTGGTTTACGCAAGGTCTGTTTATTGGATTATGATTATGCTCTCAAGCGTATCGTTGTTTACCTTTGGGGCAAAACCGAAATTCATGAATAGTTTTCCAAAGGTTGGTCAGTGCATCACAATTGCCAATCACTGCTCAGATATCGACGACATCTTTGTTCCTCTGATTTTTTGGTTTAGAAAATGGAAAGTTATTTTCGCTTCTGAGATTATTCGGATACCACTGGTTAGATTTTTTGCAAATATTGTTGGTATACCTCTAAATCGAGAAGACCGTAAATCAAGGGGCGGTGTAGCTTTGAAAACTCAAAGAGCCATAAACCAAGGTTTTGATATTCTTATTTATCCTGAAGGAAGAAGACTTCAAGTTAAAAACGAGAGTAATCTGATGGAAGAATTTGTTGATGATGGAGCTTTTGAGATTTCTATTAAAAATAACCTTCCTATTGTACCGGTAGTGCTGAGTTGGACTTATTTATTTAAACCCAGAAGTGGTCAATGGTGGAATTCTCCACGGACAATACGCATAATTTATCTTGACCCTGTTTATCCTCCAAAAATGAGCAAGGAAGAAATAAACGATAAAGATACATTAAAAATTGCTGTTGAGAAACTCAAATCCCAAATTCGTCCCGCAATGATTAGCAAATTACGAGAAACATTACAATCTTAATCTTAAAAATATTCTATATTACTGGACGGGGGCAACTTAAATGTTGCCCCTTTTTATATTGCATATAATGCTATAATGCATTATATATGGCCACAAAAGATAAACGAAAAAAGCTTATATTGCTTGATGTGCACGCGATAATCCACCGCGCTTATCATGCGCTTCCAGACTTCGCAAGCTCGAAAGGGGAGCCCACAGGGGCCTTGTACGGACTGTGTACTATGCTGATGAAGATTATCACCGATCTCGACCCTTCATATATTATCGCTTGTTATGACTTGCCCAAAAAGACTTTTCGGCACGAAGCCTACGATGCTTACAAAGCAGGTCGTGCAAAGACAGACGATGCATTGGTAGCCCAGCTCATTCGCTCTCGAGAAGTCTTTGAAGCATTTTCAATCCCTATTTACGACTCGCCTGGATTCGAGGCCGATGATTTACTCGGCACTATTGCTCACGTAGTTATGGCAGACAAAAAGTTGAAAAAGGACATACAGATTATCATTGCTTCGGGCGATATGGACACAATGCAACTGATAGAGGATGACAATGTGTTGGTCTACACACTAAAGAAGGGGATCAACGATACTATAATGTACAACGAAAAAGCAGTGGTTGAGCGTTTTGGCTTCGCCCCAAAGATGTTGCCGGACTACAAAGGTTTGCGTGGGGACCCGTCGGACAATATCATTGGCATCAAAGGCATAGGGGAAAAGACAGCTACAACGATCATCGTTGCATTTGGCACGATAGAAAAGATGTATGAAGTGCTGGCAAAAAAGGATGGCGTAGAAGCATGCAAAAAGCTTGGGCTCACAGATCGCGTAATCCAGCTGTTGAAAGATGGCGAAGAGGAAGCCTTGTTCTCCAAAACTTTGGCGACAATACGTCGTGATGCACCGATTGATTTCCATCTTCCAGAAGACACGTGGCGCGACGGTGTCGATAAAACAAAAGCCGAAACACTTTTCCGCGAGCTCGAATTCAAGAGCTTGATGAATCGCTTTAGTATAGTACACGGTGGAAGTGAGGGTGCCACTGTTGTGGCGGAGGAAAAAGTCGTCGAAAATTTCGATACTGAAAAAATGCAAGATGCCAAGATTGCATTGTGGCTCTTGAATTCCGAAAACACAAATCCAACAGATGATGACGTGTTGCATTACCGTAATGCGCAGTCTTTTGAGAGTGCACAAATAATAATAGAGAAAGATATTAAGGATGCAAAACTGGAGTATGTCCTCAACGAGATTGAGCTACCGATTAAGCCCATTATCAAGATGATGGAAGATATTGGTGTAAAAGTGGATGTGAAATATTTAAATAAATTATCAAAAGAATATCATACAGAGCTTTCAAAATTGGAAAAAGAAATTTGGAATATGGCCGGAGAAGAATTTAATATCAATTCACCAAAACAACTCGGCGTTGTGCTTTTCGACAAGATGGGCCTATCGGCCAAAGGTTTGAAAAAGAGTGCCGGCGGTGCACGGTCAACTCGCGAAAGCGAGCTCGAGAAGCTTCGCGAAGGCAACCCGATTATCGACAAGATATTTGAATACCGCGAGCTCCAAAAACTACTCTCAACTTATATCGATACTATTCCTACCATGGTAGCCGAGGACGGGCGCCTGCACTCGACATTTAGTCAGACCGGTAGCACTACTGGCCGATTCTCTTCCAATAATCCTAACTTGCAAAATATCCCGATCAGGACCGAGCTTGGGCGCAATATCCGCTACGCATTTGTGGCCGAAGAAGGCTATGTGCTCATGGCGTACGACTACTCACAAATCGAACTCCGTATTGCGGCACTGCTCTCGCAAGATGAATATTTTATAAAAGTTTTCACAGAGGGTAAAGATATTCATGCGGCGGTGGCAATGCGCGTGTTTGGAGTTGGGGAAAAAGAGGTCACGCACGAAATGCGTCGCCGTGCAAAGATAATTAACTTTGGAATCCTGTATGGCATGGGGGTCAATGCATTGCGTGCAAACCTTGGCGGGGAGCGGAAAGATGCACAAATTTTTTATGACAACTATTTTGCCGAATTCCCGACTATTGCTCGATATTTGGAAAGTGTAAAAGAATTTGCAAGAGTAAATGGTTATACGGAGACACTATTTGGTCGTCGGCGTTATTTCCCTGGGATTAAATCATCGATCCCATTTATCCGGGCTATGGCTGAGCGCATGGCTATAAATGCTCCGATCCAGGGTACAGCCACAGCTGACGTGATCAAGATTGGTATGAAAGAAGTCTACAACTCACTCGTCAAAGAGGGGATTGTGGGTGATGTACGCCTCGTACTGCAAGTGCATGATGAGCTTGTTTTTGAAGTGAAAAAGGGCTATGAGGATAAAGCCAAAAAGGTTATTGAGCACGCCTTGAAGAATGCCATACCAACTGAATTTTTAAACAATATTAAATCAGTACCCCTCGAAGTCAGCCTCGGAGTAGGGAATTCCTGGGGAGAGCTCAAATAGCTCGCAATATTACTGATTTGTGCTAGGATTAAATTATGGTAAACAAAGCCTCCAGATTCAATAGTGTCCACCATGTCCTGTCTCGGTCATACAGCGTGCACCTTTTCTGTGTCATTGGAGGTCTTATCCTCGACACTATTTACCCTGTGCATTTCTCGGGTGTCTTTCATTCCAATCTCGGTTTCTTTTTTATGTGTATTGGGACAATATTTATTTATTGGGCGCAAGCAAGCTCTAGTGCTTCCAAAAAGAGTATAACGACTGGTGGCCAGCGTAATTTTAAAAAGGGGCCATACAAATATTCTCGCAACCCGACTCACATTGGTCTCCTCTTTGTATGCTTTGGATTTGGATTTATGATAGGGTCATTTTTTGTGATCGTTTTCAGCTTGTTTGCTTTTGTTTTTACAAAGCTCTTTTTCTTGCCGAAAGAGGAGAGGTTGCTTGAGCAAAAATATGGCGACGTCTATTCTCAATACAAGAAAGAAGTGCATACTTGGATATGATATATCTTATTTACGGCAACGATGTAAGTGCGAAAAATACTGAGATTAAAAATCTGGCCGAGGGGGCAGGCATCGTGCGCGTGCCAGCAGACCAGATCACAAGCAATGCGTTGTTGACTCTTGCCAGCCAATCCCAGCTTTTTGGCACTGCGCCTATTACTGTGATAGAAAATGCTCTGACTGACGGCATAGAAGTATGGAGCGATGAGATACTCTCTGTATTAAAAAACTCTTTCAATATTTTTGTTTTCCTCGAAGATTCTTGTACACAAGTCCAGATTAAAAAATATAAAAAATATTTTTTTGATACTATCCTTTGTGAAAAAAAACAGAAAGCGAGCGTAAAGATAAATGCTTTTGTTATTGCCGATATGTATGGCCGTCGCGACAAGATTGGTACCTGGACCTCTTATGTAGAACTTATAGACAAAGGCGAGGCTCCGGAAGCGATCTCTGGCATGCTATTTTGGAAAATCAAAACATTACTCTTGGCGCGTAGCGTGACACCGTATTCCAAGCGCGAGCTTGAGCGCTCGTCCTCACAACTTGTCGACATCTACCACAAAGCACATGCGGGTAGTGTGGATATGAAAGTTGCTTTAGAGCAATTTATTCTCTCAACTATTTAAAATATTAAAAAAATGGGATGAAAAAAGGCCTGACACATTCTACCTTTTTCAAAGTAAGATGTGTCAGGCCTTTTTGCCTTTTAAAATAATGTACATTAGAGTGCCCTCTATCAAAACGACGACTCTGGTTTTTTACATATATCCGGTCCCTAAATTATATTTCCCTTATCGAGGGATACGTTGGTAGAATATGTGTAAACTTTATTTGTATATAGTATACTCCCGTATCAAAACCCCCGCAAGGGCCTACCTGTGGATAATTGATTTTATATTGAAAATATGTTAATTTTGATTGTATCTATAAGGTTTTTATATAGATAAAATAAGCGCCCGTAGCTCAGTCGGTAGAGCAGCTCCCTTTTAAGGAGATGGTCGTAGGTTCGATTCCTACCGGGCGCACCAGTGAAATAAAAGTGAATTTCTTCACTTTTATAAACATGGTGCGAGGCGCAGGCTTAATTTTCTCAGTAGAGAAAATAGCCGAGCCAGGGTCGTGAAAATTTTGCTTTGACGAAAGCAAAATTATTCCTGACCACAAAATACAAAAGAAATATGCCTGACCACACAAATAAAGACTATATTTTAATTCTCCCCAATATCCGCTCAGCCCTTAATGTGGGCTCTATGTTCCGTACGGCTGATGCTGTGGGGATCCACCGGATATATATAGTAGGGTATACACCTACACCATTGGATAAATTTGGGCGCAAGCGCTCCGACATAGCAAAGGCAAGCTTAGGAGCCGAGGATACAATACCTTGGGAATACAAAAAGACTTTACCTCCGCTCATAAAATCACTAAAAAAGGACGGGTTCAAAATAGTGGCTATAGAACAAAGCTCATGCTCGGTACATTATAAAAAAGTAAAAGTAAGTCCAAAGATGGCATTTATTATGGGTAATGAAGTAGATGGAATCCCTGCGTCTATTTTAAAGATGTGCGACAATGTTGCCGAGATCCCAATGGCTGGGATGAAAGAATCTCTCAATGTATCTGTTGCTTGCGGAGTAGCACTATTTGGGATTATCGGCCAATAGATTAATTGAGGTTAGTTGTATGTTGCGCCAGGATTGTACGGGTCAGTCAGGGGGACAATGTATTTTCCACCTTGAGATTGTGGACTATTTCTACCTCCAAGAGCAAACCAGATTAAAAATATAAGTAGTAGGACCACAACTATAAATCCAATCTCGCCATTTCCTTTTTGTGTATTTTGCATGAGTTTAATTTAATTAAATAATTTTTGGTGTATTGGGCAGAAATGCGCGCTCCGTCCACCGATTACACTTCTTATTATAACACCACGGCAACCCTTTTTGCCACACTGCTCATTTTTCTTTTGGTATACATTGTGATGATTTTGGAATCTACCCCTTTCGCCATTTACATCACGATAGTCACTCATAGAGTCGCCACCAAAGTTGATACCTTTTTTTAATACAGTCTGCATGGCTTTGTACAAAAGTTGTAGTGTTTTATCTGGAATCTTATTTATTTTAGATTCTGGATGTATAGATGCAAGCCAAAGCATTTCATCGGAATAAATGTTTCCGATCCCAGCTACAGTGTATTGATCCATCAATATTTGTTTGATTGGCCAGTTGGGCTTTTTAGCCAAGACATCTTTGAAATTTTTAAAAGTAAAAGTTTTCTCAAGTGGCTCTGGTCCTACACCTTTCAAATGCACGGTGTCGTGTGCAGTTTTTGTGTCAATAAGTGTGACCTTGCCAAATTTGCGCGAATCACAAAATGCTAAATGCTTCTTAGGGCTGAAAGTAAATACAACATGTACAAACCTGTTGTATGGGTCGTGTAGACTTGCTCGCTCGTTTGGGTGGGGGAGCCATACATTTCTTTTTTTATCATATACATACTCTCCAAATATTAAATGCCCAGTCATCTTCAAGTGAATTAAAATAGTTTTTCCATTATTTAAATGGATCAAAATATTTTTTGCTCTACGTTTAACACTAACCACTTTTGCGCCAGTGATAGACTTTTTAAAATTATTAAAAAATTTCTGACTTTTGATTGTATATTCGAAATCTTTGCGACTGACTTTCTTTTTTGCTAGATCGGTCCAGACATCAGAAATCTTCAAAGAGGGTAGTACTCTTTGAAGTCCATTTACTGTGGTAGTAACTTCAGGTAATTCCGGCATGTTATTTATTCCCTAAAATTTTGAGGGCTTCTTTGATTCTTGCGTTTGTGGATTCGATTTCATTTGGGACATTTTTTAGCGCGTCGCGGGCTTCGTTTTGCGAGTAGCCTAGAGACTTGAGGGCTTCGATAATATCGCTCTCGGCACGCAGAGTTACGTTGCTGTTGTCGTCGCCCATTCGGGCTTTTAATTTATCACGCAATTCGATGACTATCTTCTCGGCAGTCTTGCGACCAATACCGGAAACTTTTGTCAGGTAGCCAGTGTCGCCTGTAGCTATAGCACGCGACAGGGTATCGATCGAGGCAACACTGATAATACCAAGTGCCCCTTTTGGCCCGATCCCCGAGACTTCCAAAAGAAGCTCAAAAAACACCAATTCTTCTTGTGTTTGGAATCCATACAAATCCAAAGCATTTTCTCGAACAGCGGTGTATATCCACAAAATACAATCTAAGCCCTCGCTTAGTGTTAGGTGGGCATCAGTAGGGATAAAGACTTTGTAGCCAACACCTGAGACGTCGACAATGACGTATTTGTCGGCTTTGTATACAATTGTTCCAGCAAGGCGAGCGATCATAAACCTATTATACCAGATTTGATTAAACTTCCCATTTCTGGTATAGTGGCTTTATCTTATAAGGCTCGTGTCTCGGGTGTATAGGGTTCGCGAAAAACAAAAATTTAAAAATTAACCAATAATATTATGCCAATTACACAATCAGCTAAAAAGGCTCTAAGAGGTGGAGCTAAGAAGAAGGCGGTAAATGACCGTCGAAAGAAAGCCGTTAAAGAAACAATCAAGAATATCGAGAAGTTGGTGAAAGAGAAGAAAGTTCCTGAAGCAAAGAAGCTACTTTCAAAAGCTTACAGCGCTATCGATAAAGCTACAAAGAAAGGGGTTTTGAAAAAGAATACAGCAAGTCGCAAGAAGTCTCGTCTTTCTCGTATAACAAAATAACTCGGATTTTATGGATCACTTACTTTTCTTTTATGGCAAGGAATGTTCGCACTGCAAACTGATGGAGGGTTTGGTGCAGAAGCTTGTGGAAGAAGGGATTGTCGTCAAGCATTTGGAGGTAGAGAATGATAAAGCCAATGAAGAATACCTCTTATCTTTGGACAAAGAGTCCTGCGGGGGAGTGCCATTTTTTGTAAACACTCAGACTGGCAAAACGATCTGTGGGGAAGTGCCCTACCCAGAGCTAAAAGAATGGGCCATAGGAAAATAAAAAAAGAAAAACACCCTTCGGTGTTTTTCTTTTTTTATCTCTGTGATCTCGGCAGGAATCGAACCTGCATCGCAACTTCCGCAAAGTTGCGTCCTATCCATTGAACGACGAGACCAGTACCTGTAATCTATAATAAAAAAGCTTATTTAGCAAGCTATAGCCCGATTCGTTCAGCGAATTGCATTGAGCGGGATTCTTGGAGTTCGAGTTCTGTGAGGACTTGCGATAGGACTGCACGGATGGTGTTGGCGCTGTGTTCTTGGAGGGGGATAGTGATTATAGGTAGAAAGTAAGTTTTCGTCTCGATCATTAGGATCTCTCGGGGCTTGTCTTTGACGGTGAATCCGTTGAGGTTCTTGTATTCGTGTAATGTATTGCCAACCTTAATACCGTCAGTGTTGATCTCGAAAGGGATCTCTACCGAAGGTTGCGAATACATCATGATCATCACAACCCCAGAGATGAGTATAAAAATTCCAAAGACGTAGTTATGGAAATAAAATGTCACTCCTGCTCCAACGAGTGCAAGCAAGCCAATACCCCACATCCAGTCAGTGCTACGCATGCTGTGTGTGTGGCTCGGCGCAGTCCAGTGCATTGTTTGAATATTATTTTCCATCTTCCAATTATATCAATATAAGCAACAAAAAACCACCTCTTTATCCGAGGTGGTTTTTTCTGAAGCTATATTACTTTGTTTTAAAATTCCAAACTGTTGGGTCAGAGATACCCTTAAATTGATTCTTTGCCGAGTCAGTAAATGCACTTGGTTGAATAAGGACATAAAAATCAGTATTTGATGGAATGCCGTTTCCAACCATAGTGATTGTTTTAGTGCCACTACCACCACTACCATCACTGCCATCTTTTTCACCAAGATTGTCCCCTGTAAACTTTCTTGTATCTATTCCTTTATATTGATTGATGTTGCTTATTTCAATTGCACCTTTTCCACCGTACACAACCTTATTAAAGGTTATTACAAATTTTGTTGTCGTCGACACATTTTTTTCATTATCGGCTGGGAATAACTTTACAATTTTCAATGGCCATGAATCCTCCAGTGTTGATCTAGCTTTTGCTAGGTCAGCCTTAAATGTGTCCCCAGCTTTTATAATAGCAGCATCTCTGGTTGATTTTGCTGTATTTATACTATTGACGAAGGACTTCGTTATTTTAACAAAATCTGAATTGAACATATTAACAGCATCGGCTACTGACGCGTCATAAGTCGCTTTTGCGCCAGCGGCAAGTGTTTTATCTGCACAGTCAGATTTTGCCTGTGCTAAGGCGTCAGCGAGGGACTTCTTGTACGCATCTAGTGCGGTGGACATTTCTGTTTGCCGGTCTGTAAATATTTTTGACAGAGTATCATCAAAATCTTTTACTGCAACTGTGATTGAATCTAATTGTGCTGTTATCAGTTTTGCGACCGAAGCGTTGTATGTTGCTACGATATCCATTTCAGCCTTTATCTTTGTGTTTGCTATTTCCTTAGGTAATTTTGAAAGAGCTATGCTTTCTTTGTTTGCCAAGGCTTTTATTTTTACTGCATCAGAAACACTTTTATTTTTTGCAAGTTTTTCATCACGGGCGAGATCTTTACCTACCTTAGTTTTTGCATTAGCAAAATTTTTGTCTGATTTTTTTATTTCAGTATTAGTACCAGATTTAGTTAGTTGATCACAAAAGGGGTTGCCAGCTGCAAAACTAAAACTCGGAACCATAAAGCCTAAAACCAACATTCCTACCGCTATGTTTTTTATTTTCATATATTTGTTAAATAATTAATGTATAATCTAGCACAATTTTTGTATACTTGTATTATACCCCTCTCTGTAAAAAACTACTACTTAACGGCAAATGGGTTGAAGTTGGTGTCGTGGTCGTAATGGTCATAGCCCTCTTTCTTTTTCAGCAATTTTACCACTCTATAAGTAGCTGGAGTAAAGACTATCTCTACAAGTGTTTTAAATATGTAATTAGACAATATAAGCGTAATAAGCAATGAAGTAGGGAAGATACCGGCAAAAGCGATAATGATGAACAATGTGCTGTCTACAAGTTCACCAACTATAGTTGAGCCTATGGTTCGAGCCCAGAGTACTTTGCCTTTTGTCCAGATTTTCATTTTTGCTAAAATCATTGAGTTAGAGAATGACCCGCATAGATATGCAAGTCCGCTTGCTATTACGATCCGTGGTGTTAGACCTAGTATTGCATCATAAGATGCTTGGTTAGGCCAGTCAGGAGAGGCAGGGAGCTTGCCGACAATGATAAATACTAGCGACATTAAAAGTGCACAAAAGAATCCAAGCCAGATAACCCCCCGAGCTCTTTTGTAGCCATATACCTCAGTAAGGATATCACCAAATATATAAGAGAGAGGGAATAGTAGTGTGCCTCCATCAAATGTAAACCACCCGAAATCAACAATCTTTGTAGACGCAACGTTGGAAATAAGTAATACTGCAACAAAAAAGACACTAATGGTGCCCAAGTATTTGAAATTCTTTAATTGATTATTCATACATTGTAGTATATCAGAATTTGAGTATTTCATAAATTACTTTTAATGCTACAATAGACTGACATGAAAAATATCAAAATCTTTTTTATAATCATTCTTGGGTTTCTTTCAATTTTTATTTTTATAAAAATTATTGCGATTAACAATGAGCCTGCAGTAAGTGTTATTGTGGTAGAAGTTCCTCTAAAGACAGTAGATGAGGTCCAATCAATTATGCCGGAAATACCCAAGAAAGAAAAAGAGTCAAGTTCCAAAATTGAAGCGATTGTAGAATGGGGCGGGGCTGAACCGTATCCGCTCGATTGGTCGGGTACTGTACCAGAGCTAAGAGTTGCTGTTGATGCATTAGAGAGGAAGTGGGGACAGCCTCTGTACATTCGCCAAGTCTATCGTCCACTTGGATACATGCATCACATGCGATCGGTGTGGGAAGTGTGGCGGTATGTAAACGGCAAATCATATACCGAGGGCTATAAATGTGAAGGTTACAAACATATTGATCCAAAGACTATTGGTACACTTAATCAAACCCAAAAAGACTATTTAAACTTAGAAGCAAAACGTCATTCATTTGCTGGTGGGGATACTCCACCCGGATGTGTGTCTGACCATGCCAAGGGTATCGCAGTAGACATCACTCCACCATACGAGGCCAAGGAATATGAGCGTTTCCTAGATACTGCATATTCTGTAGGATTGTGCCATTACATAAAAGGCGATGAGCCACATTTTGGACTGAGAGCGTATTTACCCGAAGGCACTGACTGTTTCCAGAAATAATATTTATTTAATGAATTTAAACCAGCGGATAAATATTCCTACTCCGAGGACTCCGGCTATGCCACCAAAGATATAGGGTGTAGGTATTTTTGTCTTGCTGTCACTTGCACTCGCCGTAAGTGTGGGGTTTGGGATGACTGCCTCGTTTTGTTCTTCTTCATTGTTTTGTACGGTGTTGTTTTGAGTCACTACTTTCTTTCCTTTATTTTCTGGGACCACTACATTTTCTGTTGTTACTGGCACTTCTTCTTTTTTATTTTCTGTTTCTATTTTTTTGTCCTCTATTTTGTTTACCCCCTCAGTGTCTAATGTTGTTTCTATTTTTTCTTTTGATACGGATTGCATGATAGTGCTCCAAGTTTTACCAAGAACTGCTGGCACTGCATAGCTTGTCGCCCAGATTCTGTTTTGCAAGGTTTCGTTTGCTGGTAGTAAGCCTCCGTCTGAGAGTTGTGTTGTTGTGAGGTAATCAAGAGCAGTCTTTCCACCTTTTGTCCAAGAGGTGCCGAGCGCAAGGGATGCTTGCAATGCCCAACTTGTAGAATATGTATTGCCCCAGCCACCATCATTTTGCTGCATGTTTTGCAAATAAGAGCTTGCCTGGGTCAATGAATTGTTTACACCGTCTACAGAATTAAATAGTTTGAGCGCTTGGATTGCAGCTGCTGTAACATCGACACTGTCTTCCCAAGATCCGTTTGATTTTTGTTTTGAAATTATGTATGCGATATCTTTTGCCATGATATCATCACCGCTCTCGTACCCAGAACTTGCGAGCGGAATAAGAGCAAATATATCATCGGTGATCAAACTTGTATCACCAAATTGTGTGCCGTCAAAACGGTCGATGATACTTCGGATATAATTTACTCCTCCAAAAGAATAAGGATTTTGACCGAGCGCAAGCAGGCTCATGGCGCGGCGCTCGTTGTCTGTCAAAATAGAGCTCAATGTATTATTTGAATTTAAATATGCAAGGAGAGTAGTTTTTGAGTTGTCAGTCACACTTCCGGCGCTGTATGCGATCGCCGCCCAGTCGGTGTACAAACTGTTGCTTGTAAATGAGCCATCACTATTCTGTACGCTCTTGAGATAACTTATTGCATTTGGGACACTAAATGTTTGTGTTGGTCCCGAACCGCCACCTCCACTAGGGGCATCGGTTACGGTGACTGTATATGAAGGGAAATAGAAATCTTCAACAATTCCAAGGGTGTAGATGTTGGTGCCGGTGATCGAGATATTCGCCACGCCCAAGGCGTCGACAGGGTGGGTAGAGACGACTGTTGGATTCCATGGGTCACTAAGATTTGGTAATGTGACGCCTATATTTACACCAGTCAGTGGGTTCCATACATTGGTTTGATAGTCATACAGTTCTGCTGTTGCTGTTAGCGACCCACCTGTGGTGATTGAGCTTGAACTTAAAGATACTCTTCGTGATGTGCCGAAATATATTCCTACTGTTTCTCCTCCGGTAAGCATTGTGGTGTCTATACTTGAGTAGGGAGTAAAGTTGCCAACAGCGTACTGCCAGTTGTCGCACAATTCAGTGCTTCCTGTTGGCAAGATACATTTGAGATAAAGTGAACTAAACGAACTGAAATACTGTAGATTGGAAATATTAAAATCATTGTTTGTATCGTCGATACTTTTTAGTATTGCCAATACACTACGAGCGTCGACTGTATGAGCGATACTACTCGAGTCATTTATAGACACAGTACCACTTGCAGGGAGGGGGACTTGGCCGTTGAAAAGGACAGTATTCCCATCCCTAATGACAAAAGTTACATTTTGTACAGGGTTTACTATTACGGTGCGGGTCACTGTGGTTGCAATATTACTAGCAAGGTCCTGTACGTCATAAGAGACAGTGTAGGTCCCAGCTACTGTTGTATTTACCGGATTTACAACGGTAATAATAGCGGTTATGTCACCATCAGTATCATCGAGCGCGGTTGCTCCAGTGTCAGTATAAGGATCACCAATAGTGAGTGTAATTGAAGCGCTACCAACAAGAGTGATTACCGGAGGGGTGGTATCAACGTCTGCAGAAACTGGGGTAGTAAAAAAAGTTGTAAAGATAAAAACTGCTAGAAACACAGAACCGATTTTAAATATTTTTTTCATACATTTTATTTACTATTAATTTACTTTAGTTTCCACTCAATTACATCACCCTCTTTTGGAATATAGTTAGATATTCCTGATGAGGCCTCGATTCCGTTTACATAATACATAAGGTACTTGCCATCATCTTGGTCTAAGCTCCCGATGTTGGTGACAAAAAACCCAATCCCCGTGTACTCCTTTCCTTTAAATGATATCAATTTCTTATTTTCCTCAAGTTGCAGAATCTCGTAGAGACTTTTATCTGGGACAATTTTTAATTTTACGTTTACACTTCCAGCACTGAGTGCGGCATAACTTGCTTCTTCCTGAAGACTCGCATCCTCTTTTTTTAAATTATTCTGCTCAATACTTTTTTGTGGAGTAGAGAGAGACTCTTTTTGTACATGTATACTACTGGACTCTTTTACATTCTGGGTTCTTGGTTTTGCTTGCCAAAGAGAATGTATAAAAAATCCCAAGGATACGAGAAAAAGTATGATTAGTATTTTTGTATATGATTTTTGTGATATTTTACGCATGAAAAAACTCCTATAAAGAGGAGTTGCCGCGCCACATTGGTAAATGTGGAATTCCTGCTCGGGACTAAATCATAATTGGTATTCGGACTTTCGAGAGATTGATCTCGATCACCGTAGCGGCACTGTGGAGGATTCACACCCCCTTCCCCAATTGTGAAAATATTAAATTATCGAACGCTTATACACTATACTCTTATCCCAAAATTATGCAAATTTTCCACCTTATCAACAACAACCCGTGGGTGATTTTAGGTAAAGCCTAATTTATTAGCTTGGTTTGGCGCAGGAACCATTCTTACGCCAATGAAAGTAAGTTTGCTTTTTCTTGTGAATTATTGTATAAAATTTACAAGGAGCCAGCACTAATGCTGTTATAATCAAATGAATATTAAAACAGGCACAACAAGGATTGTGTTCATTTTTGAAAATTTTGTGATCAAAATTCCATTGATCCCGATTGGCTATTTTTTCCTTAGCTTGTTAAAACACCTCGCAAGGGGTAGTGTTCAGCAAAAGATTGATGATTTGGGAATAAATCACACCTTTCTTTTTAAATTCTTTTTAGCGGGTTTTAGGGCAAATTGTATTGAATGGCAGTATTCCAGACAAAATCCTAGCCATGAAGATATAATCCCTGTACATTCAATGTTTTATGGGTTAATTATTGTTCAGCCAAAAGGGCACAATTTCTTGACAAGTGGTAAACGCTGGAAAAGAAAACTCAAAAAACTAGTCCTAAGTGGGGTGACAGACCACGATATGCTCGTACCCCACAACTACTCCTCTTTTAAAGGTAAAATAAGATTACATGACTACGGAAGTAGCCTGACCGTGTCTTGTTTATGAATTTTAAAAAATGTTGCAGTAATTACTACCGCAACATTTTTTTTATGGCGCAAGAGCGGTCCTTGCAAAATAAAAAGGTGGATATTTTTTTAAAACAATATCCACCTTTAATATTAATTAATTTTAAATTTTAGCGAATTTAAATCACTAAACGATTGAGCTTTCCACCCATGAATTTTACATACAAGTAATTTAATCCATCCCCGTTGTATTAGTTTACCATCCTTCATAATTGTCCCGTCTGGAAACTGTACGTCGCAATTATGTTCTTCTCCATCAAACAACGGAGGTAGTTCATCTAATTTTTTAAAATCCATACTTTTATTTTTCTTTGTTTATACTCTCATGTTAGACACTAGTCAAGTTTATGTAGACGAAATTATAACAGTAGTAAGGACTGTCCTTACTACATCCAGATAGAGCTTTGGGCTCTATCTGCTACGATATATATTAAATCATTTAAATTTTGGATTGTGTATGTGGGAGTGCCTGTTTCATCATTTGCCATTTTAGGGTAGGGACTAAGTCCCCACCTAGGCTAGTCTTTGGGTTGAAATTTAGAATCCAAGAATTTGTAAATTGTTATTACAAAATAAGGGCTTATTAGCATGAAAAGATAATCCTCTAAAGGCATTACCCCTATTGTAATACCCAAAGTTTTATCGAGAGGTATTATCCAACCCCCTCGAGAGATAGTAAATGTATCCCACAGGGTTCCAAAAACAAAAAAGAAACCCATAAATACAAGCATCTTGTTCCTAGAATTAAAAAGTTGAATGTTATTTTTCAGATGAATAAACAAAGTAAACAAAAACATCAACACGAGAGCTATAAAATATTCAAAATTCATGTATTTATTGTAGCAGATTAAAAACTATATAATTAAAACCTAGATTTACTAGCAAATGGGAGATAATAAGTAAATATAAGTTTCTAAATTTTAGAAAATGCCAGCCCCAAAAATATCCTCCAATTAAACTAAGTAGGGTAATCAATTCTGCGTCTGGGAAAACAAGATGCGACAACCCAAATATAATAGTACTAATCAATAATGCTTTTTGTTTACCAAAATGTTCAAGCCAACTTATAATTAATCCTCTAAATATTAATTCTTGTAATAAAACTACTATGACTAAAAACAAGATTGGATCCTTATCCAAAACCCACTCTGGAAATTCCACCCAATTATTGATTAAATTTAGTTGAACTAAGACAAAAATAATAATATTAAAACATAAAAGGTACCACCAACCACCAAAAAAGGATTTTGGTATTAACCCTAATTTATTTTTTAATGAATTTCCCATTGGTAACTATATTATTGTTTTTTCTCTAATATTGGAGCCAAAAGATTATTGAGTGAGTGAAAGATAACTGCAAGCCATATGGAGCCTGTGTAAATTGTAAGGAGCGCAAAAATAGGACCAAGGATTAGGCCTGTGTAGAGAATTTGGATTAAAGTCTTGTGACCCGACATAAAAAAGATTGATCGGATATGCCATATGCCAAATAGAATGGATGTAATTATTATTGCAGGCAATAAGCCATAAAGATAAATCAATCCTGACAAGAATATTCCACGGAATAATACCTCCTCGTATATTGGGGCGAATAGGGTGAGGGTGTGTGGTGGGTAATTGTGCGAGAAGGTGCCAATCTTTTTATAAACTTTGTATTGGACAAGTACGATAGCAACAAAAATCAAACAAATTACAAAAATCTGCATCAAAGGATTAAAGAAACCTATTGAAATCATCGGCAAAAAATTCATCTATTTATTATATCATCTTACTGATACTTAGGAGATTCTTCGACAACACCATTGATATGATTTGCTATTCTTGCTGTTGCATATAGTACTGATGATAGGCGGTTGAGGTAGGCAAGAGTAAATTTGCCTACGACTTCTTTAGCTTCCTCGAGGGCGGGTTGGATATCGCGGGCTTCTTCTACTACTCCTACTACACGGCGCTCAGCACGGCGAGCTATTGTGCGGGAAATGTCGGCAAGAGTAGCAAGCTCACATCCACCAGAGACGAAGAATGTTGTGATAGGGGGTAGGGCCTTCTCGATATCATTTATGATTTGCTCTTGCCATTTTACTTTCTCTTCGGCGATAGTTTTGTCGGCACCTGCGAGCTCTGCTTGGATTATGAAGAGGTCTTGTTGGATACGGTTGATAGTATCGGCAAGAACAATATCCCCACTTTCAAGGGGGAATATTACTCCAACTGATTTGACCTTTACAAGTCCGAGGAATGAATTGATTTCATCAAGTGATCCCAGTGCCTCGGTAATGGCGCTACTCTTTGATATTCTTTGGTTGCAACCAAAAGTTTTTGTTGTTCCACCATCTCCTTTTCCTGTAAATAGCATTGTATTTGATTTATTTTAGATTAATTAGACTTCGCAAACTCCAGATACACAAGCGAGCTCTTTCTTTACTTCTGTTTCATCTTCTTTTTCGTAAGTTACGATTTTAGAGAAATCGAGGTTGCCTAGGCGCTTTGTCATCTCTTCGAACTTCTCTTTTGTTATAGCTTCGTATGGAGCCAATTGGTACACGTGGTTTGAGCGGGGTAGGAATGATAGTCCACCTACTAGATCCCAGTTCTCATACACCCAGTTGGCAACTGCTAGCCACTCGTCGTCGCCGACAGAGATTGTGACAGATGGGTTGTGTTCTGTATAGTGCTTCTTTACTACTTTCCAGTGTTCAAGTTGAGCGATTGCATTTACATCGTCTTTACAGATTGCACCCTCTGGAGCTTTTACAGGGAATTCTAGTACGTATGTTGTAGCATTGTCTATTGTCTGACCAACTTCTGGATAGTAGGGTACGCCTTGGTCTTTGAGCATTTTGAAAAGTGCATCTGTAGCCGAGATACGAATACGGCGGATGTAGTATGGCGCGTAGCGAGGGTGCATACCAGATGCACAGTCGACGGTTTGCGAAGCAGTGCCAGAAGGCTTCACGCAAGTTACACATGTTGATTGTGGGACATCGAAACGTTTTGCGTACTTCTTGTTTGTTTCAACAGCCACCTTCTTCATTTTCTCTAGCATTTGTGGTTCACGAGCAAGCTTTGAGTCCCATTGGCCAGTGATAGATACTCCGAGCAACCTTTCTTTTTCGCAATTCTTTTTCCATTCTTTCGAAAGATATGGGAAGTAAGTAAGGGTAGATTGATATGTTCCCAATATTGTCGCAATGCGAACTTTTTTCAAAAGAGTTTCTTCTGTATCTTCGGCGCGGGCTACAACTTCAGAAAGGTTGCAGAATTGTTTGGATTGCAAAATAATTTCTCCACAAGGGTTTGTACCCCAAGCAGGGTAGATACCACCTTTGAATTGGTCGAGACGGCGCTTTGGCAATGTTTGAGCCAATCCACCACGGTTGAATATTCCACGTTCGCCAGACCCACTTTTCATCAATGCTATCCATTCATCCATAAATTCTACAGAGCTTGGCTTGGATAGATATACTGCAGAGTTGTTGGCAAGCATTCTTTGTCCCTCGGAAACATAAAATTGTCCTTTCTTGGAATCACGTATTGCTTCGTCGTCGAGGTCGGAAAGGGAGATCATGGCACTTCGGCGGACTCCTCCAGATACGACACAGTCACCGATTTTGCAAATAATATCGTGTGCATCCAAATTGGTAAGGTGGCGTCCTTGTCGGCGTAGTATTCTCTCGCGTGTAAATTCAAGGAGTGAGATAAGTGGGGCAGGTCCTGAAGATTTGCCACCCATCACTTTGAGGCGTGAGCCAGCTGGGCGGATAAGTGAATAGTCGAAAGATATATCATTACCTTCAAACCAAGTCTTCATACCAAGAGAGAATGCATCTGCCCAGCCTTCTTTGCTATCTGGGATTACGTAAGTAGGAAGTTTCTTTCCTGTTTGTTTTAGGATTTGTGGAAGAGCGTGAATGTTCTCGCTCTCTACAGACCAGCCCACTCCTGTGCCACACATAGAGATGTACATAACCTCGGCGAAGTCCTGGAAAGTGCGGGGTGCGATAAATGAACAGTTGTAAGCACAGATATTTGTACGTTGGGCAGCCTTGCCAGAGAACTGCAAAAGTCTCATAGATGGCAGTGCTTGCTGGCTGATAATAGAGTCACGGATTTCTGCATACTCAGCGTTTGTCAGCTTGGAACCCAAGTGCTCACGCATAAAATTGACATAGCGATCGATCGTTTCGATCCAAGTCTCTCGGCGGTCTTCCTCGGGAATCCATTTTGCATAAGAGCGGTAGTATACAAGCTCGGCAAGAGGGTTGCGGAAGTATTGTTTACTTTCGGCTACGAGCTCTTTGATCTTCTCTGGGACAAAGCCTGCTTTCTCGCGGACCATTGATCGTTCCTTGCGGTACAAGATATATGATTTTGCTGTTTTGGAATATCCAGCTACGATCAATTCATTCTCGACAACGTCTTGGATTGTCTCCACATTTGGGATAAATGTCTTGAGACCTGTTTCATTCTTCAATGCCACCAATGCATCTAGAACTTTGGTCATCATTATCTCGGCATTTGTTTCGTCACCTTCACTCACAGATTGCATTGCTCTAAATATTGCACGAGTGATGTGTTTGCCGTCGAATGGGACGATACTTCCATCGCGCTTTTGCATCTGAGCTAGTGTTGAATGCTTTTTGTTGTTTGGTGACTTTTTCATATTTGTTTTAGATTAAAATTTGTAATTAAAGATTGCACTTCCAATTTTTTATTTTCAATAACATATTTATAGATTAGAGGGGAGAGAAGTAAGGCAAACGATACGTTGCCTATGAGGTGGAGAGCGGTGAATGGAATCTGTCCGATGAATGCTTGTGCGAGTGTCTGATGAAAAAATAGGGGGCCGATAGATAGTCCTGTAACAATATCGTAGAGGATTGTGCTATAGATTGCGAATTTGGCGTAATTGAGGGAATTTGATTTTTTATTTTGAAAGTAATGTGTCGCCCAGAGTCCGAGTAGTCCGTATGATAATGCTGTGATGATTGTCCAGATGCCTATCTTGCTAGTAAAGATGTCGTAGAGGATGATACTAAAGAATCCAAAGAAAAATCCCGACAACTTGCCATATGCTTTTGCAAAAGGCAATTGTGTTGCGAGGATAGGTTCTATATTGGGGGGACGGAATGGCAACATACGAATTAAAAAACAGGCCACGAATCCGATAATGTATTTGAACCAGTTTTTTTTGTAATTTTCCATTTTTTAGGGGCTGTCTAAAACCGCTTCTGACGCTTAAGCGGGGTTTTTAATAGTGGTGTAGTTTTGCAACTGCTAAGCTATTATATTCCTATTTTTTGGAAATTCCAAATTGGGGATAACTAGTTGCGTGATACTTTTTTTGTGTTAAAAAGATGTTTTTTGAGAGCTCTTTTAGCGTAGCAAAAATCGGAGAGTGGAGACTACTCGGATCTTCTTGTATTCGGGTGAACCTGGGTCTTTTTCCGTAATATCGAAGACTCCTTGGTTGCCACGGGCAATACCACCCACAGATGAGCCGGAATTTTGGGCAAACTGGCCAGCAGTTTCTTTTGCGTTCTTGATAGCTTCGGCTAGCATCTCTGGTTTGATACTGTTGAGGTCGGAAAATTCGAAGGAAATAGAATTTTGGTTCAAAACAACTCCACTTTTTATCAGAAGGAGGGTGCTATTGGAGGCTGATTTGGCCAAGTCTACCTTTTTGGTATACACAGAAAGCTGATTGTTGGAATTGTATCGGAAGAGGGCATCTTTATATGTATCTTGGTAGATATTTACTGGAGCGACGTTGATCTCGGAGTCCTCAAAACCTTTTTCTTTCAAGAACTTTTTTATTGTGCCAATGTTTTTCTCTATATCTGCATAGAGGGTGTCGATATTGTTGGATTTGGCTTCAAAGTTCATGGACCAGATGGCTGTGTCGGCTTTGACTATGCGCTCAGACAGACCTTTGACCTCTACATACGTGCCCTGCTTGGAGAAGTCACGCGCTGCGAAAAAGAATACAACAGAGAACACCACCAGAGCCCCGCTTACGATTAGAATAGTCTTATTTTTTATATTTTCCATACAGCTAGTATACCACAAATCTAAAGTAAAGACTGATCAGGATGGAGGTCACGAGGAACATAGTACCTTTAGATTGGCTAGTATTTTTGTCTCTAATCATATTAGAAAATATTTTAACATAAATATTGGTGTATCATTCTGGGAAAATATATTATAATAGGAATATGAAAAAAATTAAGTATTTATTTTTAACGCTCCTTACTATGCCATCTTTAGCATTGGCGCATGTTAAATGGTTTGCCGAGGAAGAAGCAGTAATCCCTGCTTATCAAATTGCCGACAAATTTGTAATTTTAGGGATTATTATTTCTCTTTTTATAATTTTGATTGGGATTTATCTTGAAAAAAAGTTGACTGTGCCTTACAAGGTCGAAAAAATAATTCACAAATGGGCACCAGGGGTTTTGTCCCTCGCTAGTATTGGGTTCGGTTTAGCATTTATTATTTTTGCATTAAAAGGTTTTGTATTTGCACCAAATTTACCCGCTGTTGGGGCTATGGGTAATGTAATGCTGGCTATTGAGTTTATCGCTGGGCTTATGATACTGCTCGGATTTTATGAGCGACTAGGTGGACTCCTAGTTTTACTCTTGTTTATTTTAGGGATTGGTCAGTACGGTGGTATAGAAATGCTAGATACGTTAGAAATGTTTGGTTTTATTTTTTACATTATAATTATTGGTCGCCCAAAATGGAAAATGAAGGATTGGAATTTTGTTAAACATTTAAGCCAAAAAATCCATTCATACGGAGTACCAATTTTGCGAGTAGGGACAGGGCTCAATTTGATCGTGCTTGGTTTTACCGAAAAAATTTTTAATCCTTCACTAACCAACAATTTCTTAAATCATTATAATTGGAATTTTATGCAAAGTTTAGGCTTTCATAATTTTACAAATTATTATTTTGGATTCTCGGCAGGGGTGGTGGAGATTTTGTTTGGAGTATTCTTTGTATTGGGACTTGTTACTCGTACCACCACAATTGCCCTGGCCGTATTTTTAGTAATGACACTTTGTTTATTGGGCCCGGTAGAATTGATAGGTCACCTACCTCACTTTTCAATTGCAATTGTATTGTTTGTTCTAGGGTCTGGTACAAGATTGGTTCTCTTCCACAAAAAGATTAAATAAATTAAATTGAAAGACCGAGGATTTGGAGCACGATACCTGCTACTGGGTCTGCTGTTGTGCCGTATACCATCACTCCACCGAGGAGTCCTGTGACCGATATTGCAATAAGACCTAGGAATGCAAGAACTGCTGACAGTTTACGATGTGTGAGAATTTTTTGAATAAAGATTAAAAATGAAGTGAGTTTTGGTATTCCAAGCTTTGGAATAATAGTTGGAGTAAGTAATACAAGTAATTCACCAACTAAAAGTAGGGCATAGATCCATGTAGAAGCGCCAGCAAAAGCTGAATGCATTTCTACGAGCTGATTATTTGGTTGTACTAGATTCTCGGCTATCTCGCCGGTCGAGCTTGCGACAAAGGCACCTAATACTCCTGCAACAAGGAGCACAACTTCAATCTGCTTCCAAGCAACTCTAGGAAACCATTTATAAAAAGGCACAATTTTAATAAAAGAATACAGAAGCATGAACGCTATTGGGAAATGCACAAAGATTGGGTGAATGTTGTATATCATCACATTATTATACACCATTATATGTTAAAATAAGCCAATGAAAGAAACTATTGCTGTCGTTGCCGTGCTTTTGGCTATTGTCGGTAATGTACCTTATTTGCGGGACATTATAAAAAATAAAGTCCAACCTCATCCATATACTTGGCTTGTGTGGTCTGTCGTATCCTGTATTGTATTCTTTGGTCAAGTTGCTGGGGGTGCGGGAATTGGCGCTTTGCCAACTGCTGCTTCAGAAATTTTTACTGTTATTATTTTCTTTTTTTCACTTCGTTATGGATTTAAAAATATTCGCCGAATTGATACCTATTTTTTAATTCTTGCATTGCTTGGAATTATACCCTGGATACTCACTGACGATCCGACAATTTCTGTTGTCATTGCTGTTGGTATTGATTTTGTTGCATTTATTCCTACATTAAGGAAAACTTGGAATTTTCCAAAAACAGAAACTCCACTGCTGTATAGTATGAATGTTTTACGTCATATATTAATGCTATTTTCACTACAAGCTTACAATATTGCCACAATGCTCCATTCTATTGTGATGATCACAACCAATACATTGATGACTGTGTTGATAACAATGCGTCGGAAAAATGCTAAAATGTAACTATGTTAAAATATATTATTTTTGAGATTATTTCAGCTGTTGTTGGCGTGGTGGCTATTATTATAATTTTAGTGCAAGTTTATAAGTCGGCTCATTTATTTAAATTCTTCAAGAAGAAAATTGTTTTTATACCACTTTTACTTTTTGTTGTAGCTTTTTTCACAGGGCTTTTGGCTAACCGTACATATCCACCAGATTTTGCAATGCCAGCATTTACACACTCGCACGCGCCAGGAGGATTGGCGCCATCGATTCCGTTTTCTAAAATAATAAATTTCTTCGTCCACGAAAGTAAATTTGAAAAAGTGGCAGACATTGGCGCCGACCCAAACGCTGTGCCAGAGGTGACTGCACCTGACCATGATGGAGTAGTAAGGATTAAATTGGTTGCAAAAGAAGTTATCTCTGAAGTTGCGCCCGGTATATATTTCAATTATTGGACATACAATGGCCAAGTCCCAGGGCCGATGCTTCGTGTAAAGGAAGGTGATACTGTCGAGGTTACACTTACCAATGATGAATCTAGTTTGCACGATCACAATATTGATCTTCACGCAGTGACTGGTCCTGGAGGTGGAGCAGTATTGACTCATGTCGCACCGGGTGAGACGAAATCATTTCAATGGAAAGCGCTTGCATCAGGACTCTTTGTCTATCACTGTGCAATGCCAAATGTCTCTACTCACAATTCGCATGGGCAGTATGGTTTGATACTCGTAGAGCCAAAAGACGGCTTTGCAAAAGTTGATAAAGAGTTTTATGTCATGCAAGGTGAGCTATATACAATGGGCCAGCTCGGCAAAAAGGGCCTTGTGCCTTTCGACACCGATGCGCTTCTCGATGGGCATCCAAATTACGTGACCTTTAATGGTCGTACAGAAACGACTTCTCGTATGCACGCAAAGGTGGGGGACAAGATACGCATGTATGTGGGTAATGGTGGAGTAAATCTGATCTCGTCTTTTCACGTGATTGGTGAAATATTTGATACTGTATATCCGAATGCAAGTATTGGTGGAGCGCTTGAGCACAATACTCAAGCCACCGCTGTCTTACCTGGGGGTGCAAGTATTGTAGAGTTTACAGTAGACGTTCCAGGTAAATATTTGCTAGTTGATCACGCATTGGCAAGAATGAACAAAGGCGCGTGGGCAGTGCTCGAGGTGACTGGCCCAGACCATCCAGAAATTTTCAAACAAACTGGTGAGGTACAAAAAATGCAGGGCCATTAAGAAGGTGAGACCATGATTACATGTTTCGCCCTCGACTAAACTTTTTTACAGATTAGTGAGACCGCGAGTACGCTTTTCGATCCTTATATAAAAAGGAGAGATTCGCCGATACTACGGCTGGTGTTTCTAATTTGATTAAAATCAAATAGCGAAAAGTCTTTCGAATATCACCCAGACGTGAAGCAGTTCACGTCTTCGCTTCCACGCAATAAAAAATGGCCCGACAAAAGTCGGACTCATTTTTATGCTCGCGGGAGCGGTGAGATTCGAACTCACGGTCCGCTTTCACGGACGACAGTTTTCAAGACTGTTGCCTTCAACCACTCAGCCACACTCCCGTAAGAGCCATATTATCAGAAATACGCTTTTATCGCAATTGTGATATTCTTTATATATGAAGTATTTAGGTATAGATTATGGGTCCAAAAGGGTAGGGTTGGCGACATCGGACGATGATGGTGTCTTTGCTTTCCCTTACAAAATAGTGGCCAACGATACGACACTCGTGGACACTGTTCACAATATATGTGGTGAGGAAAATATATCGGCAATTGTCCTTGGCGAGAGCACCGATCTATCTGGGAATCCCAACAAAATAATGGGCAGTATCGAGGAATTCAAAAAGAATGTTGAAGCCGAGCTTGGTGTGCCAATTTATTTTCAAAAAGAATTTATGACAACCGTTGAGGCCCGAGGTAGGGCTGGCAAGGAAGTAAACAATGCGAGGCAAGTCGCAAAGGCACCGCAAGCGGCGGCGGATGCATCCGCCGCCGCCCTCATCCTCCAGAGATATTTGGATAAAAAGAATATAAATAAATAATTTAGTTGTGTATTGACAATGTGTGTATAAAGTATATACTTAAGTTATGAATACAGTAATAAATGTAAGAATTGAAAAAAGTGCTAAAAATAAGGCTCAAAAGACGTTAGAATCTTTGGGTCTGGACCTTTCTTCTGGGATAAAGATGTTTCTCAGTCAAGTGGTAGAAGAGCAAGGTATACCATTTGTTCCCACAAAGAATGCCGCACGTATTCGTGCTCGCTGGGATAAAGAAATGGCAGAAACTATTAAAAATGGAAAAGGATATAATTCTGCGAAAGCAATGTTTGATGATTTGGAAAAGGATATATAATATTATCTATGTACAAAGTTTTCCCTTCTAATCGGTTTAATAAGTCTTATAAAAAATTACGAAAGAGTGGAATAATTTTTCGTGAAGATTTAGAGAAGATAATAAAAATACTCTCGAGAGGAGAAAAACTTCCAGAAAAATACAAAGATCACTTTTTGAAAGGGGACTACTTGGGATATAGAGAATGTCACATAAAACCAAACTTGCTTTTAATATATAAAATCGAAAAATCACTTTTTATTCTTTTCCTCGAAGATGTGGGTAGCCACTCGGAACTTTTTAGGTAATAATTAAACTATGAATCCCAAAACAAAAAATTGCCAAAATTGCAAAAAAGACTTTAAAATTGAGTCGAATGATTTTTTATTCTATCAAAAAATGGGTGTGCCTGCGCCGACTTTTTGTCCAGAGTGTAGATTTCAAAAGCGATTGACCTTCCGAAACAATCGAGTGTTTTATAGACGTGAATGCGATCTTTGCAGTAAAGCATTATTGAGTGTATACAATAAAGATCGACCATATAAAGTGTATTGTCGGGATTGTTGGATTTCTGATAAATGGAATCCGGTAGACTATGGCTTAGAGTGCGACTTCTCTGTTCCGTTTCTTAAGCAATTTCAGTTACTTCAACAACAAGTTCCAAGAACCAATTTGTATCAAACCAATTTTATTTCAAGTGATTATTGTAATTATGGTCTTGATTTCAAAGAATGCTATTTATTGTTTGGCGGACATAATAATGAACGAGTGTGTTTTGGCAACCAAGTCGTAGACTCGGAAGATTCTTTAGATATATCTTTTTCAGAAAAAATGGAGTTTAGTTATGAAGTGTTTGAATGTGCACGATCTAATAAATTGTTTTTTAGTTCCTACTCCTCAGATTGTTTTGACAGTTCTTACTTAATAGATTGTAGAAATTGTATCAATTGTTTTGGTTGCGTTGGGCTTTTGAATAAGCAGTATTATATTTTTAATGAACCTCATACACGTGAAGAATACTTAAAATTTATAGAATCAAACAATCAAGGAAGTTTCCAAGCACATACAAACAATTTAAAAAAATTATTTGAATTGAAGTTAACGATGCCTCATCGTTATGCTCGTATCTATAAATCAGTTAATTCTGACGGCAACGATCTCTCTGAAGCTAGAAATACTCGTGATTCATTTAGTTCTAGTGAAGTTGAAGATTCTCGGTATTTGTTCTTTTGCCGGCACAAAAGTAAAGATTGTTACGACACCTCTTTCCAAGGTTTTAATGCTGAGCTAGTATATGAAGTTGCTCATGGTTTTGGAGGGTCGGACACGGCTTTTGGTGTTAGAAATTTTTCAAACCAAAGCGCACTCTACAATGAAGAATGCCATAATTGTTCCAACATTTTTGGTTGCGAGGGACTCCGTAAAAAGGAATATTGTATTTTGAATAAACAATATACAAAAGAAGAATATGAAATTCTTTTGCCAAAAATTATTGAGCACATGAATGAGATGCCATATATCGATGCACGAGGCCTGACTCATACTTATGGTGAATTTTTCCCATCTGAGTTTTCACCATTTGCGTACAATGATACGATTGCTCAAGAATATTTTCCTCTAACAAAACAACAGGCACTTGAGAAAGGCTATGCGTGGAAAGATGTAGAGTCACGGAACTATCAAGTCACCTTAAAAACTGAAGACATACCAGATCATATTAATGATATTTCGGATGATATAACAAATCAGATCATTAGTTGTGAACACAAAGGTACATGTCTAGAGCAGTGCACTGAATCATTTAAAATTATTCCCGAAGAATTTAAGTTTTATAAGAAAATGAATTTGCCCCTTCCGAAACTATGTCCTAATTGTCGACACTATCAGCGTCTCAAATTAAGAAATCCCATTAAACTCTGGCATCGCTCTTGTGTGTGTGGGCAGACTAATCATGATCATGCGGGAAAATGCGAAGTAGAATTTGAAACATCATACAGTCCAGACCGACCTGAGATTATTTATTGTGAGAAATGTTACCAGCAAGAGGTGGTGTGATATACTAATTGCATGGAATACGTAAGCTACGAAGAATTTAAAAAGATGGATATGCGGGTGGGGACTATTCGTGAGGTAACGCCTGTGCCGGAAACTGACAAATTGCTCAAATGCATGGTGGATTTTGGCGAGACTGAAGAAATAGAAGGGGAAGGTGAAGAGAAAATACTACAACCCAAATTACGACAAATAGTTTCAGGCATTCATGAATTTTATCCTGAGTACGAAAAACTAGTAGGCAAGCAAGTGTTGTATATAGTAAATTTGGAACCAAGAATGATAAAAGGAATAGAGAGCCAAGGCATGTTGATGGCGGTAGATGGCAAAGATGGAACACCGGTATTTTTAACACCAGAAGTTGAAGTCAACTCCGGGACAAAAGTAAGATAATGCTTGATTCAGTAAATATCATTCAAACAGCAGGCTTGATTGGGATATTTCTGATCATTTTTGCTGAGTCTGGTCTTTTCTTTGCATTCTTTTTGCCGGGCGATTCACTACTGTTTACTGCAGGGTTGTTTGCCCAAGCAGGATTGTTTCCAGTATGGCCTCTTGTTTTTGGGTGTATTATAGCTGCAATTTTAGGAGGATTTGCTGGTTATATTACAGGGAGAAAGGTTGGACCGAGACTTTTCAACAAGGAAGCCTCGATCTTTTTCAAAAAGAAATATGTCTATGAAGCAGAGCATTTTTATAACAAGCATGGTAGTGTAGCGATCATTGTTGCCCGCTTTATTCCTATTGTTCGCACCTTTGCTCCTATTGTAGCTGGTATTGGAAAGATGCGATCGCACACATTTTTCTTTTTTAATATTCTCAGCGGGATTATATGGCCTGTTATTGTAGTATCTGCGGGCTACTTTATAGGATCTAAGGTTCCAAATGCCGAAGAGTACCTTTTGCCTATTACTCTTGGTGTCATTGTGATTTCATTGGCACCGATTGCTTACTCTTTTGCAAAGAACCATCTCCATAATCATAAATAAATCTTCTTTTCTTGTGCAGAGTAGAGTATAATAATAGTATGAGAGATATATACAATACCTATTTCCCCACACCCAATTTCCTAAGTATGCCAGCTTGTGCGTTGGACATTTCCGACGGGTCTATAAAATACGCTGAGGTGGTGCCTTTTATTGGCGGATTCAAGCTCAAATATTATGGCCAAGAAAAGATTACTTCTGGAACTGTCGTTTCGGGTAAAATTGAAAATGAAGCAAAGTTAGTAGAGATCCTAACTAATTTAAAAAATACTACAAAAATGAAATTTGTGCGCGTGTCACTACCCGAAGAGCAGATGTACCTCTTTAATCTTGTGTTGCCCAACGCGCCTGATGTTCAAATGAAAGAAACGATCCTTTTACAGTTAGAAGATCACATACCATTATCTGCATCAGATGTGGTCTTTGATTATGAAATAATACGAGAAATCGACAAGGATACAGTGCTTGTTCAGATTGCTGCGATCTCAGGAAGCTTGATAGAGAGCTATATGTCTGTTTTTTCTCAGGCAGGACTTACTCCGCTGTCCTTTGAGCTTGAGGCTCAAGCTACAGCACGGTCTGTGGTGCCAGAGGATATTAACGGGTCGGTTATGATTATTGATTTTGGCATGACACGTATTGGTATCTCGATCGTCGAAAAGGGTCGAGTTCTCTTTACCTCTACTTTTAGCATGGGGGGTCAAAAGATAACTGAAGTGATAGCAAAGCATTTCAACATATCTATTAATCAAGCCGAAAGTATGAAGAAGTCGTATAGCAATCTAGGTTCCGATGCGGAGAACGACATTTTCCCTGCAATTATCACCAACCTTTCTATCTTACTCGATGAGATAAGAAAACATTTTTCTTATTGGCATACGCACGCAAGCGAGGATGGGCAACCGCATGCTAAAATAGAAAGGATTATACTTTGTGGAGGAGAAGCAAACTTGTACGGCGTCGTGCCGTATCTGAAGACCAGTATGGGTATCCCTGTAGATCATGCAAACGTTTGGGTAAATATGAAAGACATCGAAAAAGATTTACCAAGTATCCCATTTGATGAATCACTCAGCTACGCAACTGTTTTTGGTCTTGCTTTAGGAGGTTTTATAAAAGAATAATACTTCTATAAAATATATGATAAATGTTTTACCACAAAATGAAAAGTCTATCCTACACAAAGAGTACATGCTCCGCCTTGTAACTATATGCCTATTTATATTTTCGAGCTTCTTCTTTGCCGCATCATTTCTATTGATGCCAGCTTATGTTGTATCGAAAAATAAAATCACTACACTCGAGATAGAATTACAAAAATATAATGAGTTGAACCCAGAGAATTCCGAGAACAACCTTGCAAGCATAACTAGTGAAATCAATCACAACTTAGGGCTCTTAAACAAAAATGTAGTAACAAAAAAAGTTACGGAAGATATCTTTAGTACAATTTTTTCTGCGAAACCAACGGGGGTAAAATTTTTTAATTTACTTTACTCTGTAACCCCCGAAGGCAAAAATACAGTATTGATCAATGGTCAAGCTTTAAACAGGGGATCATTGCGGGCGCTTGAAGATAATTTAAGAAAAGATCCGCACGTTGAAAGTACCAACCTACCGGTGTCCAATTTTAGCAAACGCTCCAATATAGATTTTTCAATAACTGTTTTTATAAAATAACATGCCACAAAAACGTACATACAGACTACTTATAGCATCTATCTTTACCATCCTTGTGTCGGTCAGTATGCTTTTGTTTGCTTTTAGGGTGATCAAACACAAGAATCAATATGCTTCAGCATTGTCGCAGACGATAGAGAGCAAGATTACACAAGAGGAAAATGTTTCAGAATTTAAAAAGGTGATAGAAGATACAAAAGAACAACACGAATTACTGCAATCTTTTGTTGTGAAGCAAAGTAAGATAGACGAATTTGCCACGTATCTGGAGACAGAGGGTGATGCGGTGGGTGTACCTATCAATATACAGAATGTGGAGATCTCTGCCGTGGATCCAAGTGTTGTATTGATCTCATTTGATGGGGTTAGTAATTTTGAAAATGTGATGCATCTAGTTTGGGTAATAGAACATGCTCCATACAAGATAAAGATTACTAGCCTATCTTTAAACTATGCCATAGGTTCTCGATGGCAACTCAACATGAAGATTGAGGCCGTTAGTAGTTAATATAATATATGAAAATTCCAAACCTTAAAAAAATATTTTCCCATAAATCTACAAGAGTACATCACTCTTTTGTAATTATGCGCCCAAATCATGACTGGAAGGTTATTATCTATATATTTGTTGCCTTGCTGTTAGTCTTTTTTATTTTCAGTTTTTATTTCCTTGATCGTGTTCGGAAGGATACTTTATTTAAAGTTGATAAATCCGATAGTGCGAAGTCTTCAGCGATAGATCAAGTCCTACTCGAGAAGACCCTCACTGAATTTAAGGCTAAATCTGACAAAAGAAATAAATTCCCAAAAGACTCATCTTTGGCTATAGATCCGAGTAAATAAAAGAATACAATTTTGTGTGTTTATTAAACCATATCAGAACCTATTTTCAAAACAAAGTATCATAG
>CAZUQJ010000001.1:0-208226 GCA_964622505.1 uncultured Candidatus Saccharibacteria bacterium | reverse complement strand
TCTTGCTTGTTTTGGTTGTGTCCCATGAATTTGGGCATTTTATTGTTGCTAAAAAAGCGGGGATACGGGTAGATGAATTTGCTTTTGGATTCAAGCCACGGCTTTGGAGTATTAAAAAAGGCGAGACGACCTACAGTATCAATGCATTGCCAATCGGGGGTTATGTTTCTATTTTTGGCGAGAATCCAGATGATGAAAATACAAATGGTCCGGATCGTGATAGAAGCTTCGTGCACAAGCCTAAATACATACAAGCACTAGTGCTTGTAGCAGGTGTGGTCATGAATTTCCTTGTTGCGTGGCTTCTATTTTCTGTTGGATTTATGACAGGCTTGCCTTCGTCTGTGGCCAATGCGCCAAAAGGAGCAAATATAGAAAATGCCGAGCTTGCAGTAACAAGTGTCATTAAAGGTTCTCCTGCAGAAATAGCAGGACTGAAGATTGGTGACAGAATTAAACATTTATCTCTCGGTACTGATCAAACAGAAGTTCCATCAATGGCAAGTTTGAAATATTTTATCCGCAAACACTCAACAGCAGCGATCACTGTGGCTTATGAACGTAAAGGCACACTGCTTGAAACAAAAATCACTCCTAAGCTTGGACTTGTTGAAGGTGAAGCTGGGATCGGTATTGGCATGGATATGATAGGTACACTTAAACTACCTCTACACCAAGCTCTGTGGCAAGGGTTGAAGTTGTCCGCCAATGTATTTGTAGCAACTGTTGTCGGATTCTATACATTGATCCACAATGCGATTATTGGTCAGGGAGACTTGTCTGCAGTGACGGGTCCTGTAGGTATTGTTGGTGTTGTTGGTGATGCAGTCAGCTTTGGGTTTGTCTACTTGCTTTCATTTACTGCACTTATATCTATAAATTTGGCAGTGATAAACTTGATTCCGTTTCCGGCGCTTGATGGTGGACGATTGTTGTTCCTCTTGATAGAAAAGATCAAAGGTTCACGGATCAAATCGCAGGTTGCAAATGTTGTAAACATGATCGGATTTTTATTGTTGATGCTTATGATGGTAGTTGTTACCTACAGTGATATACGTAAATTATTGTAATAAAAAATAAAATCGGCAATGGGAATTGCCGATTTTAAATATTTTTACAATACTATACTATTTGCTTCCCTCAAAATGAACGTGATCAGACTTTAAATGCTGGGAATCAAAATGAGGTTTAGATGGTTTTGTGTATTCATAGAATACTAAACCGCTTTCAGTACTGGACTCTATTTCTTTAACAGATTTTAATGTTAAATTTGAGTGCCCAAATTTTTTCTCTCCTGCTTCTTTTGCAAGTTGAATAGCTTCATCTTTTAGAAGCTTTACCTTAGGATTCGTTAAATTAATGTTAACGAAGAAGCAAGCGATTTTGTCCTGATGTTGTAATTCAACAAGGAATGACTTGACTGGTATAATGTAGCTCATGGTGTCTTTTTCTTTTTAAATTAATACTTTTTGCTTGTAATGTCAAGAGTTTTGTGATATAGTATACACATCAATTAATTTAAAGCTGAGAAGCTACCGCTTGAAGCGGATTTTTATATTATGGAAATCAGAAACATCGCAATTATCGCCCACGTGGACCACGGCAAAACAACTCTTACCGACGAGCTGATGAAACAATGCGGTATGAATGACGCAGGTGCAACTATGGACTCCAACGCTCTTGAACAAGAGCGCGGTATTACTATCTATTCCAAAAATACTTCTGTTAATTACAAAGGTACAAAGATCAACATTGTGGACACACCAGGTCACGCGGACTTCGGATCGGAAGTAGAGCGTGTATTGCGCGCTATCGATTCAGTGCTACTACTTGTAGATGCGCAAGAGGGTCCTATGCCACAAACTCGATTCGTGCTAAAGAAATCTTTGGAGCTCGGACTCAAGCCTATTGTTGTTATCAACAAAATCGACAAGCCAGCTGCAAACCCAGATCGTGTACACGAAGAAGTCCTCGAACTATTCTTGGAGCTTGGTGCCAACGAGAGCCAGATTGATTTCAAAACTATCTATGCCATAGGTCGCCAAGGTATCGCCAAGCGAGAACTTGCTGATGAATCCAAAGACCTAACTCCACTACTCGATCTAGTCCTTGAAGATGTCCCTGAAGCTTCAAAGAATCCTGAAGCCCCTTTTGTGGCGCAAGTGTTTAACCTAGGTTATGACAACTTCCTTGGCCGTTTAGCTATCGTGCGTGCATACAGTGGATCTATAAAAACGGGCTCAACTATTTTTGTAAAGAAGCCAGACGGCGAAACACGTACAGCAAAGATTACGAAAATGTTTACCTTTCATGGTATTGCACGTAAGGATGCAGATGTCCTCACTACGGGTGACATTGCTATTGTTGCTGGAATCCCAGACGTCTTTATTGGAGAAACGATCTCTATAAACTCTGATGCAGATCCAATGCCATCGATTGCCATCGATGAGCCGACAATTTCCTTGAACTTTCTTGTCAACGACTCACCGTTTGCAGGACGTGAAGGTAAATTTGTCACTGGCCGTCAAATTCGAGAACGACTAGAAAAGGAGCTTGAAATCAATGTGGGATTGAAAGTAGATTTTGATGCACCAGACGGATATCTTGTCTATGGACGTGGCGAGTTGCATATTGCAGTCTTGCTCGAAAATATGCGCCGTGAAGGATACGAATTACAAGTTTCGCAACCACACGTTATCATCAAAGAAGTAGAAGGCAAGAAGAAAGAACCGTACGAAGAAGTGACAATTGATGTGCGTAGTGAATTTTCTGGATCAGTTATCGAAAAATTGTCTCAACGAAAAGGATTACTTACAAGCATGAATGACAAAGAGGGTATTACCCGAATTCTGCTCGAGATCCCAACACGAGGACTCCTAGGATACCGAGGGCAGTTCGTTGTTGATACAAAAGGTGAGGGGCTACTCTCGTCACAGTTTATTGGATTCAAGGACTATGCTGGCGAGATCAAGAAACGCGATGTTGGTTCAATGACCAGTATGACAAGTGGTATGGCAGTGGCATTTGCTTTGTGGAATCTCCAAGATCGAGGAGTATTGTATGTGGATCATGGAACTGAAGTTTATGAAGGTATGGTGATCGGTAACGTCACAAAGGGTGACGAAATGGCAGTAAACCCTATAAAAGGGAAGCAACTCACCAACATGCGTGCATCAGGTACTGACGAAGCTGTGAATGTAAAGCCTCCGTATACACTGTCGATCGAGCGTGGACTTGAAATAATTGCCGACGATGAATACTTGGAAATTACTCCAAAAAGTGTCCGTTTAAGAAAGAAGTTTTTGACAGAACAGGCACGCTCAAAGAATAAAGGTTCCAAATAAACCTTTATTTCACAATGGTATACTGTATTATGCAATAGGTTGTTGACTTTATTCAATACTAATGATATTATAGAAATAGCAATATATTATAAACTTTAAAAAATATTCAAATGCCAAACAATACAATCACATTTAAGCCAAAGCAAGTTACAAAAAGAATCCTTTCAGGGCTCCCTGATCGTGCAGGAAAAGTTGTAGTTAGCCGTTTTGGTCTTGGTGAGAAGTCGGAGCGCATGACACTCGAAGCTATTGGTCAAACATATGGTATTACTCGTGAGCGTGTTCGTCAGATCGAGAACGCAGCTCTAACTCTGATACGCAAATCTGAAAATTACAAAAACGAAAAAGCAACTTTCGAAGAACTTCGCGACATCGTGCACGAACTCGGTGCAATAGTATCTGAAGATGACTTGCTAAACCATGTATCCAAAGATCCCCAAATGCAGAATCACATACATTTGTACCTAACTCTTGGAGATGATTTCAAGAAAGAAAAAGAAGACGAGCATTTCAAGTCTCGCTGGAGTGTCAACGACGAAGTATCAGACGCTGTTCATAAAGCTTTGAAGAATTTGTATACAAATCTCTCAGACGATGAGCTTGTTTCAGAAACTGATCTTGTAAATCGATTTCTCGACGAAGTCAAACATCTTTCTGAAAAGTACCGTAGCGATGAGATCGCACGCCGATGGCTCTCTATATCAAAAGCAATTACCAAGAATCCTCTAGGTGAATGGGGTAAGTCTACATCAAGCAATATCAAGACTCGCGGTATCAAAGACTATGCATTCCTAATGATGCGCAAGCATGGTAGCCCTATGCACTTCCGAGAAGTTGCAAAAGCGATCACAGACACATTTGGCAAAAAGACTCATACGGCTACTTGCCACAATGAATTGATCAAAGACTCACGATTTGTACTTGTTGGCCGAGGAATATACGCACTAAAGGAATGGGGTTACAAGACTGGAGTAGTACGTGATGTCATAAAGGAGCTTGTAAAAAAGAATGGCCCTATGACAAAAGAAGATATAGTAGAGCAAGTCATGAAAGAGCGCTATTTAAAGAAGAATACGATCCTTGTAAATCTACAAAACTCAAAATATTTCAAAAAGAATAAACAAGGACTCTACTCAATAGCTTAATTTAATAAAAAATAAAAACTTCCATCCGCCAACTGGCGGATGGAAGTTTTTATTTTATATATGATATACTGTGCTTATATATGTTGGGAGAATTTTTTGCAAATCATAACATACTAAACATTTTGATTATTATTATCGGATATTTAATGCCGATACCTTTGTCGTATGTTGCGTTCCACTTTTGGCATCACTATCGCACAGAGCGATTTATCGCTGGTATGAAGTGGGCACTTTTGGAGATTCAGGTTCCGCGCGAAATAGACAAGAGTCCGGCGGCTATGGAGCTGATCTTCTCCAATGCATTCTTTCATAAAAGTAAAAAAGGTTTTTGGGAGCAATACGTCCAAGGTGCGCCTTGGATGTGGTTCTCTTGCGAGATGGTCGGGATAGAAGGCAAAGTGCATTTCTATATCCGTACTCCAACCAGAATCCGACACTTGGTAGAGACGCAAATCTATGCCCAGTATCCTCAAGCAAAAGTTATAGAATCCGAAGATTATGTTTTCCACGTGCCTCGTATCACCAAGCATGGTAATTGGTATATGTGGGGTTGTGAATTTACTAAAGAATTGCACGACGCTCGCCCAATAAAGACGTATCGTGACATGGAAGAAATGGAAACCGGCATTAAAGAGGAGTATAAGGTTGACCCGATTACTCCCGTAATCGAATTCCTAGGCTCTCTGGCAAAAGGCCAGCAAGTCTGGATCCAGATTATTGTGCGTCAGACAATAAAGACATACCATAGTCATGGACCAAAGAAGCATGTAGACTTCTACACAGCTGCTCAAGAACATCTGGATCAACTTTTGGCTCCATATACCAAAGTAGGTAAAGGTGGAGGTATTGGGGGCAGAGATTCTCTGGAAGTTCGTGCGCCTGCGTACTTGGATCCTATTATTAAAAAGAGTGTCCGCAACCTTGAAGAAGTGCACTTCGATTGTGGTATACGCTTGGTAACATTGGCAAACAAGGAGTTTGTTTCTGAAGACGATTTCAATGGCTTGCGCCGTGAATCTCGTTTGGTATTTCGCCAATACGCAGCTCCGTCACTCAATGAATTTAAGCGTATCAACTCTACACAATTCGACTCACCGCTTGCTGACCCTACAGGACTGGTTTTGTCTAAGCTCAAGGCTCGTATGGTAGACTTTTATCGCCTGCGAACATTCTTTCATCCACCGCTCCAATATAGTATAAAATACCATCCTCTTATTGCTACTTTCTTTCCACCCGGAACGCCAGAAATTTTTGTACTTAGTACTGAAGAATTAGCAACAATATTTCACTTCCCAGGTATGGTGTCGTCAGCTCCTGCGTTCAAGCGTATAGAGTCAAAGATTGCAAAACCACCTTCCAACTTGCCTTCATAATATGTCCGAGCTACTGATAATTCAAGAGCCTGCAAATAAGCGAAAAAAGTTTCGCTTTTTTGTCTTTATGGGGACTGTGTTTGTATTCTTCCTACTGTTTTGGTTTTTTGTTTTGGCAGGTGTACCTTTGGAGAAACCGGTATCTATACATATATCTCGAGGTGACAAAATTCATACGATTGCTCGAGAACTGGAGGATAAAAAAGTTATCCGATCAGCAGTATTTTTGCAATCGGCTATTGCATTTCTCGGAGGTGATGACAAAATCAATCCAGGAGATTATTATTTTGACAAAAAGATTTCTTTACCCCAAGTTGCATACCGTCTCGCTCGTGGCATACACAATATACAACCGATCAAGGTTACAATCCCAGAAGGGACAAATAACACAGATTTGTCTATGATTTTTACAAAGAGGATGCCAGATTTTGATACAAATGCATTTATGAATAAGATCGAGGGTATACAAGGACAACTTTTCCCTGATACATATTTTTTCTATCCGCTTTCGACTGTAGATGAAATCGTGAGCATGCTCAGCGACACATTTAACAAAAAGACTAAAACGATTCTTACCACAGGGTACAAAAATTATTCCAAAAATGAAATACTAGTGATGGCCTCGATCGTCGAGGAGGAGGCAAATGGTAATGAAGACCGCGATATTATCGCAGGGATTTTATGGAAAAGGCTCGAGACTGGCATGATGTTGCAAGTTGATGTCGCTCCAAGTACTTACAAAACAAGAGGATTGCCGGGTTCTCCAATCACAAATTTTGGACTCAAATCTTTAAATGCCACGGTGAATCCAAAGGAAACTATCTACCTTTTTTATCTACACGATAAAGATGGTATGATACATCTGGCGAGAAACTACACAGAGCATAAAAGTAATATAAGAAAATATTTAAGATAAATGAGACATCATAGATTAGCATTTATAGACACCGAGACTACGGGCTTTGATCCCGATACTCACGAACTTATCGAGATAGGCGTCGTATTGGTAGACCAAGATTGGACGGGGGGTAAGCCAGTATTTACTCTAGTTGAAGAATTTGAAGTCAAGATCAAGCCAATGCATATAGAAACTGCCGACCCTGTGTCTTTGAAAATAAATAAATACAAGCCCGAAGACTGGGTGGAAGCGAAAGATTTAAAGAGTGCTTTGAAAATTTTAAATACCAAAATCAAAGATTCTATTATGGTGGCGCACAATCTGTGTTTTGACGCTGGCTTTATAGATCGTGCTTACAAACAGACGGGGGTCAAAAATGAGATGCACTATCTGCGGATCGATACGATCACGATGGCATTTGCCAAACTGCATGACAGAGACGACATAGACAAATATTCTTTGCGTACATTGTGCGAATATTTCAAGATAGAAAATAGGAATGCGCATAGTGCGCTCTCTGATGCAAAAGCTTTATTCGAATTATTTAAACATTTGATAAAAATATGATATTAAAAACAACAAAATCAACAGATTATGAATTACTTGATTCAGGGAACGGACTCAAGTTGGAACGATATGGCAAAATAGTTTTCTCACGGCCTGACCCAGAGGCACTTTGGAATCACAATTTACCGACAAGTACTTGGGACGACGCCGATGCCATATTTATCCGTCGTGGTACAAAATCGGAATGGAATTTGAAATCAAGTGTTCCAAAACAGTGGGATATCGCATTTGGTGGATACAGATTTATAATCAAGCCGACATCGTTTAAGCATACAGGACTTTTCCCTGAACAATTGGCAAACTGGGATTGGATGAAAGACGTGATAAAGAGGTCGTACCTCGAGGGGGCCCGAGGTCCGACCTCTACTGTTTCTGTCCTCAATTTATTTGGCTACACTGGTGGAGCAACTCTTGCTTGTGCCGACGCTGGGGCCGAAGTAACTCATGTCGATGGATCCAAGACTGCTGTCGCTTGGGCGCGTGAGAATGCCGAGCTTTCGGGACTTACCGACAAGCCGATCCGCTGGATTATCGATGACTGTATAATGTATTTAAAAAGGGAAGTTAAGCGTGGGCGCAAATACGATGCTATCCTCATGGATCCGCCAGCCTTTGGTCATGGACCCAAAGATGAACTATGGAAGATTGAGGAGCATTTTATGGAATTAATTGACCTCTGTAAGCAAGTTCTCTCGGATGACCCACTCTTTGTGTTGATAAATGGATATACTGCAGGCTACTCACCAACTGGATACGAAAATGTACTCAAAGACATGATGCGTGAATCTAAAGGCACTATAGAAACAGGAGAACTAACAATAGCAGAATCAAATAGTGACAGATTACTACCTTGTGGTATATTTGCACGATGGGAAAGAAAGTAGGTACAACAGTGTTTGTGGGAGTCAGTGGCGGAGTAGATAGCTCTGTCTCTTTGGCGTTGCTTAAAGAGGCTGGACACAACGTTGTCGGCGTATTTATACGCACTTGGACACCCGACTTTATCGAATGTACTTGGCGGGATGAACGACGTGATGCCATGCGTGTTTGCGCACACCTCGATGTGCCATTTCTCGAATGCGATGCCGAAGAAGCCTACAAGAAAGGTGTGGCAGATTATATGATAGAAGAATACAAAAAAGGTAATGTACCCAATCCAGATGTAATGTGCAACCGAGAAGTAAAATTTGGCATCTTTTGGCAATTTGCCAAAGAACATGGTGCAGATTTCATAGCGACAGGACACTATGCACAAATTTTGGAGGTGTTGGACACCTACAATTCATGTAGGTGTCCAACACCTACATTAGGGCGGGGCAAAGATAATGGAAAGGATCAGTCATATTTCCTCTGGACGCTAACTGCGGAAGATCTTTCTCATACGCTTTTTCCGATCGGCCACTTACAAAAAAGCGAGGTCAGGAAGCTGGCCACGAAATTTGGCTTGCCGACTGCGACAAAAAAAGATAGCCAAGGGGTCTGCTTTTTGGGCCCGCTAGATATGAAAGATTTTCTAAAGCACTATATAAAAAGTGAGATTGGAAATGTAGAAAATACGAAAGGTGAAATAATTGGTACGCATGACGGAGCATTATTCTTTACTCTTGGCGAACGCCATGGATTTAATATTACTGAAAAAGGAGCTACCGACGAGCCGTACTATGTTGTGGCAAAAGACACAGAAAGAAATGTACTCATAGTGTCAAATAATAAAACCTTGTACCAGTCCGACTGGTACAAAATTGAGCTTAAGAATGTAGTAGTTCGTGGAGAGATAAATATTGGCAAATCTTATACTGCCCAAATCCGCTACCATGGTGAACTTCTGCCTATTTCTATCCTCTCTCTTAATGATACAAAAATGATTATAAAATTTGAAAAATCCGACCCCACAGCCTCCTCAGGGCAATCAGTAGTAATCTACGATGGGGAAATCTGCCTTGCAGGTGGAGTGATTGTGTAGTTTAATTATATTATGGAAGCTCAAACAAAAAATTGTCAAAATTGTAAACAAGATTTTATTATTGAATCGGAAGATTTTAATTTTTATGAAAAAATCAAAGTTCCACCACCAACTTTTTGTCCTGATTGTAGAACAGCAAGACGGCTCTCTTGGAGAAATGAAATGTCTCTTTTTAAAAGAAAGTGTGGTGTACCTGGCCACGAAGAAATGCTGATTTCCATTTATCACCCAGACGAGAAATTAAATGCCGTTGATCTAAAATATTGGTGGAGTGATGA
The DNA here is from genome assembly GCA_964622505.1 of uncultured Candidatus Saccharibacteria bacterium. Lineage (GTDB taxonomy): Bacteria > Patescibacteriota > Minisyncoccia > Phycocordibacterales > UBA9973 > UBA8515. The sequence continues at coordinate 198,658 of CAZUQJ010000001.1, read as the reverse complement.
GTGGGATTCGCTAGACTTTGGTGCGCAATACGACTTCACAAAACCCTTTTTCCAGCAATGGAAAGAATTGTATGCACGCGTTCCAATGCAGTGTTTGTCCAACTCAAAAGCGACAAATAGTGATTATTGTAATGTTGCCGAAGAGAGCAGAGACAGCTATATGACATCTGGGTCTTGGAAAGTAGAGCGAACCTTCTATTCAAATAGAATCATGGAAATCAAAGACTCCTCCGATCTGTATGTAGTCCATAATTCAGAGCTTTGTTATGATGATGTGATTTGTTCTGACAGTTACAGACTAATGTACTCTTTAAACTGCAAGAGTTGCGTCGATTCATATTTTTTGTATGACTGTCATGGATGTACCAACTGTTTTGGTTGTACAAATTTACGTAGTCAGTCGTATTGTATGTGGAATGAGCAACTTTCAAAAGAAGAATATAATAAAAGAATTGCTGAAATAGATTTAACAAGCCACAAAACTGTTAATATGCTAAAGGCAAAATTTAGAGATCTGTATCTGTCCTCTATACATCGCTTTGCAAACCAAGTTAAAGTTGTCGATTCAACCGGAGACAATTTGGAGGGTATAAAGAATTCAAAATTTTGTTTTGATGTAACAGGTAATATAGAAGATTCAAAATATGTCCACTGGGCAAAAGTAAGCGCAAAGGATTTGTATGATTCTGGCCCTGGTGTAGGAATGGCTGAATTAATGTATGAAACTTTCGATACAGGTATAGGTAATTTTAGAAATCTTTTTACTAGTGTTGTGTATAGTTCAAGCGAGATTGAATACGCTTTTAATTGCTACAACTGTACAAATTTATTTGGGTGTGTGGGTCTGAGAAGTAAAAATTATTGTATACTCAATCAACAATATACAAAAGAAGAATACGAAGCCCTAGTTCCTAAAATCAAACAGCATATGCAAGAAATGCCTTATCTTGATTCACTTGGTAGGAGTTATTCTTATGGAGAATTTTTTCCAAGCGAGCTTTCACCTTTTGCATACAACGAAACAGTTGCACAGGATTATTTCCCATTAACAGAGGAGCAGGCACTTGCTCGTGGGCATAAATTAAGGAAAAAAAATTCAAATGAATACAATATTACCCTCAATGCGAGAGATTTGCCTGATAAATTAGAAGAAATACCTGAATCTATAAGCAATGAAATTATCGGTTGTGAACATCAAGGTAATTGCAGTCATCGTTGTTTTAGGGCTTATAAAATAACCCAAGATGAGTTTAATCTATATAAAAGACTTCGGATACCTCTACCAAGAATATGTTTTGGTTGCAGGCATGACGAGAGACTAGAAAAGCGTAATCCAATGAAGCTCTGGCACAGATCGTGCGTGTGTAAAAAAGAAAATCATGCACATTCAGGTATTTGTACAAATGACTTTGAAACAAGCTATGCACCTGAACGGCCAGAAATTATTTATTGTGAGAAATGTTATCAGGCTGAGGTGATGTAATTTTACCAAGTCAAACCGATCGGTTTAGTTTGGTAAAGAAGAATAATAGTGTTATTTTTATTTACTTTTGATATACTAAATTATATGATAAATTTTTTTGATGGGCAGACTTTGGATATTATTATTCGTTTGATGATGGCGATTGTTTTTGGAATGTTTATTGGTACAGAGCGCATTTTGGCTCACAAGACGGCTGGCATGCGCACTTATGCGCTTGTATCTATGGGCTCGGCATTGTTTATTATCGTTTCTATTATTGTGACTTCGAGTTTTTCTGATTCTACTGTTTTTGACCCTATGCGTATGGCGGCGCAGATCGTCTCGGCTGCGGGATTTATATGTGCAGGACTGGTGTTTGTACGTAAAGATGGCATTACAGGACTGACTTCATCGGCAGGGTTGTGGGTGTCGGTAGGGATAGGTATGGCATGTGGATTTGGACTATATAAATTGGCTCTTATCGGCACGTTCCTCACTTTATTCATTTTCATCGTTCTGTGGTTTGTAGAGGCGCAATTTAAAAAGAGTCGTTTTTTTAAGAATCACGATACAGAATAATAAATAGTCGGGATCGGTATTTTCTGCTATATTAATGCTATATGATGAAATCTGAAGAAATCAGGCAAAGGTTTTTAAAATTTTTTGAGAGTAGAGGGCACAAGATACTGCCTTCGGCTTCTTTGGTGCCTCAGAATGATTCCTCTGTACTTTTCAATACAGCTGGTATGCAGCCACTTATGCCTTATTTGTTGGGGCAAAAGCACCCGCTTGGTACACGTTTAGCTAGCGCTCAAAAATGTGTTCGTACTGTGGACATAGATGAAGTTGGTGACAATCGTCACCTAACTTTCTTTGAAATGCTTGGAAATTGGTCACTGGGAGATTATTTTAAAGAAGAATCTATAGAGTACAGTTTCAAGTTTCTAACTGACAAAGAAGAAGGGCTCGGTCTCGATCCTGCACGTTTATATATAACAGTGTTTGAAGGCAACGAGAATGCTCCACGCGACTCTGAAGCCGTGGAGATCTGGAAAAAGTATATGCCGGAAAACCGTATATATTATTTGCCTGCAAAAAATAATTGGTGGAGTCCTGGAGAAAATGGTCCATGTGGTCCAGATACTGAAATATTTTATGATGTAAACGAGAATCCACTTGGTGACATGACTCACGATGAATTTGTAAAAGCTGATGATGAAGGCCGAGTTGTTGAAATCTGGAACAACGTATTCATGGCTTATGAAAGCAAAGATAGTAAGGTTGTGGGTAAATTGACCCAGAAAAATGTCGATACCGGTATGGGTCTTGAGCGTATAACTATGGTGGTACAGAAAAAGCAAAATGTTTTCCAAACAGACCTCTTTAACAACGAGCAAACAAAAGAAGAGTGTATTGTAGCTGATCATATTAAGGCTGCACTTTTTCTAATAACAGACGGTGTTATACCTGCAAATACTGGAGCGGGGTATGTATTGCGTCGTTTGATTCGCCGAGCTGTTCGATTTTCAAAACAATCTTTAGATAATACAATTGAAGGTGTCAAAAATAAATACAAAGGAGTCTATGATTTGGATGATAAAGGTGAAATCAAAAAAGAAGAAATCAAATTCCGACAAACTCTTGAAAATGGCTTGAAAGAATTTGAGAAAGGTATCGACCCTTTTGTGCTCGCTACTACTTATGGCTTCCCAATAGAGCTTACACTTGAACTTGCAAAAGAAAAGGGGACTGTTATTAATATTGAAGATTTTAATATAAAGATGGCTGAGCATCAAAAATTGTCTCAAACAGCAAGTGCTGGGATGTTCAAGGGTGGATTGGCGAATCACAACGAGCAGACTATCAAGCTACATACAGCACATCACTTATTACTCGCGGCGCTCCAAGAAGTGCTTGGCAAGAGCGTAAAACAGCGGGGAAGTAATATTACCGAAGAGCGACTACGTATCGACTTTATATTTGAGCGCAAAATGACCGATGAAGAGAAGAAAAAAGTGGAAGATATGGTAAATGAGAACATCCAAGCAGGTCTAAATGTGGTGCGTCGCGAGATGCCACTTGTAGAGGCAGAAAAATTGGGTGCAGAAATGGAATTTGGCGCCAAGTATCCTGAAATGGTGTCTGTATATTTTATAGAAGACCAAAATGGCAATCATTTCTCAAAAGAATTCTGCGGTGGACCGCATGTAGAAAATACAAAAGTCCTCGGGCATTTTAAAATACAAAAAGAAGAAGCAGTTTCTGCTGGAGTACGACGCATAAAAGCGGTTTTAATTTAAAAATATTCACTCAAACTCGATTTTGTAGTATACTAATGGTATATGGGATTTATTTCTTCAAGCAAAAATCAAGAGAAGACAATTGCGCTTTTTGGAATTGGATCTGGATCTGTTAGCGGAGCACTGATTCGTCTTAATAAAAACGCCTTAGGGGACTGGGAGCCGCATATTATCACTCAAGATCGTACGTACCTGCCTCTTCCAGAAAAGAAAAATTTTGATAATTTCTTTTCCGATATGCAAGTTGCCCTTAAAACTACTGCTCAAAAAATGTATGACAAAAAGAAAGGCGCGCCAGATAGTATATTTTGTTCGATGGCTTCACTATGGTATGTGTCGGAAACACGCAAGATTAATTTCAAAAAAGCGAAACCATTTATAATTACACCAAAGTTAATGAATGACATTATAAATGTCGAACTATCGACTATTCTCAAATCCTACGAAGAAAAGTACAAAGACATGAATACTTCACCATACTTACTCGAAAGTAAGGTGCTCCACACAACGCTCAACGGCTACAATATAGTTAATCCATTAAATAGGACTGTGTCTAGTATCAATATCAACCTATTCCTTAGTATCTGCCCAGAGGCTTCTATTGTAACTATTAAAGATACTCTTAACGAGGTTTTTAATAATAAAAATATAACTTTTGGGTCTTTTATCTTACTTATGTTGATTGTTGCTCGCGAGAAGCTAGCAGATCAGTCATCATACTTCCTCATAGACATCAATGCCGAGCTAACAGATGTGGGCATTGTAAGCAATGGTGTACTTGTGGCCACAATCTCTTTTCCTATGGGAAAGAACTACATAATCCGTGCTTTAATGGAAGGGCTAAGTTTGGATGAGCAAGATGCTCGATCTGCCTTTAGCATGCTGGCAAATGGCACAATAGCAAAAGAGCAGAAGCTGAAAATAGACCCTATATTGACTCAAGTTTGTAATGAGTGGATCAAGCTTTTCAAAGATTCACTGGATTTACTACCAAAGACTATATCTCTATCGTCAAATATCTTTTTAGTAGCGGACAACGATGCTAGTACTTGGTTTGCAAGCTTCTTGAGGGATAAAGAGTATACACAAAAGATGCTCAATCAAAAGTATTTTGATGTTACCGTCGCAGAAGGTCAAAAATTATTAGATATTTGTAAAGTAAGCGATGGTATTTGCGATCAATTTTTAATGATCGAAGCAATAGCTCTCGCTCGCATGTTGCCAAAATAAATTATGAAAAGAAATCCAATACAAGATATAAAAAGAAGTACACCCTCAATGCACGCACCTGTCCACACAAAAGAGGAAGTAGAGAAAGGTGAGGTAAAAGACACAGAGGTACAAGTCAAAGTTGTAAAAGTTGCTCCCAAAAAGCGTGCAACTCGGACCGCGAAAGTTCAGGAGGAGCACTCAGAGTACTTTGCCGATGTTAGAAAGCCTAAAAAAGGCCTCGGAACAAAGACCTTTCTGGCTGTTGCCGGCATTTTAGTACTGATTATTGGACTTTATTTCTTGTCCGTACGTTTTGGCTATGCGCGAATCTACGTCACAGAGAAGAAAGAATCCTTTATCTTTACTGACAAGCCCTTCAAAGCAGTTCGCGGAGGTGAGAGTAGCCTACCTTTTGAAGTAATGATTGTTTCCGATACAGTAGAAAAGGAGATTACTCTAGCTGAAAGCAAACTTGCTGACTCCAAAGCAAAAGGTGTGGTAGTTTTGTACAATGCATTTAGCACTCAAGCTCAAAAGCTGACTATCAACACACGCTTGGAAGATGATATAAAAAATATTTACTATACAGACAAAGCAATCACTATTCCTGGATACACAATGTCCAAAGGCAAGGTTGTACCTGGTAGTACGAGTGTGGGTATTACAGCATCTGGAAGTGGTGACAAATACAATGGTGACCCAAGGGATTTTGTTATTGTAGGATTCAAAGGCACAGCCAAGGCTACCAAGATCTATGCTCGCTCCAAAGGCTCGATTGCAGGTGGATCCACTGGCCGTATGTACATGCCAAGCTCAGAGCAAAAGGGTGAGTTGAATGCAACTCTTATCGCTGATCTAAAAGCAAAGTTGGCGAAAGATATTCAAGCTCAAGTCCCACCGAAGTATATGTTGTTTGAAGATAGTATTCGATTTGATGCTACTTTTCACCCAGACACTGTGCTATCTGCAAGCCAAACTACAAAAGTCAAAGTTGCTGGGTCTGCAAACGCTATTATTTTGAATGAAAGAGATCTAGAGAAGAGTATTATACGAACTGTAAATACAAAAATCGGCAATGAGGAGATAGAAGAGATCTCTATTCCAGAATTGCGATCACTTGCTTTTACACTGCAGGCTGAGACAGGTGCGATAAACAAAGAGACAACAGTTGTTGCGTTTTCTGTAAATGGTAGTGGTACACTCTCTTGGACGCCAAATTATGTGCAACTTGTATCTCGTCTTGTTGGAGTGAAGAAGGATTCAGTTATAGAAATTTTTGCTATGGACCCAGGTATAGACAAAGCACGCCTTGTTTTGATCCCTCCATGGCAAAAAAGGTTGTCAAAGAATCCAGAATTTATAAAAATTAAGGCAGAATAAACAGAAATTCATTGACTTATTATTACAATTGCCTTACAATTGTCTACACAATACATGAGCGATAAAACAAATGATGTTACTATAATCGGAGTCGTAGAAGAGGCAATGCCAAACACGCTCTTTCGCGTCCGTTTTCCGGATGAGAAACTCGTCGTCGCATATTTGTCCGGCAAGATGCGCATGCACCGAATCAAGGTCCTGATTGGAGACAAAGTAGAGGTCCTGATCGACCCATACGGAGGCAAAGGCCGGATACTCAAAAGACTATAAGTTTTTTGAGAGGATATCCACTTGCATTTATATTAATAATAGTGTAGGATAGTCTGATATATGTATAGTTGATGAAAATAGGGTCAAAACCCTTATTTTCTTTAATTGTAATATCAAATATGAAAATCAAATCAGCCGTAAAAATAATCTGTACAAAATGCAAAATGGTAAAGAGAGCCAAGCATCTTCGTGTTATTTGCGACAATCCTAAGCACAAACAAAAACAATAATTTATGAGAATCCTCGGTATAAACATTCCAAATGACAAGCGTCTTGATATTGCTCTAACATCTCTGTATGGTATCGGCCTTTCAAGCGCACGCAAGATCCTTAAGCAAGCTCAAGTTGAGATCAACTCAAAAGGAGATGCATTGACTGTAGACCAAGAAAATGCTATCCGTAAAGTTATCGAAAGTATGACAATCGAAGGAACTCTAAAGCGTGAGATCGCTACCAACATCAAGCGTCTCAAAGATATCAAAGCATACCGAGGAGTACGTCACATGCGCAAGATGCCAGTACATGGCCAACGCACAAAGACTAACTCCCGTACTGTTCGTGGTAATGTCCGTAAAACTATGACCTCAGGTCGCCGTAAAGCTGAAAAGACTTAAGACCTGAATATTTGGATATATTTTGGATATATTAATGATTGAGTTACGATAAAATAAAAATGGCAAAAACAACAACTACAACAGAAGAGACAGCAACACCAACCGAAGTAAAAGCTCCGGTTGTAAAAGTACCAAAAAAGAAAGTGGTAGCAGGTACTCTACACATCGAAGCAACATTTAACAACACAAAGATCGTTGTTTCTGATAAAGCTGGCAACACAATCTTCTGGACTTCATCTGGAGCTCTAGGCTTCAAAGGAGCTAAGAAGGGTACACCATTTGCAGCTTCAAAAGCTGGTACAGTGCTTGGTGAAAAGGCAAAGGCTCTAGGTATAAAAGAAGTTGACGTGATTGTAAAGGGTGTTGGGTCAGGCCGTGAACCTGCAATCCGCTCATTTATGGCTCATGATATAGAAATATCTGGTATCCGAGATGTCACACCTGTTCCACACAATGGTCCAAAACCAAAGAAGCCACGAAGAGTATAAAATATATATGAAAACAGCACAAAAATACAAAATATGTCGAAGACTAGGTCCAGGTGTTTATGAAAAATGTCAGACACCTAAATATGTCGCGTCTGTAAACCGCCATGAAAAAGGCAAAAAGGACAAGCGCCCAAAGCCACTTTCAGCTTATGCCTTGCAATTCTTGCAAAAGCAACGTGTTCGTTTTACTTACGGTATTAGTGAAAAGCAATTCGGAAACTATATCGAGGAATCTATCCACCACAAAGGGACACTCGCTACAGATTTCTTGTTTGAGCTCCTCGAGACTCGATTGGACAACGTAGTATACCGCCTCGGCTTGGCTCACACACGCCGACTTTCACGTCAAATGGTCTCACACGGCCACTTTACTATTAACGGCAAGAAGACAACTATCCCTTCATACCAAGTTCGCGAAAATGATGTTATCGCAGTCCGCGAAGGTAGCAAGAAGAGCGTTCTCTTTGCTGATGTAAAGAAGAAAATGGAAGAATATACAATCCCTAACTGGCTAAGTTTTGATAGCGTTTTATTAAAAGGCACAGTGCAAGGTAAGCCAAAGAATACTGAAGGCTTCCTTGACCTAAACACAGTGCTTGAATTCTATAGTCGATAGAATATTGCGTATGGTTATTTTTTAATAAGTAATTAAGTACATTGCGAGAATATCTCGCCCAAATCATATGTCTGATTTAAAAATCATTTTACCATCTAAATTATCTGTTGTTTCCGAAGACAATGCAAAAGGTGTCTACGAAATCGATGGATTGTACCCAGGCTACGGCCATACTCTGGGTAATTCTCTACGCCGTATAATTTTGTCCTCACTCCCAGGAGCCGCTATTACATCACTAAAGATCGATGGAATAGATCACGAATTTTCTGTTGTTGACGGAGTCAAAGAAGACGTTATCACTATGCTCTTGCACCTAAAGCAAGTTCGTTTCCGTTTGCTTACAGATGAGCCACAAACAGTTACTTTGTCTGTAAAAGGTCCAAAGACTGTTACTGCAGGCGATATCACAGTCAGTGGACAAGTTGAAATTTTGAACAAAGATCTATACATTGCAGAACTTACTGGTAAGGCGCCATTATCTATCGAGATGACTATAGAGAAAGGTCTTGGATTCGTACCAAAAGACGCTCACCAGAAGAACAAAACAGAGATCGGCTTTATTGCTGTAGATGCTATCTTTACACCGATCCGCCGTGTTGCTTACGAAGTAGAGAACATGCGTGTTGGCGACAATACAAACTACAACCGTTTGCGTATGACTATCGAGACTGACGGTACTTTGACTGCACGTGAGGCACTTGAAAACGCAATCTCGATCATGATCGATCAGCTACATGCAATTGCTGGTTTTACAAAGAAGAAGCACGTAGAAGTTGCAGTAGAAGCTCAGGACGAAGCAACACCAAAAGGCAAAGAAGCAAAAGTTGCTGCACAACCAGAAGGTGAGTTTACAGATATACTAAAGACTCGTATCGACACACTCGACCTTTCTACACGTACACTCAACTCACTTATCACTGCAAACATCCGTACTATCGGTGGCGTAGCTCGCAAGAAAAGAGAAGATTTACTTGAAATCGAAGGTATCGGTGAGAAAGGTATCCAGGAAATCAAGAAGATGCTTGCGAATTACAATATAACCTTAAAAGAATAATAGTAATTTTATATGAGACATCACGACAACATTCGAAGATTTGGAAGAACAAAGAACGGACGCAACGCCCTTATGCGCGGGCTTGTGCTTTCGATGATCGCCCACGGACGGATCGAAACAACAGAAGCAAAAGCAAAAGAACTTCGACCAATGATGGAAAAGATGGTAACTTTGGCAAACAAAGGAACTCTATCATCACACCGATTGCTAGTGTCTCGTATATACAACCAGAAAGCTCCTGCAAGTAAACTTATCAAAGATATCGCTCCAAAATACAAAGGTCAGACTGGAGGATACACACGTATTTCAAAATTAAAGCCACGTTTGGGTGATGCAAGTAAAATGGCCGTAATTGAATTTATATAATATATGAAAACAACAATCACAATTGATGCAAAAGGTAATACACTTGGACGCGTAGCATCTGCTGCTGCCAAGGCTCTTATGGGCAAGACAAGTCCAGACTACGCTCCAAACGTAGCGCCGAAAGTTACTGTAGAAATCCTCAACGCACAACAAACAAAAATGACAGAAAAGCGTATGAAGGAGACTCTTCATGAACGATATTCTGGATATCCAGGAGGACTCAAGATGACTACAAACGCACGTATTATCGAAGGCAAAGGTGTAAAAGAACTTTACCGTCTTGCTGTATACAATATGCTTCCTGCAAACAAATTACGCACAGGTATGATGAAAAATTTAGTAATTAAAGCATAATCTATGGAAAAAAAGACTACAACAAAAGAATACACACGAGCTCTTGGTCGCCGAAAGACAGCAACTGCAGTTGTTAAGCTATACCCAAGCTCAAAGAATTCTTATACTATCAACGGTAAAGATATTAAAGTATATTTCCCAACAGCAGATCTACAGAAAATCGTTTTCGATGCATTAACTGCAGTAGAAGGCACAGCTAAGTATGATATCGTCGTAACTACAAAAGGTAGCGGTATACATTCTCAAGCCGAAGCAGTTCGTCATGGTATCGCACGATGTTTGGTAGAAATTGATTCTGAACTACGTCCAGTATTGAAAAAAGGCAAAATGCTAAAGCGTGATCCTCGTCAAAAAGAACGCCGAAAGTTCGGTTTGAAAAAGGCCAGAAAAGCTCCACAGTGGTCAAAACGTTAGTTTTAAAAAAATACCTCAATACAGAGGTATTTTTTTATGATATAATTTATGTATATGAAAAACCAATCAATAATAACTGTATTAATTATTTTAATTGCACTTAGCGTATTTGCGTTTTTTACTCTTAATAAAAAACTGACTCCTAAGCCTATTGATCCAACTCCCAAAACTCCAGTTTTCGGCACATCTGTGACAATCAAGAAACAACAAACAATTACGTACCCAGATGGACTAGCTCTAACGCTTAAAGAAGTTAACGATTCTCGATGCCCAGCAAATGTGATGTGTATATGGGCAGGTATGCTTATTTTAAAACTCAATGCTACTGGAGGCGGATTTGGTAGCCAAAACGTTGAAATAGAACTTACTGGGCCTGACAGAACCCCACATTACGTAAGTGCAAAAGGATACACTTTTAGTATTGTTGATGATAATGGCGAAACTTTTACCATACTTGTAACAAAAGATAGTGACAAATCTGCTTGTTATGTTGGAGGATGCTCTGCTCAGATCTGCTCTGATCAAAAAGATACCATGTCCTCATGTGAATTCAAGCCCGAATATGCCTGCTATCAAAGAACTTCAACATGCGAACGCCAAACAAGCGGTGCTTGTGGATGGACGCAGACCCAGGCTCTCAAAGCTTGCTTGGTAAATCCACCACAGTAATTAAAATTTTGTACCATTTTGCAAAAAGGCTACTTTTTTGTATACTAGCGGTATGAATGATGATGAAATAAAAGATCACACTGATGTGCATGACGAGGATGCATTTGAAGATGTGTCTTTTGTAGATAGCACTGAGGACGGTGATGAATTGCCTACAAAGGATATAGTAAAAAAGCTCCGCGCAGATCTGAAACTCGCTCGTAAGGAAAAAGAGGAGTATTTGACCGGCTGGCAGAGAGCAAAGGCAGACTATGTTAACTTACAGAAAGATTCCGATGCAAAATATAAAGAAATTCGTACAATGGTAACAGGCAACATGGTAGAGGATTTGCTCCCTGTGCTCGATAGCTTCAACATGGCAATGGGGAATACAGAAGCATGGAACAAAGTAGAGGCCAACTGGCGCAATGGGGTAGAATATATCCACAAACAATTTCTACAAGTGCTCGCGGACAATAATGTAACAGCTCTCGATCAAGTTGATGTCATGTTTGACCCTACACTACACGAAAGTATCGAGACTATCCCAACAGATGATGAAAGTAAAGATCACAAAATTGCACAAGTGGTGCAAACAGGCTACAAAATAGGCGAGCGTGTAATCCGCCCAGCAAGAGTAAAAGTTTGGGAGTTTAAAAAATAAATTTTAGAAGCCGAAAGTTTTATATAACTCTTTTTCTGTAATTTCATCTATGGAATTGGTGACTAGGATCATGAGCTCGGTCGTCAGGCCGAGGTCTTTTTTTATATTCGTGAACAAATGTTCAAATGGGTAAGGGGAGATCCAAGCAGAATTTTTAAGGCAGATGAATCCGGCCTTTTTTAATAAGTAGCGCAATGATTCACGTTCGCTCTTGCGATTTTCAGGAATATCGAGGAGTATTACACGCCAGTAGCCGTCCCACGTAGTACTTACTAGGCTGTCACTGCTGTCGAGTTTGATACTGACTGCCTTTTTCTTTCCTTCTTTGGTTAGTCGGGCATAGAAATTCTGTCCTGAAGAGATGTGCTCGATCAACCCAGCTTCTTCCAGGCCTTTTATCGAGCGGGTAATGGCATATTTAGACTTACTTTCACCATTTCCAAGGATCTCATGGACTGCCACAGCTGGCTTTTCAGCTAGTATTTTAATGATTTTTTTGGAAAAATCCTTACGATTTGACATAAATATATATTATCCTATATAATCGAAATATACAAGTATTCAGCGGTCACGAAATACTTGTCAAAATATTAAAGGAGGTATATAATGGTTCTAGAATTTTGAAAATTAGTCTTTGAGAAATGACTTGCGCAGGCCGACTGGGCCGAGCAGAGCAAAAATCCACCAGGATTTTATGTCGTGCATTTTGAGAAGAGCTAATTTTTTAAAATTCTCTTAATTTATTAACAAATTATCAATTAATAAACATAAAAACATATGAGTAAAATAATAGGTATAGATTTGGGTACAACAAACAGTGCGGTTTCAATTGTCGAAGGTGGACAGCCAAAGATTATCGAGAATATCGAAGGTGGACGTACAACTCCATCGATTGTTGCTATTGGTAAAAATGGCGATCGATTGGTAGGACTTTTGGCAAAGCGCCAAGCAGTTACTAATCCTGCAAATACAATCTATGGTATCAAGCGCTTTATGGGTCACCGATTTGAAGATCCAGAAATTCAGAAAGCTATGAAGACTTCTCCATTCAAAATCCAAGCAGGTAAAGATGGTGGGGTAGAAGTAATGATTGGCGAGAAATGGATGCGCCCAGAGGAAGTATCTGCAATGATCCTTTCTAAAATCAAAGCCGACGTGGAAGCGAAACTTGGTGAGAAAATTACCGAAGCAATCATCACCGTACCAGCCTACTTCAACGACTCACAACGTAAAGCAACAAAAGACGCAGGTGCAATTGCCGGATTGGATGTAAAAAGAATTATCAACGAGCCGACAGCAGCCGCTCTTGCGTACGGATTCAATACAAAGAAAGATGAGAAAGTAGTTGTCTACGACTTTGGAGGCGGTACATTCGACGTATCAGTTCTTGAAGTTTCCAACGATGTGATCGAAGTTAAATCTACAGATGGAGACAGTCACATGGGAGGTCGTGATATCGATCAGAAGATCATCACATGGCTTGCCGAAGAATTCAAAAAGAAAACTGGTATCGATATTGGCAAAGATCCACTTGCAATCCAACGCTTGGACGAAGCTGCTGAAAAAGCAAAAATCGAACTCTCTACAACTCCTGAAACTGAAATCAATATTCCATTTATCACAAGTGGTGCCAACGGCCCCGAGCACTTGGTAGAGAAGATGACTCGCGCAACTCTTGAATCTATTGCTGCCGAATATATCGACCAATCAATCGCAATTACAAAGCGCGCAATGGAGGCAAGCCCATTCAAGATGAATGAGATCAATGAAATCATCCTAGTTGGAGGCCAAACTCGTATGCCAGCAATTGTAAAAGCAGTTAAAGAATTATTTGGCAAAGAACCAAATCTAACGATTAACCCAGACGAAGTTGTAGCTCTCGGTGCAGCTGTCCAAGCAGGCGTCCTACAAGGCGATGTAAAGGACGTGTTGCTTCTAGATGTAATTCCACTCTCATTGGGAATCGAAACGCTTGGTGGGGTCTCTACAAAGCTTGTAGAGCGCAATACAACTATCCCAAGCTCCAAATCACAAGTCTTCTCGACTGCTGCTGACAATCAGACAAGTGTGGAGATCCACATCACTCAAGGTGAGCGCCCAATGGCAAGCGACAACAAATCTCTTGGTAAATTTATCCTCGATGGAATTCCTCCAGCACCACGCGGTATGCCACAAGTGGAAGTGACTTTCGATGTTGATGCCAACGGTATCTTGAATGTGACTGCAATGGAGAAAACAAGTGGCAAGAAGCAAACAATCCGTATCGAAGCAGCTTCTGGACTTACTGATGCAGATATCAAGAAGATGCAAGCCGATGCTGAATTGCATGCCGATGAAGATAAATTGAAGAAGGAACTAGTAGATGAAAAGAATACTGCCGAAATGATTATCTTCTCTGCTGAGAAATCTCTAAAAGAATACGGCGACAAAGTTGATGCAAGTTTGAAAGCTGGTGTAGAAGAAAAAATCACAGCATTGAGAACTGCAAAAGAAAGTACAGATATAGCAGTTATTAAAAAAGCTGTAGAAGAACTCTCTGCAGAAATGTCCAAAATCGGCGAAGCAATGAATAAAGCTGGTGCAACACCAGAAGCTGGTACAACAGCTGAACCTCAATCAGAAGAAATCAAAGATGCGGAAGTGAATGAGAATCCTACTCAAGGTGGAGAGCAAAAGTAATCTAAATTTGATATAGTAAAAAATATGATTAAAGAAATGTTCAAAGGATCTGGTATTGATAATGGAGGCAACGGAGATCCTATAAAAACAGAAGGAGAAAATAGTACCCAAAATAAATTTTCTAATGAAAGTGGTTACTCTTTAGAAATTATTGAACGAGAACCTTATACACCTGAGGAATTAGAAAAAAGGAAAGATACATTTGAGGAACAAAAGAAACTTGCTGATGAAGTTTGTATGAAATATAAAAAAGGAGATACATTTAGTTTTTTTCTAGAAAAAATGCAGTCTCCAGGTAATCCAAGTTGTCATTACGCAATAATATTTGATGGTGTTGAAATTGGAGATTTTGACTTAGGAATAGATCAACATTATATGGAAACAGAAAGACATAATGATGAAAGAATATTTTACGGGATTGAGTTAAATAAAAATATTAGAAATAAAGGATTAGGTAAACAATTATATATTTTACTAAACGAGTATCTTAAAAAAAATGATGGAGTGGTTTTAGCACAAGCTTTTGAATCATCTTCTGATTCAAAAGGTGTGTGGCTAAGCCTATTTAAAGATGGGCTAGTTGAATTAATTCCTGAAAATTCACCTCACGGATATTATTTATCTGCCAATAATCATTATTTACCTAAGCACCTTAAGTTCTATAGATTTAAAAAATAGAATTGGAAAAATCAATATGGCAAAAGATTACTACGACACACTTGGTGTTCAGAAGAACGCTTCAAAAGATGAAATAAAAAAGGCTTTTCACAAGCTTGCTCATAAATATCACCCGGATAAAAATAAGGGCGATGACAGTAAGTTCAAGGAGGTCAATCAGGCTTACCAGACACTTTCCGATGATCAGAAGCGCGCGCAATACGACCAATTTGGAAGTGAAGGGCCAGCAGGCTTTGGTGGTGGTCATGCTCATGGTGGGCAAGGATTCGGTGGTTTCGACTTCTCAGGATTTCAGGGCCAACAAGGGTTCGACATGGGTGACCTTGGCGACATATTCGGTGAATTCTTTGGTGGTGGCATGGGTGGCAGACAGCAACAAGCACGAGGGCGAGATATTTCGACCGAGATTGATATTACTTTCGAGGAATCAATTTTTGGCGTCAAGCGCAATGTCTTGATCACCAAGCAATCCAAATGTGACATCTGTAAAGGTGACGGTGCGAAGCCGGGGACAAAGATGGAGACATGTAAAACTTGTAACGGCCAAGGCAAGATTCGCGAAATGAAGCGCTCAATCCTTGGAACTTTCCAAACTGTAAAAGAATGCGATAAATGTCATGGTAGTGGCAAAATTCCTGATGAGAAATGTACTGAATGCAAAGGCCAAGGTGTATATAGAAAGCAAGAAGATATAAATATCGCAGTCCCAGCCGGTATCAACAACGGCGAGATGATCCGCATGATGGGTAAAGGTGAAGCAGTTGCTCATGGAACTACTGGCGATTTGTATATCAAGATAAATGTTCAGAAACATGCGGTATTCAAACGTGATAACGACAACCTAACGATGGATCTGCCTATCAAGCTCTCCGACGCATTACTTGGGATGAAATACAATCTCAAAACACTTGATGGCGATCTAGAAGTGACTATTCCAGAAGGAGTCAACCACAATGAATTGCTCCGAGTGCGAGGCAAAGGTGTGCCACAAGGTAGCTCCCGACGTGGGGATATAATCATCCGCATTCAAATAAAGATGCCTACCAAGCTCTCAAAGAAAGCAAAGGAAGCTATAGAAAAGCTAAAAGAAGAGGGTCTATAAAACTACATAGGTCTTGCCTATGTATAGTTCAAGTAAAGCTTTGGGTTGTTTGCTATTTTTTGTGGTTGTGGTATAGTTTTTAAAAAATTAACCACAAAATGGGAACTTTAGAAACAGTAAATAAAACAAGCATTCTATTTCTTGCAAGAGAAAAAAGAAAAGCGATGGAAAAATTTGAACTTTTCTCTATGGCTTCTGCAAAACTAAAATCGAACTTACCTGATTGGCTGATGGAAACAATCAAATTGATACCACCCAATTCTCTAATAAGAAATTATGAAAGAAAGTTAAAGTATCCCTACTTTTGGGAAGATTTTCTAAATACACTTTTTTTATCTAAAGGAGAAGTATTTTTTTATCTTAATCAAAGGGTTCAATTGACTCCTTTTGGAATACACCACAAGGTAGGGTTAGATGATCAGATTCCAGATCGTTCAATTTTCGAAGCAACAGCCAACTTATTTTTTGAAATGGTTGGAAAAAGATTCATTTTTACGCAAGAAGAAGGATATTTAATTATTTCCTTTTTAGACTAAAACTACAATAATCTCTCACACAGTGATCCTCTTTTTGGGGATCTTTTTGTTTCTAGTTATCCACACTATTGCATTTCTGATAGAAAAGTATATATTTATCTTAAAAATTATATAGCTTATGCAGACATCAACAATTGCCCCGAACCTATCAGACAAGACTGCTTCCAATTTAATGGATGACCTCTTGTCAAAAAATGTACACATTTGGACTTTTGAAGATGAAAGAAAAGTTTTCCTTCGTGAGTTGTGCGCCAGAATTAAAGAAAAATCACCCTTGTGGCTTTTTGAGACATTGAATTCAAAAAGCGACAAGAACAAAATTCCTATCTTGTTTAATGATGAGGAAGATTGTATCTTTAAAAATTCGATTGCTGACATTTTAACAATGCGACCTTCTAGCTTTAGAATGTATCAGTACGAACATCTGGCAGAAATGTCAGCAGGTAAACATTTTAATTTTACTGACACAGGAGCTAGAACGCTCCCTGCTTATGTTCAAAACGCAATCAGTGATGAATCTAATTTAATCTTCAATCAATTTGGAATCAGTGTTATTTCACATCCATCGTATGAAGGTAAGATTCGGCGTTATTACGGAGCTTCTTTAGCTCTAGGCTTTACAAGCATTTGAACAGTACCCATCTTTAGGAAACCCCTCTGCAGAAATGTAGAGGGGTTTTTTCTGGAAAACCCTTTACATTACAGCAGATTCTGGTATGATAGTACTATTAATATTTTTTATAGAGCCGTGCCGACAGGCATCCTCTCTATTTTTTAAGAAATGACTAAAAAATTGGTGAGTTCACGCAAGCTTTGGAAGCTTGGAGCCACAGAGTACAATACTCAATATTTCGATTTCAACAAGGACGGTGACTTGGTAGTAAAGGAGGGGAACAATATTTATAATATTCGCTATCTTGCTGACAAGATGGGTACTTCGCTTGAAATTCTTTTCCCATTTATTATTGAGGAACGATTGGAGGACTTCCTTGATCTTGCAACGCACCTATCTAAAAAGGTGGGCTACAAGGGCAAGTTCCTGTATCACTACCCAATGAAGGTCAATCAAAACAAGGAAGTTGTTATGGCGCTTGTAGGCGAGGGTGCACATTTGGAAACTTCATCTTTCAACGACCTCTGGCTTGTAAAACGAATGCTCGAGCAGGAATCCTTTAACCCAAATATCCGGATCCTGTGTTCTGGTCCAAAGACTGACAAATACATCAACCTGATCGACGACTTGCAACACAAAGGTGTTAAGATATTTCCATTGATCGAAGGGCCAAATGAACTCAAATTCCTCCAACACTCCAAATATGATGTGGGAATACGTCTAGACATGCCAGTAAAAGCAGCATCGTATTGGAACAAACCGATTGACCGTTTTGGATTCTCGGCCAAAGAAATTATCGATATGGGTAGTTTTAAAAATTTGAAAATCTTGCACTACCATATAGGCTCACAGATTGAGAAATTGTCCGATGTTTTGGGGCCTATCAAGTATGCACTTGATGTCTATTTCAAAGTAAAAGAAAAAAATGCATCTCTCGACACTATCGACATTGGGGGAGGTATGCCAATCCCGTACACTCGCAACAAGAGCTACCCAATAGAGAAGTTGATGGAGAGAATTTTCACCTTGGTAAAGAAAGAGAGTGAGAAGCGTGGCATGCCACACCCAAACTTGATCTGCGAATGGGGTCGCTACATTGTGGCACCAGCACAAATAACTATATTTAAAATTATCGATACAAAAAAGATTGCAAACAAGAAAGCCGATGCAAAAAAATGGTATGTGATAGACGGTAGCTTTATGAACGACTTGCTCGATACTTGGGCTATCGGCCAGAAATGGTCTGTGGTACCTCTAAACAGTAAGCATGACGACAAACTCGAAGATGTGTGGCTAGCAGGATCGTCTTGCGACTCTGACGATATCTATACTGGAGTAAACGGATACGTCACATTGCCAGACTACGACATGAATCGAAGTACTGACCCAATGTATATCGCAGTTATGGACACAGGGGCGTACCAGGATCCGCTCGCTGCACATCACTGCATGCTGTCCTCGCCATTAAAGATAGTTGCGGAAAATGGACATATTGTGGTGGCTCGGAAAAGAGAAACCGCCGATGAAGTGGGCAAGAACTTTGGCTGGTAATTAATAAATGTTAAAATAATATTATGCAAAACAATTTACCTACATTAGAATTTATACTTAAGAATTACAAGAACTTCAACGCTCGAGCTACTCGTGATGCCTTGATTGCTTATTGGCGCCATACAGAAAAGGGTGGCAAGATGTTCTGGGCAGTAGCTGGAGCTATGTCTAGCGCCCAGCTTGGTATTACACTTACACCGGCTATTCGCGCAGGCCTCATCCACGGCATGTCAGTGACCGGTGCCAACTTGGAAGAGTCGCTCTTTCGACTTGTAGCACACAATTCTTATAAAGATTTCCCAGATTACCGATATTTTACAAAAGAAGATGACACAAAGATCCTAGAGGATCGTATGCGCCGTGTCACAGACACAAGTATTCCAGAAGACGAAGCATTTCGTGCAGTAGAGAAGCATATTGTTCCAATGTGGGAAGAGGCGACCAAGAATGGTACACGTCGCTTTTGGCATGAATATTTCTATGACTTGATCCAAATGATCGAGAAAGATAAACATGAGGGTAACGCAGACGAATGCTGGCTTCTTGCAGCAGCACAAAACAATATTCCAATAGTTGTACCTGGATACGAAGATTCCACTTTTGGTAATATCTTTGCTTCACATGTAAAGCACGGCGATGCCAGTGCCTCTATCGCAAAAAGCGGTGTAGAGTACATGGGCGAACTCTACGATCAATACAGTAAACTTTCCGAAGGAGAGGGGATTGGATTTTTCCAAATTGGTGGAGGTATTGCCGGAGATTTCCCAATCTGTGTGGTGCCATCACTCAAATACGATATGGAACTACCTGCCAAACCTTGGGCATACTTCTGCCAGATCTCGGACTCTACCACTTCCTACGGTTCATACTCTGGAGCAACACCAAATGAGAAGATTACATGGGACAAGCTAACTCAAGACACCCCAATGTTTGTCATCGAATCCGACGCAACCATTGTAGCCCCACTGATCATGAGCGCACTTCTTGAATGTAAAGCAAATCCCGAAGAAGCCAATAAATTGATAGCTAAATATACTAACTAGAGTAAAATTCAATACAAAACTATATACTTGACAATATGTCAATAATATGCTAAGATAGCCCTATGAAGCTCATATAGGGCTTTTTTAACTTATAACCTTATTTTATATGAAAAAAATTAACCTAGTACTGATAGTGATGCTAGTGACAACCATGTTTGCTCCGGCCATAAACGTATGGGCTGAGGAAGTGACTCTAAATCTCGAAACAGAAACTCAAATACAAACTGAGACACAATTAGAGGTTGAGCTAGTTCCAGAAGAAATTCAACCGGAAGTAGAACTTTCTACTAATGAAATTACACTAGAAGAACCTATAGTTACAGAAATAGAAATCGAACCTCAGATAGAAATTTCAAATGAAATTCAGATTTCAGCTACACCAGTAATCGTTGTACCACCGACAATAGATATTAGATATCCTACTGGAGGCGAAACATTTACTCTAGGTAGTAACTTTAACCCTCAGGTAACAATCAACTCCACAAAGACCGGTACTGCGTGTATTTCTGTAGTACAAGAAGCTACAACAGAATCCTTAAATGAGGATGGTACTCTGTCATGTCTAAATGATCCTACTTCTTCTAATGGACAAATTAATATCATACAAGTTTATCCAAATATTTCTCCAGAAAATTTTGTACTTCCAGGACATTACTATTTAAAAGTAACGTGGAAGAGTACTGACGAAACCGAAGATTTTACCGCTTTTACTCCAAGTGTTTTTCGGGTATTTCCAAGCTCTCAACCAAAATATATATCTCTATTAACTAATTTTAGTGCTCTAGACCAAATTACAGGCGCACAATCAACAAATGATACTACTCCAGGTTTCTACGGTACCTTTACTCCAAATACTAAAGTGCAAATATATGAAAAGTTTGATCATGAAGTAATCAAAGACGGTGTGAGTACTTTTACAGCTATTTACGGATCTACTACATCTGATGAAGATGGAAAATGGCAGATAGAGGCTCCATTTAATACAACAACAGGCGCTCTTACTCCGGGAGAGTATGTGTTTGTTGCTTGTGAAGTAATAAACGACATGTGTGTAAATCCTACTCTAGATTTCAAGCTTACAATTCAAAGTACAGATGAGTACTATATGAATTTTAAAATCAATGGTTCAACCATGCCAAGCCCTGTTGATTACAAATCTATTATGGATGTAACCTGGGAAAGTAATTTAAAATTCTGTAATTTTTATGGTAATTTTGTACATAATACGGATGGTGTTGAATTAACTACCGGACAAAAAGTAACTTCTGGGTCTGAAAAAGTTATTGCTGGTCTATACTTATGGGAGACAACAACGCCCACATATACAGATACTCTCATGATCGCTATGCAATGTGGAGATTATGAAAAAGGCATCAGTTTAACTAAAGAAATTTATGTTTCTATTAAACCATTAGTATCTATTACAGAAATGTCACAAGATACAGGAATTTCAGACACTGATTTTATCACAAAAGATAATACTCCTTCTTTTTCTGGAACAACTTATCCCAATACTGAAGTTCAAGTGTTTGTGGTGCCAATGATGGTTCCATGCATTACTACTACACCCGGATTACCTTGTGGAATAACTTCAACATTAATAGGCACAACAACTTCAGATGAGTTTGGAAACTGGACTGTGGAGAATGCTACTAATTCATTACCTGATGGGGTGTATCAAATTTATGCTGAGGCAAATATTGATGAAAATTATTCCCAATCTCCTGATATTACTGTAATTATCGACACTCAAGCACCAAAACTAGAATATACTTACTTCCATAATGGAGCCACAGCAGATGTTAACTTTGAGTTCATGACGTATGAAAAAGCTAGTGATGGAAATATCGTTATTGTTAGTCATGCGATTGATGATAATCTTCTTGAATCAGAAATTATCTTTTGGGATATGCATCAAGATACTAGTAATATAACTGACTACCGAACAATAGGATACTCTAAAAAATTTGATATTTACGAGCCTATACACTTTGATTTATCTGAACTTAATCTTAAAGATAGTAGTTATCGAGTAATGATCATCAGTAAAGACAAAGCTGGTAATGAGATTATTTTTGGAGACAAAACTTTTGTTTTTGTCATTGACTCTATAGCTCCAGATGCACCTATAATTACAAGTCCTACATCGGGACCTTACACCGGTAGTTCCACATTAGCTGTTTCTGGAACTTGTGATATAGAATCAGATCACCTTAATTTCACATATGAAATATTAGGTGGCACAGAACCAGATAGTATTCTAAATAAAATAGGAAGTAATTTTACTCAAGATACACCTTGTAGATTGGAAGGAACTTTCACTACGACAATCCCGCTCGTTTCCGAAGGAGAAGCTTTCATTCCATTTAAATTTGGTGTGGTGCAAATAGATAAATTTGGCAACATGAGTGCAGTAAGTAACATCATTACAATCTCAAAGCAAGAATCATCCGGTGGAGGCGGCGGGGGTGGTGGAGGAGGAGGAGATCCAACTCCAAAATGTACTATACTTGGTGACATCAACTGTGATGGGAAAGTAAACAAATACGACTTTGCCTTGATGATGGTGCCTTGGGGATTGAAAGTAACGAATGAAAAGGCCGACTTGACTGTGGATGGATTAGTAAATAAATACGATTTCGCTTTATTAATGTCGAATTGGGGCTATGGTGAAGTTAAAAGATAATTAAAAATATATGAAAAACAATATAACAAAAAAAGTATTCCAAGTGTTTGCAGTTTTAGTATTTATCGGATTTGCATCATCTGTGTTGGCTGCAACTGTGCCACAAGTATATGTATCACCAACAGGATTGACTAAAAATGTTAATGAAAGTTTTGTGGTAAATACTTCTGTTAGTGCTTCTGAAAACAAAGTTTATGCAGTAGAAGGTACGATTAATTTTAAAAACCTCGCCTGTGAAAAGATTACCGTTGCCGATGGAATGATGGCACAATCTACTCCAACTTGTGCAAAGCCATACTTCCTGATTGGTATACCAACAGGTACAAATAAAGACACAGTGCTTTTCAGTATGACAGTAAAAGGTATTGCGACAGGAGATGCAACTATTACTTTTACGAATGTAGATAGTATCGGCGAAGGGAAGTCTATCTCAGATGATTCCACAGCTGGTACTTACACGATCAATAACTATACTGCAACAAGTGGTAGCTATACAGGTGGTAGGAATCTGGTTGGATCCAAAATACTAACTGGACCAACTGTCACAGCTGGTTCAAAGTTAGAAACAGGATCAAATGGTAGCAAGACAACTCTAGATGGGAAAACTGCAACCGAAGAGGTAGAAGCAAACAGCCAAGTAGCATCTGCAGGTATGAGTATTTCAAATATTTCAATTATCTGGATACTCTTCGTAATCATCCTCATGCTGTTGATCTATATATTCCTAAGAGAAAGACAGTACCAAAAAAATACTAAATAAAAGAAACAAAAAAAGCCCTCGAGTGGGGGATTTTTTTTGTTGTTTGACAGGATACATATAAATGTGTTATTATGTATTTAAAATAACATAAAAAATGAAAAGATTATTGTTTATCCTGACCTTGGCTTTTGCCACCCCGTTGTGCTTCGCGCAAGATTCTGATCTTGATTCCATGAATTGTGATACAGTAGTAAAAAAATTTTTAGGAACTATGAGCCTCGATAGCCTGCGTAAAACTGGACAAAGTGAGGAAATCCTATACTTACTAAAGAAAGATGATTCTTACAAAATGAGTGTTCATCTTTCAATAGAACGTGTTCAGGTATACTGCTATGTTTGTGACAGGAGGCAACCACTCACTTTTCTGTATGTTGGTGGACATTACTGGGCTTATTATGAAAAAATTTTTGAAACTTCGCTAGAGGAAACTATTAAAGTATTCCTCCGTGTACGAGGATATTGATTTAAAGACCGCAGGTTTTGTAAAAAAGGCTTCGGTCTTTTTTATTTCTAACTTCAGGGAGTAGCCCTAAGTCGGACTTAGGGCTAGGAATTTGCATAGAAATTTGGTTGTAGTATAATTAGATCTATGAAAAAAGTGACCGAAAAATCGAAGAAAATGACAATAGACGACTTAGCTATAATGGTAGCTAACGGTTTTGAAAATACAGCTACAAAAGATGACATAAAAATGTTGGATGAAAAATTAGAAAAAATTGATTTCAGACTCAGTAAAATAGAGGTAAATCACGAACGCCGACTCGATAAAGTAGAAGATAAATTGGCTATAATCTATGCAGCATTTGAAAAACAACTAAAGCTAAAATTAGCGAAATAAAAGTTATCCACAATAGACCATTTGACTTGCATTTTGGCAAGTGTTATAAACATATTATGAATCATATTCATGCACAAATACAAATAAGTAATCGACGACGAGCGACTCACAATTTGAGGGCGCTTGAGAGTATTTGTGTAATAAATTAAATCTCCTAAAATTCAAATACGAATTTTCAAAAGCGACCTCAAATGGTCGTTTTTTTTGTTCTTTAATAATTAAATATCAAACAAAATGAAAGAAAAAATCATTTTAATCGGAAAAAGACCTGGTCCAACAAGTATTGTAATGGCAGGCAATCATGGCAACGAAATTTGTGGTATTAATGCTTTCGAGCAATTGATACCGCATCTTACTATTCAATCAGGTACAGTTATCTTTCTTTTAGGTAATGTCAAAGCTATTCAAGAAAACAAAAGATTTATCGAGTACAACTTGAATCGACTATTCTCTGACACAGCATTGTATTCAAATGAGATCAAGGAAACATATGAATACAAAAGAGCTCAGGAAATCAAAGCTATTTTTGACGAAGGAGATGCACTACTGGATATTCATTCTACTCTCAACCCGAGCAAACCATTTATTATTTGTGAAGACAATGCTCAAAGTATTGTTGAAAATTTCCCAGGTGTATTTGAGAGGATTGTGTATGGTTTCGACGCACTCGAACCGGGCGCTTCGGATGGATACATGCTATCGAAGGGGAAAATCGGCATTTGTATAGAGTGTGGACAACATAACGACCACATGTCGGTTGAAATTGCGAGGAAATCAATCTGTGTATTTCTTAAATCAAGAGGTCATATAAATTATCGTTCAATTTCATTTCGTCGTAAAAATATACGCGAATATGTAAAAATGGATTATCTGCATAAGTCAGAGACAGATAAATTTACTCTTGCAAGGAAATTTTATGATTTTGAGCCTATTTATAAAAATACTCTGATCGGAGTAGACGGAGACAAGAGTATCTTTGCACCAGAGGATTGCCTAATAGTGTTTGCTCATGATTGCAGCAAAAAGGATTCCGAAGCATTCCTTCTTGGTAAAATAATCTAAATTTAAAAAGCCCTGAGATTAATCAGGGCTTTTTACTACTTATTTATTTCAATCTGTTTCTAAATTTGTGGGCAACCATACCGTAGAGGAGTTGGGCGGCGCCGTATTCGGTGAGGATTGAGTCGCGCATTGGGGCGACTTCTACGATGTCGGCACCTATAAGCTCTTTTGATTTGATAACTTTTTCCAATAGTTCTACACCATACCACCATTCAAGGCCACCTTGGACTGCTGTACCAGTGCCTGGCATATGAGCCGGATCGAAACCGTCAACATCGATCGTGATGTATACATATTTTGTTTTGATCGCTTTAATTATGTCCGCAATAGCCGGTGGCTTCCAGGTAGGGGCTAAGTCCCTACCATTTTGGCCCCATTCGAAGACTGTAATGTTGTTTTTAGGATTGCTGAAATATTCATATTCACCTTTGAAATAGGTGCGGATACCAACTTGCACAAGCGGGTAGCCAAGCTCGTTGACTCGGCGGAGGACGCAAGAGTGAGCCAAGTTGGATGGGTCATCACTATAGTCAGAGTCATCGTTGCGTAGATCGCAGTGGGCATCGATCTGGAGTACTGTAACATCTTTTGGATTCACTTTTTTCGAGAGGGCAGTCAGAAGACCGAGCGAGACTGAGTGCTCGCCACCAAGCAAGAAAACAAATTTATTTTTATCTAAAATTTTAGTCGATTCGGCAATAATTTTATCCAGTGCTTTCTTTGGCGTAAGAGGGCTAATATTACCTGCATCTTTGTGCATAATCTTTACATACTCAGCAACATTTTTCTTGTACGAGCGGTCGAAAAGCTCAAGCTTGCCTTCGAGCATCTTCATAATAGCTTTTGGTCCAGTACCAGTACCTTTACGACTAGAAGCAGTTTTCTCGTAACTTGCAGAGAGTATAACCACATCGGCATCCTCTACTTTTTTTGTATTAATTATTGAATCTATCATAAAGACCATAGTAGCAAAATATAAAAGTAATGCAAATAAAACCCTGTTTGTAATAAACAGGGTTTTAAATAAAATTCTAATAAATTTAAGGAACATCATGCTCTAAATTTCTTTTTTCAATCCAACCGACAACACCATCATAATGATGGGTTCTTGTGTTGGGTTGGGCATAAATGATCTCAGGAGGTGTTTTAGCCTCTTTTTTACCAAGATTAACATGTTTGGTTTTTTGAATTTTTTTCATTGTTTAATTATTTAATTTTTAAAGAACTTAGATATGGAAGTTCTGTTACCATATTTCTTTTACCTAAAGAACAAAAAACCGCTTGTGAGCGGTTCGTGTTTATATTCAAGAGAGATTTGAGAATTTATTGAATACAAAAATGAAACACCCACATAGCGGTTGCTGGTACGGGACTAGTATTCACTTTTGTATACATATAACTCATACATTTAAACTATAAAAGATTATTATACAAAAGTCAAATTTTAAGTACGGATAAATGTTTAGAGTTGTAAAGCTATCGTATATATAATATTTCTATGGTATAATATTTTTATGGATAAAAAGTCAAAAGTATTGGTCTTGGTTTTTTTATGTTTAATACTGGCCTCAATTTATTTACTATACAAAAGGTCTTTTATTGATGCTAATTTTGAAATTACGGATTCGAGTACAGAATTAGAAAATTCAGATAATATAGAATAGTTTATGCACTATAATTGGTTTTTAATATCTCTAATTTCCCCAATATTATTAAGTATTGTTAATCATGCTGACAAATTTCTGTTAACAAAACATTTTAAGGGTAGGGGAATTGGATCAATTTTTTTATTTTCGTCTCTATTTTCTGTAATCTTACTGCCAATATTGGTTCTCATCTGGCATACACATATATTCAATATTTCATTTGTGAATGCTTTTTGTTTATTCTTCATAGGGATGTTGAATGCTGTTGCCTTCTATTTATACTTAAAGGCACTAAATCACGAGGAAACATCTGTGGTAATACCATTGTTGCAAATGATACCGATTTTTGGGTACTTTCTTAGTATACCGATACTTGGTGAAATACTCACAACTCAACAATTACTTGCATCATTACTTGTAATACTTGGTATTGTTATACTTTCTATTGATTTTGACATAGATAATCATATTAAATTAAAAAAGAAAATTTTATTATTAGTAACTATATCATCATTCTTCTTTGCTTTGCATGATGTATTGTTTAAATATGTGGCAATCAACGATGGGAGCTTTTTAACATCTACATTTTGGCAATATACAGGTCTATCAACATTGGGTCTAATTATTTTTATCACAAATTCAGAATACAGGAAACAATTCCTCGATGTATTCAGGCAAAAAAATTATAAAGCATTATCTATCAATGTTGGAAGTGAGGTGCTTTATATCCTAGGTAACTTAGCCAACAATTTTGCTACTTTACTTGCACCAGTTGCCTTGGTATTGGTTGTAAGTAGCTACCAGCCATTATTTGTTTTTATTATAGGTGTTTTCTTGACTTTAGTCATACCAAGTATTAGTGTAGAAAAAATTTCATTAAAACATTTGATACAAAAGGTTTTATCTATTATAATCATTATTGTTGGAAGTTATTTCTTATACGCATCATCAATTAATTAATATGAATACTTTACTCTGCCCATGGGAACAAGCACAATATTTGATTTTTTCAAGTAATATACCTACACTATTCTTTTATTCGCATTTGCCTGCAGTGTTAATTGCACTTTTACTTGGAATAATCATACTCTACAAGGGTAACAAATCTCCTGCAAACATATTTCTGTTTATTATTACACTACTTTTCTCAGTATGGACTACTATTGATCTGATTCTTTGGGCTACAAATAGGCCAGAAATGGTCATGTTTTACTGGTCATTACAAATTTTGTTGGAACCGCTTATTTATACTGCATCTGTTTATTTTGCATATTTATTTATTACTGGTAAAGATATTGCATTTAAGGGCAAGATGTTAATGGTGACATTGTTATTACCATTCATTGTCTTTCTATCATCTAAATTGACACTTATTGGTGTTGATCTTGCTGACTGTAATGCTTTCGAAGGTCCAATTTCCTTGTTTTATACATATATTTTTGAATTTGTGAGCATTGTAACAATATTGGGAATTGTAATTTATAACCACCGAAGAACAATCGATCAAAATAGAAAGAAGGAAATTGAATATTTCGGAGTTGGGATTATATTATTCCTCTTGGCTTTTTCTTGGGGTAATACCATAGGAAGTTTTACTGACAATTGGACTCTGGCTCAAGCGGGGCTTATAGGTATGCCAATATTTTTTGGATTTTTAGCATATATAAGTGTAAAATTTAAAACATTTAATCTAAAGATACTGAGCGCCCAGGTCCTTATATTTGCTCTTGGCTTCCTCGTCCTTTCGATGTCATTTGTAAGAAAAATTCAAAATATTAAACTTATAATATTCTTTACTCTTAGTTTTGTAATTATACTTGGATATCAGTTAGTTAAATCTGTAAAGAAAGAGGTCAAACAACGCGAGCAATTAGAAATTCTTTCAGAGCAGCTTCTTGTTGCTAATGATAAATTGAAGGAATTAGACAAGCTCAAAACCGAGTTTATTTCACTTGCGACGCATCAGATCCGTAGCCCACTGACTGCTATCAAAGGTTATGCCTCAATGGTGCTTGATGGTAGCTTTGGCGAATTGGGGCCAAAAGCAAAAGAGGCAGTAGATATTATTATGCAGTCAAGTACTCATCTGGCTGTTACTATTGAAGATTTCCTAAACGTATCAAAAATTGAATCGGGCGGTATGAAATACGAGAAAGTAAATTTTGATATGGGTGAAATGGCAAGTAGTATGATGAAAGGCATTGCTATAAATGCTGAGAAGAAGGGCTTGAAGATCGATTATTCAGATGACAAAACAGGTCCGTACACAGTAAATGGCGACCAAGAAAAGCTCCGCCAAGTTGTGCTCAACTTTATCGACAACTCTATTAAATACACAAAGACAGGGGAGATCCACATATCAGTATCTAGAATGGATAACAAAATACGCTTTGCTGTAAAAGATACTGGTATGGGGATGACACAAGAGATTAAAGACACATTGTTCCATAAATTTGCTCGTGGAGATGGTGCCCGGATGAACACGACAGGCTCAGGACTTGGACTCTATCTTGCAAAAGAAATTGCCAAAGCTCATGGAGGCGATGTGGGAGTGGATTCCGAAGGTGTTGGTCTTGGATCGACATTCTACATGGAGCTCGAAGCAGTGAAATAGTATTGGCGCAAAAACAGTTCTTGCACTAATATAATAAAGGCCCCAGACTGGTAAGTCTAGGGCTTTTATATTTTTTGGATTTACAACCAATGGTATCTTTGATCTTTGATCAGATTTTTTTGATACTGTTTAGATAAATAAACAAATAACATGATTAGAAGGATGAATAAAACAATGCCAACAATAAGCCATGAGGCAAATAATAGCTCGTTTTTTTCGTAGAACTTATTCCAGCTGATTAATGAAGGGACCCAGCAAGTGCTTGAAAACTTCTTTAAGAGTAGTGTATTTGGTATTATTACATACCAAAACTCAAGAAAGACAATACAGAACAAGACAGACTGAGGGATGCGAAAAAATTTTTTCTCTTTCATAATATTCAATTTTTCTTTTATCCTATCCCTGAAACAAGAGATTGTCAAATACTACATCTTACTGATTTTTGGACCGTCGGATGTATCTTTGACTTCGTAGTTTAGTGTATTTATCTTGGCTCTCAATATATCGCTGTCAGCCCAATCTTTATTTTTCCTTGCTTCTTCGCGCTCGGCTACAAGATTGAGCACATTTGTCGGAACTTCTTCATTTTTTATATCTACCAACCCAAAGCCAAATATTTGATCGAAATCGAGCATCGTTGCGCGCTTGTCGGCATGGGAAATATTCTGATCTTTTACCAATTCCCACAACAAGGCAAGACCTTGTGGAGTATCTAAATCGTTGTCTACATATGCCATAAATCGAGCCTTGTAATCACTATTCACAGAGCCATTTGTATCCTCCCCAAGAGCTTTAAATGCCTCGTAGAGGCGCTTGAGGGCAGTTTCTGCACCTTGTAGGGCTTCCATGTTTAGATTGGTCAATGTACGATAATGCGAGGTCATAAGCCATAGCCGGTAGCCAAGGGGATTGATGCCTTTTTCGATAAGGTCACGGAGGGTATAGAAATTGCCAAGCGACTTGGACATCTTTTTGCCATCTACTAGTAGCCACTCATTGTGCATCCAGTATTTTACAAATTGCTTACCGGTACAACATTCTGATTGAGCGATCTCGTTCTCATGATGGGGAAATATGTTGTCGACTCCGCCCGTATGGATGTCTATCTGCTCGCCAAGATTTTTGATACACATTGCACTACATTCTATATGCCAGCCAGGGCGACCCTTGCCTAGAGTCGTCTCCCAAAAGACATCACCATCAGTTTCGTCATACGCTTTCCATAATGCAAAATCTTGGACAGAATCCTTTTCATATTCATCGCTCTTCATACGACCTTTTGCATTATCTCGCAGTTCAGATAGGTCAATGTGTGCGAGCTTGCCATAAGCTGGGAAGCTCGCAATATCGAAATAAACCGATCCATCTGTGGAAACATATGCATGTTTTTTCTCAATCAAAACCTCAATAATTTTGACCATTTCTTCTATGTAACCAGTCGCTTTTGGGTAAGAATCGGCAGGAATTATATTGAGCATGTCGCGGTCTTTGTAGAATTCGTCGGTATAGAATTCTGTAAATTCTTGCAAACCCTGACCCACTTTTTGAGAATTACGGATTGTCTTGTCATCTATGTCCGTAATATTCATCACGTGGTTGACTTGGTAGCCACAATACGAGAGATACCGCTTGAGTGTGTCACCGAAAATGTATGCTCGATAGTTGCCTATGTGAGGGTAGTCGTAGACAGTAGGCCCACAAGTGTATAGGCTGACAAAATCTTTATTCAGTGGAACAAATTCTTCGAGCTTTTTTGTAAATGTGTTGTGTAATTTGAGTGCCATATTATTTTAAATACTGAATTATGCCAAAAACCGCAAGTATTACGATGATTATACACAAAATAGGTACGAGGATGCTACTGTTGCTACCTTTTTTGAAGCTCAGACTTGCCAATGTTGCTTTTGTATCATCATTTAGTGTTTGAATAAGATAATAAAATAATGATGCAGAATTTTCGAGCTTGATATTTGCACCGAGCAATTCTTCGGCTTCAAATTTCTTGGCAAAATTGTCGAGGACATTAATAGGTTCATAGTGCACAGTAATCAAGAAATTTTTACCAATTATAAAATCTATTTCTTGTTGGATTATACAATCTTGTGAAGAAAGTATGCTTGGAAAATATAGTACAGAGTAGGTAAAGTGTGGATCAATATCGGTACTTGGTTCAGGGCTTTCTGTGTATATTTTCTGTTCCAGATCTTCGGGTAGATTGAACTCTTCGAGAATACTCTGGATCTCTTCACGGCGAGGGGACTGCAAGTCGATCCACAAAAGACCCTTATATTTGTACTTGGATATCATATGTACCCAGTATACAGTGGGTCTTGCTTTTTTTCAAATTTTTGTGTATTATAACCCTTATGGAATTCGCAGTAATAGAAACAGGTGGAAAGCAATACAAAGTCGCAGTTGGCGACGTTTTAAAAGTAGAAAAGCTAGCAGGGGACTTTACTGCAGGCGACAAGATCCTTTTTGACAAAGTCCTATTAGTAGACAATGGCAAGGACACTACTATTGGTGCTCCATATATCGTAAATGCAAAGGTAGAAGCCCTATTTCAGAAAGCAGGCAAGGGCAAGACAATCAAAGTGGTTAAATTCAAGCAAAAAAGCCGATATTTGAAGCAAAATGGCCACCGCCAACCATTCGTAGAAGTAAAGATCTCAGCAATTAAATAGACAATACCCTCACATAAAAATCAAGCTAAAAAAGCTTGATTTTTTATTTATATGTGCTATAATAACCACAAATAAAAGCGTGCTGTAAAGAGTCGTTGAGTTTTACCTAATCTGATGAAATAATCATAAGGTTTCCTAAAACTCAACGACTAAAAAATGAAAAATAAGAATTACTTAACTATGGTAGTGCTTTTAATTAGCACTTTGACAATTTATGCACAAACAGATTCAACAAAAGAAAAAGAATGTTTAAAAGAACGTCCTTTGGAAGTTAAATTTGAATTCTATCCTCTGCCACTTTTTCCATCGTTTAACAACAAAACGGTGAAAATCGAAACAATTGTAAATTATCACAATAGTTTCCTCCATAGAGGGATCTACGGTGTTCACTTTTACTATGATGGCAACACCCACTGGAAGGAACACAACATGGAAGATCTTTTAACTTACTCAGAGGTTTTTACGGGATGGAAACATTTCCAATTTGGCTTAGAAATTGGTAGTTTAAGTGGGCAAGAGTACGTTGCTTTTGGCCCACAAACAACACTGTATGATTTCTGTAAAATTAAAGACAAGCCAGTATTTGAAAGATTTTCTGTAATCAGCAGGGGATACAATCTTGAAGATCATATAGATACCTTAGGGGATTCTAAAAATCATAAAGGGTTTCAGTATCTTAATCATTATGTTGTTGGCTATGAATATTCTACTCATGGATTACCATTATGGCATTCTAAAAAACATCACGTTGAACTTGCTTCAACTGGTATGGGTAGAATACTACTTCCAAGTTATCAACGAGTCCTCCAAGCAAGTGCTTGGTTTAAGTTTGTGCCTAAAACTATTAAAAAAGGTCATCCAACTGTTTCAGTTGGACTTGAGTGGGAAAACAATACCGCTCTAACAAAATCACCACATGAAGTTTATTTTGGTGTAGAAATTGATCTTTGAAGCTTATACAAAAAGGCGGTTCCATATTTGGGACCGCTTTTTTTAATTCCTATTCCTCAACGCATTTTTGATAGTTTCTGAATCAGAGTATTCAAGCTCGGTGCCGGTCGAAAGACCTCGGCCGAGAGTCGAGAGTTTTAAATTATATTTATCTTTTAAAGGATTGATGAGTTCTCTTAAATACATATCCGTGTGCTCACCTTGAGGATTAATAGAGAGACCAAGAATGACTTCTTTTAAACCATCATTTTGCGCCCGTTTTTCTATTGAATTTAGAAGCTCTTTTGTACGTACAAAACTGGCTGTCTCTTTGGTCACTACAGGTACAAGTCCTCCCAGCACAAAGTACATACCTTTATAAGTTCGGCTCCTTTTAATACTTTCAAAATCGGCATCTTTTTCTACCACCAAAAGTGTGGTTTTGTCAGTTTCTATATTCCGGCAAGTCTCGCACAATGTGTCGCTCTTTGATTGAAAGAATAGGTAACACAAGCTACATTGCTTGATTTGATTCTTTATAGACAAAATGGCATCGCCAAGACTTTTTACAAATTGAGGATTCTTGTGCAACAGGAAATACACAAAACGCTTGGCTTGGCGCTCACCGATACCAGGAAATTCTTTAAACTGTTCAGACAATAAATTTATTGGGTCCATGTTTTAATTTAAAATGCATCCATACCACTATCAGCCTGAGATGGTGCAAAGCTATCAAGACTACTCTTTTCAATATTAAGGAAGCTTGTGGTCTTGTCATCGAAATACAAATCAACCTTTCCAACAGGTCCGTTACGGTGCTTCTCGATTAAAATTTCTGCAATATTTGTGCGCTCGCTTTCATCCTTGCCTTTATCCTCGCGGTGAATAAACATCACAACATCGGCGTCTTGTTCGATAGATCCAGAGTCACGCAAGTCGGATAGGCGAGGGCGTCCACCACGAGCCTCCACAGCACGAGAGAGCTGGGAAAGTGCTACTACTGGTACATTGAATTCCTTTGCCAATGCTTTGAGCGATCGAGATATATCGGTAACTTGGTTGACCATACTGTCATAATTTTTGGAAGTCGACATGAGCTGTAAGTAGTCAACAATAACAAGGCCGATACCATTACTTGCCTTTACACGGCGACAAACTGAACGCATACGAGCAATAGAATTGCCGGCTTGGTCATCGATAAATATTGGTGCCTTTGCGAGGCGATCGAGCGAGTCACGAATTTTAGTAAATTCTTTTTCGGCAGACAAGTTTCCAGTACGCAAATTCCACGCATTCACCTTGGACTCCGCAGAGAGCATTCTGTCTACAAGTTGCTGTGAACTCATTTCGAGAGAGAAGATGACAGTTGAAACATTATTTTTTGTCGCAGCATTACGCGCGAAATCGAGTGCTAGTGTTGTCTTTCCCACAGATGGACGCGCTGCGAGAATAATGAGGTCTGAATTTTGAAGCCCTGAAAGATATTGGTCCAAGTCTTTAAATCCTGTTGGCACTCCGCGGAGCTCGCCCTTGCTTTCATGCAAACGTTCCAAACGCTCCCAAGCTTCTGGCAAGGTATCCTTCAAAGCATAATACTCATGGCCCTTAAGTGGATCACGGATTTCCATCATTCTTTTTTCGGCACTGTTGAGGACTTCATATATATCCTCAACGTCTTCTTTGAAGCCAAGTTCGGAGACATCGTTACCAGCGTCAATAATATTTCGTAAGATATGCTTCTTGTCGACAATATCCGAATAGTGTTTTACGTTTGTAGAAGAGGGGACAGAATTCACAAGATCAGTCAGATAGCTTGTACCACCAATAGAATCAAGCATTCCTTTTTCAGACAATTTTTGTGATACAGAGATCAAGTCGATCGGTTCGCCTTTATTGGAAAGTTCGCCCATCACCTTATAAATCTGAGAGTGCTTGCCTGCGTAAAAAGAGCGATCAGAGATCATGTCACTGATTTCGTGCAATGCTCCAGGACGGAGCATAATAGAGCCGAGAATAGCTTTCTCGGAATCCAAACTTTGTGGAGGAATTCGTAATGATTTTTTATCTGCCATGGGTCTATTCTAACACAGATTACAAATTGCCAAATTCCATTTATCGAACAACTCTGTGGGTAAAATGTGCATAAAATATAGCTTATTTTATCATTGACATTTTGATTTAATTATGTTAATATATACCAAAATTCATTGTAAAAAAAATAACGTCATGACAAGCAAAAAAGACAACGGGGCGGCAACTGGAAATAACACTCTTGCCATAAACCCATTTAAAGGAATTAAGTTATTGGAATTAGAATCTGCGCAATTCTTAATTGAACTTTTACCAAAAATTAAAAAGTTTAATGGAAGGCGATCAATCAACCACTATGAGATGGCTCTCAACTTAAATATTAACTCTTCCGATCTTATCGAAAGTATTAGTGTTGCCATTGAAAACAGTGACAAAGAGACAGCCGACATCATATTCGGCCAGTTAGATCACATGTTTAAAAGTGAAGTGTTGATAACAAACGGTGAGGTTCTTAATCTCGGTGTGTACAATCTACTCTCAGTTAACCCTGGAGAATTGTTAAAGTACTATATGTATCATTATAAAAAAATGAACAACTTTAATGATACCGATGATCATGAAAAGTCTGCATATTTGTTTCTGAATCATTTACCCGGATTTATTGAATCAATACCGGTAAATGTTAAAAGAGAGATGTTTACTGAGATCAGCATCAAAACTTTGTATTTAATTAGTATTTTTGAAATAGATACTAATTATTATGAATTTGAAGATGAGAAGGTTGAAAATTTAAAACTTTTTAACCTTTTAAGATCAAATATCCCTCTGCCTATTGAATATCCCTTCTTGAACACTTTGCAAGAATATGCACCAGTTAAATTTAAAGAACTGGTAGATGAATTGCAAAATCCAGATCTTGAATTTTACAGGAACATGCTTTTCCAAGGGAAACAATATGAGTCCCACAAAGAATTCATGGAAAGTGACGATGATCTGACTAACAATGAGGATGTTTTAGGAAAATTATTTAATTAGTCAAAATTATGGGAACATTTATTGACGAAACAAACCCTTTTTCTCTTGCCACTCTTGGTCAAGATGAACCTAGCTCAAATAATTTATATTTGAAACATGCAGCACATGCAAACAAACTGTTTCAAAAAATTACCTCAGAAAGGGCACTGAAAATGCAAACGAAAGTTACCTTCCCAAAAGAAAGAGTTTTCTATTTGGTAAAAATGACACTTGAATGTTGCTTGGAAAAGAACATTGATTTTACTTCTATTAAAAATGAAAAGGCCTGCAAAGAAATAATGCGTGCTCATTCTGGGTTACCGGAACTTAAAACATTTTTAAGTGGAATTACACCGCCATCAAAACTGCAACAAATTTTAGACATTTCCAGGACTGAAAATAAGATAAAAAGTCTATGGAATTACCCTGAAGGTTTTAAGGCGGTAATGGAGACGCCTGATTCTAAATTCAAAGCCTTGCAAGATGAAGTAAATGGTATTCAAAGTTGGATAAAAATTACCAAGATACTCTACGAATCCGGAGACAAAAAACTGTTAGAAAAGTTTATGTCAGTAAGATCCGACGAGGATAAAAAGGATTCCCAAAAATTAGTTTTAAGGGAAGATAAAATTTTTACCACTTTGATTGTAAGTTCTATGTTAGGTGAACTAAAAAACACGTTTAGTCTTGAGGATATCAAAAAATTTGAGTCTATGGTTGAAAACAATCCTAAATGGATAAAGGAACTGGAGATAAATTTTCAGAACCTTTTTTCCAAAACTGATTTAAGCAACATCTCATTTACGAATATATCCTATGTAAAAGCCATACTTCCTGATTTAAGTAAAAGCTTTCCTACAATCTATTTAAGTCGTAGGTTAGAATTAGACCCTGTTAGTAAAACAAAAATATCTGCACTTGATAAGTTATTGGGTAGTTACAACAGAACAATTAACAAAAGTATTCTTGAAGAGGAGCTGCCGGTTAAATTGTTTACTGCAGTAAATAAGCTCTTAGCAAAATCAGAATGTGATATCTTTGCAAAAATATTTTTTGTAAACCCAAGCTTACTATTGTTTTTAGATGAAGCTCAGACACAAAGAATGGTATTCGCTAACAAGTTGCATCAATTTTTTGACGAAATAGGTCTGGAAAAAGTTTTTTCAGCCGCCGGCAAATCTGAATATTACAAAAAAGCTCTTGCTTTTGCAAATCAAAATACTATTTCAAGTGATTTTGCTAAATTATTGACAGACTCCTCAAATTACCTCATCTTAAAAGACATCAATAGTTACACTAGGATTGCTACAGATTATAAAACAGGTAGGTCCTTAACCCTTAACCAAGAGAGCTTCAGGTTAGATGGAAATTCCCGTATAATTTTGAGCATAATAAAACTTGCAGGAAACAAAAAAGGTATTACTGCAGAGGGTTACTCAAGATTCCTTTTGTCTATAGCGCAAAGCGGGGAAAAGATTATGGATAAAGACATGACGTCATTTTTGTACATTACAAATATTGGGAAAAAACTACCAAAATTTGTACTAGAACATGCAGAGAAACAACCTTGGTTTGATATATTTGAAAAAACTACCTTGGAAAGATTTCTAAAGAGAAAAGAAAAATTCTCTTAATAAGATAAATAAACCCGGACCAATTTTACATTGGGCCGGGTTTTATTATTAAGAAAATGTGCATAAAAATGGGGTATTTGGTATAATAAATGCATGAATCCCGAAAGAAGCAGGCCTGTGAGGATTCTAATTTATATACTTAAAGATTAAACAAAACTATTATGGCTTCTAACGGGACAAGAAAAATATTACTTTCAGGGATACAGCCATCGGGCACTATGCATATTGGCAACTATTTTGGCGCTATCAAGCAATTTGTAGAAATGCAAGGTCAATATGATACCCGTATATTTATTGCTGATTTGCATGCAATTACGACCGTGCAGGATAAAGAAAAATTATCAAAAATGATTTTAGACGTAACGATGGACTACATCGCTTGCGGACTTGATCCAGAGAAAATAATTTTATTCAAGCAATCCGATATCCCAGAAGTCGCAGAAATGACTTGGTATTTCAATTGCATTACTACAATGGCATTCCTCGAGCGTGCGACGACTTACAAAGATGCTAACCAAAAAGCAAAAGAGGTAACTGTCGGGCTTTTTGATTACCCCATGCTTATGTCTGCCGACATACTGATCCAAGACGCCGATGTCGTGCCAGTAGGCGCCGATCAGAAGCAACATGTAGAGTATGCTCGCGATACTGCGCAGAAATTCAACAATATTTATGGTGAGACTTTTAAGCTTCCAGAACCAATGATCATAAAAGAGGTAGCCATAGTGCCTGGCACAGATGGGCGCAAGATGAGCAAGAGTTATGGCAACACGATTCCGCTTTTTGGTACCGATGAAGAGATCAAAAAGGCTGTGATGAGTATTGTGACAGACTCTGGAAGCTCTGTGCCCGAAAATGTGTACAACATACATATGCTTTTCAGATCAAAGGAAGAATTAGATACTATATACAAAGAAAAAGAAGGTAAGTACAAAGAATTGAAAGAGCTCTTAATTACAGATATAATTAATTATATTTCTCCAATGCGCGAAATTCGAAATAAATTAGCAGAAAATAAAAATGAAGTTATTAAGATTCTCGAAAATGGTAAAAACAAAATCAAGCCCATTGTCGAGAAAAAGATGCTCGAGATTAGAAGTAATGTAGGAGTACAACTATGATTACCATTCTTAAAATTTTCATCACCGTTATATTTGGTGCTATATACATCCCATTTAACTGGTTCTTTATGAAGCTTCAGAAATGGTACCTGCCGTTATATGCAAAAGATAAGGTCCTATTTTTCCTAATTGCGCCATTTTATTGGCTCTTTGTACTGATCAATTCGATCATTGGAGTACCGTACGAAATGATCTCCCAAAGTATCCATTAAACCTCTATTGTCTATACACAATAGAGGTTTTTTGTGATATTATAAACAAATATGATAAACAGAATTTATATAAACAATTTGAAAGACCACGTGGGTAAAGAGGTGGTGATCGCTGGTTGGGTAGACGTCCACCGCGACCAAGGCAAGATGGTATTTATGGACATGCGCGATATGACAGGCAAAGTCCAATGTGTTGTGCTACCAAATTCTACAAATATTGAAATTGCAAAAAACTCACGCTCAGAATGGGTCTTGAAAATTGTAGGCAAAGTAAATGCTCGTCCGGAAAGAAATATAAAAGTTGGAGTACTAAATGGTGATATTGAACTCGAGGTTCTAACTATCGAAGTTTTAGCCGAAGCGGCGCCACTACCTTTTGACATGTCAAAAGATGGCTACAATCTTGAGCTAACAACAGAGCTTGATAACAGAGCGCTTGTGCTCAGACAATCAAAAGTTCAAGCAATTTTCAAAGTACAAGAAACAGTTATCGATTCTTTCCGAGAATTTATGAAAAAGAACATGTTTTTTGAATTCCAAGCGCCCTCTATAGCACCGGCAACAGCAGAAGGTGGAGCCGAAGTTTTCCAAGTGAATTACTTTGACAAAAAAGCCTACCTTTCCCAATCTCCACAACTTTATAAACAAATTGTCATGTCCGCATTTGAACGATGCTTCTCTGTAAACAAAGTTTTTCGAGCAGAGCCATCTTCTACTACGCGTCACCTAACAGAAATTGTATCTCTTGATGCAGAGATGGGATTTATCGATTCATGGGAAGAAATTCGTGATATGGCAGAGGAGACTGTTCGATATATATTGGATCAAGTAAAAACCAAAAATTCCGAACATTTAGAAACAGTAGGCGCAGAACTACCTGTGATGATAGAGAAGACTCCGACTCTAACACTCCAAGAAGTCCAAGATAAAATTTTTGCCAAGTTTGGCCGTGACGTTCGCGGAGAAAAGGATACAAACCCAGAAGACGAAAGACAAATTTCTGAAATAATCAAAGAAGAAACCGGCTCAGACTTCGTCTTCATCTACGGCTATCCAACTCGCAAAAAACCTTTCTATGTTTATCCAAATGCTGAAAATCCAGAGGTGAACGAGGGTATGGACCTAATCTGCCGTGGCATAGAATGGCTTTCAGGAGGTAGAAGAATTAATAAATATGATCAATTGATGGAACATGTAAAAATTTGGGGGATGGATCCTAGTAAGATAAATATGTTCTTAGAAGCTTTCAAATATGGAGTACCACCCGAAGGAGGTTTTGCTTTTGGAGCCGAGCGTATCACTATGCAGTTGTTGGGATTGAAAAATATACGTGAAGCCTGTATGTTCCCAAGAGACATGAACAGAATCGATGAGAAGTTAAATAGTGATGGATTTTAATATGTCAGACTGCCTATTTTGTAAAATTGTAAAAGGGGACATACCATGTATTAAAATATATGAGGACAATGACTTTTTAGCTTTTATGGATATTTATCCTGTTGCAAAAGGCCATGCGCTTTTGATTCCAAAAAAACATGCCGAATGGATGCAGGATTGCGACGACGATACAGTTAGTAAAACATTTATTGTTTGCAGAAATTTGATGCAAAAAATGAAAACAAATCTGGACTGTGATTATGTACAGCTAGGTGTCGTGGGCGAACAAGTTCCACATTTTCATGTGCATCTAATACCGCAGAAAAATGGCCACTTACTGCCAAGATGGCCAGTTATCTCATACGACACTCCAAATGAAATAGAAGAATACGCCGATAAAATTAAAGGATAATGGATACCGACACCACATACAAAGTAAAAGCAGGTAATTTTGAAGGGCCACTCGAGCTCCTTTTGTCTCTTGTAGAAGAGCGCAAATTCTTCGTCAACGATGTGTCGCTCGCCGAAGTAACCAACGAGTATATTGCCTACGTAAATAATATGTCGAAAGACAACACTCTGTCACATATCGGTACGGTGTCGAGTTTTGTCGTCGTGGCGGCAACATTGATCCTTATCAAATCTAAATCACTTTTACCCAATCTAACTCTGACCACAGATGAGACAGAGAAGATCCAAAATCTTGAGGATCGTTTGCGTTTATATCAGATTATCAAAAATGCAAGCGTAACTATCAAAACACAATTTGGTGCACAAATTATTTTCTCTGCGCCTGAGCGCAATTGGAGTGACCCTGTATGGAGTCCCGACAAAAATATTACAACAAATAACATGCTCCTTGGCATCCAAACAGTCCTCGACAATATTCCCAAAAAAGTCATTCCATTACCAGAAGTAGAGGTAAAGAAGGTTATCAGTATGGAAGAAATGCTCGATAATCTAACAGAAAGAATTCAGCAGTCAATAACTTTTTCTTTTAAAGAATTTTCTGGGAAATTTCCAAGTGCTGATGTAAGAGAACAAAAAGTTAATGTTATCGTTTCTTTTCTGGCTATGTTAGAATTGGTCAGAGAGGGTATAATCGATGTCATTCAAAATGCAACTTTCGAAGACATGACTATTACCAAGCAAGAAACAAAAGAACAATTAATAGAAGATATTCGTCCAAAGCAAATTTAATTATGGAACTACACGCAAAAATTGAATCATTACTTTTCTTTAAAGGGGAACCAGTGGCTATTAAAAAGATAGCAGAAATTTTATCTGTTAGCGAAGATGCTGTCAGGGAGGGACTATCTATACTAAAAGAACGCCAAAACAATTCAGGGCTTACTATTGTCGAGAATGGTACCGAAATCATGCTCGGCACCAATAAAGATGCGAGCGTATTCCTCGAAGCAATGCGCAAAGAAGAACTCTCTCGAGACCTAACGAAATCATCACTCGAAACACTCTCTATAATCCTCTACAACAATGGCGCAACGCGAGCCGAGATCGACTATATCCGTGGAGTGAATTCAAGCTTTATACTACGCAACCTACTGGTCCGAGGATTGATAGAGAAAAATATTGACCCAAATGATTCCAGACGTTATACATATAGTCCCACGACCGAGACTCTCCAATACATGGGAGTCACAACGCTTGCCGACTTGCCCGACTATCAAAATGTAGTGAACAATTTAAAAGGTAGTTTAAAAGGCGAAAAAGAAAATGAGTAATACGATCAAAGTGCTCATACCTGCAGTTATCAGTTTCGTTTCTGGTATTTTGTTGACACCAATTTTTACACACTATTTTTACAAATACAAATTATGGCGCCGAACTTCACGAATAGAAGTAGCACCCAATGAAAATTTCAAGAAAATTTATGAGGACACTGAGCTCCGTACTCCACGTACAGGTGGGATGATCGTCTGGATGTCGGTTATCGCGACTATGCTTGTTATATTCTTTATTTCATTTTTTATAAACACAAATTTTGCAGATAGAATTTATTTTATAAATCGTTCTGAAACACTTTTACCTTTTATTGTACTTATCTTTGCGTCACTTCTTGGTCTTGCCGACGACTTCATCCAGATTTTTGCTCAAGGAAAATTGTCCGGTGACCCAATACTCTTTCGATATATAAAAATAGGTATCATCGTTATTTTAGGATTGGTTATTGGCTGGTGGTTCTATTCAAAATTGGGTATGAACAGTGTACATATACCATTTGATGGTACTTTGTATCTTGGATTTTTATTTATTCCTTTTTTTATTGCTGTAACATTAGCAGTATGGTCAACCAGTGTGATCGATGGTATCGACGGCCTATCGGGTGGTGTATTAGCTCCCGTATTTGTGGCTTACACAGTCATAGCATATGGCCACGGGCAATTCAACCTAGCGGCATTTTGCGCAGTTATTACAAGCGGTATTTTGGCATTCTTGTGGTTCAACATCCCTCCAGCTCGATTTTATATGGGGGAAACAGGTATGATCGGGTTGACGGTTACACTCTCTGTGATCGCATTCCTTACCGATACAGTGCTCATCTTACCAATCATTGCATTCCCATTATTTATCACCTCGGTATCAACTATCATCCAGATGGTCTCGCGTAAATTCTTTAATGGCAAAAAGGTATTCCTCGTGGCACCACTCCACCACCACTTCGAAGCTCTCGGCTGGCCCAAATACAAAGTCACGATGCGCTACTGGATCGTAGCTATCATGAGTTCCATTCTAGGAGTTGTTTTAGTGTTCTTGCAGTAATTTATTTAAAAAATGAAAGAAAAAAACATTGATAAAATATTTTTTGGTCTTATTGTCACGCTCGTTGTAGTCGGCGTGGTTATGTTTACTTCAGCATCGCTTGGAATCTTGGCAAAGAATCCTGCCAAATTCTACGACGTAATCTTCAATCAATTCCTTTTTGGACTACTTGGTGGGGGGATCGCTATGTATTGTGCATATCGTATCCCATACAAATTTTGGCGGACATATTCACTAACGATCTTCATCATTTCTATACTTATTACATGCTTAGTTTTTGTTCCAAAGATTGGATTTAGTCACGGAGGAGCACAGCGCTGGATTAATATTTTTGGTATATCATTTCAACCGGTAGAATTCCTAAAAATCGCTTTTGTTATTTATTTTGCTGCATGGCTTTCTTGGGTCAAGACAAAAGTCCGTGATATGAAGTTCAGTATTATCCCACTCTTATTATTACTTGGAGTTATTGCACTTGTACTACTCAAGCAACCCGACACAAAGAGTGTCATTCTGATCGCAACAACTGCTATGGTTATGCTCTTCATCTCTGGTATGCCATGGAAATATATTTTAGGAATTTTTGTTATTAGTATCGTTGGATTTGGAATACTTGTTTCAGTGACTCCTTATTTGAAGAGCCGTGTAAATACATTCCTGCACCCAAGCCAGAACCAAAGTGGGGCATCGTACCAACTACAGCAATCACTGATCGCTATCGGCTCCGGAGGGATCTTTGGCAGGGGATTGGGCCAAAGTATACAGAAGTACAGTTACTTACCAGAACCTCAAGGCGACTCGATCTTTGCTGTTATAGGAGAGGAAACAGGTTTTATCGGCACAGTTGCTATTATTCTCTTGTTTATTATTTTTGCATTTCGTGGATTCAAAATTGGATATTACGCACCTGACTCATTTTCCAAATTACTAGCTATTGGACTCATTACAATCACACTCACACAAGCATTTATGAACATCGCCTCGATTATTGGCGTATTCCCACTGACGGGTGTACCTCTACCATTCATCAGCCACGGTGGCACCTCTCTACTAATAACCCTCGGCGCCATGGGCATAATCCTCAACGTTTCTCGTTTCCAAAAAAAGAATTAACTGGTATAATTTTATTATGAAAATACTTAGAGTTTTTGTAATTATTTTATTGATTTTGTTATCAAATAGTAATCCTATTTTTGCAATTTTGCCTTGCGTCCCTAATCCTAATATTGAAGAAGATTGTACAGGTGGGTACTATCCATCAGATTTTAATGGGTACAATTCATCAGAGGGTAGTC
Source organism: uncultured Candidatus Saccharibacteria bacterium (assembly GCA_964622505.1). Taxonomy (GTDB): domain Bacteria; phylum Patescibacteriota; class Minisyncoccia; order Phycocordibacterales; family UBA9973; genus UBA8515. Next base: position 153,929 of record CAZUQJ010000001.1, on the reverse strand, counting down.
CTTCTTATCTTGAAAATATACTTCTTGTATCTATACCGATTGTGCTATTAGTTGTACTTTCAATTTTAATTTATCGGCGAAATAAAAAAGGGAAGGAGTTGGGGTTGGACAAGAGGAAATAAATTATTTTTAGATTTAAGCCTTTCAAGTAAAAGGAAGTACTGGTGTACTAGAAAAATATCCAAAAATGCGGTAAAATATGGGGTATGAAGATATTACTTACAGGGGGTGGAACTGGGGGTCATTTTTATCCTTTGATCGCTATTGCCGAAGAGCTCAATACTATCGCCCAAAAAGAAAAAATATTGGATTTGAAGCTGTATTACATGTCGGATACTCCATATGACAAACAGGCCCTTTTCAACAACCGGATCAGTTTTGTCCAAGTACCAGCCGGTAAATTGCGTACTTACTCCTCGATCAAAAATTTCTTTGATATGATTGCTGCCGGCATCGGAGCTGTTGTTGGGCTATTGAAGCTTTTTACTATATATCCAGATGTGGTTATATCTAAAGGTGGTTATGGAGCCTTTCCGGCTGTTTTTGGGGCCAAATTCCTCCGTATACCAGTCATAGTCCACGAATCTGATTCATACCCAGGCAGGCTCAATCTGTGGACTGCAAAATTTGCAAAACATATTGCCGTATCATGGAGCGAATCTGTAGAATATTTACCAAAAGAAAAGACAGTTCTCACCGGCCAGCCAATACGCAAAAGTATTATGCATGGCTCAAGTGACGGAGCGTATGAATTCTTTAATTTTGATGCATCTAAATCGACCCTACTTATCCTTGGTGGTTCGCAGGGCGCAGAAATAATAAATAAAATAATCTTAGAAGCTTTGCCAATACTAATCGAAAAATATCAGATTATCCACCAAACCGGAGTCAAAAATTTCGACGATGTGGTCAAAAGGTCCGATTTTATTTTAGATAAAAATCCTTTGAAGAAGTATTACAAGCCAATAGCCTTTATGAATGATGTGACTACTAAAATGGCTGCCGGTATTGCGACCGTAGTGCTCTCACGTGCGGGGTCAACTATTTTCGAGATCGCATCTTGGGGTACACCGTCAATTATTATTCCTATCACAGAAAGCAATGGTGACCACCAGAGAAAAAATGCATTTAACTATGCACGCAGTGGTGCAAGTGAAGTCGTGGAGGAAGTCAATTTCAAACCTCATGTTATTTCTACCCTGATCGACAAATTGATTGAAGATAAAAATTTATTAGCTAAGATGAAAGACTCTGCACATAAATTTGCCAACCCAAATGCAAGCTCAATGATCGCCCAAGAAGCCATTAAAATAGCTCTCGAACACGAATAATATGACAAAAGAAAACCACAAAAAAGTAGTTACACGTTTTGCTCCGTCGCCAACAGGCTTTGTTCATGTGGGAGGTATTCGTACTGCATTGTATGCATATCTGTGGGCCCGTAAACACAATGGTACTTTTATTCTTCGTATCGAAGATACAGACAAAGAGCGCGAAGTGGAGGGATCTATTGGTCACATAATAGAATCTTTGAAGTGGCTGGGACTCGACTGGGACGAGGGTCCAGATATTGGTGGCGCCAATGCTCCATACATACAGTCACAAAGACTTGATTCATATAAGAAGTATGCACAAATACTGATAGACAGGGGCTTGGCATATGCCGACCCGTATACAGAAGAAGAACTCCAAGCATTTCGTGCAAAAGCAGACGCGGAAAAAAGACCATTTTTGTATCGCGAACATCGACCAGAGAATCCTCCAGTGTGGGATGGATCGATGCCGTTGCGTTTAAAAATCCAAGAAATAAAAACATCAGAATGGAATGATCTTGTGCGTGGCAAGCTGACTGCTGGTCCGGAAGCTCTTGATGATTTTATATTGATCAAAAGCGATGGCTACCCAACATACAATTTCGCCCACATTATCGACGACTTGGAAATGGGAGTAACTCACATAATGCGTGCTGATGAATTTATCTCTTCAACGCCTAAATTCTTGGCTCTATATGAAGCTCTAGGTGTAGACAGACCAGAAATGGCGACCCTGCCACCCATAATGGCCCCTGGAGGCAAAAAGAAGCTTGGCAAACGTGATGGAGCAAAAGATGTATTAGACTATAGAAATGAAGGCATACTACCAGAAGCGATGATCAATTTCCTGGCATTTTTGGGTTGGAACCCTGGAGACGATAGGGAAGTAATGACTCTCGATGATCTCTTGGAAGCATTTGATGTAACAAAAATCCAGCACTCTGGCGCGCAATTCAACGAAGAAAAATTGGCATGGATCAATCGCGAATATATAAAGAAAATGTCGTATCAAGATCAAGAAGCTTACATTTTGAAATTTATACCAAATGATATTAAAGAACTGCCACACTTTACCACACAGATGCTACACAACATCACTCCGATCGTTATTGAGCGTGTATCATCGGGACTCGATATTGAAATGATGGCTGTCAATGGAGACTTGGATTACTATTTCAAATATCCAAAATTACATTTAGATATTTTAAAAAAGGAACAAAAAGAAAACACGACGACAGAAGAAAATATAAAAAAAGTTATAGATCTCCTTTCAGAAATTGACGAAGCAAGCTGGACTAAAGAAAAGATTAAAGACACTCTTTGGGAATATGCAACAGAAGTAGGCCGTGGATCAGTCCTCTGGCCAATGCGCTACAGCCTCTCCGGACAAGAGAAGTCACCCGACCCATTTGTACTTGCTGAATTGTTTGGGAAAGTTGGCACCATGCTTCGCCTAAATGGTGCATTAGAAATATTAGACGTAAAACATAATGGGTAAATATATAACAAAAAAAGTTGTCTTTTTTATCCTTATATTTTCTTTTGTATTTCCACAATCTTTTATCTACGGAGCAACGACAGAAACAAAAGAAACACTTAATTCAAAAATTCTAACTACAAAAGAACAGATTGCCGAGCTCGATCGAGAAATCCAAAAGTACCAAGATCAAATCAGTCTCACTAATCAAGAAGCCCAAACTTTGTCACGATTGATAAAAGAGCTCAATCTGACTCGGGAAAAACTTTTAAAGGAAACCACTCAGACCACTAAAAAGATTGAACTCGGCAAAAATGTCATCGTCGGCTTGGAAACAAATATCGACGAGAGAAACAAAGAGATCAGCTTAACCCGCGCTGTATTAAAAAAATCATTTAACGAACTTTATCAAAACGATCAAAGATCTATTGTGGAATTGATCCTAACAGAGAATGGACTCCGAAATATCAGCCAAGAATATCAAGAAAGAATTTCTCTGAATAAAAAAATTGATTCCTTTATAGAAACCACCCAAGAGATCAAGCAAAATCTAGAAGAATCCAAAGAGATGAAGGAGAAGGAAAATGCCAATCTTGGAACTTTGAAACAAAAATTGGATATGGAGAAAAAGGCAATCGAGCTTGCAAAAGCCGAAAAAGATAAAATTTTGAAAGAAACCAAAAATAAAGAATCTGAATACAAAAAGATCCTAGCAGAACAGCAAAAAAAACGCGACTCTTTTGAAAAAGAATTCCGTGACTATGAAGCGCAACTAAAATTCCTATTGAATCCGAATCTATTGCCGAGTGCGGGCTCTGGAGCACTAGCCTGGCCACTAGAAAAAGTATTGATTACCCAGCTTTTTGGCAAAACTGCTGCCTCAGGGCGACTATATGCATCTGGATCTCACAGCGGAGTAGACTTCCGAGCAAGTATTGGTACGCCAGTTGTGGCTATGGGTACAGGTACTGTTATGGGTACAGGCAATACCGACACTTTCTGTAAAGGAGCATCTTTTGGCAAGTGGGTATTTATCCAATACAACAATGGTCTTTCGAGCACCTATGGACACTTATCAAATATTCAGGCTATTGTCGGCCAGGAAGTCAAAGCAGGAGATATAGTGGCTCTATCGGGCAATACAGGCCATTCTACAGGTCCACACTTGCATGTGAGCGTATACGCAAGCCAAGGTGCAGAGATTACTGAATTCGCAAGCAAATCCTGTCCAGGAGCACACTTTGTTATGCCAGTAGCGCCGATCAGCGCGTATCTAGACCCAATGATATATTTACCCAAGCTCACATCTACCGCTATGCTCAAAAAGAATTAGGAGCTAGTAAATAAAATTTGATATAATATAAACATGCATAATACAGATACTAAAAATTTAGGGTCAATACATAATCGTGGTGGTATCATACTACCTATAATTATCCTTGGAGCTCTCGTATTTGTATTCTTGCGTGTTGATCTCAAGACAGCCTTTGAATCCGAGCAATTCAAGAAAAACAAGGCATACGTAGAAAATCTGATCAAGGTGACAATAGGTGAAAAGTTCTTCCAGACACCGAGCAACCCAGACACAAACAAAACTGCCCATTTTGATTTCAGCAGTTTTTTACCACTACCACAAATAAAAAACATGGATATAAAAGCTCCAACTTTCCAAAATTCTGAAAATACAAAAATAGACGCCAAAGAAGGGGAGTTGGAAGCAGATACTTCAGGGTATCGCACTGTGCGATAATCTAAGTTATTAGGCTATGAAAAAATTTATCAAAATCCTCTGTGCTATATTTTTAATAATTGTTATTGTTATAAGTTTTAGTGCAATATATTCTACATTTGTTATTCATGACCCAGCACCAACCAACTATATTTCGTCTTTGCCTGGAAAGATTATGGCGGTGACAATTCCGCCGTTTGGGATCTATATTGAGCAAAAATACCAAACAGAAGGGGATAAGCCCGGCAGTATCCTTGCCCATGAACGAATCCACTGGCTTCAATATCAAGAACGCGGTTTTTTAAAATTCTATTATGAATACCTTGGTGGTTGGATCAAACATGGCCGACTTTATAATAACCTAGAAAAAGATGCACGGAAAAGAAGTTCTTCGCAAGTTGCTTTATAAGAAAGTTCCCAACAAAAATCGTACAGCGAGAAATAAATTTAGAGGGCAGAAACCATAAAAGAAAAGTGAATCACTCATTCCCAAAACTTTATTTTTTTTCTTTTTCTCCAAAATTAAATTAAAAAGTATTATAGATACTATGGGACTAAAGTATAGGAAAAATCCATAAACACCAAAAAGACCTAACTGGCCACCAAAACTGTCGAAATAACAATCAGAATTTCCATAACATGGTTCATCCATAGACAAAAGTAGAGAACCTAATGCATACGAAGCTATGGGTAAAAAGTATAGAATTTTGAGAATATAAAAACGAGAAGCTGGGAATTCTTTAAACATGAAGTTAATTATAGCATGTGTCGTGAAAATTGTGCGACATTTTTAAAATGTGCGCACAATCTAGTAATCCTTTCTAAGCCTTATATAAGATATATAGAGTCGCGAAAGATATATTGTACGACACTACTATATATTTTCCCCCTATAGAAAAAGCCCTATAAAGGGCTCTCTCCTACTAAACCTCTGGCTTTATTGTCTAACTTCTACGCATGCGTTAAATTCGCGAACTTGTTTGTTGTATATATTTATATTCGCTTTACTCTTTGCCACGAGTATATTGTATTTATTTACCAAAGTATTGTATTCTTCTACCTGCTCATCATGAGTTTTGCCATTTACCATTTTGTTGCTATTTACATCCTTCAATCTCTGAGCCAAGTCCCCTTGCATTGTTTTCAATTTAATCTGATCAGCTTGTATTGAGCTCTTGAGCAAGACATCTATCTTTGGGCACAGATTCTGCGGTGTACCGAAATGCTGGACAGCAAGCCATGTCTCTTTGCCTTCAAAAGTCCCTTTACGCGCGTAGGCACCCATTTCTGTATAATTTTTATTCATCATGTTGGCTCTGTGGCCAGGACTTGCCATCCATGCAGCAATGACAGCCTTGTCATCTTTAAAGTTGCCTAGAGCCAAGTTCTCACCGATAATGATATATTCGTAGCCGACAGCTTGCCCAAGATCACTCACACCAACGCCTGATGGCGAAACGTGCTCGAAGTACTGGCGAGCAAACATGTCATTGACCTTTTTCTCTGCAGATAGATTTAATTTTGTATTTTCTTTTAGTTGACTCAGATTCTCTTTTGCACGTTCTCTATTTGTTTCCACAATAATACCGGCATTAGTAAGGAAGCTTGCCTGGTTAATATTGAAGAAGCTGGTAGCTCGCAATGCACCCGGAGTGTCTACCAATTTCTTTACATCAACAAGCCCGTCGGACGAGATTGAACCTTCTGTCTGTGAACTTTTTATTGATTTGATTATTTGAGCCTTTTTTTTGTTAACAAAATCAGAAATATCATCGCGCATAATATACAGCGACATAACGAGAAAAATTACAAAAAGTGTTTTAAAAAGTATTTTAATCATACATTTAGGGTGTGCATGAATCGGAACCTTGGAGCCCTGCATCTCTAGCCTCTTGTTCTGTGTTGAAGAAAATTTTATTCTCTTCTTTGATCCTACTACTTGCACCACATCCTACCCTGTAATATAGTTTACCATTTTTTGAAGCAACATACACACCAGTTGTGGTGTTTGAGGTCGGTGCTACTTCTTTGGTTGGAGATGACTTTTTGTAATAAGTGACCTTATCCCCTTTTGTAGAGTCGAGATTGATTATAGCTACTTTTTCACTTTTCGGAGACGAGTATGTTAGACGTCCAAGACCAAATGAACCCACAGCGACCAAAATCACAATAAAAGCTTGTAAAATAAGGCTTTTGTCAGGGTACGCCAAACCCTTGATTTTATCCTTTAAATGCTGTATACTCTTCATTACGTACTATTATATTATAAATTATTCATTATAGATAGCATCATATGGCACATAGGAAAGCCGGAGGTTCGGCCAAAAACTTAAAAGACTCAAATCCAAAGTATCTAGGTACTAAGCTTTACGCTGGGCAAACTGCAAAGGCTGGAGGAGTTATTATCCGTCAGCGTGGCACACGTATCATGGCTGGGACCAATGTAGGTATGGGCCGTGATCATACACTCTTTGCTCTCAAAGAAGGTATTGTCAAATTTGGAAGCAAGCGTAAAATTGGATTCAACAACAAAACAACAGTAAAGAAAGTAGTACACGTAATAGCTTAAATATACAAACAAAACCCCTCAAATTTGAGGGGTTTTGTTTACTCTACATTTATCATAAAAGTACCACTACGCTCCCCTTTTTTGATTGTTATAGAATGGGAACCTATCTCCTTTATTGGTTTGCCGAATTCAATAGCATCTTCGGCGATATCAGTACCTGTGTGTTCTTTTATAAGCGTTGCTATTTCAGCCTTTTTGACAGCACTGAATAGGTGCCCCTTTTCATTTGACTTTGCTTTTAGCGTGAGTATTTTATTATTTAAAGAAGAAACGAGGATGTCGAATACTTTATTTTCTTCTTCTTTTATACTTTGCAACTTCTTTAATTTTTCCTCAAGCTTTGAAAGCTCATGAGGAGTCGCGCGTATTGCCAAGCCCTTGGCTATGAGCACATTTTGGGCATAACCATCTGCAAATTCTAATACACTGTCTTTGTTGCCTACTTTCAACACGTCTTTTAGGAGGATAACTTTCATATATTTTTCTACTTTGCTTTTAATATTTCTACCGCTTTATTCAACTGAACATCATTCTTGTCTGTTATATCCTTCTCTGTAAAATTTACTTTTACATCTGGCTCCAAACCATGATCCGATATAGAAACACCGTTTGGTGTCAACCAGCGAGCAATGGTTACCTTCAATGAGGTGTCGTCTGTGATCTTTACCAGTTCCTGCACCGAGCCTTTGCCAAAGGTAGTATCTCCAACTATTGTCGCAACCTTGTGCTCTTTGAGTGCACCAGCCAATATTTCGCTAGCTGAAGCCGAACCACCATCGACAAGTACTACAAACTTTAGATTCGTATCGAACATTTTTGGGCCGAAGCTACGATATGTCTCATCTTCTCTTGTATCACCATAATCCTCTATGGCAATAATCTTGCCTTCGTCAATAAATCTACTTGCAATATGCACTGCCACATCCAAGTAGCCTCCCGGGTTGCCTCGTAAGTCGAGAATCAATTTGTCAGATTTTGAATCAGCAAATTTATCAAGTGCTGCGTCAAAAAGATTGCCTGAATTTTCAGAGAAGCTGTAGAATTTAATAACAAATATTCCATCTGCTCGAAGCTCTGTATCTATGGTCGGGATATCGACAATATCGCGCACAACAGCAATATCGCGAGTTTTTATCTGACCCTTTCTAAAGATTGTCAGGTTTACTGTAGTACCCTTTTTGCCTCGTATCAAGCTGATCGCGCGATCAATGCTCATATTCTTTGTATCCACACCATCGATCTTCACTATAATATCTCCAGTTTGTATTCCAGCCTTATCTGCGGGACTATCTTTGAGCGGTGAGATAATCGTCAGCAGTTTATTCTTCATACCCATCTCAGCCCCTATACCACTAAATGTTCCACGAATACTATCGTTGAAAAGTTTGTTTTCTTCTGGAGGAAAAAATACGGTATATGGATCCCGGAATGAATCAGCAAGTCCCTGTATTGATCCCCAGACTTTTTCTTGATCGGTTATATCTTTAGAGTTTATCGACTTCTCTTTCAATACATTCCATGCTTTCCAAAAAGGATTGAAATCTGTTTGGGTTGTAGGATTAGAAATATTTTTGACACCAGTCACCTTGCCGATCTCCGGACCTTGAGAGAACCCAACATACACACCAAACATAAAAACACCGGTGAGGACACATAAGCTACAGATAGTATACAGTATTTTTTGTTTATAATTTATCATATAAGGTTATTGCAATTCCAAAGCGTCTTTTGTGTATATATTTTTAGGATCCCATAGCATCCATGAATTCAGACCTGCATCGTAAGTACCTTTGATCTGAGCTTGGACCTTATCTTTCCCATAATTGGCACCCATGTCGAAATCTTGGAGCCACGGGCGAATCTTGAGCGGTGACAGACCCATAGCTGTTGCTTTGGCAACAGCAGACTTCATTGTAATATTCACTACTTCATATGGATGCTCAGCTGGATTTTTGTAGCCATTCCACGCAGTAGCAAAGTGTGATGGATAAACCATAGGTGCAATAAAATCAAAGTGTGGCAAAACTTTTTCCATGACCTGACCTATACCCATATCGTCATTGCCAACAGCCGTGGCTGTAAGGCCAAATAGGTCAGCAGAAGTTGGTATGTCGACATCCTTTTTCATCTCATCATGCAAATAAATAAAGAAATCTTCCATATTGCTTGCACGAGTCTTGCCCTCGGCCAAAGAATAGTTTATATCTTTCACGTTACCATCTGACGGATAGCGGATGTAGTCGAAATTGATCTCATCAAAGCCTACGTCATACGCTGTATGGGCCACAGTGCTTGTATAGTTCCATACGTCTTTATTTGCTGGATCAAGGAATGATAGTTTCTTGCGATCGGTCCATACAGTACCATCGCTCTTCTTTTTGACTGCCCATTCAGGTTTTCTTTTTGTCATGTACGGATCTTGGAATACTGAAATACGACCAATAACATAGATATCTCTCTTATGTAGTGAGTCAATCAAGCCCTTAATGTCTGCAATACGCTTCTCAGAAGCTCCCAACTCCTTGATAAGCTCGTTGTCTGTATGGAAAGAGACACGCCCAGTAGAATCCTTGATGTCGATTACAATAGCATTCAACTCTGTAGTATCTAGTAAACTATTGATCCGACTCATGTGCTTTGCTGAGCCTGCAACCCAAGCCGATATATAGATTGCTTTGACAGATTCTGGTGTTTCAATATGTGTCGCCGGCAATGGAGCAGGTTCAATTGCTGTGTCTTTGTTATCTTTACTACTTTCTGTCCCCTTTACTTTATTGACCTCATACTTTTTTGTACTGTCAAAAGATGTACTAAATGCATAAGATAGTGCAAACAACAAAACAGCAACCGATACCACAACAGTACCCGATATGATTGCTATTTTTTTATTTGAATGATGACTCATTTATATCATTTATATTATCAATAAAAGAATCCATTGTTTGGTCCTCTGAGCTTGATTTGAGTATCATCATGCGAGCATTGTGCTCTTGGCGGAATAGGTATGCAAGATATACAACTCCTACACCAGTAACAATAAATAGAATTTTGCGCCATGCATTAGGAAATCCTAAAAATGGCAACAATGCGATCCAAATACCAATAAAAAATAAAGTTCTTTCTTTTCTCATAGTTCTATTATATCGTATTTATTTAGTATCCACAATCACTACAAACTCGCCTTTTTGCTTATTTTTGTCTTCAGTGAGCACCTCAAGTAGAGTGCCTGGTGTCCCTCTTTGAAACTCTTCGTATATCTTGGTCAGTTCACGAGCAATGACTATACTTCTGTCCTTGCAGTGAGTATGGAGAGCTTCCAATGCTTTTAAAATCCGGTGTGAAGACTCATAGAAAACTACTGGTTTAGTGCTCTCAGCGATCTCTTTAAAAAGTGTCTCTCTGCCCTTCTTGTGGGGCAAAAATCCCAAGAAAATAAAGTCTGCAACAGAAACTCCACATGCTGATAATGCTGTAATCAATGCTGATGCCCCAGGAATTGGCACCACTTTAGCATCCTTACCAAACTCTTTGTAAACCTCTTTTACCAACAGAATTCCTGGATCAGAAATACATGGTGTACCTGCGTCGCTTACAAGGGCGATGTTCTTACCCTCTTGTAACATACGGATAATAGCACCCTCTTTACCCTTTGTACTGTGGGCATGATAGCTCGAGGTCTTGTTCTTGATCTCGTAACGCGAGAGAAGCTTGCCTGTAGTACGAGTGTCTTCACACAAAATTATATCCACCTCTTTGAGTATACGAAGTGCGCGAAGAGTAATATCCTCCATGTTACCGATGGGAGTTGCTACGATATATAAAGTACCTATTTCATTTACCATAAGAAAGGGTAATCCCTTTATTTCAAGAATGTCAGTAAGGCACCAATAATTGCTACATTTTTCATAAAAGCAATATGTTCATTTGCTTTGAGAGTAGGATCTTTTTCTTTCCAGAAAGCATGCATCATAAGTGTGGTCGGGATCATGAAGATAAGCAAGATAAATGCAGACTCGACAATCAGTAAGTTCAGAAAGAATCCAAATCCTCCAACTACAAGCAATAATCCTGTTAGTGGTACAGCTAGATTTGGATTTGGTACACCTTTATGCTTTGCATAAGCAATGTAGCCTTTTTGATTTTTAAAATGGTTGTATCCAGAATAAACAAAGTAAGCTCCAAACAGTATCCGCCCAAGAAATGTCAAAATTTCAATTGTTGTCATAATGAAGATAAAAATAAATAATAATAGCTAGTATACCACAAATCAGCTTACGAGCTCAATATTATAATCTTCGATTGTTTTCCTTATTTCATGAGCTAGGTCTTTATTGGTATATTCCCAGTAAGATGCTGTTTTATCATTTATGGTATTACTTAGTAATCCCTCTGCGTATTGTAATGCGAGTGTTTTGTTTAACGGTGTGCCTCCGTGTTGTGTAATTTGGTAGAAGATTTTTTGTTTTATTTTTTTGCTGTTAATATCCTTACTTTCTTTAGTAAATGGCACAAACAGTGAAATATTAGTTGTTAGAGTTCCATTTTCAATTTGAATGATATCTTTAATCCTTGAATTAGATTTATTCTTTAAAATCATATCAAAAAAATCATTACCAAACTCGCTTTCAGTAGAATAAGCATACTGTCCATATTCCGCATCTCCAGAAATAATAGGCAGTTGTATGTCCTTTTTCTTCTGTGAATTTATTTCGATAATTTTTTCGCAAAGATTCCGTATAAAATTCTGATTATAACAAGAAGTCATAATAAAAATAGGTACGTCTTTTATATTTTTATCATATCGTTCCTCAATTGCATTAGCAATCTCTTCAAAAGTGACACAATCTGATCCTTCGGTAGGAACTGAATTTTTTAATTCTTGACTTTTTGGTAGACCATTAGTAAGATAAATAGCATTTTCGTTACCATGCGCATCAACAACGACAGTAAGATTAGAATTATTTATAATATATTCTAAAAAAAGCTTCTTTGTATTAATTAATGACTCCGAAGTATTGTTTGCCCGAAATATGTTCAGATTGTCTGGTTGTTGTTTTGAAATTGCATCCATTGCCTCAGCCTTACCAAAGCAGTTTTTCCCTTTGTTCTGTAATTTATATTTAGTTAATTTATCTTTTTTATCATCACCGTATCGTTCGTTGTGAGCAAAGAACGCAACATTTCTATTTTTAAATAATGACTTCTCTATTAATTCCTTATCCATTCTAATGCTGACTGTTTCGTAGAATGTTTTTTCAAAATCTTCAGGAGTAATTGGTGTATTAGCAATATACATATTTCTTGCAACGCGCATCATCCAATCTATTTTGGAAAAATAATCTAAAGTATCCAAATATTTAGGTATATTATTCTGATATTTTAACTTTGTTATAATTTCTAATGCTGGATCTTTTAAAAATTCATCCCAATGCTGGTATGATGTATCCATATCTGCAACTAAAGGCTCAAAAACATTTTCTTTAATTATTTCATTGCTGTTTTTAGTATGTTTGTCTGTAATTTCTTCTAATTTATCTCTGACTTTATAAAAATCCACAGAAGAATTACCTAGCTTGTACTTAGCCCTTTTTAAATCATGAGCCAAATCCTCAAAACCATCTTTAGTGTCTAAGTTGTAATAAGAATCATATTTAGATAATAAATGAAACCAAACGCTATAGGAATCACCCCTCCTATTGATTACAGATAGTTCATTCAGTGCATCTAAAAATTCTGGTTCGTTGACCATATTTTCATAATTTGACCTTATTAAAAAATACATTGATTGGAAATCATATCCAATACTACGTAGGAATTCAATACTTTTTTGATTATTCTTGTCTTCAAAAAATTGTATGTATCTTCCAGATGAATCATCCATTAAATTAATAATTCCATTTGATTCAAATTTAGAGCCTTTACCATATTCAAAAATCTTTGCATTTGGATTAGATTGCAAGAAGTGTTCAAAGTCATTACGGAAATTTAATTTTTTTTGCCATTGTTCTTCATCTAAATATTCAGGTTTAGTTCCAGATTCAAAAAAACGATCAATAATGCCTGCACTAAATTCAGGGCCCAAGCTATTAAATTTCTCTAATATGATAAATAAATCATCATCCGTTGCAATTTTTTTAATGTTATTGTTGTTACAATATGCAACATCTCTCGTCATTTTTATGCTGGCAAGACGTTTTAGGGCCTTAAAATATACTGGATCATTTAAATATTCAATATGAGAATATGGAATTGAAGAAATCTCTGGTTTGTAACCTGAAGGAAATTCTTTTAGGATTTCATCAATTTTTTTCCAAGAATCCTCAGTATCTATTTTATATAATTGTTTTTGGTTTTGTTCCTCCTCTTTTTTTTCAGAAAAATCTATAAACAGATCATCTGATTTAAAAATAAACTTTGAACTTAATTTCACCAAGATTTCACGGAATTTATTATCAAGTACTGAATTTGAAATTAAACTATCGTTATCGTTTTCACAATATATTGAAAATTCTTCTGGTGACAATATTTTATTTAAATCATCATAAACTTCATGGCTTTTTTCTTTTGGAATATTTTTGAACTTCGATATAAAATAATCAAAATTTTGCTCTGAACCTGATTTATCTACTTGAAACATACCAAGGGAAATAATCGTGGTCATGATATATAAACGACCTTTTTCATATATTTTTTTTATAATTTCAGGAGTTAGTGATTTTTCTTCTTTTTGTTTAGTTTCCTGAATATCTGGCTTTTCTTCTGTGGGTAAAGCACTAGAGACTTTACTCTCCATTTTAGGTCTAAAATTAAACATACAACAATAATATCATAAAATTTAACACTACGATATCTGCCTCAAGCGCTCGTAGAGAGCAATACTTGCCGAGACTGATGCGTTGAGGGATTCTACTTTTTCGTCCATTGGGATAGCTAATGCAAAGTCGCAGAGCTTGCGAGTTAGGTCATGTATACCGTCGCCTTCGCTACCCACTACGATGGCAACTTTGCCTTTCAAATCGCTTTGCCACAATGTACTATCCCCTTGCATAAAAAGTCCGTGGACCCAGAAGCCATTGTCTTTGAGTATTCGTAAACTATCGTTGATATTCATCTCGATGATCGGGATCAGATCAGCTGTATAGGCGCTTGTGCGCATTACAGTGTCATTGATCGGGGCTTGGTTGTGCTTGCCTACCACCACTCCGTCGGCACCACTTGCCACAGCGGTACGGATAATAGCACCCACATTGTGGACATCGGTCAGCTCGTCTAGTACCACTATGCAGGCGTGCTCCTTATCACTGATTTCACCAAGTAATTCTTTTAAAGTTTTCTTCATTATTTTATTTTATTGATTATTTGTTTCTGGCGACCTCGGGCAAACTCTCGCAAGTCAGGAACATCGTCATCTTCGTCCATGATCTCTTGGCCAATAATCTCTTCGAGGATATCTTCAACAGTAATCACACCTTCAAATCCACCAAATTCATCGAGTACTACGAACAAGTGCATCTTTGTGGAAATAAATTCACCAAGGACCTTGTCGAGTGGGTCATGTGAATGTACAAAGTGGATTGTGTTGTCCATCAAGTCACTTACCTTGCATGGAGTTGCTATACCGATCAAGTCTTTGAGGTACAGTATACCGGTAAAATTGTGCTGGTCATTTTCATAGACAGGTATACGAGAATAGCCTGTGTTACGTAGCTCAATGAGTCGGTCGTAGTCTAGAACTTCATTGTGATCAATCGTTTTGACAACAGTATTTGGAGTCATGACATTGCTCACTTTTCGATCAGAAAATAACAAAGAGCCACGTGCAATCCGACGCTCGTCAGTGTCTACATCGGACACACCACTCTGGTCCTGTTCATCTAAAATAGTCAACAAATCTACTTTGGATATTTTGTTTACCTTTTCCTCTCCTAAAATCTTTTTTAATAAATACGCAACAGGTGCTGATATCGGATAAAAAATAAACATAAATACTCGAGTAAGCGGGACACAAAATCCGCCAAAAGCCAAAGCATGCTGACTACCAAATGCTTGGGGGAAAACATCGGCAAGCAAAAAGATCAACGAAGCACTCACAAGCCCAGCCACGAGTCCAGAAAAATGATCTCCGATGAGGATAGTTGCAAATGCATTTGCCAGAGTTGTGCCGAGGATCAAAGTGATCAAAAGTTTCATCCCTCTTTTGCGTATATCGAGTATTGCTATTGCCTGTTTGTTTTTCTGCTTGGCTAAACGGTGCAATAGACCTAGATCAAAACCCATATAAGAAATAGTCAGTGCCGAAAAAAGCCCCGAGAGTAAAAGCAAGATTGAAACAAGTATAAATATCATATCTTTATATTATAACACATTTCTAGACTTAAATCTGTTGACCCCATTTTTTATAAGCTTATATATTTCATCTACCAAAATAACAGAGAGAGCAACTGCAATCACTATCACCCAATCAGAAACAGTTATAGCTGTTGTATTCAGAAAATTATTGAAAGGCTTAGTGTATACAGCCACAATCTGCAAAATGACTACTACCCCAAAAGCCCAGAGCAAATATTTATTTGAAAATAAATCTATTTTGAAAACTGATTTTTTACTTGATCGGCAGTTAAATGCGTTGAACCACTGATACACGGCAAGCACTGTCAGCGCTATGGTCGAAGCTTTCAGGAATCCCTCGCCGAGATAGCTGTTGAATAGGATAATAGTCCCTACCATCATTACAAAACCCATAATAAACATACGGATGAGCATTTCTTTATTGATCAGTTTCTGATCATCCTTGCTCATTTTTTGAGAAAGCAGACTTTCATCTTTTGGCTCCAAAGCAAGTGCAATAACTAGGAATCCATCGGTGACAAAATTGAGCCATATGATCTGCGATGCTGAAAATGGCATCTGGAGGCCGAGAAGCATCGTACCCGCAATTGCAAAAATTTCTCCAAGGCCTGTAGAAAGTAAGTACATTAACACTTTTTTAATTGTCCGATAAATATTGCGCCCTTCTTCTACTGCGTGTACTATACTGCCGAAATTGTCATCGAGGAGTATGATGTCGGCAGCTTCCTTTGCAACTTCTGTGCCCATCTTACCCATAGCAACTCCCAGATCAGCAGACGCAAGGGAGAGTGCGTCATTGACCCCGTCACCTGTCATGGCAATAATCAGACCTGCACTCTTGTATGCATTCACAATAGCCATCTTGTGGTCTGGAGTAACACGAGCAAACACTGTTGTATTCACTATCTTTGCCCGGAGCTCACTTGGAGATAACTCGGCCAGATCCTTGTCTGTTAAAACACTATCACCATCTTTGTATATCCCTACACTACGCGCAATAGCGATAGCTGTGTCGACATGGTCACCGGTGATCATTACCACACGTATACCAGCCTTTTTGGACCGATCTACAGCATCATAAACTTCTGTCCTTATGGCATCTTCAATACCGACAATACCTACAAAGGTCAATTTAGGTAACACACTTGGATCCATATCTTTTACATGATGATCTGATGTTGCACAAGCTATTATTCTCAATCCGCGAGCCGACATTTCCTTCATCTGTGTCAGAATAATATTCTTTTGTATATCAGAAAATTCAATCTTGCCGTCGCTTGTATACATGTCGACAGACGAATGCAAAATGGCCTCTGGAGCACCAGCAACAAAGAAAACATTTTGACCTTTTACGGTATTTATAGTCGCGTGGAAACGAGTGTGGGAGCTAAATGGCATCTCGAGTATTTTTGGATTATCTCTTTCTTCTGCACTTTTATCGAAATTGAGTTTTTGTGAAAAAACAAGCAATGCAACTTCTGTAGGGTCGCCAGATATCCTTTGCCAGAATTTCTTTTCTTCTGAATATGAAATATGTGCGAGGGCGGTCAGCGAGCATATCTTACCTATGAGCATCAGATCTGGTCGCTCTATATGATTGACCACATTGCCCTCGAGCTGCACAACACCTTTTGGCTCATAGCCTTGACCTTCCACTTGATATAGTCCGCTTGATACATACACTTCCTTTACCTGCATCTGATTGAGAGTAATAGTGCCTGTCTTGTCGACTGCTATCACATCGGCTTGGCCCAATGCTTCGACTGCTTGCAGATTTTTGACCAGAGCATTTCTTTTGGTCATTCTGTTCACCCCAGTAGCTAGGATTAGTGTCACAACCACTGGCAAGCCCTCGGGTATAGCCGACACAGCCACAGCCACAGCAATACTAAACATGTCTATCGTAGAATACCCTGAATAAATACCCACAAAGAACAGCAAGACCACCATAACAAGAACAATCCCTATCAAAACTTTTGAAAGTGACTTAATCTCGGCTTTGAGCGGAACATCGGTATTGAGTGTTTGTAATTTGAGTGATATTTTACCAATCATTGTCTCGGTACCTGTTGCAACAACAATCGCTTTTGCATTACCACCTACAACATATGTACCACGAAAGACCATGTTAGTCTGGTCTTGGTTTGTTAAATTACTTTTTTCAATCGGTTCTACTGTTTTGTAGACCGGCATCGACTCACCCGTCAGAGCGGACTCGTCGATCTTGAGTTGTTCTACGGATAGTAAGCGCGCATCGCTGGGTATCTTGTCGCCTTCTGTAAGCAAGATTATATCTCCAGGAACAAGCTCCGAATCGTCTATGATGATCTCCATATTTTCCCGCAGAACAGTAGCCTTTGTTGTGATGAACTTTTTTAAAGCGTTGAGAGTATTTTGAGCTTTGCCTTCTTGAAAAGTACCTATAGCTGCATTGAGCACAAGGACTACTCCGATAACAAGAGCGCTCTCTGTGTCGCCCATAGCGAGCACTATCAGAACTGCAATTAAAAGAATATAGATAAGCGGACTTTTAAATTGGTTGAAGAATATCTCTAAATACGTCGCGAGTTTCTCTTCCGGCAATTTATTCTCGCCATATTTTTGGCGAGCGAGCTCTACTTGAGATTGAGAGAGTCCTGTAATGTTGCTCTCTAGTTGTTTAAATATTTCTTCTTGATTTTTGCTATACCACTGCATATACGAGCATTATATCATGCCCCGACGCCAATTATCTAAAATAATGCCTGTGGCCATAGACACATTGAGTGACTCAGCGTCTCCATAGCGCGGAATCGTGATTTTGTCGGTTATATAATTTTGTAATTCTTTATGTATGCCATTTGATTCATTGCCCATTAGAATAATTCCACTTTTCGGGTATATAACATTGTGGACATCCAAACCAGAGAGTAGAGCGCCCATTATAGGAATGTTTTGATCTTTCAAAAAATGATTGAGGTCTGTGTAGAAAATTTGCACTCGAGTAAAAGAGCCCATACTACTAGCGATAACTTTGTTGTTGTACAATTCTGCAGTAGTATCGGAGCATACGATCTTCTTGACCCCATACCAATCACATGTACGGATAATAGTACCCAAATTGCCAGGATCACGTATGTCGTCGAGCACGACGATAATCTCACTCTCTATCTCAATCGGCGTATTTTCTTTTTGCTTCACTATTGCTATACCTGTATCGTTAAACTCAAGTGAGCTTACTTTTGTAAGCTCATCTGCATGTACTATCTCTATAATCTCATCGAGTGGCTTAAAGATATCTCTATACTTCTCAAAAATTTCACGAGTAGTGTATATATTTACAATTTCAAAATCAGACTGCACCACCTCGATGATACTCTTCTCGCCTTCCACAAGGAATAACCCCTCTTCTTTACGAAATTTCTTCAAATGAAGAGATCGTATCAATTTGGCTGTATTTTTGCTGATGCTCATTATTCTTTTTTATCAAGTACACCTTTGGTAATAGTCGGGTATAGTTCTATTAAGACGGTAAAGAATGAGAGCAGGAGTGGTCCGAGCAAGAATCCGATAGCTCCAAACATAAGCAATCCTCCAAAGATAGACATCAGTACCATAAATGGATGAATATCAACATCTTTACCGACAAGTACCGGACGGACCACATTGTCTATAAGCCCCACAATGACCACGCCCCACACAAGAAGACCTACTGCATTAAAGAGCGTACCTACATTGAAAAGATATATGATTGCAGGAGTGATCACAATCGCAGTACCAATACCAGGGATAAGTGATGCAAATACTGTCAATGCGCCCCAGAGCGCCGGATTTGGAATGCCAAAAATCAAAAATCCTATCCATGTCAGCAAGCCTTGGATGGCCGCAATAACAAGAGACCCTTTGATGATTGCGCTAATAGTTAGTTTGAGCTTGGCGAGAATTTTCTGATCATGGACATCGTCAAGCGGACTTGTAGCTATGAGTTTATTGATAAATTTTTTGCCGTCACGCAGAAAGAAAAAGAGTGCAACAAAGCTGATGAATACGACGGTCGTAAAGTGTAGGACGCTTGAAAACACACTCCCAATACTCGTAGTCAACCCACTAAAAATTGATGCTAAATAAGAAGAGAGGTCAATCGAAGCATTTGGGATCAAAGTTCCAAGCTTCATGTTGAGAGTCGAAGACAATCCAGATAATGTACTTTGGAAGGAATCTAAATTGGCATAAATGCTTTTAGCTTCGAGAAATACTTGAATGGTAAAGAAAGTTAGTGGCAAGAGCACAATAATTGCTGCAATAATAATCGTTACAAATGCAGCTACATTGCCATTGTTATACAATCTTTTTTTAAGCTTGTTGAACAGTGGATAAAACACTACGGCAAAAATAGCGATAACGGCAAACAAAGTAAGAAAAGGTAAAAATAGTGCAACATTTAAAAGGAACACAACGCACAACAGTGCAATAAAGAAATACAATTGAATATTTTTATTTGTCATATGAGTATTATAACACGAAATACACTAGGCAAGAATAGTATCTATTACCTCTTGAACCCCGGTCTTCTTCAGGGCCGAGAAAGGGATAATTTTGTATTTGGGAAGAAGTTTAGATAGAGTATTCATTTGCTTTTGGTATGCTGATTTTTTAATCTTGTCTATCTTGTTGGCAATGATCAAAACACTCTTCCCTGCAACTTCAAGATGGTGGAGCATTTCAAGGTCGTCTTTTGTCGGACCAACTTCAGCGTCTATAATCACCACAACATACTTTTGGACGTAGTGTGAGTTGAAAAAGTACCAGTAGATCAGCTCTTGGATTTTCTCGCGCCCTTTGCCACTGGCTCGTGCATAGCCGTAGCCTGGTAGATCCATAAAATACACTGAGTTGTTTACAGAGAATACATTTATCTGTTGAGTTCGGCCAGGAAAAGAGCTCGTAATTGCGAGCTTGTTTTGTGAGGTGATGGCATTTATAGTTGTCGACTTGCCTACATTGGAGCGCCCGATAAATGCTATCTGTGGCACACCATCGTCGAGTATTTCGTCTGTACCAACAACACCTTTTATAAAAAATGCTTTAGTTATCTTCATGTGTGTATTATAGCAAAATATTGACTAAATAGCAAAAATGTTGCTTTTTATTTCAACAAAAAATCCTCAAGTTTTGCTTGAGGATTTTTTAAAAAACTATTTCTTTACTACCTTTTTTGGTTTCTTTACTTCTTTTCTTTGTCTGTTGTCGCCTTTTCCCATAAAATTAAATGTTTAAACTTCTAATATATTTATTATACACCAAAATATTAATATTTCCGAATCACTCCTTTTACGACTGCGCAAATTTTAAGATCATTCTCGGGGTAAATATTACTGAAATCTTTGTTGGCTGGCTCAAGCCATATGCGTGCGCCCAGTTTGCGAAAATATTTCATGGTATATTCCCCATCAACTTCTGCTATCACGATCTGCCCGTCGCGAGCATTCTCTGTGCGCTCTGCTACCACCATATCTCCATCAGCAATATGGGCGTCGATCATTGAGTCACCATCAACTTCCAGTATATATGTCTTTTCTTTCTTTTGAATAAGGAAGTTGTTGAGGTTGATTGTAGTTTCGAGCACCTCTTCGCTTGGCGAAGGAAATCCAGCTTTGACAAGTCCGAGGAGTGGCACATCTGAAAATGAATCGGTAGGTACAAGTCGGCCAAGTGGGTCCTTGTCTACAATACCAGCATCTACTAGCTTCTCTACGAGTCGAGCGACAGCGTTCTTTGATTTGAAATCAAAGAGCTTCATCATCTCTGTATAAGTTGGCATCCTGTTGGAAGATGAGTGGAAATTTGCGAGTTTATTTTTGTATTCAGAGAGTGTCATATATATTAGTATTGGAAACGAGACACAGAGAACATTTTGGCAAAGAGACCCTTGAAGGAATTCTTGTGGTAATGGTTGTGGATCTTGCGGAGGAGCAATTTGTGGTCGCGAGCTTGCTTGGTATATGCCTCGCCAGCCATGATCCGCATGTCGATCTCCTTGTTGATCTTGATCAATTCTCTTTGTAAAATTTTGATATATTGTTCCTTGCTCATGTAACTAGTATACGTGAACGCTCGTTCACATGCAAGCCCTAAAGCTGTGGATAACCAAAACAACACAAAAATTATGCTTCGTAAAGTAATTTATTTATTACTGCTCTTGTTTTTGGGCCTACAATACCATCAGGTATTAAATTATTTTTTCTCTGAAAATTAATTACTGCTTTATAAGTTAATGCTCCAAACTTTCCTGTCGGCGGGTCAATTTGCAAGAACTCTTGTAAGGCTTTAACTTCTGGGTCAATCATTGAACTTTTTAAAGTTTTATTTATTATTTTTTTCTTTTTTGATTCTGTATTTGTGTTAACTTCTGGCAAAATATTTTCTACAATTGGCTCTACTCTTGCTAAATTATTTTCTTTTTTAATTTCAGTAATTTTGGGGGTTATTTTTTGTATATTTTCTATTGGTTTTACAGGTATTAAAATTAATTTATTATTTAATAAATTTTTTGGAACTGAATTAGGAAATTCTTTTGCCACTTGTTGAGCTTCTTGTATTTTCCCCATATTAATTAAATTTTGAACTCGTGCACTTGCTGAAGTGCTAGTGGATGACACTATGTGTACGGTTGTATCAATAACAATATTTTTATTCGCAGCCAGGTTTGTAGTTGGTACGAAGTTAGACATAGCATTACTAGATTGATCAGCAATGGTGCCTGAAATAGTGTTGACCGTTAAATCACTGGTCGTGTCTCCGGCTTGAACAGTATAATTACAGGTTCCTGTACTGCTGTTTGAAACAGTAAATGTACATGTTTGATCAGTTGTACCAGTTTCAAGCGTAACAGTTACGTTACCAGTAGAAGTTACAGCTTCACTAAAAGTTACGTCGATATCAATTACTTCGCCAACAGTATACGAACCGTTCGTTTTATCGGAGGAAACAGATGTAATTGTTGGTGCTGTTATATCTCCTGTTGTAAAACTCCATGCCGTGGTTGAACTAATACCAGCATAGCTATTACCTGCGGCATCATCAAAGGCGGTAGCATCTACTAAAATGTAGTATTCTGTAAGATCTGAAAGATTTGTAGACGGGTCAATGGTAATAACAGTTGTCCCAGTGCCTGTAACCAATCCACCACTTACACTAATTGTTTCAACTGTAGAATTATCAGATGTTTTTTTAATCGTAATATTCCCTGTTTCAACATCAACTGCCTGGTTGAATGTCATCAAAAAAACTGATGTAGGCGAGAAATTTGTTTCATTATCTGCTGGTGCAAGTGATTGCACTGTTGGGTCGGTAGTATCAATCACTAAAGCCTTATTGGCTGCTAAATTGGTTGTAGATGCAAAATCAGTCATTGCATTACTTGATTGATCAGCAATTGTGCCCGATATTGTATTTACAGTTAAATCACTTGTTGTGTCTCCAGATTGAACAGTATAATTACAAGTTCCCGTACTACTGTTTGATACAGTAAATGTACATGTCCGATCAGTTGCGCCTGTCTCTAATGTTACTGTTACATCACCTGTTGATGTGACGGCTTCACTAAAAGTAACATCAATATCAATTACTTCGCCAACAGTATACGAACCGTTCGTTTTATCAGAGGAAACAGATGTAATTGTTGGTGCTGTTGAATCTGAAGTAGCGGTCTGAACCAAAACAGTGTCTATCCCTACCCCTGTCCCTCCATCATCAGTTGAAACTGCTGTGTACCCCAAGCCAATACCTGCCTTACCAGCACTTGTAATACTACTATCAGTTACAGTTACTTTGGTGACTCCATTTACTTTACCTGTCAAAGTTGTACCTACAGCACTAAATGTTAGTGTTGCAATATAGTACGGTGAGACTGTATTATCAGATAATCCAACACTACCGCCTGAACCAAGTGATGTCCACGTACCAGAAACTCTTTTATAAATTGTCATTGTCGTATTCGTACTACGAAGCAAATACATATTACTAGAATCTTGAGCGCGTAATATTAATGATCGAGGATAGTTAGAATCACCTGCTGCAAACAAAGCGTCGGCCGAAATTTCGTAATCAGCGTCTGGATATGTACCGTTGGCTACATAAATTGAACCAAGGTTACTTGAGTTTGACTGAACGGTTACGTGATTGTTATAGCTTTGAACATATAAGTCGACACCGTTGTTTACCAATCGCGTCCAACTAGTACCCACTGTTGTAGGGGTATGGGTCGATAATTCACCATAATCATTATTAAAACTATCCGAAAAAATAGTTGTTGCAGCAAAAGTTTTATTATTCACAAATAATAAAGCAAAAGTCAATAAAAAAATATATTTTACCCAAGTAAGTCTCATAAATTTAATTATAACAAAAAATACTTGTCTTGGACAAGTATTTTTTGGATTTTATTATTTCTTCTTTTTTGCCACAGGCTTCTTTGCTACTAACTTCTTTGCCGGTGCTTTTGCTACAACTTTCTTTCCGCCAGCTGGCGGATTAACTTTAGCAACAGGCTTTGAAGCTACTACTACCTTTTTCACTTCAGCTGGTTTTGTAATCATTGGTGCAACCTTGGGTGCTGATGAATTTGTCATCTTTTCCATTAGAGTTACGAGACGATCCATTTTAGAATTCAAATCACGAAGTTGATTTTTGACTTCATCGTTTGCTGGCGCAACACGAACCATGTCTGGTCTTGGTGCTGGACGATCAAATTCACGTCGTGGTGCACGATCATTGAAATCTGCACGTGGCTTGCGATCTACACCTTCACGCTTGCTACTAAAACAGTCGTTACAAAACACTGGCTTGTCGCTTGATGGACGGAAAGGCACTTCGCACATCTTGCCACATTCACTGCAAGTTGCTTTGTGCATCTCTGCACGTTTGTCGCCTCCACGATCGTTTCCACCCCAAGGCTTTTTGTTGAAGCTTGGTCGGCCACCACTATTACCACCGCGAAATCCTCCGCCTCCGCCTCCTCCTCCTCTGTTACCTCCTCGATCAAAATTTCCCATATATATTTTCTTCCGCTCAAGGCGGATATTTATTTAGTTAATTATTACGATATATTGACATCTTAGCATTTTCAAGGCTTAAAAGCAAATTAATATTTCAAAAGCTCTTTGCGTCGTATTTTGTAATCTGATATTTGTTGTTCTACGAGTGCCCAAAACCCAGGAGAATGGTTCATCTCTTTTAAATGGCAGAGCTCATGGACCACGAGATAGTCCTGAAGCTCTTCGGGTAG
This sequence comes from uncultured Candidatus Saccharibacteria bacterium, assembly GCA_964622505.1. Classification (GTDB taxonomy): domain Bacteria; phylum Patescibacteriota; class Minisyncoccia; order Phycocordibacterales; family UBA9973; genus UBA8515. Next base: position 129,227 of record CAZUQJ010000001.1, on the reverse strand, counting down.
AAATACTATTTTGTAATTAAAATTCAAATTCTTTTTACCACTACAACTTCCCCATCTTGTCTTTTGATTTCTTATAAAAACTTTCCCGATAGCGAACTTATAAAATTGATTGAACTCTAGGATCTTGTTGTGGGCTACGACATAGGCCTGCTGTTTATTTTCTTTAAAATCTTTGGCTGAATAATGCGCCAGTAACCTTTTTGGTCTTGTGCTGATTTCTGCAATTTTCTGTTTAATCCACTCTGCTCGTCTTGCAACCACAAACTTGACTTGAAGATTTGAAACTCGTTTAGGCTTCGTCACAATCACCGATCCATCCTGATGCACCGCAATACGTATACTTTTTGATCCACTATTTGTTTTGACAGTATACAGCATGAAAGGATTCAATAAATAAAAATTAGATTCCAGATACTCCAAACAATTTACCAATACCAAAGGTAATTATCATGGCCATCAACCCACCCACAACCACACGAATCGTAGCCTTAATCTTGCTTGCACCTCCTGCGTGTGCACTTAATGTCCCTGTAAAAATTAATGCCACAATTACTGATGCAAAAGTCAGAGGTATTTGAATTGACTTCGGAGACACAACAATAGCAATGATGGGTATAATTGCTCCTGACAAAAAAGCTAAGCCCGAGGCGTAAGCAGCGTGGAATGGATCGGTCAGATTATGTGGGTCAATACCAAGCTCTGCATCCAAATGCGCGGCAAAGGCATCTTTGTTTGTAAATTCTTTTGCGACAATTTCTGCTGTAGCACGAGACAAGCCTTTTTTTTCGTATATTACTACAAGCTCTTCGAGTTCTTGGTCTGGATATAGTGCAAGCTCAATTTGCTCTTTTGTAATCAATGCGCGTTCTGTGTCCCGTTGCGTACTCACCGAAACGTACTCACCGACAGCCATAGACAATGCACCAGCTACCAATGCAGCAAATCCTGCTGTGAGGATGAAAGTTCGTGAATCTGATGCCCCTGCCACACCCACAATCACCGATGATACAGACACTATTCCATCGTTGGCACCGAGCACTGCCGCTCGTAGCCAATTTAATTTAGAGTTCTTTATATTATTATCCATCTGTTGATGAGTAAGTGGGGCTCGTGCTCTTTCCATATCAGTGTAGTATAGCATACAAAAAAAACACTCCTCACGGAGTGTTTTTTACAAACTATGCAGCAGCTTCTTCTGTAGTTGCAGTTTCTTCAGCTTCTTCGGCTGGAGCTTCAACTGGCATTTCTACTTCAGGAGTTGTTACTTCTTCTGTTGTTTCATCTGACATATATTTTTTTGTGAATTAGTTGTACTAAACCGACTCGGATGAGTATACGCTAATTACACAATATGTCCTAATTATTTTGCACGCTTTCCTTTTGGTTTTAAATTCGGTGGGTGCTTTACAGCGAATTCCTTCTTGTTGTGCATCATGTCATTGGTCACATGCTTAATCTCCTTTTTTACTTTTACTACTTTTTTTGCCATATATATTAAATAATTATTCTGACTTTTTACCTAGCATGTTGAACACGACTCCTGTCCACAAAGATATCAATCCAAATAAAATTATCAAGCTAGAGAATACATAAGAGAATACTGCTAGATGTAATGCTGTAGTAAGTGATGTAGCAGTAACCCACATATCACGAACTGTATTTGGTGCCATTACAGGCTCGCCCTTTTCATCCAATACTGGTGCTCCTTTTGCATCAACTTTTGCAATCTGGCGAGGCATCTCGGCAAATGTCTTGCCACCTGTAGTATGAAGAGTATGCTCACGGATAATATCTGACTGAGCCATCAATGTAAAAGGTCCACGCACTTGAGCGTTTGGAATCTTTGCATCTTCTGGAGTGACAATTTTCTCCTGAGCTATATTTTTATAAGTAAAAGAAATACCCCACAAACCACCAACAATCATAACAACACCAGCAACCATAGCAAGCACAGCAGAAACCTTTAGCAATTTTTTCATATATTTATTATCTACACTAATTAATAAGAGAACTAATATTATTATATCACATTATACGGTCTTGTATCCCCAATGTAGCAATGCTTGGCGCTGGCGAGGACGACAGTTTATATCACCTGCTCTGCAATTGGCATTGATCTGGCCTAGGTGCCGGCTAATTGCCTTCCACCTTTTGATTTGACGAGTATCTTCTTTCGGTAAGCGACGGCCCATATAGTACCTACAATACCACTGGAACCATCCACGAGGGTCATCCTTGCTTATCCAATTTTTATGTTTCCACTCTGCGAGCGACTGACTAGCATTCACTCCAAAATAATTTAACTCTTTGTGTAGTTTACCATCTGGCGAAAATTTGACTCCAGCAAACCAGCTCTTTGGATACTCGTTTGGTTTATCACTAAAATAGACTCCACCAAAGACTCCGAGCTTTAGCATCTCTTTTGGTGTCAATTGAGGTTTGAAGATTATTTCAAAATCTTTTTTATTTTTTAACCTCTTCTGCATCTGAACTATTTATTTAAATAAGTAATTGTTAGCTGCAAAATTGTTGCGAAGCTTACCCACAACAAATATGGTATTTGAATATATGTAACCCATTTAGCATATGGGTAAATTGCTATCATTAGCCAAATGAGAGTAGCTAGTATTAGAACAATATCAATAGATGCCAATAAATTATTCTTTAGCCCGAACTGAAAATAAGTGAAAGAAAAATTAAAAATTAAATTGAGCACAAAAGGAAGCGCAACAATAAAAGGAATTTGCTTCTGATAAAACATCATAAAAACTTTACCGAATGAAATCGTGATTAGTATGTACAAGAAAGTCCATACTGGCCCAAACAAGAAGCTAGGCGGCGACCATGTAGGCTTGATTAATGTACTATACCAATTGTATGAGTTGTTCATCCAAAAATTATACCACGAAATCAACTTTTATTTTGTTACCAAGCTACAATCACAATTCCCATTGAGGCCATAACCAATAGTGTCGATAAGCATTCAAACATCCACAACTTTTTAGATTTTCCCATCCAGATTACGTCCATAGAAGACCCTGCAACAACAAAGACCCATATCACAAAGGCACATACAATACCGCCCATTGCCCCAACTACACCCAAATAATCTGAAGTTGATGCAAATAAGTAAATGACAGATATTACAGAAGCCATTACAATATTTGCTACTAAATTCCACAACATTTGTGGCACCATATCGCTAAACTTCTCTTTGCCTGTTGGCACAATATTTGCCAACTTCATCCACAATTTACCCCCGACTGGTCCATGCATTAAAAATCCTACAACAAAAGCCGCAATTGCCGCCACAATAATCGCCAAAAAATTTATTGGTAACATATATTTAATTTAATTTATGATATGAATAATGAGAAACCTTTAAAATGATTAACGCAATAATTGGAAATGCAAGGAAGCTATTTACTCCCATAACAAAATACATACTTACGAGTGCTGCTATGAAATCAAATGCAAAGCCTGCATAAGCCCATTCCTTCACACCTTTTGGTACTTGCGGTACTACCAATGCAATCGAGCCAAGAACCTTAGCAACCACAATAAACCCTACGAAATACAATGGGTAACCTAATCCAGTAACACCAGGAGCTGCTGTACCATTAAAATAAGCAATCACCTCCATCACACCTTGCGTAACAAATATTAATAAAGTCGTAACCCAAAACATTATTTTATACTTTTTCATAGAAAATATTATATCATAACAAATTATTTTAAATAACTGTCTAAATAGTGTGACATAAATTAAAGATTAATTTTAATATATAAATTATACCACGAAAGTCCTGACGCACACCGCAACTTGGGTTTTTAACCACATGGGTATATACTGACTTTATGGAAAATGAAGACGAAGATGTAGTTATACAACGCGACGCCAATGGTAATATACTGGCCAATGGTGACAGTATTATATTAATCAAAGATTTAAAATTAAAAGGCAGTAGCACTGTTATCAAAAAGGGTGCCAAAGCCAAAAACATTCGCCTAACCGATGAAGAGGGTGAGATAGAATGCAGTATAGACGGCATGCGTGGCATAGTTTTAAAAACCGAATTTATCAAAAAAGCCTAATCAATTGATTAGGCTTTTTTGTATGTTACTTTTTATTCTTCCACCGTGGGGCGAAGCGAATCATGTATGTATACATTTTTGCTTTGAACCATCCTAGCCCATTTTTACGCATGTTTTGATAAACAATTTTTTGAAATTCTTTTAAGCTACCCTCGTAACACAACTTGCCGTCCTTGTAGCACAGACTGCAATATATATCGCTCTCTCTTACCCCTGTATCTTTATTAAAAGGCATTAAACAACTTTGACACCCCGGACATTTTTTATTTTGTTCCATAATAAATATATTTTATCACAACAATTATAAATTATAAATTCTCTTCTTTCATTAAATAGATTTGGCTATTTTGTATAACCTTCTTAATAACAAAATTAAATCTATTGAAATCTAAGCACAAATCAATATCACTTTGTGGGACACCAGCCTCGGTTAATAAAAAGACATGAGCAGAAGTGGTCGCCAACTTTGCCTTGATAGCCGTCTCGTCAACCTCTTTACCGTTTAAAATATCTTGTATGTAGTAAGCCAGCAATACATCCTCGTTGTCACTTTCTTCGTCTGGTGCGGTAGAAATTAAATACACATTTTCAGGATTATGCTTTTTGATATATTCAATTATGCTATTTGCAATAACAAAGCTCCCCATTAGTACATCACTTGCATTCGAAGTGTTTAATAAGCCTTTTGTTCCATTAGAGGTTGTATGTATGATAGTTTTCCCAGAAAAATCAACATCAAAAATTTCGGTTGGACTATTTCCAAAGTCAAAGCCTTCAGGCTTCAACCCGCCTCTTTCGCCAATCAATATATAATCTGGATTTTCACTTTTTAATTTATACGCTTCTTCTAAACCCAAAACTGGGATAATCTTTTCAGCACCATTGGCAAACAAATACGCCTCGGTAGTAAAAGCACGAAATACATCGATCACCACAGCAAGATCTGTAGCCCTACTAGCATCATTTAATGACTTTATAACTTCGATTTTCATATAATTATTTTATCTCTATCAAAACCTCGTTTCTAGTCATCCACGGTGGAGTCCCTGGTGCGTTGTAGCCGGCGTAGCTTGGGGAGCCAACAATTTCTATTTTATCTTCTACTAGTTTTTCTTTTAATTCTTTGGTAGCTTTTTCTATCATGCTTGAATTACGGTATCCATAAAATCGAGCCACCGCAAAATTCTTCTCTGGAATTTCTACTATTTGGACTCTTTTATCATTTGGCACAGGCAAGGTTTCGAGTGTATAACCTTTTGGTATACCAAATGAAATAGTACGGCTACCCTCATCGCCTGCTACGACCACGGGCGCAGTCATGGCGATCTTTTCTGATATACCAGCCTTTTCTACCACAGGGGCAGTCATGGCGATCTTTTCTTTTTTAGTATTACCACCAAAAATATATCCAGCTACAATCGAGAACCCAGAATTCATCGCCCCCGTGTAATCTCCAGAAAGAGTTGCTTGCGCCACAATGTGCCGTGGGTATGTGCGAACTTCGTAATTTTTATTCTTTCTGACTACGGTATATTCTGCCTGCTCAACCCGAGAACCAAAAAATCCCCAAATAGACCAGAGCACAACAATGACAGCAAGAACGATTAGTATGGTGATTATATTTTTATTCATAAATTCATCTTACCACGAAAACAAATTTATCACCCTAGACTTTTGCCGTGTAGCACTAGCGTACTTTTTTAATTCGTTATAAATCTCGGACATTATATCCATTAAAACGAAAACCGCATTTAAGCGGTTTTTGTAGTTGATTTATTTAATATTTTCCTTTGATCTTCAGTAGCTTTACGAATTACTTCTTTAAAAACTTTCTTTTTTTCACCAGAAGAAGCCTCTCTAAAAAACCTAGAGAATTCAGTATCTTTTTTAGAATTTGTAGTTAAAAAGCTAAGCATATAATTATTGTAACACATTATTTAAACTATCGATAGTATAGTTCTCTTTAACATATTTGTCAATACTGTCAACATTTTCTTTATATTTCTCGGTTGTCCCGTCAATATTCTTTATAAGTATATATAATGTAATATCTGGAAAATCTTTTTTTATCTGATTTACTACAACTCTAGCATTAAAGTACTCTTCGATAAATGAATCTTTTGGAACATTTCTTCCATCTTTTAATTCACGTGCCTTCACAAATTCCCAAGCTTGCAAAGGGTCTTGATAAACATATATTATTTGGACTGATCTTTTGTGGTCTAGTGATCTTTTAATATTTTGTTGAGCTTTATTTAATTTAGAAAAAGTTGTATCAAAAACAAAACTCTTACTACCATCAATTGCAAAATCGTGTATTTTTTCTGCAAGTATAGATGTTGCACCTTGAAATAAATTAGAATTTTTTCCGTTGTATTCTTCAAAATATTTCCTCAACTCATCAGGGTCAATTCTTAAAATAGAATCGTCGTTCCCTGTAAGTTTTTTAATAAGCCACCTCGAAGATTCTGTTTTGCCTGCACCAGGAGATCCTGCCATGAAAACAGAAACAGGATTCGGCTCTGATTCATACAAAGAAATTATGTCTTTCGCAATTTTCTTTTTATTCGACCTTGCGAATTCTTCTGCATTTTCTTTAATTTTTAGCTCTTCAGAATTCATTACTATATTTTACAATAATTAAATTGAAAAGCTACTTATCTATTTCCTTCATTAATTTATCAGTTTCAAACAATACCTTAATGATTTTTTGATAATGCTCAATTTCTTCATTGGTTAGTTTTCTACCCTTTCTGTCTTTAAGGTATTTTTGAGCAGGTTGGTAGCCACCTATATAGAAACTCCATGAAATTTCTGGTACATTGCCGAAATACTGCGCGTCGTTTATATAAACATTACCATTTTCATATTTTACCTTTTCTACTACATCACTACCCGATTGTGAATAAGTTGTAATTAAATTTTCACATTCTGGATCAGTCATTAAATGAAGTTCTCGTAATTTTGAGCCAAGCTTTACCAGTCTTTCAAATTCTTTTTTGTCAGTTGGGTATTGAACTCTAGGAAAATCAATTTTTAAAAATTCTTTGTAAGTTTCGCGGTATTTTGGCGAATGCAGACTTGCATAAATATAATCCAAAATATCTTCGGGTGTAGTATTACCCACCACATCATTAATCTTATTCCAAATTTCTTTATTTAAGTTGGAAATTTTTTCTCCGTTTTCTGTGTATAAATAAATAGGGGCTACAGCTGATTGAGTACTTGCTTCACCGCACTTGGTCTCTATTATAGAGTTACAAATAAAAACGGCATTAAATTCAGGATTCCTTTGTGACCTAGCAAAAACTAAGCCTAGGTTTTCTTTTTTTACTAAACCGTACATTACATCACCTCTAGTTCTCCATACCAAATTTTTATCAAAATAAGTATACCTTATGTCAAAAGGCCTATACGACAGCGGTACTATTTTTAAATGATTATTTTCGATTTTCTTTTTATTATCAATAATCCACTTTGCGTAATTTTTACCTAAATCATATTTATGCTTTAGGTCATTCTCAGATATATCATTTTGCAAAAATTCATCAATTCTTTTTGTTAAAACATCCCTATTTTCATCGATAATAAAACTATCCCCCATAGTGACTATACCAGTAGTATTTTTGGGAAATATTTCTGTCATCGAAAAACCTTTTTTATATTCTAATTTACCTTTTCCTTCTAATACCCACAAATCACTGTTTTCTGGGAGCTCTGTCCAGTTTAAATTATCGATAGTTGCATTTTCAATATTTTTAAATTTATCTTTACGAAGGCCATAAAAATCTGATTTGTAGATTTGAGCTAATTTTTTATCTTTTATATTACCTTGCTTTTTAATACCCAAAATTATTGATACACCTGTTTTAATATCAAAAATATTTTCGTCTTTGCTGCCATCAAGGCTTGTTTCTTTTTTATTACTATTACCATGCAAGTCTAAAACATATATTTTGTCAAAAGTGTTCCGTAAATGCCAACGCATACCACGAAATGTTGGGTTATCTATATAGCCATGGGCGGTGATCATTCCTACTATACCCTCACCATTTTTCTCAATCAAGCTTTCTGCAAATCGAATAAATTTAACATAGTCATCATCGAGCCAATTTTTCTTTTCCTGTAATTTTTGTTTACCACCGATTTCAACTTTGTAATCATTATTTTCTGTGTACTGCTTATTCATTGAAATGCCTGAATATGGAGGATTGCCAATAACACACATTATCGGGTATTCAGATTTTATTCTAGATGCATTTTTACTCTCCTGGGCAATACTATCCATTAATCCAAACAAACTACCTTGATTAGCGTAGTCTACGGGAGCGTCCAGTGTATTTGTAAGGTAAACCCCGAGACGAGTTTTCAGATCACCAGCCTTTGTGTCATACAAGGTCATACCTAATTTCAAATGAGCAATAGTATACGATGCCATCATTAACTCAAAACCATGTAATCTTGGCAATAAATCATTTTCAACATACGATACCCAACGGCCTTCTTGTCCAGAAAAATTTGCGTAAATATTATGGATGACCTCATTAAGGAATGTACCTGTACCTGTGGCAATATCAAGAACTTGAACTTTATGATATTCTTTTTGGACTTTCTTTTCTTTACCAGTTTTTTGATCAATTTCCTTTTTTTCTATTTGGATTTTTGTAGTATCAGCAAGACCTCTGGCAAGACCAAATTCATTTTTTAAAATGTCATCAACTGCTCGCACAATAAACCTCACAACAGGTCGTGGAGTATAAAATACTCCCATTTCCATTTTCTTTTTTATATCATATTCTTTTAGAAAATCTTCGTAAAAATGGATTACTGGGTCAGGACTTTCATATACTTCACCAAATAAATTTTCTTTTTTAAAATATTCATGCATAAGTGTATGTACATTTGCATGTGTAAAAACTTCGCAAAGTTCATCTACAATATAACGAAGCCTATCTGGAAAAGATGGTCCAGCAATGTGATTAAAAAATTCTCTCAAAAATGGATTTGTTTTAGGCACCAGATCTCTTGCCTCTGATCGAGAAAAATCATTTGGAGATTTATCATTATATCTTGCCGCAAACAATCCATAAACCAACGTCTGAGCATACATGTCTGCAAATGTTTCGTTATCTAAACTAGCTACTAAATTTTCTTTCACAACATTCAAAATTTTTTGTAAGTCACTAAATTTTTCATTATCACTAAGGAGCATATCTTTTACATTATCTCGAATACGCATTGCCTTACCTCCCATTATTCTTGCCAAATGAGAACCTTTTTTAATAGGCTCTTTGTAAGAAGAAGCAAAGTCGGTAATAGTTTTAGAAAGTAATGAAAAGTTTTGCGAAAGTTCGGATATTGTACGATTTAATTTATCAATACTAGCAATACTAATAGGATTTCCATATCTTTCACCGTTTCTGTAAAAACGAAATTCTACATAATCCGTCAAAATTAGGTTACCATAGCCAAAATAACGATGCATTTGATTACTATTTTCGATCTTATTAAGATCTACCCCAATATCTTTTGCTTCAATATATAGAATTGGTACACCGTTTTTTGAAATTACAAAATCAGGCTTGTTACCATTATCACTAGTAGAGTCGTGATTAATTTGAGTCACCTTGCCGTCAGCCTGAAAAATATCTTTCAAAAGATTCTCAAAATCAGTACGGTATATCATTTCGCGTCCATTTGCTACATCATTGCGAGCAAATTTTTGAGCTATGTTTTTTATATATTCATGCATATTTATAGAATCATAATACCACAAAAATACAGAGTTCGTTACTCAAGCTCTTTTAAAAAGTCGTTTATGTCGAGGGGCTCGGTTAGCATTTCTACCATGCCGTCGTTGGTTACCTTCCAATCCTTTTTGGGTCTGTCGGCGTAGATTTCGACACCGTTATTGTCGGGGTCGCGCAGGTATATGGCCTCGGAAACGCCATGGTCGGCGGTGCCGTCTATGGGGTAATTGTTGTCTATCAAATGCTTCAAGACTTTGGCCAATTCTAATCGTGATGGGTACAGGAATGCCACATGGTACATGCCAGTGTGGCCTTGGGGCGCGGGGCTGGCCCCGCGCCCCGCCCAAGTATTAAGCCCTAAAATAGCCTTTTTGACTTTTCCACAAGACCTTGACTACGAACGCTCGTAACTGCTATAATATGCATATCACGAATGGAAGAGATTACCCTTTAAGGTTTTGTCCTTAAGGGGCCTTTTCTTTTTTATACGCTAACTTATGCTCTAAATCGTTCATAAATCTGAGATACGGCTTTACATAATGCATCTTTAAAAGTGCTGAGAATCTAAGTTTGTTTGGTATTAAAACGGCCTGAAGCTTTTCCTTTTCTATAAAGTAGTTTATTAGGCAATGAAAATCTCCATCACCACTGACAATAATAGCTTTATCAAAATTTAAGTATTCGATCATTGATTGCAAAACAAGCTCTGCATCGCAGTTGCCTTTTGTTGTTCCGTCTTTATGTTTTAGTGTTGGCTTGAATATACAAATAAATCCAGCTTCTTGTAAAGATGTATATAAAATATTATTTCCTTCGATGTAGCCAATGAATAAAAAGGCTTTTGTAACACCATATTTTTCTTTTAAATATATACGGAATCTTTTGAAGTCCAACTTCCAACCAAGACCTTGAATCCCGAGGTTTAAATTTTGACTATCTATGAAAGCATAGTTATTGCTCATATAAATATTTTATCATAAAAACGTAAATATTGGGTTAAAATGGGTAATATTTATGTTTTTATGTTATTGGGCCCTTTGTAATGCCCCCATATTATTGAGCCAATCCAGCCCAGCATTACTGCAAAAAATATTGGCCCCAAGTATGTCAGGACTTTGTCACCCAAAAGATACGCGGTTGTACCCCAAAATGTACACCACACAATTGTGGCGATAGTCGAATGTATAAAAAACTTTTTAAAATCTGTTTTTAAAATCCCTGATGCTGTGGAAACAAACGAAGCAAGATTGGGTTGCCAGTACGACATATAAATAGCGCGTTGGTGATGCTTTTGCAAATTAGCCTCGGCATCGAGCAATGATTGCCTCATGCCAAATTTTACCAATATTTTATACCAGCCATGTTTACCTAAAAAGTAATTAAATATGTATGCCAACCCAAGACCTAAAATAGTCATAATTACAGAGAGTGTGGCGCGCTCGGGGTCACCAAGCGATGTTAATACCCCGAGGAATATAACCATTCCACCCGGTAAATATACACCCACCAATAGCATGCCTTCGATCAATGATGCTAGGAATACTGTAATAATACCGTATTTAATAAAATAGCCTTTTACCATTTGTATTAGTACATCATCAGGTGGCAAGTCGAAAATCCGCCAAATCAAGATAAGTGACGCAAATACCGCGATTAGAATTAGTGGGGTTTTGAGCCTGCGGAGCATTGCTATTTTATACTATTAATCCCTTGTATAAAATAATCAACATTTGGTAATCTATCTCTTAGGAAAAAAAGTCCTTCATTTAAAAGTTGAATATCTTTTCTCAATAAATCCTCTTTGGTTTTCATTTCAGAAAGTATATTCTCTTTGTAACCTTTTATTAATTCTTTTTTTTGTCCTTCTGATGAAAAATCAATGTTCATCATTTTAAATGCCATAAATGGATCGGTCCGTATCAAAGAAATTACTGATTCATCAGAGATATTGGGGTAATCGCTAATATCTATAGATGCGCCAAAGTCAACAAACCGTACTTCTCCAGCTTTATCTATAATCATATGAGATTTACCAAGATCATCAGTTAGAATTTGATCATTTATAAGTATGTTATTTTCATGCAATGTTTTGAAAGCTTTTCCAAATTTTGAACCAAGCTTCTCCATATAATCTGGGGTACATTTATCTTGTTCCAATTTTAAAAGTGGTGTTCCATCAATAAATTCTTCGTGTAAAAAATATTCTTTTGATTTAAATTGTTTTGGACCAATACCTAAATTTGAAGCAATATTTGCTATTTCTTTTTCAGGCATAGATTCAAGGGGTTTGATCACATGAGCAGAATCAGAAAAATTAATTTTGAAAGCATTTCCTCGAGCTCCAGTTGGAAGTAGTGTAATTTTAGGAATCTCATTATTATGATCTAAGTCGGGGAAATTCAAAATCTTGGCTTCTGTTTGAAGTAAAGAAAGGTAGTTTGTGTATTCTCTAGGATATTTTTCCTTTATTTCGTTTATATCCATATCAAGCAACGAATTCCGAATACTCTCTGCGCCAACCTTACCGCCTAGAATTGACTCAACGCCACTTAGCTGGTTATCCAACTCTTCCCTGTTTTTTGGTTTAAAATTTTCCATAAACAAATAATACCACAAAAATACCGGCTTAGTTACTCAACACAATCGAGGCTTTTATCTCGTCACCAACGAACAAGCCTTCATCTTTCCTCACCTTTTTTGTAATGCACAAGATGTAGACTTTTTCCTTGTTGTACCATAGTAGTGATGCGTCCCATTTACTCTTTGCAACTTTTACTACTACAGGCACGTGCCCACGAGTATAACACTCGCGAATCTTGGAAGACAATTTACGGTCTAATGTGACAAAATGCCATCCACTATCCCCTGGCCATTTCCAAATTTTTTGTTTTACAACAAAACTTTTTTTCATGAACTTACTTCAAACTGTTTATTAAGTATTCCCCGTGTTTTTGCGAGACTGGTTGGATGGACAATCGCGAGCCAGTTTGTGCAAGCATTATACCGGCGAGATTTGGGTCAAATTTAATTTCGGCCAGTGTCATTGGGGTTTTAAGTTTTTTAGAGAATTTAATATCTACACAGTACCAAATTGGCTTTTCCCTTGTTGCCTTTGGATCATAGTGGTCATTCTTTTTATCAAATTGAGTAACATCTGGGTGCGCAAGTTTCGAAACAGTAGCCAAGCCATATATACCTGCAGGAATCTCTTTTGTGCCACCCGAATGGTAGAAAAACACAAGATCACCCACCGACATGTCGCGCATCATGAAATTGCGCGCCTGATAATTGCGCACGCCACCCCATGAGGTTGTTTTGTCATTCTTTAAATTATCAATACTATAACAATCAGCCTCGCTTTTCATCAGCCAGAAATTTTTCGGTTTTTTCATTATTAAATATTGATGTGTAACTGATCACCCATTGATCTTTGTCTTAATTTTTCGTTAATTTCTTCTAGTTTTTTCTTTTCGATCTCTTCTAGCTCTTTATCATCTTTCTCTTGAGCATATTTCTCGTCCTTTTGATATTTTAAGGCCTCTATTTCCTCTTTGGTCTTATATGTATTTTCGTAATTACTTCTTCCTTCCATATAATTGATATAAAATTAATAATAAAACTTATGCATATATTATACCACTTTTATTTAATTGCACCCTCTGCACGGAGTTTTCTAAGCTTCTCTGTGCTACCACCGCGGTTGTAGTCGCCAACATTACCGTCGCTTTTTATCACACGGTGGCAAGGTATTTTCGTATTAAAATTGGCTTTCATTATGGAGCCCACAGCGCGGGCAGCCCTAGGACTGCCCGCGTTTTCTGCGACTTGTTTATAAGTCATCACTTTACCTTTAGGAATTTTTGACACAATTTCTAAAACTTTTTCCTTAAAAGTTTTCACGGGTGAATTTACTTTAAAGTAATACTTTCAATAACGACTGGATTTAATGGTTTATCACTTGGGTCAGTTGCGGTATTGTTAATTTCTATTACAACATCCATTCCGGATGTTACTTTGCCAAATACAGTATGCTTAGAATCCAAGAAATTATTTGGTGCAACATTGATAAAGAATTGACTACCATTAGTATTGGGCCCAGCGTTGGCCATAGCAATTGTGCCCACATCGTTGTGATTTGTGACTGTTATCTCATCATTAAATTTGTAGCCTGGGCCACCTGTACCCCACATAGATCTTTTAGTATCGTCTGCTGAAAGCGGGTCACCGCCTTGGTTCATAAAATCTTTTATAACACGGTGGAACTTAGTGCCGTTATAAAATCCTTCGTTGGCTAATTTGGTAAAATTTTCTACAGTTTTTGGGGTAGAATCAATAAACTCTATTATAATATCCCCCATATTTGTGTGCATTGTTGCGTACATAATATTTTCTTTATACTTATTTTATAAAATTTAAACTTTTAATACTTATATTATTTTAACACATATTATTCTCCTGCGTGGGAGCCGGCGACATAGCCAGTGCTCCAGATCAATTGAAGGGAAAAGCCTCCTGAAGGGCGATTGATATGTAATAAATCACCTGTGATAAACAAATTCTTGATTTTAAGGGAACGCATTGTCCGCATATCTATCTCCTCGAGTGGTACACCACCATCGGCAATTACTGCCCTGTCAAAACCCATTAGTCCATCGATAGTTAATGGCAGAGCTTTGAGCAAATGTGCTATAGCCTTGCGCTCCTCGCGACTTATCGAGTGAACCTTTTTCTGTATATCAACAATCTCTTCGAGTAATATGAGCATGCCCTTGCTTGAACCCTCTGGTGTAAATTCTTTTACAATATTTTTCAAACTTTTATTTTTGTTGGCATCAAAAACTGCGACCAACTTCTTGTCCATAGCACCTAGATCGGTATCCGGATATGCATCGATCCGAGCTGTCACTTGTCCATCGTAAAGCAAGTCAGCCACCTTGGTGGCACTGTTGAGTATGAGCGGGCCAGATAATCCGAAGTGTGTAAATAGGATTTTGCCAGTCTTAGAAAACGCTTTTTTGCCTTCTACAAAAAATGTAATTTTCATAAAAGAGAGTGACACTCCTGCAAGCTCGTGACTCCACTCTTCGTTTGTAGCTAGAGGCACAATCGATGGAGTAGGCTCGGCAACATTGTGTCCAAGATCGGCAAGCCATTTGAATCCATCTCCTGTCGAGCCCGTTTCTGGATGCGAGACTCCCCCTGTAGCAAAAATATAATTATCAGCTCTATAGGAATTCTTGCCACAGTCTATACTTGTAATCAAATTGTTTTCTGCGTGAATGCGTGTCACAACTGACCCTGTCTTGATGGTCACCTTGCCACCTTGGGCATAATTCTCCATTACTTTAACTACGTCCTCGGCACGCTCTGTATTTGGGAATGCGCGTTGGCGCGCTTGGATCACAAGTGGTAGTCCACGATCTTCAAAAAATTTGAAAGTGTCGGCGGGGCTAAATTGGTCAAAAACTGAATAGAGGAATTTGCCCTTCTTGCCATAAGTCGCGACAAATTTATGAATATCTTTCTCGCCATTGGTAATGTTACAACGGCCTCCACCAGAGATACGCAACTTCTCGCCCAACTTTTTATTTTTCTCTAGGAGCAATACTCGCAAGCCCCGCTCGGCCAAGCGCCCACAAGCCATCATACCTGCAGCTCCACCACCCACTACTATGCAGTCGTATTTTTCCATTTTTTCTTTTGGCTAACAATCATATAAATCGAGACAATAAGCAACAGTGAGTAGTTTATAATCATATAGTATTTGTTGCTCCACGGCAGACCATATGGGAATCGGTATTCGGAGAATGGAAAGAAGAGTGGGGTCGGGAAAAAGCTCAATGTGTGTGACGGAATATCGATAAGGATATGCAGAAGCCACCCGCATAGCTCAAATCGTGGGCGCTTGTACAAGAACCACACAATAACAAATACCACTGCCCAGATGACTAGGCTATGGCTGTATTGATACAGGAATGCTGCCAAACTGAAACCTTCACGCATAGGACCATGATGATCAAAGAACGAACCGCTGAGAACGCCCATAATAAAAGGAATTGTAAAAGCAAAAAAGTCCGGGGCAACGCCAAAAAATGATGCCCAAAAGACTTTGATCTTTGGGATCGGTTTTGCATTCTTGTGATTCTTTTTATTAATTACTCTATTGGCTATACGAGAGCCGTAGTTTGCCCACAATGTATGCGCTAAAATATCCATATATAGCCTATTATAACACAAAACCCTCGTATTGAAACGAGGGTTTTGTTAATCGAGAACAGATTTAGTAAGTACTTACCTCTCCATCCACTTCATTGAAGTCAGAACTTGAATCAGTATCAATAGAATTTAAACTGCTATCGATCGAAGCTGTAGAGTCAGCCTCGGTCTCTCTATCTAGCTGTTGGACCGAGTTTTCTGTTTGTGGCATATTATCCTTTTTTGAGTATTGCCAGAAAACTATTCCCAAGATTACGATTACAATGATAACAAAAATTGAAACGATTGTATTTTTATTCATATAGATTTAGATTTTAGTTAGTTTGTTGCCTCTGCTTGTGTTTCTGTTTTTACTTCGGATCCGGTTTGATCTGGTGTGGAAGTAGTGGCAGTTGCTTCGACCGATGCTTTTACCTCGAGTTCGTCTACTTTTGGAATCTTTTTCAAACCTGTTGCTGCTTTGCGGACTGCCTCATGAGCAGCTTTTATCTTTGCTTTCATTATTTCTACATCGGCCTTGAGTGTATTGCGTGTGCTCTCAAGAGATGCCTTTACTGTAGCCTCATCTGTAATACTAACCTCGTATACCTTGCCTGCTTGTGCTGTAACCGCAGCACGAGCATCAGCAATAGCTGTCTCGGCGAGAGTTATAGATGCACGCACTTCGGCTGTATCTACGCCATTTGCGGCTGCTTTGTCTGCACGAGATTCAATACTTACTAGCACGTTTTCAATCTTGTCGACAGTTGCACCTGCTTTCTCTGTAAGCTTTGCATTGAGCTCGTCGATCTTGTTTGCAATGTTTTCAACTTTTTCTTTTTTCTTTTCGTCTTTGATCTTACCTAGATCTTCTTTGAATTTCTCTTTCATTTCCTCGCGCTTTGTTTTCATCTCTTCCTTCTTTGCTTCAAACTCTTGCTTGAAGAGGTCGCGCTTCTCTTGAACACCTTCCAGAAGGTTTGCTCTCTTTTCTTTTACAATCTCTTTCAGGTCGCCCTTCTCTTCTTTTACCTTTGCTTGGAATTCTTCACGAGCCTTTTTAATATCTTCTTTTGTTGCTTGACGCTCTTTCATGACCCCTTCACGCACAGTTTCTTTTGCCTCTTCTTTTGACATTGTGCCTGCTTCTACCTTGGCTTTTACGTCAGCACGAATTCCGGCGATATCAGCCTTGCCTTCGGCGCGCATCTCACCTATTTGTACATTTCTTTCCTTTACCATATTTTGCTTCTCAGTTCGGAAACCACCTCTCTCTTCATTTATCTCGTCTTTTGTTTCCATACGTGCATCTTTGACCCCTTCTCTCAACGTTGTACGGTTACCTTCGATCTCGCTTTTTGCTTCACTCTTCATAATTTTGACATCATTGCGCAATTGTGGACGCAAAATTCCACCTGGCTTACCTTCTTCAGCAAAAACAGATGTACTTGCAAACATGATTGCAAAAGCAAATACTAAAAACTTTTTATCCTTTTTCATATTTCTATTAATCTTAAACTATTAATAAATCGACTATGGGAAATACGATATGCGGGATTCCCATAGTTTAATTATATCACAAATATATATTTCACAAGTAGATTTTCATCTGTAGGTGTTGGACACCTACATTAGTCCCAATTGAAGTCGTGTCCAAAGTGACCCCATGTACAAGTATCTTTGTATATTACAGTATCTAATTTAAGATATTCTCTTATTCCTTTGGGTGTGAGGTTGTAATTCGTGATTTGTTCTTCTACACCATCTATCACCGCAATTGCCATCACTGGCTCTGCCTTGCCTATCGCATATGCCAACTTTACAAATACTTCTTTTGCATTGCGAGCCTTTAGTATTTCCACAGCAATTTTGCGTGCCATATAGGCACCTGAACGATCGACTTTTGTATAATCTTTACCACTAAATGATCCGCCACCGATCGGAATTTCCGGACCATAGTTGTCGATAATCAATTTGCGACCAGATAGGCCTGTGTCGGCATCGAACCCGCCTTGGTTCCATTCACCAGCGGGATTGATCAAATATTCTTTTGCTTCAATAATACTTTTTACTAGTGGTAAGAGTTGTTCGTTTTTTGCATTCTGGAAACTTGCAACAACTGTTGTAACTACGCCATCTTCTATAGTGACTTGAGTCTTGCCATCGTATGGGTAAACTTCAAACACTTTTTGGCACAAATTTCTTGCCAATGTGTATTCTAGTGGCAATAATTCAGGTGTCTCATTTGTAGCATAGCCTTTCATAATACCTTGGTCGCCAGCACCACCAGTGTCCACACCTTGGGCGATCTCGGGGCTTTGCTGGACTATATTTATAATGACTTTATAGTCAGCTCCTACAATACTTTTTACAATTTTCTCTAAATCTGGTGTTAAAGTTGAAGTAACTTCGCCGTTGATCGTGATCAGATTGTGGCCTCCCATCACTTCTGTGGCTACACGACTGTTTTTATCACCGGCTAAATATGCGTCGAGAATACTATCTGCGATAAAGTCGCAAATTTTGTCAGGATGCTTTGGGCTTACAAATTCACATGTCTTGATCATATATTTAAACAAAAAAAATTTCCTAATAATAAGGAAAAATAATGACTGTTATCTTTCCCTTTAAAATAAAGGTTGGAATTGGCACCTTCCATAAAGGGGTTGCCGGTGGGTCCTAGAGCCAAAACTCTCGCCACTCTCTTGATAAAACTATTTAATTGTATTTGTATACTACACCGTAACTCCAATTTTTGCAAATTCAAAACTTTACCAAAGTAATCCGATCGGTTTAAATTGGTAAAAAGATTTATTTTTTACTTTTATATTCTGTAAGCTTTCCGGCTTGGATTTCTATTTTCTCTGCCTTGCGGAGATTTTTTAATGATTTCTTTGGGAATATATCGTAGTGCTTTATATTATCTAATTCTTCGTCTATCCCCCACAGGTCTTCCATTTCTACCTCCCAGCCTTTTTCAAAAATGTTTAGGTTGAGTGGTGCGGAATACTGGCGTAGAGTTTTGCTTCCATTGTTTAAAAAGTATTCGTGGAAATAAGACATTACCAATTCGCGAATCGTTTTATATATCGGGTCGCGATAGCGCAAGACTGAATGATTGGTCTTGGACATTGCACCCCACAAGCCATCTTGCTTGAACACGGTTATGACATGTTCCATGTCGTCCGATGTGGTTTTCAAATGTAAAATAAGTGGTGGATATCCGTGGATAGATAAAACATACGCGCCCAGTATTGCACCCTCTATACAATGAGCATTATTCTCGCGAATCACCCGCAGTGGCGACTTGATCACATCTATTTTATTGTGTTCGAAATTAAAAGGAATGGTATTCAAAAAATCCTGCACCTTGGCCGGGGTATTCAACTTATTCAACAATGCTATTTCTTTTTTAGAAAAACTATTCATTATTTAAATGCAAACTTTTTCAATAGACTCTTTTTTGCTGTGTAGAATTTCCATTTGAGGTCACACTTCCAATTGCAGTATGCTACTCCGCCTGATGGATGATTGCCCTCTGGTTCTTCTAAACAATTCTCGCAACAAATGAAATGTTTGTGGCAGAGTAGATTTGAGCAGTTTACATAGTGCTCGCTTGGAACACTACATTTTTCACACTTGCCGATAATTTCGTGATTCTCTGGATTATTGAAATGCATTGTATTACGCTTGTCGAAGACATACAAAGAACCTTTGAAATCTTTGCCTGGATATTGCTCCATGTAGCTGACGATTCCGCCATCAAGCTGATACACATCTTTGAAGCCTTCGCGAACAAGTAATCCTGATGCTTTCTCACAGCGTACACCGCCAGTACATACAGTCAGTACTGTTTTATTTTTTAAATCTTCTATTTTATTTAAATTTTCTTTTAAGTCGCGGAAATTATTCAAATCTGGGAAAACTGTGCCTTCGAATTTGCCCACCTTCAATTCATAATCATTGCGCATATCTACAATATGAAATTCCCGGCCTTCTTCGTACCATTTGTGCAGATCTTCAGGCTTCAAATGAGTGCCAGTAATTTCATTGGGATCAATATCCGCTTCATCTCCAAGGTGGAGAGAAACAATTTCTTTACGAGCTTTTATCGAAAGCCGTGGAAAGGCAGTTCCGTCGGCTGTACCAACACTGACCTTCCAATGAATATCTGCAAAGCGTGTATCAGCCTTCATAATGGCCATATACTCCTCGCAGGCCTCCTTGGTGCCCTCAAAGGTGCAGTTTATCCCCTCGGTAGCCACAATACCCCGCCCTTTGAATCCAAGGCGCTGACAGAGCTCAAATTGCAGATCCCTCTCCATTTGGGGGTCTTCAATGTGCACATATTTGTAAAAAAGGATGATTTTATACTCTTGATTCATATTGCGAGATTATAGCAAAAAAGAAGCCTATTGCCAAAAGTTTGTATATCTTATATAGTTTTAAAAAATGATAGAACCATGAAAAATTATTATTACTTCAAAATATCAGAGGGTAGGATTGTATTATTTTGTGAAGGTGATGTAAGTGAAGTTGATGTAAAATCTAAAAGACAAATTTTTGATTTTATTGAAAAATTACTTGATCAAGACAAAATTACCTACACTGGAGCTTATATTCTTTTTCGGGAAATAAGAAAAAGTATTCTTATCCCAACGCTTGACCCAGAGCAACTGTTTGTTGATGAAGCGGAACTATCAAACGAAGAGTGCAAGTTTAATTATGATTTGGATTTTAAAATTAAAGAGTGCAGATATTTTATGGAAAATTTTAATTTACCAAATTGCTTTCAGTTTATTGTTGATAATTCAATAATTGTTGTTATTTATTATATAAATTTATATGGAAATATCAAACATAGTCCTAAATTTATTTATAAAAATAATGCTTTAGATTGGATTGAAGAAAAACATTTAACTGGGGAAATTTGTTACGAAGACCAAATAATGCTTCAAAATGAAATTGAAAAATGCATAATATCTGAAAAAATTGGAGTATTGGCATATCAATACAATTAAATCAAAAAAGGGTAAACTACTATAAAATGTATGTTTACCCTTTCTTGCTATCTACTCAAATTATTTTCTATATTTTTTACTCTTCCATTTATCAGCAATTTTGACTCTTGTCAGTGAACGTTCAAGTTCGACTGCAAAGTGTTCGTAATCCACTGTGCCTTTGTCGAGTGCGAGTTTTCGAAGCTCTTCGGCTTTGGCTTTTGCTTTGACAATTTCTTCATCAGTAATATTACTTACATGTTCGGCGAAATCGGCAAGAATGGCTACAAAAGTTTTCTCCCCTTCCTTTTTTACCTCAATAAATCCACCAGATACAGCCATTGGCACATATTCGCCATCAGTCATGGCCACAATATCGCCCGATGCCAATCCTGAAATCAAAGGAATATGTCCTGGAAGGATTGTGATCTCACCATTTTCTGTCGGCAAAGTCACTTGATCTACCATTTCTTGGAGAATCAATCGCTCTGGGGTGACTATTTTTAATTCTAATTTTGTTGACATTGTTTTTAAATTGCTCCCTTCATATAAAACTCTCCTTCCGGTTTGTCGTCATGCTTACCTTCCAAAATTTCCTTGAATGAGCGGATTGTTTCTGCAAGCGGTACGTATTGACCAGCACTACCAGTGAATTGCTCAGCTACGAAGAATGGTTGAGAAAGGAATTTTTGGATTTTACGTGCGCGCAATACGAGAGCCTTGTCGTCTTCGGACAATTCTTCCATACCAAGGATGGCAATAATGTCTTGCAAATCCTTGTAACGCTGTAGCACACGCTGAACTTCACGAGCAACTTCGTAATGCTCTTTTCCAACAATGTTTGGATCAAGAATTGTACTAGATGAGTCAAGTGGATCCACCGCTGGGTAAATTCCAAGTTCAGAAAGCGAACGGTTGAGCACCACAGTCGAGTCGAGGTGGGCGAATGTTGTGGCAGGAGCTGGGTCGGTCAAGTCATCGGCTGGCACGTACACGGCTTGGACAGATGTAACAGAACCTTTGTCAGTCGATGTGATACGCTCTTGCATACTTCCCATTTCTGATGCCAATGTTGGTTGGTAACCCACAGCAGATGGGATACGGCCAAGCAACGCAGACACCTCGGATCCAGCTTGAGTAAAGCGGAAAATGTTGTCTACGAAAAAGAGCACGTCTTTACCTTCTGCATCGCGGAAGTGCTCAGCCATTGTGAGTCCTGAAAGCGCTACACGCAAACGAGCTCCTGGCGGTTCATTCATTTGTCCGAAGACCATGGCAACTTTTGGCAGCACTCCAGATTCTTTCATTTCGTGGTACAAGTCATTTCCTTCACGAGTACGCTCTCCCACTCCAGCAAAAACAGAGTAGCCTCCGTGATTGCTTGCGATGTTGTGGATGAGCTCTTGAATAACAACAGTCTTTCCCACACCGGCACCTCCAAAGAGCCCCACTTTTCCTCCTTTGAGCACAGGACAAATCAAGTCAATAACTTTGATACCGGTTTCGAGGATTTCCACCTTTGTCGCTTGCTCGATATATTCTGGAGCTTTGCGGTGAATTGGTAGAACTGATGTTCGAGCCACAACTGCACCCTCATCGATTTTGTCACCCAATACATTGAACATACGTCCAAGAGTCTCTTTACCGACTGGTACAGAGATTGGAGCACCTGTATCGGTAACTTCCATCCCACGAGCCAAGCCATCTGTCGAATCCATCGCCACTGCGCGGACCATGTTGCCCCCGACGTGCTGCTCAGTCTCGAGCACAACTGTGCGTGTGCCGTCAGTAACTGTCAGCGCATTGTAAATTTCTGGTAATGCTCCACCGAATTCTATATCTACGACCGGACCGATTATTTTTTTGATTGTACCTGTTGTTTTCATAATTTTTTAATAATGTTAATAATAATTTTAATGAGTAAGTTTATAAACTATTCGGGGTAATGTTTCTAATATCAGCATAGGTTCATCGCAACTCGGACATGGACCTATGTTACTGCAAATGCAACGTGGGCCTTTATCCATTATCGGAATAATTGGGAAAAAGATTGATGCGAAAAGTATAAATATAATTGTGTATAAAAAATATTTCATATAATTAACTTACACTTGCCATACCGGCGCTGATTTCTGATATTTCTTGTGTGATCGACGCTTGGCGGGCTTTGTTGAATACTAATGTCAGATCATCTATCATTTCTCCTGCAGCATCTGATGCGTTTTTCATCGCTACCATTCTCGATGACTGCTCGGAGGCATTGGATTCAAGGAGCATTTGGTAGATCTGCATTCGTGACAACTTCTCGGCCAATGATTTGAGTAGTGCTTCCTGATCACCTTCAAAAGTGTAGTCAATGTGGGCTTTAGGAATTTCTTCTTTGTTATCAACATTCTCACCTACTGTATCTATTAATTCTTTAATCTGCTCTTTTGAAATTGGGAGGATTTGTTTGATGTTTGGCTTTTGAGTTAATGCTGAAACGAAATCGGTGTAAGCCACGAGGACTTTGTCATAACGACCACTTGCGTATTCATCTATAATCATTGACGACGCTGGCACTATATCGGCAAGCTTGATTGTATCTGGCAATTCGGTAAAGCTTGCAATGACATTACGTCCAATTCGGCGCATTGCAGTGTCACCTTTGCGACCTATCGTAATAGTATCTATATTGTAGGTGTCCAACACCTCCTTATGTAGGTGTCCAACACCTACGTTTGAGAGTAAAGCTAGGGATTTCTTTATCACTTGAGCATTGTAGGCGCCACAGAGACCACGGTTAGAAGTAATCAGCACAAGTAAAATATTTTTAACAGGGCGTTGTACAAAAAGTGGGTGCGAAATCTCCTCTGTACTATTTGCAATCGAAGTCAAAATCTCCCATGAATACTCAGCATACAAACGAGATGCCAAAGTCGAAGAAACCGCGCGCTTCATTTTGGAAGCAGCAACAAGTTCCATAGCCTTGGTGATCTTTTTTGTGTTCTTGACACTCTTTATTCGTGATTTGATTTCTTTTGTACTTGCCATCCTGATTAATTTTTATTTTACAAATCCTGTTTTGAAATCCGCTAATGACTTTTTAAATACTTCTTCGGACTCCTCAGAGTACATACCTTTTTCTTTTACTTCTTTAAAGAATGCTGGTACTGCACGCTCAGTGTATTCAACCAAACCTGTTTCAAATTCTTTGATTTTGTCGATTGCTATGTCATCCATGTAGCCTTTTACAAGTGCGTACAATACAGCCACTTGGTGTTCAACAATCACTGGAGAGTATTGAGGTTGTTTGAGGACTTCCACTGCACGCTTGCCACGTTCCAATTGGCGCTTGGTTGCATCGTCAAGATCTGATCCGAATTGCGCAAAGG
Source organism: uncultured Candidatus Saccharibacteria bacterium (assembly GCA_964622505.1). Taxonomy (GTDB): domain Bacteria; phylum Patescibacteriota; class Minisyncoccia; order Phycocordibacterales; family UBA9973; genus UBA8515. Next base: position 104,813 of record CAZUQJ010000001.1, on the reverse strand, counting down.
CTTCGAGTTCGCGGAATTGCGCCAAGTCGAGCTTGAGCGTTCCGGCAACTTTCTTCATGGCTTTGATCTGGGCACTTGATCCCACGCGAGACACAGAGAATCCGACGTTTACCGCAGGGCGGATACCTTTGTAGAACAAATCAGTTTCCAAGAAAATTTGTCCGTCAGTAATCGAGATCACGTTGGTCGGAATGTACGCAGAAATATCGCCCGCTTGAGTTTCGATAATCGGCAAGGCTGTGATTGATCCACCACCGTAGTCGGCATTGCGTCGGCAAGCACGTTCAAGCAATCTTGAGTGCAAGTAGAAGACATCTCCAGGATAAGCTTCACGGCCTGGTGGACGACGAAGTAGAAGTGAAATTTCGCGGTACGCTACAGCGTGTTTGGAAAGATCATCGTAAATGATCAGCACATCCTTACCTTGATCCATAAAATATTCAGCGATCGCAACACCTGTATATGGAGCGATGTATGCCAATGGTGATGGTTCGGACGCACCTGCAGAAACGATGATTGTGTAATCCATCGCACCCCCTTCTTCCAGACGTGCTTGGAGTTTGCGAAGCTTGGAATCCTTTTGACCGATAGAAACGTACACACAGATCATATTCTGGCCTTTTTGGTTCAAAATCGCATCGATAGCGATCGCAGTCTTTCCTGTTTGGCGATCACCAATGATAAGCTCACGCTGTCCACGGCCGATTGGAATAATAGCGTCGATAGCTTTGATACCAGTTTGCACTGGTTGGTCCACACTCTTGCGAGTTACCACACCTGGAGCAACTTTTTCGATAGGATTTGTCTTGTCTGTCTTGATCGCACCTTTGCCATCTATTGGCATACCGAGAGCGTTGAGCACACGGCCGATTTGGGCATCGGCAACAGGGACTTCCAAGATCTTGCCTGTTGCGCGGACTTCGTCACCTTCTTTGATCTTTGAAAAGTCTGACAAAATGATGATACCAACAGAATCCTCTTCGAGGTTCAATGCCACACCTGTTTCCCCACCGGCGAATGTGACCATTTCGGAAGCTTTGATATCAGAGAGTCCAGACACTTTTGCAATACCGTCAAAAACTTCTACCACTTTGCCCACCTTTTCTACCTTCATATCCATACTGAAGTTCTCGATCTCTTTTCTTAAATTGTCTATAATTGTGTTCTTTTTCATATATTAATTTCGTAGTAAATGTTTTTGTAATTGATCCAATTGATTTGAAAGTGTAGCGTCTATAATGTCGTCTCCCACTTGTATCTTCATCCCTCCAATTAAACCCTCATCAACTCCCTCTTCTAATTCTATGGTTTCAGCTTTGTATCTTTTTTCTAAGAACTCTTTAATCTCTTGAATACTTTTGTGACTAAGTTTGTTTTTACTAAAAATTTTGGCTTCGACGATTTTGGATTCTTTGTTTTGTATTTCGTGTAATTTATGAAAAACGATATCTCGTCTTTTGCTATTAAGTTTGTGTCGTAATAAAAATTTTGCAGAATTGGATATTGCAATGCGAAGATCAGCTCCTGCCTTGTCGACAGTTGCGTGATGAATTGCGTATGCGATATCGTTGTTCTTTAAAGTGGCCATATTAAATATTCTTTACTTGCTTTGCTAGCTTCTCGTCGAGTTTAGTGTCGCCAGTTTGCTCCAACAATTTCTCTGTCGCTTTTACCACCAATGACACAATCTCAGCTTTAGCTTCGTCTACCATTTTTGCTTTTTCGGCTTCGAGCGCTTTCTTACCGTTTGCAACCATATTTTCTACAGTAGTTTTTGCCTCTTCAAGCATCAGAGCTTTCTTTTCTTCCGCCTCCTTTTTACCTACTTGAAATAATTCATGGGCTTCTTGCTTGGCCTCGGCGATTGTTTTTTCGTATTCTTGTTTGGACTTTTCAATCATCAAAGCATTTTCCTTTGCGTCTGCCAGACCCTTATCTATAGTCATGGTACGCTCGGACATTACCTTTTTTAACGGTTTGATAGCCAAGAAATATAAAACCAAAAGCACAATTATAAAGTTGATTGCTTGAGCAATTATGATCTTCCAGTCTATGTGAAATGTTGAAATAAATGAATCCATGGTGATAAAATTTTAATTTTTAAAATATTCGCTCCTAACTCCTAGCCGCTAGTTGATAGAGATCCTAGTTGCTAGATGTCAGTAGCGATACTACTTGATTGAGAATGCAATAACAAGAGCGTAAATCGCGATCGCTTCTGCGAAAGCACACGCAATAAGCATTGGAACGAATACCTTACCAGATGCTTCTGGATTGCGGCCAATAGCTTCCATCGCTTTTGACGCAATCATACCAATAGCAATAGCAGGACCAATTGATCCAACAGCGATTGTCATGGCCTTTGCTATTTCTGGAATATGTTGTGTTGTTTCCATATTATATTTATTGATTAACTAATAATGTTTGACCTCTAAATTAATGTGATTCTGCCAATTTAGGAATATCTGTTACCTCTTCATGTGTGGTGTGTTCGGAGTGCTCTTTGTGTTCATCATGTTCATCGTGGTCTTGAGAAGCAATTGTGTAATAAACAAGCGTTAGGATAGAGAATATAAATGCTTGTATAACTCCTACAAAAACCTCCAATAATAGGAATGGTGTTGGGACAAGATATGCCATAACAGCAGCCATTGAAGCAAGCAATACTTCGCCAGCAAATACATTACCGAATAGACGGAATGATAGCGATGCAATCTTTGCAAATTCACCGATAAGTTCCAATGCACTAACGAAAACCATTATAGGAGCAGTCAACAAGACCATTGGATCTTTGCGAACTTTTGTAAATATCCCTCCCAACGCCTTCAGATTAACATATTTGTTGAAAGTTTTCCATAGACCGATTGATATCACTCCAAACAAATTTGCCCCTAAAACAGAGAGTATAGCAAGAGGTAGTGTGCCATTGATATCTGCAGTTCCGCTACGTATAAGTGGGATAAAGGCTTTGCCATGGTCTGTCATTTCAATCAGACCGAATCCTCCAAGTGGCAATATACCCATCCAATTATTTATAAGCACAAACAAAAAAATGGCAAAAACTATGGGAAAAGCCTTGTTGGTAATCTTGCGGTCATTTGTAACCTGATCACACAAGTTAGTAGCACCCTCTAAAATGATTTCAAAAAAGTTTTGGATACCTTTTGGAATTTTCTTTATTTTTACTCTTATTGCGATAGCAAGTGCAATAATAATAAGCACAACAATCCAACTAGTAAAAAGAGCATTAGTGATAGTAAACGATCCTATGTGAGCAATCGGCTCGGCATACAAAGTTGCCTCGTGAGAAATTTCTTCATGACCGCCATTTGCCACTTCTTGAGCAGTGGTTGTTTCAAGGTTCTTGTGATTTATTCCATTATTGACTGGTTGTGTTGACATTTTTTTGTTTGGCCTCTATCTCTAACTTTTTTATATATTTTTTTGAAATTCTAACTATAGAAATTGTTGATATTAAAAATGCAATTACGGTACAAAGTATAAAAATTCTGGGTTCTGAACTAAAACGTGTATCTAAATACTTACCTAAAAACAAAGCTATGATAACTGGCCCTGCTATCCAAAACGACATCCGAGCAAATAGTATTGCCGCTGGCATCCACCATGTTTCTTTTTTTGGATTTTTTATATCCATGTGAGCGTGGATGGAATCGGACCATCGACCTCTGTCTTATCAGGACAGCGTTCTACCACTGAACTACACGCTCAAACTTTTACACAAAAATAACTACCCATTCTCCTTGGGCACCTAAAATATAGCAAAAATAACACTCTTTAGCAAATGAAAATCCCCGCACTTTTATATGCGGGGATTTTCATTTTACCTTATGCTCTTGGAGCCATTGGGCGTGCTTCGTTCACAGTTAGATTTCGACCATCGAAATCTTTGCCGTTAAACATTGAGATAGCATTATCTGCGTCTGCATCATTTACCATTTCTACGAATCCAAAACCTTTTGATCGGTTTGTCATCTTATCCATGATAATAGTTGCTGATTCGACAGGACCTGCCGCTTCAAAGTGAGCTTTGAGCTCGTCATTGGTTGTCTTGTAAGGAAGACCACCAACGTATAATTTCTTTGCCATAATGACAATATACGCTTCAGATAAGATACATCGTGTATATATCAAACATGAAGATAACTAATTTATAAATGTAATCGCTAGCCGATTTTCATTTACATTCTCAATGTTTAACACAACGAAAATGAAACAAAACCAATGCATACAAACTACTGTCTGAAAATATAACATTTCAAGTATAAACTAGCAAGTCTATAAAGTGAAATTGTGTTGATTTTCAGCATCTAATGTTATAATAAACTCATATTAATTAAGTGGTTTTAATAAAAATTATGAAAAAATTATCGATGATTTTTGTATGTTTGCTGGTAGTTGGGTTTGCATATCAGGCTGATGCTGCTAAATGTACAAAGACGACAAAACCTTACATAAAAGTTTTGTCACCAAATGGCGGGGAGTTCTTTACACCCGGACAAGAAGTTACGGTAAAGTGGGAGAGTTGTAATGTTGCAAAAGATAATATTATTAATATTTCTCTCCAAGGAGATAGTGTTATTGATTCAGCCATGTCTTTTACTGGTAGCCCAGAAATTTACAATGATGGAGTACATGTAGTTACCATCCCGACACAAAGTCAATGGTCTATAATGGAGTATGGGCTTCATTATCAGATTTTAGTAAGTGCTCCCGAAGTGTACGATCTATCTGACAATTTATTTACTATTGCCACATGTAATGCAAAAAGTGCTGGATCCTATACTCTGTCAAATAGCAAAACTCCAGAGGGTGGCATGTTTGGTACAGGACGCTCTGAGACTAAGGATTTTCACTTTGCAACAATTTCCCTAACAACTACAAAAACAAGCGGACCAATTTGTATAGATAAAGTTCAATTAGGATCATTGACTGACCCAAGCTTAAAAATTGGCAAAACATACGTTTACGATAGTAAAAAAAACCTCCTCGCTACAGTACCGATTACTAATTGGAGCAAAGAAGGAAGTTCTTGGTACGCATGGGCACCGATCGATCTCGATATTAAAAAAGGTGGGACCACAGTAGACTTTGTCATCAAGGCTGATGTTTTGGATTCCAAATCTCTAACCAATGGATTGTTCAACTTAGGAATATCAGGAATGAATTTCGACTACCCTGGCGCACGAGGCTACTCAATATCTTTTGGTAACATATTTGCTGTGAATTAAAAAACTTTTTAAAAAACAGCCCGAACTGTCGTTCGGGCTGTTTTTATTCTTCGTCGGCGTCGCCTACTACTCCGGACGATAGGGCTTCAATAATTTTAGTAATTTTGCCTTCCATTAGGCCTGGGATGTTGGACCATGATTGCTTGATGCGGTGGTCTGTCACGCGATCTTGGGGGAAGTTGTAGGTGCGGATCTTCTCGCTTCTGTCCCCTGTGCCAATCTGATTCTTTCTGTCTGCGGAATACTTCTTGGCTTCTTCTTCATCTTTTTGTAATTGCAGTTTGGAAAGGAGAATCTCCATCGCTTTTTCTCTATTGCCGAGCTGGCTACGCTCGGTCGTACAACGCACATCGATACCTGTTGGCTTGTGGATCAAGCGGACTGCGGTTTCCACCTTGTTCACGTTTTGCCCACCAGCACCACCGGAGCGGGAATATTCCATTTCTAGATCAGCAGGATTGATCACAAAGTTCACCTTTTTGCGCATTGGCAATACTGCGACCGATGCTGTTGAGGTATGGATACGGCCATTTTTCTCAGTTGCTGGTACGCGCTGTACACGGTGCACGCCTGTCTCGTAGCGCAATTCTCTATACACATTCATACCTCTGATTTCAAAACTTGCTTCTTTGTATCCACCAACTTCATTTTTAGATTCATCGAGTATCTTCCAAGACCATCCCTTGTCCTCGGCATAACGATCATACATATGAGCAAGCTCCCATGCAAAAAGTGACGCTTCGTCACCACCGGCACCAGCACGAACTTCCAAAATAATTTCATTTGGAAATTCTTCTTCCTCTTTGTCTTTCTTCTGAATTTCTTCCAATTGTCTTTCGATCGCCTCTTTTTGGAATTGAATATTTTGTAATTCTTCTACTGCCAATTCACGCAGACTCTCATCCTCTGTGATCATTTGATTTACCTTTGCCTCTTCACGCAAAAGATGCTCGTACTCACCTGCGAGATAGCTTGTCTTGTGATTCTTTTTTAATTCTTCTAGATCGAAGTTCATATAATTTATTGTACTACAAAACGTTATAAAAAAATTCCTAAATAAATCTTTCCAGAGGGGCTTCGCACGGCGACGGCCGGAGAACTGAGCAAATTTTTACCAAAAAATTTGAGTACCCTCTGGGGAGAGTTTATTTAGGAATTTTTATATTTATTTCTTTGTTTTTGCAACAGCTGCGCGCTTCTTGAAGCGGTCTACACGGCCGGCTGTATCGAGCACCTTTTCATTTCCAGTATAGAATGGGTGACATTGGCTACAGATTTCAACATTGATTTTGTCCATAGTAGAACCAACAGTAAATACTGCCCCGCAAGCGCAAGTGACCTCAGATTTAATATTGTATTTTGGGTGAATATCTTTTTTCATATAGGGCTTATACTATCACACATTTCTTAGTTTTGCAAAGGGTCAATCATGGTTGTCTGGATCTTTGTGGCTTTCGCCATAACTTGCTTGCCATAAGCACAAGAGGTGCCTCCGGTACCATAGTACTTGCAAGCGGCCTTTATCTCTGCACTATAGCTACCATTGACCCCTCCAAGCTCTTTTAGAAACAACGCAGAGGCCATAAAGGCATCTGGGGCATTCCATGGGTCGGGAGTTGCCTTGCCAAGCGCAGCAGAAATTTTCTTGCTCATACCTGCCCATGTAGAAGGGATAAATTGAGCAGGACCCATAGCTCCACCCCAACCTATACCACCGATAGGACACGAAACAAGTGTTTTCATAAAATCACGTCCTAGCTCTTCGGTAATTTTTTTAAATGGGGGTATGTCGCGAGACGGCTTCATAACATTTGGAAAGGCTTTGCCACTACGAGAGCTCACTCCCGATCCAGTAGTGAGATCTGTAACGTAGCAAGACCCTTGATCAGTACCAAGGTTACTCTCTTGGGTTATGATTGCCAAGATAAAGGCAGGACGGACACCACTTACTTTTGAAGAAGTATTGGCATACTCAAGTGCCCGACTAAAAGGTATGGCTCCTGTGTCACGCAAGCCAAACAGGGCCGAAAGAATACTCGCTTTTTGTTTAGCTTTGTCTGCCAAGACTTTTTGGTATTCTGTTTCTTTGTTTTTACTTATCGATAATAGCACCTTTTTATCAGCTTCGTTCTTCTCTACCTGCTTTTTTGTATTTTCGAGCTCCACCTTTATATCTGTCTCTTTATTCTTTTTGTCTTCCAAAGACTTCTTTTCTGTTTGGGTTTCGGTACGAACACCTCGAATAGTATCAACAGAATTCTTTACAGCATTTTTAATAGAAGAAAAAGTTTGTACATCACCATACATTTCAGACAAACTGGCACGAGAAAGTGTCAGGGCAATCAGTGACATGTCGTCAAGCTCGCGCTCTTTACGGATGAGCTGTGCCAGAGACTGCTTTTCTGACTCTATCTTCTCTGTTAGGCTTTGGATCTTTTTATTTTTATCCACAATCTCACCGCCAAGCTTCTTGATTGTGAGTCCTTTTGCCTGGATATCTAATTTCGATTTGTTGATTTGAGTATTGAGAATAGAGATATCCCGTGACAGTGAGACCGACTGGCCTTTTTGACCTTCAAGTTCCTTTTGTTTTTGGGCAATTTCGGCTTCGAGCTTGGCAAGCTCAGCTTCGAGCCGTGCCTTGTCCCCTTGTGCCAATTGCAATTGAGCAGTGGGAGCGGCAAAGACTTGTACTCCTGCAAATGGCAGAACAAGAAGCACTACAATCACAAAAATAATATGACGTTTCAGTAAACTCATGCGTCTATTATACCATAAAAAAACTGCACAAATGTGCAGTTTTTCCTTCCTACTTATTACTTACTACTTTCTGCTTCTCCTCCTTCCTCCTCTTTCTTGCCTTTCTTTTCAACTTCGATCGCTGATAGATCTACCGCGACATCTTCTTCTTTGACCTCTTTGACAATAGCGACGAGAGCTACGATTTCTTCACCGTCGGTCAACATGCTAACTCCGGTAGTCAATGGAATATCTTTTACATGGATCTTGTCGTCCAATGTAACCAAACTTGAAATATCTACGATCAAGTTGTGTGGCAAGTCTTTTGGCAACGCCTTGATCTGTACTTCATGTAGAACCTTGACCAATGTACCCAAACCAGTTTTCTCAGCCGGCGCAACTCCAGTGAATTCAAGTGGTACACTCACCTCTACCGGCTTGTTCATATCCACAGCTAGGAAATCTACGTGCACAGGGAATCCTTTGACTGGGTCAAAGTAGACATCGTGGATCAATACATCCACCTTTTTTGTGCCCAATTCCAATACAATAGTACTCGACTCGCCAGCCTCTTTAAATTTTTTAATAAACTCTATACTAGAGACAGAGATTGAGGTATTCTCAACGTGTGCTCCATAGACGACAGCAGGGACCATACCTTTACTTCGTATAGTCGCGAGCTTGTCTGCCTTACTCCGCATTGTTGCGATTAATGTTTTCATGAGGGTAATACTAGCACAAATTCTCTTTTTCGGCAAATTATATCTTGTGGTCTTTTGAGTGCTTTTCTTTGAGGATATGGTTGTATGTATATTCCACTGTTGCGCCGACTTTTTTGCCGGGATTTAGTATGTTGTCTTTGTCGAAAATATTTTTGATCTCTTCGAATAAGTGGTACACTTTCTGCCCATACATTTGGACCAAGTATGGTGTACGTATTAGGCCGTCATTGTGCTCGGCAGTGATAGAGCCTTTGTATTCAAGCACTAGTTTGTACACTTTTTCTGATAGATCTATGATTATTTTGCCTGTATTTGGATCAGAGAAATCCATCAAAGGGATTATGTGGAAGTTGCCGTTGCCCGCATGACCAGCAATAGTGTATGTGATCGGATACTCTTTAAGAATCGTGTGCAGTTTCGGCAAGAATTCCGGCAGGAATTCTGGGCGGACTACGATGTCGTCTATAAAAGGAGCGGTATGCTTATCTCTCACATGCTTGCGTAGCAAGGCAAAGCTCTCTCGGCGGATATCCCAATATTTTTCTGCGTCTGTTTTACTTTTTGTAATACGTATAGGGAAAGAAAAAAGTTTTAAGGTTTGGGCTAATTTCTTTGCTTCATTTTTAACTTCGGTATCATCATACCCAGCAAACTCTACAAGTAAAATTAATTTCGGCATACCCCGTACAAGCATCATAAAAGCTTCAGGCCAAAAGCTCCACATAAACTTGATCATTCCCCATATACCCTTCTTTTTTAGAAAGTCTGGGAAAAATTTGATAGCCAATTTCATCGTGGCATCGTCATAAGATTCGATACTCTCGGGTTTGAACGGTAGGATTGCATCTACCAATTCGCCAAGGCGAGAGAGGTCATTCATAAATATGACTACGAGCTTTGAAGCTGGTTTTACTTGGACTAGATGGAGTGTGATATTGGTCACGATTCCCAATGTTCCCTGTGAACCGACAATGAGTTTAGTTAAATCAAAAATCTCTTTTTCTTCATCCCAAACATTCCAGATATAATAGCCGGCAGAATTTTTGGAAACATTTGGTTTAGCATTTTTGATTGCGTCTTTATTTTCATTTATAAGTGCAAAAATATTTTTGTATACATCACCTTCAAAGTCGCCTTGAGCGATCTTTGCATACAGCTCCTTTTTGTTAAGCGGTTTAACAGTGTATTCCCTACCATCAGCAAAGACAACTTGTAATTCTTTTACATAGTCTTCTGTTTTACCATAGTTTAGAGTCTTTTCCCCAGCAGAATTGTTGCCGATCATACCGCCGATAGCATTCAAACTTTTGGAAGCGGTGTAGCATGGCAAAAGCAAGCCCTCTTTGACAGTCGCAAGCTCGAAATCCCTATAGAAACACCCTGGAGCAACTGTCGCAACACCAGAGACTTCTACTGCATGCGCGTCAGGATACTTGGGCATAATTGTAAACGGAGTGACTTTAGCAACAGTGGTGATCACATTCATATAGCGAGTAAAGTCCATGATAATAGACTCACCAATAGCTCCACCGGACATGCAAGTACCGGCAGCACGTGGCGTAATAGAAAGTTTTGTCAGCCCTAAGCCTTGCTTCGGGCTTTCAGAATGTGTGTTGTAATCATTAACCCATTTTACAAGTTGTTGTACATCATTTGAATCTTTTGGAAAGACTACGATCTGTGGGCGAACTACACACACGCTTGCGTCGTGAGAGTATTTCTCGAGTGTTTCGTCTGTAGTATCGATATCCCCTTTAAAAAACTTTTTAATTTCTTGCGCAAGTTCTATGTTTGATTGCATAATGTACTACCATTATATCACAGTATGCTATAATAAAAACATGTCAAAACATATACAATTTTTAGGCCTCGGTGATGTTGTTACCGATATTTTTATAACTTTGAAAGATGCTACAGTAAACTGTGATATTGATAAGCGTAATTGTAAATTGTGTGTTGATTTTGGAGCAAAAATTCCTTACGAAGACGCTGTTACCGTAGACGCTGTTGGCAACAGTCCAAATGCTGCTGTTTCAGCTGCACGATTGGGTTTATCAAGTGCACTGATAGTCGCTGTGGGTAAAGATGTCCATGGAGACAACTGTATCAACGCACTTAAAAAAGAAAATATTGATGTAAACTACATATCAGTATCCGAAGAATACCCTACAAATTGTCACTATGTCCTCCGCTATGGAGCAGAACGGACAATACTCGTAAAGCATGCTTCATTTTCTTATCAATTGCCACCAGATGATACTACCGTAGACTATCTATACTTCAGTTCTATCAACCCAAATGCTCTAGCCTTCCATGACGAAGTAGCCACATGGCTCGAGGATCACAAAGAAACAAAACTCGCATTCCAGCCAGGAACATTTCAGATAAAAGCAGGTAAAGAACGATTGAAAAAAATATATGAACATACTGAAATATTCTTCTGCAATGTAGAAGAAGCGAAAAAAATATTAGAAACAGAAGAATCTGACTTGAAAAAACTTCATGAAATGATGCGTGCCATCGGGCCAAAGAAAGTAGTTATTACTGACGGGCCAAACGGACTGACCGCAAGCGATGGTACCAATTTCTACAGCTTGCCAATGTATCCAGACATAAAAGAACCAGTAGATCGCACTGGTGCCGGAGATGCAACATCATCTACTATCACTGCAATGCTAGCACTTGGAATAGAATTCAAAGATGCATTACTCTACGGACCAATCAACTCAATGAGTGTTGTGCAATACATTGGAGCACAAGCAGGCTTACTATCTCGCGAAAAAATTGAAGAGTATTTAAAAAATGCTCCCGTAAATTATAAAATTAGTTAGAAAATTAAATCTCGTCTCTACTTTCTAAAACAGCACGAGCTTTGTTAACAGCAATTTGTGGTGTGATCTGACCTGACTCTAATGCTTTGATTATCTCTTTAAATACATGATTTTCAGAATCAATATTACCCGTTTTGTTTGCCATTTCGTTTATAATCTGTATTTCTGATCGTGCTTCATTCATTGTCATTGGCCTTTCCATGTGTTCCATAAATTTTATTGTATTTATTTTCTTATTAAGATTTTGCGTACCGCAGCCTCTACGTCTTTTGCGCCCATGCCGTAGTGTTCGATGAGCTCGTTTGGTGTACCCGACTGGCCAAAGACATCTTTGACTCCGACAAATTCTATCATTGTAGGATGATTCTGTGCTAGGAATTCTGCAATAGCACCACCAAGGCCACCTTTGATCTGATGCTCTTCGACAGTAACAATGCGACCCGTCTCTTTTGCAAGTTCAATCACTGCATTTTCATCGAGTGGCTTGATTGTCGCCATATTCATAACTTTGACTTTAATCCCCTCAGCTTCCAATTTCTTTGCAGTCATCATGGCTTTGTGCACCAATGCACCGGTAGCAATAATACCCACTTGTGCGAGTCCTGTGTCTGGTGTGTAAAATATTTGTGCTTTACCTATTTCAAAAGGTGTATCGTCTGTAGTCATGATTGGAGTTTTCTCACGAGCGAGACGCAAATATGTAGGATGTTTATCCAAGGCTGTAGCCATTGTAGCTTTGTGAGCCTCTATTGAGTCACATGGTGAGATCACTACCATATTGGGCAATATTCGCATGAGAGCAATGTCTTCGATCGCTTGGTGTGTACCACCGTCTGGGCCTACAGATACTCCAGCATGACTTCCCACAACCTTCACCGGCAAGTCGTTGTAGCAAGCAGTGGTACGGATCTGCTCCCAGTTACGCCCTGGTGAGAACATAGCATAGCTTGATGCAAAAGGGATCTTGCCCATAGCAGCCATACCAGCAGCAACTGTTACCAAGTTTTGCTCGGCAACACCGATCTCGACATATCTCTCGGGGAATCGCTCGCTGAAAAAATGCATCTGGGTACTCTCTACCAAGTCAGCACAGAGTGCTACAACATTGGGATCGAGCTCGCCAGCTTTGAGCAACCCTTGACCGAAGCCTTTGCGGATTGGAACTTGCTCTACATCATCGTCAAACATTTTTGTATTTAAATGGAATTGTTGGTTTAACATATTATTTTTTTAGTGCCATTAATTTATCTTGTATTGCTTGTAGTTCTGCGAGTGCAACTTCCTTTTGCTTGTCTTTTGCGACAACTTCTATCGGTCCCGATCCTGGTGGGTTGCCATGCCAGCGATAGTCACCCTCAAAAGATTTAACACCCTTGCTTGGAATTGTGATAGCAATAATAATTGATGGCTTGTTGGCTACAGCCCGTGCACGATTGATTGCATCATTGAGCTCCGCTATATTGTGGCCATCTACTTCCTGTGCATGCCAGCCGAATTCTTCATATTTTTTCGCCAAGTCGCCAAGAGGTAATACATCCTCAGTATTACCATCTATCTGGATAAAGTTACGGTCTACAATTGCTACTACATTTCGCAATTTCTCTTTTCCAGCAAGCATTGCTGCCTCCCAAATATTGCCTTCATCTTGCTCTCCGTCCCCCATCAATACATAGAATTTTTTATCCCCACCATCGATACGGTCTGCTATAGCCATCCCAACAGCTTGAGAAAGCCCAGAACCAAGTGGACCTGAACTTGTCTCTACCATCGGTAGAAATTCGCGGTGTGGGTGCCCTTGTAATCGTGAGCCGAATTTTCTTAGTGTCATCAATTCTTCTACGGGGAAATATCCAGCATGCGCCATGGTGGCATATAGTACTGGGCAGATATGGCCATTGGAAAGTATGAGTCTGTCGCGCAAGGCCCATGTAGGATTCTTTGGATCATGCTTCATTGTGTGGAAATATAGCAGTGTAAATACATCAGTCATACCAAGAGGTCCTGCAGTGTGGCCAGATTTTGCCTCGGCTAGCATCTCGATAATACTCATGCGGATTTTGCCCGCTTGAATTTCTAAATCTAATATTTGCTCGTCGGTAAGATGTGAATCCATATATTTATTTTAACACAATTATTTAATAATCTCTTGTTGCATTTCAAAGATGGCACCGGCTGGATCATCGTCTTTCCACAACGCTGAACCTACTACCAATTTTGTCGCACCTGCTTTTATAATTCTCGGAGCTGTTTCCATATTGACACTACCGTCAACTGTAATAATCAGATCAGGATATTTTGCGCGCAGTGTTTTTATTTTCTCGAGGGCGCGGTCATCAAAGCCTTGGCCTTGGTAACCAATCTTTGCAATACCCATGACTTGAATAAATGAAAGGAGTGGTACTAGTGGGTACACAATCTCTAAATCGGTATCTATATTGATCGACAAGCCAATATCGATATTGTCGCGTACATACGGATCGATACCTTCAAGGAATTCTTTGAATTCTGCCACCTCACCCTCGGCTTCAAGCTGGAACAGTACAGCCTTTGGCCCCAATTTCAAGAATGTACCAAAATCTTTGTGAGCTTGATTTACCATCAAATGGAGTTCAAATTCAAATTCGTTCCAGAAAGGCATTCCATCTTCCTCATTGATGATTTTGTTAAAATGATGATCCATAATCCTGCCTTCTTCGTCTACCCCATCTGCATACGGCCAAGTTTTTGACGGCACAAATACTCCATCACAAAAATCCACTTGCACTGTGTGTACTACGCCGACAAGCTTGGAAAGAGTATCTTTTAAATCATCGAACTTTTTTACTAAAATTGCTGGAATTATTTCAAACATATTATTTATTGTCTAATTTATTAATACGGCGAACGTGTCGTGGGTTTTCCGAGAATGGAAGCTCGAGGAATCTTTTGACCGCATCTTTGACTTCCTCTTCGCTCATAAAGCGTGCGCCGAGAGATATGATGTTGGCATTGTTGTGCTCACGCATAGAAGCTATCATGTCGAGCGTATTACCCGAGATATCTGTCTGAGTAGTTGCACCGCCGTAGAATACTGCGGCGCGAGCGCCTAGGACCCTGTTGGCACACATTGCTTCGCCTTGGCCTGATCCTCCAAGAATAACTCCCATACTTCCTGCATCAGTGGCTACAGCCTCTGCTACTGGGCGGATCAAATCTGGATAATCATCTTCACCATCGTAAACATATGGACCCATATCCGCGACGTCATAACCCAACTCTCCTATATAGACTTTTAATTTCTCTTTTAATTCAAAGCCGGCATGATCAGTGCCAATGTAGATTTTCATGCCCACATTATAGCAAAAGAAAAAACAAAAGCCACCCTGAGCTTATTGCCGAAGGGTGGCTTTTGTTTTACAATTGTATTTTTTTATGAAAGATGCTTTGAGACAAGCTTTGTCATCTCAAACATGTTTACTACTGCTTTGCCTCCAAAGACTGGCTTAAGGTTTGCATCGGCAATTATATTGCGCTTTGCTTTTGGATCTTGAAGGTTGTTCTTCTTGATATATACCCACAATGCCTTTACCACTTCGGAGCGTGGCATAGGACCTTTACCTACTACTAATGCTAGCTCTTCACTTATCTTCATCGGCTTCATGAAAGCTGATACTTTTTTCTCTGCCATAATATTATAGATAGTTATTTGATAATAAATACGATACCTATACATTATACCCTATTTATGAATAAAGTGTCTAGGGGGCATAGGGAGAGTCCTTGAAAGGTAGTATACTGATACTATGTTTGAATTTTACAAATATCATGGAGCCGGCAACGACTTTATAATGATCGACAACCGCGACAAGGTATTTGATATCAACGATACCGACAATATCAAACTATTGTGCCACAGGCATGTAGGTATTGGTGCGGACGGCATCATCCTTCTAGAGAATCACCCCGACCACAATTTCGAAATGGTGTATATGAATAGCGATGGCAGTATTGGAGCAATGTGCGGCAATGGCGGACGATGCATTGTGCATTTTGCCGAGCGAGTGCTGGGAATCATCGGCGACCCAAACAATATCCGATTTAAATCAGTCGACGGCGAGCACGAAGCAAGTATCGGTGGCAATGAGGTCAAGCTCAAAATGCAAGATGTCGATTTGGTGCTGACACACAATGACTTACCATTCCTCTATTCCGGAACCACACCGCATGTGATCAAATTTGTGAATGATATAGAAAATTATCCCGTTGTGGAAGAAGGCCGCCAGATCCGCTACTCGCACCCCGACGGCGTAAATGCAAACTTTGTTGAAGCAAAAGACGGCGTATTTTATGCCCGCACCTATGAGCGCGGTGTCGAAGACGAGACGCTGGCCTGTGGCACTGGTGCAACCTCGATCGCTATCGCAGCTCATACCCTCCAAATGTTTGAAGGTAATACATGCACAGTAAAAATGCCTGGCGGAGACCTAACTATAGAATTCGAGGTAACCGAAGACGGTGAATACAAAAACATCTGGCTCTCCGGCCCTGCTGTGTGTGTCTTTAAAGGAAAGATGGAGTAAATATTTAGAAAATATCTGCGATATAAACGATAAGAGTTACCCAAAGAATTACAGATAGGACAGAAAAAGTACCTGGTATCAAGCGGGCACCTTTATTTTCGTAAGTTACTTTAAAACCAAACACAAAAAGTACAAAAGCTATCATAATTGCTCCATTTACCAAACCCGAATTCCCACCAAAAAAGGAACTAAGAAGTATGAAAAGAGCGAGCAGGATTTGTAATATAAACAAAGCGAAGCTTTTAAAAAAAGCTTTCAGGCTTAGTGTTTTAGATGGATTTTGAGTATTTACAGATTGATCTTCCATGTTATTTTATTGTATTCCCTGTTTTGATAACGTGATCTACAAGTGTATGAGTGTACCCCATTTCGTTGTCGTACCATGCCAATACTTTTACCAAATTCCCACCTACAACTCGAGTCATCTCGAGATCAGCGATCGATGCATGACTGTTGCCCAAGATGTCGCTAGATACTAGTGGCTCATTGGTAACTGCAAACACACCTTGCCAGCGAGGACTACTTGCTGCATTTTTAAGTGCTGTATTCACTTCTTCAGCTGTCGTTGGTTTTGTAGAAATAAATGTAACATCGACAATTGATCCTGCTGGCACTGGCACACGAAGTGATATACCATCAAAGAGTCCTGTAAGTTTTGGGTAAGCAGTTGCCACAGCTATTGCAGCACCAGTTGAAGATGGAACAATGTTCTGTGCAGCTGCACGGCCTTCGCGAAGATCCTTTTTACTTGGACCATCCACAAGTGCTTGCGTACCGGTGTATCCGTGAGTGGTAGAGAGCAGAGCCTTTTCTATACCAAAAGCTTCGTCGAGGATGCCAATGATAGGGCTTGCTGCGTTGGTAGTACAAGATGCGTTGGAAGTAATGTCACAAGTACCGAATTGGTCTTCGTTCACACCAAGCAAAATTGTTGCACCAGCCACTGACCCATCGCCTTTTGATGGAGCAGAGATGACCACCTTTTTCGCACCACAATCTATATGGAATTTTGATTTCTCAAATGAAGTAAATAGTCCTGTGGACTCAACAACAACATCTATACCCATAGCGCCCCATGGTAACTTGGTTGTATCTTTTTCGGAAATAAATTTGACAGTTTTACCATCAATCACCAAATCGGTCCCCACAACTTCTACCTTGTGACCCCAGTCTCGGTATACAGTATCGTGGCGGAGCAAATAGGCCAAGGATTCTATAGAACCCAAGTCATTGACCGCAACTATCTCGATTTCTTCCCTCTCCCAAGCAATTTTTAAAAATGCGCGCCCAATGCGCCCAAACCCATTTATAGCTACTTTGATTGTTTTCATATATTTGTATTATATCAAAAAGGTGTACAATGTAAATGAACTATAAGACGTTCGACTTATGCAACTGTACATTGATTACGTATTACAAGGAACTGTAGCCCTTAGCGCAGTTTGGAGCGAGCATTTGCTTGCAAAAGGAAAATTAATTGGCTGGACGATGGCAATCATTGCCTCGACCCAAGCAGCAGTCTTCTTCTGACTGCATGCACATTATATTCTTGGCCTAGTTGAGATGTTGAATATACCTTTTGCAATCTATGGTTTCCACAAGTGGAAACGAGGACTTGAAAAAGTAACTCAAACTGACAACATTATGGCTTTTGTCGCTATTATTGTCGTCATCATCTATTTTATAACAGGAGATGACAGCATCCACGAAACAATTTCATCGGGAGCTTTCCTGATTGGGGGTTTACTGATCGCAAGAAACAAAAAATTAGGTTGGTTTATCAACTTAATTGCCGATACATTGTTGGCGTACATTTTGTTTAAAAATTGTGATTATGTTTTTGTAATCTTCCAAGGGCTATCTATCTTGATCGCAATGAAAGAATCATTTTCTTTTGTAATTAAAAAAAGGACTCAGAACAATATTCTGAGCCCTTTTTATTTAACAATATATTCAAATCGCGGGCCACTGTACCCATCGCGTTCTACATTTTCCTGGAACATTGCAACTGGACGGATCCATGTCTGCTCATGCCCCTCGTATGGGTGCGTATAGACAACAAACTCCTCATTGTAATTTTCAGAATTTTTAGCGACAGCTATGACCTCAACAGTATGCCCCTTGAAATGCTTGTATGTGCCTAATTTGATTTCCATATTAACTCAACAATTCTTTTAAGATTTTCTGCACAAGCGCAGGGTTCGCGGAGCCTTTTGTTTCTTTCATTATTTGGCCTACTAGAGACATTAATGCATTCTCCTTGCCACCTTTGTATGTTGCTACCACTGTCGGATTAGCATCGATGATTTTTTGAGCTATCTCTTTGAGCGCCCCCTCATCGTTTTTCTGGATCAAATCTTTCTCAGTGGCTATTTTCATTGGCGACTCGTCTGTAATTACAATCATTGCCAATATGTCTTTTGCCCCACGGGAAGAAAGTACACCGTCAGAAACCATATTTATAAGCTCGGCAAAATGCTCAGCCGTTGGAAGTCGGACTTCCGAATTTCCCTTTTTGAGTCCTAAGTAATCTGAAGTAATATAATTGGATGCTGTTTTTATGAGAGCCAAATTCCCCTCTTGAGGGGTGCCTTTAGGCGGGGTGGATAAAATACTTGCAACACCCTCAAACCATTTTGAAAGTTCTATATCTTCTATAAAGCTTTCGATATCCTCATCTTTGATACCGTAGTCATTCTTATATCTTGTGCGTTTAGCAACTGGTAGTTCTGGCAACTCGCTTCGCATTTTTTCTATATCAAAAGCTTTGTGTAAATACATTTTTGGCAGATCAGGATCGGGGAAATATCGATAGTCCTCGGCATTCTCTTTTGTGCGCTGTGAAAAAGTTTTTTGTTTACTATCATCCCAACCTCGAGTCTCCTTTATTATCTCAGCTATCTTGCCATCTTCAATCAAAGCAATCATACGCTTTTGTTCATACAAAGCGGCTTTTACTGCAGAGCGGAAAGAAGCGATATTTTTGACCTCCACCGGCACGCCTAATGTGTCCTTGTCAGCTGATACAGAAATATTTACCTCCACACGCATCTGACCCTTTTCCATATTTGCATCTGATACATCAAGATATCGAAGTAGCGTTTGTAATTCGTGCGCAAAATTGGAAAGTGTGTCGGTGTCGTGAATACAAGGCTCGGTAACAAGCTCCATTAGTGGCACACCAGCGCGATTGAAATCGACAAGTGAGCCCTCCGAGCTGTGACTCGATGTGGCCGTATCTTCTTCGAGGTGCACACGAGTAATATCGACACCATGCAAGTGCCCACCGCTAACGATCGGATATTTGTACTGCGAGATCTGATACGCTTTTGGGATATCGGGGTAGAAATAGTTCTTGCGATCAAATTCTGAAAAGTCGGCAATCGTCCCACCGAGGGCAAGACCGACTTTGATCACGCTCTCTATCGCCTTTTTGTTTGCCACAGGCAAAGTCCCCGGGTGCGCCATGCACACAGGACATATATAGATATTTGGTTTGTATTCTGTGCCTTCTGCTGGCAAGTCAACATTGTTCTTGCAACCGCAAAACATCTTTGAATTTGTTTTCAATTCAACGTGTATTTCGAGACCTATGGTTGTATAGTATTTGGAATCCATACTGCTACTATACTATATCTATTTAGTTCGTAAAAGCTTGACGAGTGCGTCTGAAAAACTTTTAACAGATTTATCGTCATATAGTGATAATACAAAGACGGGTTTGTCTAACTTTGTAAATTCTTTGACTGCTTTGTCTATCACTTTCTGGTTATCTACGGTATCTGTTTTAGTCAAAACAATGATCTCATCTTTTTCTCCCAACAACTTATCATATTTTTCCAACTCCTTGCGGATCTGTTTGTACACTTTCATCATCTCTGGATTTTCAAAAGATACCAAGTGGGCGATCATTTTGGTACGTTTAATATGGCGGAGGAATTTGATACCCAAACCTTTGCCTCCAGAGGCACCTTCGATAAGTCCTGGAATGTCTGCAATAATGTATTTATGAAATTCACCAAGATTTGGATCAAGGGTGGTGAATTGGTACGCACCGATTTTGGCATGCGCATTAGTCAGCGAATTGAGCATGGAGCTTTTGCCTGCATTTGGTAAACCAACCAAACCGATGTCGGCAAAAAGTTGTAATTCTATTTTGAAATTGCCTTCTTCGCCAAAGCTTCCTTTGGTCGCTTTTGTAGGAGTAGTATTTATAGAGCTCTTGAACTGCTCGTTGCCGTAGCCACCAACGCCACCTTTGAGTAACAATTCTTTTTGGCCCACTTTTTCCAGTGACACCGATGCACCATTTTCAACATTGGTGATAATGCTTCCTACTGGCAACTGAATAATCAAATCCTGACCATCTTTACCATGCCTGCTACCGCCAGCACCGTCGTCACCCTTTTCGGCTTTGAATTCTTTTTTGTGTTTGTATTTGGAAAGTAAGTTTATATCCTGGACAGTTACTGCATATACACTACCACCTCGGCCACCGTCGCCCCCGTTTGGACCACCACGATCGATAAATTTCTCCTGGCGCCAGCGAACAACGCCGTCTCCACCGCGTCCTGCTTTTGCATGAATTTTGATTTCGTCTATGAACATAGTTTTGTATTTAAAAAGCAGGATAGAAATATTTTATTTTATCGCGCTTTACCCTCTCTGCGGGGGCTCCGACACGACTCAAAAATCAAACATTTCTATCCTGCTTTTTAGCTTACGCTAATAAAGCCTTATTAGCAAGGGCGAGTATAGCAACTCTCGTTTTTGCCACTACAAGAAACCTGCCATTGTGGCAAAAACTTGCACCTTGTACTCCAGTTACATTTTCCAGCATTTCATCTCGTAAACCAGCCCAACTTTCTGGAAGTGATTTACGGTTTTCAAATGAATACCTTTCTTTCAAAACGCATTCTATTCGCCACATACCATCTTTTGGAGAAACAATATACAGTGGCTCTGGGTACTGTAAAATAAAATCTTTCCATGGGTACTGTGCATCCAATTCTACAATCCTTTTATCTTGTGCTTTTTCATAAAAACTTTCTACAATATTTTTTGCTTCCACTTGCGCTTGGGCTCGGACAATTTCCCTTTGTAAAAGCATTTTTGCAAAATCAACACATTTTAAAAATGCTTTATCGTATTCTGCGGGCTCTTTCCATGTTGGCCGAAAAGCATACAGAAAATTTTGGATAACATACAATCCACCAGCATTTTTTAAAGAGAAAGTATCTACACCATTATCGTTTGCATCAATTGGCTGAACAATTTTTTGATCAACAAGATTTGCAATATCTATTCCTCCACACAATTTCTCTCCATAATGTTTCCAAATTAAACCAAAAGAAGAATAAGGCACACCATTTTCTCGTACACCGGCTCCCCCTACCTGATGATGATCATAGCGATTTTGTTCGGGAGTATGTTCACCGCCAACATCGTAGACAAAGTCCCCTTTGGCGATTATTTTGGGGTCACGAGTACGAACCACTTTTATATTGCCATCGCATAGGATAGAGAGCGTAGCCGTAGCAAAAATATCATCGGCATGGAATGTGCCGTTGTGAGTAACCAATAATTTCTTTTTTGTAAAAATGTTCATATATATATTATTCTACCTTAGTATCCACATTGTCGCGATAGCGATCCTCATATAGATCGATACAAAACGATACTAATTTTTGAAAAATAAAGAACGCTATAAAAAATAGTAGCAATATTCCGAGAAATTTGCGAGCATCTCGGCTAAAGGAGAGCGCAGCAAAACTGGCAAAATATCCAAGTGCAAGCATGCCCGTAGCCCAGAGCACCAGAGACACCAATTCAGCGCGGATATATGTCCTAATCTTGACCTTCATATATCCGGAGAAAATAAGTGTAAACCAATTGAGTCCAAATATGAAAAATCGGGAGAGGAAGATGGACCAAAAGGGCTTCTCGGCAAATCGTGGAAGGAAATAGGTAATGCGACTCTCCATTCTTTTTATAAAACCATAGTGCGCATGATGCTTGCGCAAATGGCATCCGAGCATGTACCCAATGACGGACTTGGCCGCTCCACCAAAGAGAATTGCGATCATTGCCCAATATATATTGATCGATCGGAGGTGAGCAAATATACCAGCAAGGATTACTACCACTTCTCCTTCAAGTATTACCCCCACAATGATTAGTATATATGCGGCAAATGCATGGTATTCAACAAAATGGCGTAATGCATTGATGGTAAACATATTATATTAAAGATCAAATCGCAATACTTTGTACACCAGCCAATTAATCAATGATACAAGGATCGAAGCGACCAATGCGGCTGAAAATGTAGTGACTGTAAACCCTTTAACCACTGTTCCCAAATACCAGAAAACGAATCCATTGATAACAACCGAGAACAAGCCAAGAGTGAGGATATTGATTGGCAATGTCAGTATATGGATGATCGGTTTAAGGAACATGTTAAATAGTGTCAGACAAGCACCAACAATAAGTGCTACCCATACAGGGTCCACTGTAACCCCACCACCGAGGATCTTGATCCTTGTTGTAAACCAGACTGCAACCGAAAGTATCAACCAATGCGCAATAATTCTCATTTTATAAAATAAATTATTTTAATAATTCATCGACAACTTCCTTTACCAAACCACCATCGGCCTTGCCTTTTAAGTCCTTCATCAAGGTTGCCATAAACATGCCTTTTTTACTTACGTCTGTAAAAGCAAGCTCTGCTTGTTTTGCCTTTGCAAAATTCATCACCTCATCCTTGCTCATCATTTGTGGTAAGTACACTTCTAGCAGTACAAGCTCGGCACGATCCTCTTCCGCAAGGTCCTGTCGTCCACCTTTTGTGTATTGCTCGATTGCATCTTTGCGCTGTTTGGCAGTGCGAGTGATCACCTTAATACATTCTTCGTCCGTTAGTAAATCTTGGGGTGTTTTACCTGTTGCCACGGCTTCATTCATAAATGCAGTCACGAGTCCTCGCATAACATTGAGCTTGACTGTATCTTTGGCCATCATAGCAGTCTTGATCTCCCCTTTTATTTGTTCGTGTAGTGTCATGTGTAGATTATAACAGAAGACAAAAAATAAAAACACCCCAGATAATTTTATCTAGGGTGCTAATAAATTAAAAGAACACCTCGAAAATGATTTTTCACATAACCTTTCTGATTTTAAGAACACACTTCTAATGGTTTTTCACATTTTCATAATGGTTTTAAGAACAAAACATACATGGTTTTTCACATTAACATTTTGGTTTAAAACAAATCATGTTTGATTTTTCACATTAACATTTTGGTTTTAAAACAAATCCTGTTTGGTTTTTCACATTACAACTCTGGTTTTAAAACAATGAGCATCTGGTTTTTCACAATCTATTGCTGGTTTTAAAACAGTTAGCTTCTGGTTTTTCACAAATATGATTTGGTTTTAAAACATTTTACAAATGGTTTTTCACATATTCTTGTTGGTTTCAAAACAATTTGCTCATGGTTTTTCACAATCTCCGGCTAGTTTTAAAACAATCTGCTCATGGTTTTTCACAATCTCCACCTGGTTTTAAACCCTCCCGCGAATGCAGGAGGGTAAACAAAAATCCATTGGTTTTACACAACAATCCATTGGTTTTATTTTAGATAAAACATTAACCGTTCATTTTGGCTTAAATCAGGGTTTTCGCCCAGGCAATATAGCCAAAAGTGGTAGATGTCGGCAATAATTTTCTTGCCAAGTTCACGTTGTACACGGCGTTGAATATGAGCAGGGTTAAAGAATTTGTGTTCAACAGCTTTACCATGAGTTTTACTACAACAGTAGCCGGCAAAATAAGGTGTTTTTGCATCATCATCACGATGTTTGATCCCAAGGTTTATAATATTGGTATCATCGCAGTACTGACATTTTGTAGGATTTGCTTCACGAGCTTTTTTATTCTCTTTAACCCGAATGCTGTCTATCAATGCATTATAAGGCGACTGATCTTCAGTACCTTTACTACGCATCATACCCTGCATTTTCATCATCACGCCTGGCAGAATTTCTACTAGCATCATTTTGAAAAACGGGTCATAGTCAAGCGCATCATACGAACGATCTTTTACTTCAAGCTCTTTCTTCTTTGCATTAATTTGCTCAGTTGAAAGATTTTGCTGTTTGTGAAATGGGGTTTTGGCCTTTTGAGCCCTTCCCTGACCATCCACTCTCAACCCGGCCAGTCCGTAAATTTTTGAAGATTTACTGAAATTGCGCGGATCGCCAATAACGGAAATAAAGTAGCCTGCAAACCATGGTCCAACACCGGTAACGTCCTGTAAAAAATTTGTCCACACCGGATGGTGTTTTAAAACATTTTCAATTTCTTTTTCCAGAAGCGTCATCTTGGTTTTAGCATCTGCTGTAATACCCATAAATAAATTTTGCCAAGTTTGAACTTTATCTTCTGGGAAAAGTTCCTCGGCTTTTTTTAGAATACGGGCACTGTGCATTGGGTAAATACCATCAAGCTCAGTACTCATTCTTTGATACCTTGCACCATCGCGTAATTTATCCTGCATTAGTTGGATACGGCCACGACAAAGTACTTTCAAAGTTTTGACAATCAACTGTTCTCCAGAAAGGAGTGGTGCAGGTGAATTCAAAAAGTCATTTAGAATCTTTTTGCTAATCACTAATTTAGCTTTAACATCTTTTGCTTTTTCCATTTTTAAAAAATCTGGATGCTTCAATGCGAAAATGTAGTACTCAAAATCAGCCCCTTGGCTCATTCTGAAAATGTTGTTTGGAGTAGTCTTTTTACCACCCCAACTTTCCTTAACAATTAAGGAATCAATTAGTACGGCTTTCTTGCCAATACGTGGGCATACCTCGAGCATCTCCTCAAGTTTCGCCAAATGCTGATTGTTCAGCAACGTTGATGTTTGTGACATAATTTATTTGGTTTTAAAAGTGAAATTATTTTGAGTTATATTACCATAATTGTATATAAATGTAAAGGGCAACTATTCAGGTCTCTTGAATGTGATATAATAATTAGATGAAAAAGATTATATTTTTGGATACTGAGACAACTGGTATAGATGAGACAGATTTCCTTTGCCAATTGGCTTATAAAACTGGAGATGAAGTATTTTGCGAGCTTTATAAGCCAGAGATAAAGATCTCTGTCGAAGCAAGCTCTGTCACTCACATAACAAACAAAATGGTTGCCGATAAGCCAGCATTCAAAGAGAGTCCTGATTATAAAAAAATCAAAAGCATGCTCGAAGATCCGAACAACATTATGGTAGCTCACAATGCCAAATTTGACATTGGGATGATTAAGAAAGAAGGCATTATCCCTGCCAACACTATCTGTACACTACGCGTTGCCCGCGCGCTCGACAAAGAGCACAAAATTCCTCAACATAAACTACAATACCTGAGATACTATTTAGAAATCGAGATCGAGGCTACCGCCCACGACGCATTGGGTGATGTTATGGTACTCGAGAAATTGTTTGAGCGCATGCTCACTGCGATCAAGAAAGAAAAAGGGTGTGATGATAAGGGAGCTTTGAAAGAAATGATCGATATCTCTTCCCGACCATCGCTCATGCATTCATTTTCTTTTGGCAAGCACAATGGCAAAACAGTGGCCGAAGTCGCTTCTGCTGACCGTGGCTACCTTGAATGGTTCCTAGCAGAAAAAGAAAAATCCAACCCCGACGACGAAGATTGGATCTACACCCTCAAACACCATTTAGGAAAATTGCAATAAAAAAAAGAAAGGGCTGTCAATAATGTTGGCAGCCCTTTAGGGTACTCATGACCCTTTTTTCTTTTGTTAGTGAAGGTACAAATTATTCTCTACCAAGAAATTTTTTCCAACCCGGAAAATCTTTATAGTAAGCAGAAGGGCGATTATGAAGTCGTTTGTCCAAAGTTTTATATTTTTTGAAGTTCACTGCGTAATCTTCGGAACTTTTTACTCCGAGTTTAATTACTGCATTGGATGCTTTACGCCACGTAGGATAAAAATTCCTTTCATTTTTCCCAAGAAATTTATCCCAACCTGGAAATGAAACATAATAGAGTTGAGGAGTTACGTTTAACTTAGGATCGCCTTTGTATTTTTTAGCTACAATATAATCTCGTTGAGATTTGATTCCAAGAGCAATCGCGGCTTTTGATGCTTGCCGCCAAGTAGCATAGAAACCTCCATCGTGCTTTCCAAGAAATTTACGCCAATTAGGAAAATCCTTATAGTGACTCTTAGGTAAACTGAACAATTTTGGATCTTCTTTATACCTTTTATCATATTCTACTACAGATTTAATTCCAAGTTTAATCGCAGCTTCTGAAGCTTCTTGCCAAGTAATATAATGTTCTTTGCCTAAAAACAATGACCATCCAGGAAAATCATCATAATAATCATGGGGTTTACTAATCAATTTTTGATCCTCTTTGTATTTTTTACCATACTCTTTTGGAGCTTTTATACATAAAGCAATCGCAGCTTTTGAAGCTTCCTGCCAAGTCTCATAAAACCCCATTCGTGCAACCCGAAGAATTTCTATAATGTCCTCAAGTTCATCTGAGAAATTAAAAGAAAAGTAAGTACCTTTTACTGATAATGGCGATTTGTCTGATTTTACTGGACCATTCCATTGCTGGATAGTTTTAATCATTCCTTGTATCATTAAAATACGCTGCGCATTAGCAACAAAATCTAAAACTACAACTTTTGATTTACCCAATTTTTTCCGAAGTCCTCTACCAAGCTGTTGCCGATAGACAATACCTGATTCAGTAGCGCGAATGAAAACGATCACTTCAACATCTGGAATATCGATACCTTCGTTGAATTTATCTACACTAAGTATAATATTCATGTCTCCATGTTTGAAAGCATGCAAATTTTCATTGTTGATCTTTGTTGAATTTTCAGAATGAAAAGTACAATATTTACCTTTCTCTAGCTGTTGAGCAAATGATCTCACATGATGGATGCTTTCACAAAAAATAATACATTTTTTGTTCCAGTCTTTTGTATACTTTTTGATTTTACTGATTTGCTCTTCGTCACGTTTCTTTACAAAAAGTTGTTTGTTGATTTGGTTGACCGTAATTCGGCGTTTCTCCATTACCACATCCTTAAACATTTCTTTTAACGCGATTTCATCAAGCCCATCTGAAAGTACATGATACTCAACATTTGTCAGCCATCCTTTGGCAATACCCTGCTCAATTGTAATGTTAACCACTTCTTCTCCGTATAAATTTCGAATATTAAGCTTATCCATACGGTCAGGCGTGCCTGTCATACAAAGTGCTTTTTTGGGAGTAAAATATTCAATAACTTCACGAAATGTCGGAGCTGGTACATGGTGTCCTTCGTCAACAATAATTATAGCAAAATGATTTTTTTTGAAATCTTGATACCATTTTGATTTACTGTTAAACAACTGAAACGATGCAAAAACAACATGTGCTTGTTTAGCTTCCTCAATATCCTTGCTTAACCCAAAGAAATTGTAGAAAATAAGATTTTCATCTGGATCAAAAGTTTCTCGAAACTCACGATGGCCTTGAGCTAAAATATAATTATCGTGACACAAGAACAATACTTTATTACCTTTTTTATAAAGAGATGAAAGTAGGAACGATGACACTACGGTCTTACCAAGACCAGGTGCCATTACCATGAGGGCTTTACCAACCTTGTTGATAGCTCTCAAAACTAGGGTGTGCACCCTTTTTTGATAGGAATATAATTTCTTCATATTTCAAATAATTTTTAAATATATTAACATATTTAATAGACTTTGTAAAGGTTTATAACATAAGCTTCATTTGCGCGTTTATGTTAAAATACACCTATATGACAAATGCTTTGGTGATCATTGGTGGAATACTTATCGGCCTTATAGTCAGCTTTATTTTTATGCGTGGTCGGGGGGAGAAGACAAAAGATGATGGAGCTTTGAATCTACTACTCACGCAGATCAACGAACTCTCACGAAGTATCGACAACAAGCTCCATGAGTCGAGCAAGCAGGTCAACGAAACTATGCGCTATCAGTCGAGCGAGACTTCACGGATTATTGGCGACATTACAGAGAAGATTACACGACTCGATGAGACCAACAAGCAAGTCGTATCTTTTGCCGACCAACTCAAAAGCTTGCAAGATATATTGAAGAATCCAAAACAGCGTGGAGTGCTCGGCGAATACTACTTGGAAACATTATTGAAAAATGTCATGCCACCTGGGAGCTACGAGATGCAATACGGATTCCCTGACGGCACTATTGTCGATGCAGTCGTATTTGTAAAAGACAAAATCATTCCTATTGATTCAAAATTTTCGCTCGAAAATTATAATCGCATGGTAGAGACAAATGACAAAGCCGAGAAGGAAAGACTAGAGAAAACTTTTGTAAATGATTTGAAAATGCGAATTACAGAAACAAGCAAGTATATTCAGCCCGATCAAAATACTATGGACTTTGCCTTTATGTTTATCCCCCACGAAGCAATTTATTATGATTTGTTGATAAATAAAATTGGAGGGCTTAATGACGACAACGAGAATTTGATCCAAAGGGCTGCAAGTAAATACAAGGTGATCATCGTTTCTCCTACCTCATTCCTAGCCTATTTGCAGACAGTCCTCCAGGGACTCAAAGCTATGCAGATCGAGGAAAGTGCCAAGGATATCGTCAAGCGCGTTGGCGAACTCACTAAACATTTAAAATCATACGAGGAATACCACAACAAGCTGGGTAATTCGATCGGCACTGTAATCAACCACTATCAGGCAAGCCAGAAAGAATTCAAAAAGGTGGACAAAGATATAATGAAGATCACTGGTGAGAGCATGGAGCTTGAACCAATGCTCTTGGAAAAAATAGACGAGGAGTAAAAAACAAAAGTCCCACCGAGCGGTGGGACTTTTGTTTTAATTAAATTTTTAGCAATATATTCCCCTGTTACAAAGTTGACGGTTGTACGTGCCTCCCCAATTATTGTTTGGACGGCCGTAGTTGTCATACGGAGAATAGTATCCATGATTAAAGACACTTGGTTGTGGAGAAGAATAGTTGTTGTAATAAGCTGTATTATATCCACCATATCCATAGCCACCGTTCGTACCACCATAATTACCGTACATACCTGTGTTGCCGTAATTGCCACCACCATAGTACCCATTGTTATAGCCTCCGTTTCCATAAACACCTCCGTAATTTCCATAACCACCACCATAACCAGTCCCAACTCCAACACCGATAGACACATTACTTAATTGCCATTTTGCTTCAGAGATTTTTGGTACAAGAACAATGCCCATACCGAGCATAAAAACAAACAGGGCTAGAATTGTTGTGTTTTTCTTCATAATTAAAATTATACTCTTACTATGAATTTTGTCAACCCCCTATAAACACCTTATATTATTCAGAATGATGCACCAAAGACTGCAGAGATTCTAAGTCATGTACATTTTTTATAACACTTGATAGTAGAGGTGCGAGAGATATTACATCAAATTTGTCTGGATAAGCAGAGATCGCGGGATTGTCGATAGAGTCAGTAATGACAATTTTCTTGAAATCAGATTTTCCCAATTTGTCGATTGCATCTTTGGAAAATACGCCATGCGGAGCCATCAAGTACACATCACGGGCGCCTCCATTTTTTGCGTCTTTCAATTTCTCCAGAGCTTTCAGCACAGTACCGCCAGTGTCGATCATGTCGTCGTATATAATGCAGTCACGGTCGGTATAGTCGCCCACGATGTGCAGGACTTCCGATTCCCCTGCCTTTACTCTGCGCTTGTTGAGTAATACATATTCCAAATTCAATAAATAAGAGAAGTCGTCAGTACTCTTGGCAGAGCCAACATCGGGCGAAACCATAATAGGTGCTTTGCCACCATCATAGTCGGCTCGGACAACACCTTGCTCTTTGAGGTAGTTGATAAACAACTTTGCTGGATCAATATTTTCCACGATGCAATTGTTGTCGAAAAAGCCTTCTATTTGGTCGGAGTGGAGCTTGACCACAATCACACCATCAACACCCACAGCTTTTTGATAGCAATTGGCTACCACTTTTGCAGAAATAGATTTGCGCTTTGGACGGCCTTTCTTGTTGGCTTCGCGCCTGTCTTGGCGCTGGTATGGGAAAATAGTTTGGACCAAGTAAACCTTAATAGCGCGACCACGCTTGGCTGCATCGATCAATAGGAGTGATTCTACAAAATTGTCATTTACATTTCCGGTAATAGATGTCTGGATTATAAATACTTCGGATCCAGATACTGTCTCGGTGATCTCGGCATCGATCTCTCCGTTGGCAAAGACTGTAATAGTGCGGGCAGTTAGCTCAAGGCCCAATCGTTCTGCAATTTGTTGCGCTAACCCCTCGTGAGTGCTCCCTGAAACAATAGCAATTTTTTTCATAAATCTTTATTTATAATTTACAATTAATACCTAAAGAGTACCAATAACAAGAGGTTTAGTCAAATGAAAAGACCCGGCAACATTTCTGTCATCGGGTCTTTCGCATTATATTTGCAAATTTGCAAAAAGGATTAGGGTCTACTTGTCTTCGTCCCTATAATCAAGTTCCATACCTTCAGTATCAGTACCGTTGGCATCTTCGTTTAAATCGCTGTAGAGATTTTTTGGGGTTGGGTTGGGGTTATTAATCCTGTTTTCCATTTCATTTTCAGCATAGCAGTAAAATCAAATTTTGTAAAATACTAAATATGTGTTATTTTATAAGGAGTCAAATACGGCCTCATCGTCTAACGGTTAGGACAGCGGGTTCTCAATCCGTCAATCGGAGTTCGATTCTCCGTGAGGTCACCACGACAAAAAAATCCCAACTGCTTGGGATTTTTTGCTACGTGGTGAAGACGGAAGCATATTTTTCTAGCAAGAAAAATGGCTGAGTCCGGGGCTGGAAAATTTGTGAGCGACGGCGATCAAATTATTGTGGCTCACAAAATAGCGATATCCCTGACCGAACGTGTACTCATGGTTCTCCGTGAGTGAATAAATCGAAAAGGTGTAATAATCATCAATAAGACAAAAGTTCTATTTTTATTAAAAATAAAAAAGCCACCTGTTTGATTGGGTGGCTTTTCTTTTTTTGCATGATTTCTTTTAACTTAAAGTGAGCACTTTTTCCATCCTTTGTAATCAGTAGCAAGGCATCCGGAATAAAAAATTCCAACCAGTGAACCAAAGAATATTACATAGGCTTGCCATAAATTGATCTCCGGTAATATTTTCACATGATTAAAAGTTTCCTGATGACCGCAGTAGATAGTTACAACGCATGCCAGGAAAATAGCAATCAATAAACCGAAGTGTTTACCAAAAAGAAGAATTTGTCCGCTGAAGTGAAAAAAGCATTTCACTCTCTTTAAAAAGAAATTTATTTTTTTTGTCATAATTTTAAGGAGCCTTGTTGTTTTGCAAGGTTTTCATAATAACCATAATATATAGTTGCTATGAGATCCCTGCAAAACGCCCTTAAAACTGACATATCAAAGAACTAACCTATCTACTTATATTATACCATAATAGTACCCATATTGTCAATAGAGGTAAAAAGCCTTAAATAATAGCCTTATTGCAGATAGAGCTTTAGGTCCTACCTCTTCTCCCACTCCTTTTCCTGCCTACACAAAAGCTTGGATGCATCGCTTGGATTATTCATGATCATTTTGACTGCACGCTCCATGCGGATACCTTGCGAGCCTTTGGCCAGTATTACATCCCCTTTCTCTATAATGCCATTTAGGAATTTACCTGCAGTAATAGAAGTATCAAACGAATACAAATCTTTTTGTGCAAAGCCATTCTCGAGTGCAGCGTCGGCAATAAACTTGGAGCGTGGTCCGACAAGGACTATGATGTCGGCTATGCTACTTGCTTTAATACCAACTTTCTTGTGCGCCTCCTCTGTCATACGGCCTAGCTCTAGCATGTCGCCAAGGAGCGCAATGCGCCTCTGGCCATGGACCGATTCAAGTACTTCAAGCGCAGATTCCATAGCTACAGGCGACGCATTGTATGTGTCGTCGATGATCGTGCTCTCGTTCATACCGGCGATCACTGCTAGACGGCCCGGAGGTGTATTGTAACCAGCCAATGCTTTTATCGATTCGAGAATATCACACCCACTCTCGGTAGCAACCGACAATGCAGCAAGCCCTGCATATATATGATGCATACCTACTATGTGATTCATCGACACAGGGAAAGTACTGCCATTGTACTCCATCTTGAAATGCATACCGAGTAATGTTTCCGAATCATTTACTGCATTCATTTGTGCATATGATGCTTTGTAGGTAGCCTGCTCATCAAAGCCATACGATACAAATCGGCGCTTGATTTTGTGATGCACATTGTACACAGCTTTGTCGTCGTGATTGACGATCAAGACACCATCCTTTTTGAGAGCCAGAGCAAGATAAACTTTCTCTTCAATGAGTCGCTCTGTCGAGCCAAAGAATTCTACATGCACTGGTACATCAGGGAAACGTGTTAGGACGACAACGTCGGGAGCGATCCATGGCGCGACATCTTTTATATCATTTGGCTTACCAGCACCAACTTCAAGCACCAAGTATTTTGGATATTTGTGTTTGTAAATCAGTAGCCAGAATCCTTTGAAAATATTTTCCACCCAAACGATCGGATTGTTCCAGCCATTTGGCACTCCAAGAATCGTCAGCGGTAGTCCGATTTCGCTATTGAAGCTCTTTGCGCTTTTGCGCACAGAGTAAAAGCGTGAGAGCACAGTGTACACGGCATCCTTTGTCGATGTCTTGCCTACTGAGCCGGTAATAGCAATAACTTTTGGACGATACTTCTTTAGAATCAGTCGGGCTTGCCAGCATAGAACTTTGACTATTATTTTTTTAAAAAAATTTTTCATATATGTGTTCCCAAGGTCGGACCTAGGGCTAGCCCTAGGTCCGACCTTGGGTGCGTTTACCTGTCAGGAGGGATATTATAATAATTTAACAAGAATTTTGTTGTGTTGACGAACGGTGGGATCAGCGTCTCGGAAGCATATCGTGCACCTTTAAGATTTTTTATAAAAATAAATACAATAAATTTGGGGTCGTAAGCTGGGAAATATCCAAAAAAGGAATGAGTATGCCTGTCATCATAATACCCTTTCCCCACCTCGAGCGCCACTTGCGCAGTACCTGTCTTTGTTGCGACAGAATGATGCTCTATTTTATACGACCCACTGCCGTATGATTCAAACACGTGCACGAGCATGCGGGTTGTTGCATCGGTCGATTCTTTTTTAAAGAGTCCCGTTCTCGCAGGGGGGAATGAAAGTGTTTTGGAAGTGCCATCCTCGTATCTGATTTCTTTTACTACATGGGGAGTCACTAGTGTCCCACCATTGGCAATACTTGCAAATGCTCTAATGGCACCAATTGGGGTAATCGCTAGTCCTTGACCAAATGACATGTTGGCATAGTCTAAGTCGATTTTGCTATCCAGATTTTTTACCAGACCACTTGTCTCGTTGGGCAAATCTATTCCAGTCTTTGATCCCATATCATAACTTTTCATATATTTACGGAAACTGTCGTGACCCATTTTGTTTTCGATAAATACCATACCTGTGTTGAGAGACTGATCGAGTACTGTCTGCATTGTCGCCAAACCTCTTGCCTTTTTGTCGAAGTTATTGATAGTCTTTTTATTTACAACCACAAATCCATTGTCTGTGTAGGTTGTCTCTGGAGTAATAACCCCTTGGTCCAGAGCTCCCGCTACCACCAATGGCTTGATCACCGATCCGAATTCAAAAACACTTTCGACAATCGGGTTGGCATAAGTCTTTGGATTGTCTACACTACCAAAATTATTGAGGTCGAAATCCGGCATCGCCGACATCGCATAGATCTCCCCAGTCTTTGGGTCCATAATAATCGCGCCTATCTGGTCGGCATTCCATTTTTCTTTTGTTGCGCGCATCTCTTGCTCCAGAGTAGACTGAACTGTTGGCTCGATCGTAGTCACAATATCGCCCTCTTTGGTGTTCGAAAAAGTTTTCCCGATGTTTGAAAACACTTCTGCAAAAAAGTTGACATACAAGTCCTCTTTTGGCTTCATGAGCGTACTATTATAATATTTCTCCAGTCCATACTGACCTATTCGCTCATCGCCTTTGAAAGCGACAAATCCCACTGCGTGCGATGCAAGTGTATCACCGGGATAAAACCGCCATTTCTGTTTGAAAATAGAGACTCCGGCAATTTTAAGCACTGAAATCGCATCGGCATTTTCTTTGGTAAGCCTTGTAGCTACCTCTTCGTATGGGTCAGTGACATTTGTGGCTTTTTTTATAAATTCATCATGGGTAAGCTTGGTATATGGTGACATTATTGTGTACAACCCTTCTGGATCCTTTATATCTTTTGCCTTGATTGCCACTTTGTATCCAGACATCACGTTGCCCCCAGCGATCAAAGAGCCATCCTTTTTAGTAAAAAATATGTTACCTCGGTCAAACATGTCGCCGGTCGGAGTTGCGTACTGCTTGTCGGCGCGCTCAGCATATTTGTTCTGGTTTACAATACCAAGAGAGAAGAGTTTCAACACTAGTATGCACGCAAATAGAAAAACGCATAGAGCTACGATGTGTATGCGCGTTTTAAAGGATGCAGTATTCATAATTAACGCAAGGCAACAGCAGTTGTGTCTTTGTTTGCAAAAATAGTTCCTTGGGCCTCGGTAAAGCCAAGCTCTTTTCCAAAAGATACATCGATACTGTTGGCAAGTGCTATGGATTGTAATTCGAGTTGTCCGACGCGACTATTGATTTCATTTATATTTGTTTCGAGTGACCGGCGTGCAAGCACATTGAAAGTGATCGAGCCGATAAGGTATATGTACCCTACCGATAGAGCGATGATCGAGCCAAGTAAAATACGAAAAATACGGCGGCGTAGCGCTCCATCGTTTGCTATATTTTTTGTAAATTCTTTTGTGCTCATATATTTTTATTTTTTCTCTATTACTCGCAATTTACTACTTCGTGACCGTGGGTTATTTTGTAATTCTTCTATACTTGGTGTGATTGGTTTTTTGGTTATCCCAGTTGCTCTATCTTCATCGATGAGTTTTCTGAATGCTTGCTTGACGATCCTGTCTTCGAGAGAGTGGAAGCTAATGATTGCCATGCGTCCACCTGACTTCAAACGAGCGAAGAGCATCGGGATCGCTTGTTCT
Source organism: uncultured Candidatus Saccharibacteria bacterium (assembly GCA_964622505.1). Lineage (GTDB taxonomy): Bacteria > Patescibacteriota > Minisyncoccia > Phycocordibacterales > UBA9973 > UBA8515. Next base: position 69,445 of record CAZUQJ010000001.1, on the reverse strand, counting down.
ATGCTTGATAGTTCAGAATTGACAGCAATGCGTAGTGCTTGGAATGTCTTTGTCGCCGGGTTGATCTTGAGTCTGCCGTACGCTTTGCCTACTGTTGCTATGACTACATCTGCCAGATCTTTAGTCGTCTCGAACAATTTCTCTTTCCTGTGTTCGACGATAGCTTTTGCAATCTTGCGAGCATATTTCTCCTCGCCATAGCCATAGATGATGTCTGCAATCGTTTCCTCTTTCCATGTGTTGACTATGTCGCGTGCCGTAATGTCCTCATCACTCGGATCTTTCTTCATAGTCATCAGTAGTGGCTCATCCTTCATAAAAGAGAATCCACGACCTGCAACTTCGAGCTGAAATGAACTGATACCCAGATCAAGTAAAACAGAGTCGATATGCACGATGTTCATCTCGTCTAGAACTTTGTCCGCATCTTCGAAGTTGGAAACAACAAATGTTGCATCATATGCTATCGGTAGCAAGCGCTCTTCTGCTCGGGTGATTGCATCAGCGTCAAGATCGAGTCCGATGACTTTCACTTGTTTGCCGTAGCGCTTTGCAACCTCCTCTGTATGACCTGCGCCACCAAGCGTACCGTCAAGTATGATATCGCCTACCTTGATATCCAAGGCGTCAATCGATTCGTGCAACAATACGGGTATATGCTTCATATTAAAGAACTCCCACTTGCCCTAGCTTCTCCGCGAGGGCGTCTGCTTGTAAATCAACTGATTTTTTATATTTATTCCAAACTGTCTCATTCCAGATTTCTGCGCGATTCTGAACTCCGATGACGACAACTTTGGATCCTAATTTTGAACGTTCACGAAGATGCTCTGGGATCAAGATTCTGCCATTGCCATCCACATCTGTATCCACCGCTTGCCCGAACATAAAACGAGAGAATGATCTGTTGTCAGTCTGGAGCATAGAGCTCTCGGAAAGCTTGGCAGAAATCTTCTCCCACTCCTTTTCTGTAAAGATCGAAAGACATGCATCGAGTCCTGGCGCAATCACAACACGCTTCCCCATTTCTTTGCGGAACTTCATCGGCAGTGATAGCCGATTTTTGTCATCCAATGTATGTGTATATTCGCCGATAAGCATTGTATTTAAAAAGTAAAATGAAGTATTATTCCTTTGATTTTAAACAGATTTTATCTGTTCCCACTTCATCCCACTACAGTTAATTATACTCCACTTCATCCCACAATACAAACTCCCCTCCCACCCTATTTCTGTGGATAACTATAGTGGTTTTATAGACTGGACAAAAATATTTGATTGTTGTACTATTTGTATGAATTATGATAACAATTTTTTATTCTGGTTTTGATCCCCAGACAACACAAAAAAATGAGCCCCCTGTTGCTACGCAAACGCTCATGAACGCGATCAAATTTGGTCAAAAAAGTCATACTGAATTTTCAGGACCAAATATCCTATTCAAACTTAATTTTCATTTTGAAAAATATCTATAAAATGAAAATTAAAACAATTACATAAAAAAATCCCCGACTTGTCTGGGATTTTTTTAATTTTCTTTTTATTCTTTTGGTTTCAAGATTGGGAAGAAGATGGTGTCTCGAAGGTTTTTTTGTTCAGTAAATATAGCCACTAATCTATCTATACCCATACCAAATCCTGTCATTGGTGGCATACCATGTTCCATAGCAGTAAGGAATCGCTCGTCGATATCCATGGCTTCAACATCTCCACCCTCCTTTGCTTGAGCTTGTGCCACTAGCAACTCACGCTGGATAGTCGGATCTACCAACTCTGCATATTGGTTAGTGATTTCTGCGCCAGCAATTACAAGCTGTGCAACTTTTGCGGTACCGTCAACATTTTGCTGAGCAAGAGGCTTGAGATCTCCTGGAAAATCAGTGACGAAAGTTGGGTTGATAATTTTCCCTCGAGAAGACTTTTTGTAGATATGATCGAGTAGATTTCCACGGCCCAGATTCTGAGCTTCTTTTTCATCCATACCCCATTTCACCGCTTCGGCGCGGGCTTCGGCGAGAGTGATAGTTGTAATATCAATTCCAGCATTTTCCTGTACTAAATCTTTGAAAGAAATTTTTGGCCAGACACCATCGAAATGTACTTCAGTTGCATTGCCTTCTTTGTCGTAAACGGTAAACGCTGTTTTACCAACAACTGTACTTGCAATACTCTTCAGCAACTCTTCTGTCCATGCGATGTTCGTCTCGAGCGTTTGATAAGCTGCATACCATTCGATCATTGTAAATTCTTGGATATGAGTTGGGTCGGACCCTTCGTTGCGGAAATTCTTGCCTATTTCATATATTCTTTCATATCCACCTACGGTGAGGATCTTGTGATCAAGCTCCAATGCAATACGCAAAACCATTCCTATATCATAGTCATTGTGATGTGTTTCGAAAACTTTTGCCATCGCGCCTCCGGCTTGGTTTTGCAAAATTGGAGTTTCTACTTCCAAGAAATTTTTATTATCAAAAAATGCGCGAATTGCTTTCACAACCCTCGAGCGAATTACGAATCTGTCGTAGACTTCTTTCTCCATTAAAATTTCCAAATATCTTTTGCGGAATCTTTCATCGTCATCTTGGATACCATGCCATTTGTCTGGAAGCGGTTGCAAAGACTTCGTCGCCATAGCCCAGTCCTTTATAAGCACACTCTGCTCTCCGCGAGCTGTTACAAATAATGTTCCAGTAACAGAAACAAAATCTCCAATATCTACGCAGTCAACAAATAGGCTAAAAATATCTTCGGGTAATTCGTCTTTTTTCAATACAGTTTGGAATTTTTCACCACTGTCTTGTAGTACAACAAAAAGGATCGCGCCCTGTCCGCGCACTGCCATTACACGACCGGCTACAGAAATACTCTTCTCTTGCTCTGCAAGCTCAGTAAATTGTTCTTTCAATTCTGGTATTGAATAATCACGCGCAACATTTGCCGGATATGGATTCATACCCATTGCTTTCAGCTTTTCTAATTTTTGGAGACGTATAGTCCTTAATTCTTCGATTGATGCCATACGCCTATTGTATCGCAACTATGGTGTATTTGACTAGCCCTTTTGGTGTATTCATAGAAACGACATCCCCTTTTACTTTACCAAAGAGTGCAGATCCAAGCGGTGAGCGGTTGGAAATTTTGTTTGCAGTCATATCAGCTTCCTCTACTCCAACAATATTGTAAGAGATTTCTTGTTTCGAGCCTTCCTTCTTTACAGTCACTGTGGTACCGATCTCTACCTTATCGCCTTTGTGCTTCTTTATAATAACAGCAGAATTGAGCATGTATTCGATCTGATTGATACGGTCCTCAAGTTTACCTTGGTCTTCGCGAGCCTGGTGGTATTCGGCATTTTCAGACAAATCACCCAACGATTTAGCGTAGTCTAAAGCTTCTAAAATCTCCTTTCTTTTCGTGGTTTTAAGCGTCGCAAGCTCTTCTATTAAAGCCTTTTTCTTCTCCTCTGAAATGTAGCTAATCTCGTCCATATGTGTAAAAATATTTTAATTCTATAGGAAGCAATTGTACAGGAAAACACCTTATAAGTCAAAGAATTACTTGAGGTATTCTGGGGTTGTAAGCTTCATGAAATCGATGACTTCGCTTGCAACACGGGTGGCATTTCCAGAAGCTGCTTTTGGCCCACGCTCCATCATTACTGCAAATGCGTACTTTGGATTTTCGTACGGGAAGAATCCTATGATCCAAGAGTTGGTATTGGTATTGCCCACTCCCAACTGCGCAGTTCCAGACTTCGCAGCTACTTGTATTCCAGGTAAATTAAGTGCAGTTGCAGTCCCCTCGGTCACTGCCATACGCATGCCCTCTTTGATCACTTGCATTGCTTTTGGATCTACGGCCAGAACTGTTTTTTGGCCTTCGAGCTGTTTATCGCCCACTGTCACATGCGGTGTGAGCAATGTACCACCATTGGCAATGCTCGCCACTGCGCGCACCATCTGGAGAGGTGTGACTTGGAATCCATATTGCCCGATCGATGTGTTGTATGTATCTCCCACGCGCCATGGATCACCTTTAAATGTTTTACTTTTCCATTCTGGAGTTGGGATGAGACCTGCTTTCTCACCCCCAAGATCAATCCCAGTTTTTTCACTGATACCGAAATTCTTTGCATATTTATCGATATTTACAATCCCCAAACCTTTTTGATCTTGAAATCCTCCACCGATCTCGTAGAAGTACACGTCACTTGATACGGCGATAGCCTTCTTCATGTCGACATAGCCAAAGACTCCGTGGTCGTTGAAAACTGTCTTTTTATCTTTAAAATACGGATTTGGAATTTCGATTTTACCATTTGAGAGTATCGTTTTAAATGGAGTGATCACATTTTCTACCAGTGCACCATAGCCGATAAATGGCTTGACGATAGAGCCCGGTGTGTACAGACCAGAGAGTGTGCGGTTGAGGAATACTTTGCGAGAATCAGTCAGATACTCTCTGATGACTTTTGAATCTTGACCTTTGGAAAGGATGTTTGGATTGTATTCTGGATAGCTTGTCAGTGCCAATACTTCTCCGGTCTGAATATCCATAAAAACTCCTGCTCCTCCAGAGAATTTGACATTTTGTGCCATGGCTGCAATAGACTTGTACAGCTGTTTCTGAACGCGACTATCGATCGCGAGGATCATATCGTTGCCATAGGTCGGAGGAGTCACAATATTTTCTGATTGAACCTTACCTTTAACATCAAGCTCGGTAATCCGTTTGCCATTCTTGCCTTTCAATTTTTCATCATAAAATTTCTCTACTCCGTCTTTGCCAATAAATGATTCCTGCCAATAATTCCCCGAGCTATCTTTTGCCGGGTAGCTCACATAGCCCACAATATGTGCGAATCCATTGTCGGCAATATACGTACGATCCGGAATCTGAGAAGTTTCCGCTTCCGTCTTGGAAGGCCAAGTATTCCATGCAAGCTTGGTTTTATTCCTATCATATATGATTCCACGCGCAGCAAATACTGGCACTGTGGCTAGTGTGTTATCCTCGCTTCTTTTCAAATAAGCTTCACCTTTGGTGATCTGAAGTACGCCGAGCTGGTACAGAAAGACACTACCAATAGTGCCGAGAAATATCGCCAAGAAAAATATCACCCGCTTTGGGATCGGCTTCTCGATACGGCCCTCGAATTGCTGTGTGTTGAACTGCGGAAGATTTTTGGAATCGAGGAATATCTCGTCGGGATCAACTGCATGATATTTTTTTTTATTTTTAAATTTCATCATTGTTTTTGGTAAAAGATAAATTGCTTTTTAACAAACGAAAATGCAATAAATATTACAAATAGGATGAGTGGTAAATACACTTTGCTTCCCAACACCCCCGTACTACCAAATCCGTATACTGCATATACAAAAAGGAACGCAATTATAAATTCATAGAAATTTTCGTAGAGGAACATGCCAACAGCACTTAGAAATAGCGTAATCCACCACGGGAGTAAGAATATTGAGAGTAGTATGCATATGTCGAGTACGATCCGCTTCATGCCAACATTATAGGGCAAATGAAAGCTTTTGCAAAATCACTACCCGCGGATCTTTTTGTAGATAAATCGTACTATTATAAAGAGTAAAAATGCGCATACGAGATAGAAGGCCACAGCACTTTTGAAGATAAATGAAGCTACTTTTAATAGGAACAATTCCACATAGGCTATCGGCTTCTCTGTACCTGACAGAGGCTTTTTGACTACAGTCGATTCTTTTGTACCGGCAACTTTTGCCTCTTCGGTTTTGGTAGTTGTTTTGGTGGTCGTTTTGGTATCAGTTTTTTTTGTAGGTTCCTCGGTTTTTACAGGCTCAGGTGCTGTAGTTGAAGCTGCCTCAAAAGTTTTAATTCTACTACCAACACTCTCAAGCAAGCTCTCGATCTTTGTTTCTGTATTGATGCGGAAAGTATCTACAGAAACAATACCCTTTGATATAGGCTTTGCCACATTTTCCGGTAATGTACTATCTACTTTGTCAGTAATAGCTTTGGTAACATCGTCAACACCATTTATAGATTTCTTTGCAATGGAAATTTTTGGCAACGATTGCTCGGCATCGGCAAATGTAATCGCAGTTGCCTTGCCATTGACTGTTGTAGTCGCATTTTTAATTGTAGCTTTGATCGTATGTTCCCCGGCTGTGACTTTCCAAGTGATAAAAACGTCTTGCAATGTACGCACTGGCACCGTGACAGACCGTGAGCCGAGTATTGTGTTGCCATCTGTAAACTCAACTTTTGCAGAGAGAGATACGTCCTCTGCATTCCAAACAGCCGTATGGATCTCTATAGTGTCGCCTTCGACAAAAGATTTTTCCGAATACCATATAGTGTCGTTGAGGAATCCAGAATCGCTTACTGCATGCACAAACGAAAACGGCAACAGTAAAAACGCAATTGCTATAATGCCATGTGCAAAAATCTTCTTCATATATTTATTATATCACAAAAATAAATTATTTTTGGATTAATGCATCTCCTATTTTAAAAGCTTCGCCGGCACCCATTGTGATTAGTATATTTTTATCATCAAGCGCAAGTGTCCGGATATATTCTTCTGCAGTTTCAAAATCAATAAATGCTTTGGCTTCAGTCCCACTCTCTGTAATTTTTTCAGCCAATAGCTCCGACGATATAGTGCCGTCATCTTCTTCGCGTGCATAGTAGATCGGTAAGAGTACTACCTCGTCAGCATCAACGAAACTTTTTGCAAAATCTTCGAGTAGTGCTCGGGTTCGGCTAAACAAATGTGGCTGGAATACTATCGTCAGGCGCCATCCGTCTTCTTTGGAATACAATTCTCGAAATCCTTGGAGTGATGCCACAATCTCGGTCGGATGGTGCGCATAGTCATCATAGATCTTTGTCCCACTTTTCATCTCGCCTTTATATTCAAATCGTCGCGCCGCGCCTGCAAATTGCTCCAAGGATTCTTTGATATTTTCAGGGTCGATTTCTATCGATACACCAACAGCAGTCGCACAAGCTGCATTTTGCTTGTTGTGAATTCCTGGCAATGTAAGCTCCAAATTTTCATCGAAAAATCTTTCGTAATCTACAACCTGCGCTTCGATACCTGCCACAACATCAATAATATGCGGATCGGTTGGATTACAAATGACAAAGCCACTTTTTGGAACCTTCAATGCAAGCTCTCGAAAAGCACTTTTTATATCATCCATATCTTTATAATAATCCAAGTGGTCGGCATCAATATTGGTAATCACGAGTATGTTTGGATTGATATTGAGAAATGATCGGCGGTATTCGCACGCCTCAACGACGAAATACTGGCTCTTGCCCGCGAGGAAATTTGTATGCATGTCCGTCAACACACTACCAACTATGACTGTTGGATCGTTGCCTGTGTCTCCGAGGACTTTGGCGATCATACCTGTAGTGGTCGTCTTGCCATGAGTACCAGAGATCGCGATAGTGTACTTACCACGAGTCACAATATTGAGCATCTCTGGGTACGATCGGATCGGAATGTCCTCTTGGTTTTTCAATACGTCAAAAAGCTCTGGATCATAGTTCTCAATAGCAATAGTGTACACGATCAAGTCTGTACTTTTTGGAATAGCATCGAGCGATTGCCCTATGGTGATCTTGGCGCCGGATTTTTTTAATTCTGCGACAATTTCCGAATCTTGCATATCCTGCCCACTAACCTTTTTCTCTTCATAGAGCATCATACGAGCCAGAGCGGAGATACCAATCCCGCCAATGCCGATAAAGTGAATGTGTTTTATTTGTGTTAAATCTAAATCTTCCATAATTTTATTTTAATTTCTTAAGCCATGTATCGAAAATATTTTTTAATTCTTCTATGTCATGAGCTTCTTTAAACGTATGCGGTGCACCTTTTACAACATGGAACTCTTTGTCTGTAATTTCAGGTAGTATATCATATAACACTTTTTGATGTTCTGGCGGGCAAGAGGTATCGTTTTCTCCTATTACAAAAAGTATCGGCATCTTTAGCTTCGATGCGTGTGATAACAAATCATGCTGTAACCTTTCTTCCATATGAGACCATGGCAATCTTTTTATAAATCCTGGTTTTGATGTACTCATTTCTTCTTTCCACCCTGTTTCTTTCCAACTTTTAAATTCTTCAGATTTAAACTGTTCGTATTTTTTATAACTCAATGCTCCTGACACAACTAGGGCAAATGGAAATACGGCTTTAACTTGCTCAGGGTAATCTTCAGCATATTGAGCCACTGCATATCCACCCAAACTATGTCCTGCCAGAACAAAAGGTTCTTTATACCAATCTTGCCCCTTTGCCCAAGCTATAACATCCACAAGGTCTTCATAATGCAATTGCATTGTGGCATTTTCATATTTACCCCCACTTTCGCCAATAGAATTTGTCGCATCAAAATTCACAACAATATAATTATTGGCAAACAATGTATATACCATGGCCATGGTATTTGGTTGTTCCTTAGTACCACCGAGCCCATGCTCGACAAAAGCAAGCCCAGCAACATTTACTGGGATATGTAATTCCCCAACTATTTTTAAACCATATCGATTTGTAATAGAAAATTTTTCCATACTATTTCAGTTTTTTAACAATTTTCATAAATTCGTCATTGCGCTCATATTCATTATTAAACAAGCCAAATGAAGCAAATGCTGGTGAAAATAAGATTATATCACCTTTCTTGGCAACTTTCAGTGCATAAGCTATTGCGTCTTTTAAGTTACCTACAATTTCTGTAGGAATTCGCAATGTGTTATTCGTTAAAAAACTTTCTGTGCCAGTACCTTTTAAAAATATGGCTTCTTTACAATCCTTATTTACTGCATTCGCTAGTATTTTGGTATCCAACTTTTTATCCGAACCACCAGCAATCAAGATTATTTTTTTCTCCGCTAGGTCAAACCTTGCAGAAGACAATGCTTCAAGCCCTGCTATTGTTGCTTCGGGAGTTGTTGCATTGTTGTCATTGTAAATTTTGACCCCTTTAACTGTTTTTACGTATTGCAATCGGCCTTCAACTCCTTTGAAATTTTTAACTGCAGATTTTATTTTTGATTCCGGAATGCCGAAAATCTTTGCCACCTCAAATGCACAAGCCAAGTTTTCGCGTTGGTGAACACCAGGCACAACAAAATCAAACTTCTCTACGTCTTTACTATTGGCAATGATCAATTTACTTTTTATATTTTTCTTGATCAATTTTTTCATCTTAGGCAAGATAACTAATGCATCACCTTTTTTCTGATACTTAAAAATGTTGGCCTTATCTTCAAAATACATATCCACATCATCTTTGTAATAATTCATATGGTCACGCATAAAAGTCGTAAAAACAGATACCTGTGGCGAGAGTTTCGCCTCACCAAAGCCTTGCAGTTGCCATGAATCAAGCTCACACACAAGGATATCGCCTGGCTGTACTTGCTTCAGTAATGGCAGTGTCGCAACTCCACGAATGTTCCCACCCAAAAAAACTGTAGGTTTTTTTGTCCTGAGCGTAGTCGAAGGATGCTTTAAGAATTTTTCATTTTGCTTCAAAATGTCGTGAATCAGCATTGTTGTCATACTCTTACCACGAGTGCCAGTTACTCCAATAATCATTACATCCGGCGCACATTTAGCAAAAAATGATACATCCATCTCTATCGGAATATTGTTTTTGCGAGCTTCCTTTATATAGATAGAGTCCATTGGTATACCAGGATTTTTGATAATCATGTCTCTGTTTTTGAAATCCTGCAATCTATGCTCCCCCAAAACAAACTGTATACTTGCCCCGTTGGAAGTACTCTTTCCTTCGGGGTTTGCGAATTTTCGTAATTGTTTAATTGAAGTTTCTAATTCTTTCTCAGGTTTTAAATCAGTGACGATCAAATCCGCACCACACTCGGCTAGGAACTTGGTATACCCAAGCCCCCGACCCAGAAGCCCCAGCCCCATAATAGTTATCTTCTTCCCTTTAAATTGTTGTTTGTAATTTTTCATTTAAAATACTTCTTTTTTATAGCATTGATCGCAATAGATTATAAATCCTCCCTCTTCTTTTATCGTAGTCTGTACATTCTCGCCACAAGGACTGTCTCCATGAGCATGCGCTACTGTATTTTTATATACCCCATTGGCCATTTCCGCTCCTCGGCACATACATACTATATCACGTAAGCGAGTGGGGTTACGGTACTCAAGCCGGCGATAGTATCGACAGTTTGGGCATTTTTTCGGCAGTGGTATGCCTTTCCTCCTATAATATGCCAATTCATCGGCCACAATCCGAAATGCTTTTGTGCAGCCATGGGCACATTCCCCGTCGTGCTCACACGCAATTGTTTCTCGTAAAATTGCATCAGTTACATCAGCAATAGCATCTGGTAATTCGAGTGCTGTCATTGTTGTTTGATGCTTTTTCTCTTCCATTTCACCCCATTGCAGTCCATGGTCTACTGCACTTTTTTTATCAAGCGGAAAATATTCTTGCGCAACGGTGTCGTTGTATGGAAATGGCGAAGTATAGAAAGGGAAAAATTCTCCATACTCACCGTCGGCAATCATTTTACTTTTTATTTGTTCGAGAATAGAAAAATACTCTTCCTTTGAATACTGTATATTAAAAATACAATATTCTTTATCCTTGAGGCTGACGCAACCGAAACAATTTGAACAATTTCTCAAAAACCAACTATATTCACAGTCACGACTCCCTTTATATATTCGAACACAAAAATGACAATTGCTACTGTGATTAGTAGTGGCCGTTGCTTCATAGACAAGCTCAACACTTGCTCCAGAATACGCATCCATCGAATCCTTGTACCTCATAGAGTCCCATATATATGAGCAATTTTCTGTCGTTCGCACATTAAAAACATTATTACAATCTTTTGAATCAAAAATACCATCCCCCGAAACATTGTCTGATCGAATTACGTTCAAATTCTTTCGAGGAAACTTTTTCAAAAATGCTTCAAATTCTGCAAGCGCTCTTTGTTGTCCCTCATATGTTGAGAGATTATATGAATCTAGTATTTTTTTGTATTCTTCGCGAGAGTATTGCTGGTTTTTATAGTAGCATTGCTTGCCTCGCTGATCAGTACACATAAAACAATCAATACACCCAACGCAGTTGTATAGGAAACTTGAATCCGAACATTTATCACATGAATGCAAAAACTGGCTATTGCTTGAATTCGAAGAATTCACACATTCATACAGAAATTCTGATGCTTCTACTACTTGAAAACAATCAATGCAGTCACTCGATTTGTTTCCTCGATAGGTATAAAACATATTTGTAGAGTCGTGTGTACGCGAGCAAAGATAGCAATTCAACGCACCACTCATGTCTTGATTGTATTCACAATTCTCTGAGGTTTGAATAAAAAGAGACGACATTGGAACTTTCTTTGCAAATGCATAAAATTGTTCAAAAAAGGTCAGGTCGGGATTGTAGGCTACTCCGTACGCGAATGGGTCAAATGAATCAGAAAAATAGTATTCCTTATCACAAACAGTATACGGACAATCTGCTCGATAGATCGATATAATATCTTTGCCCGTGACGTCACATTTTCTTTTATACAAATTACGCTCGTTGCGGTGGACCATGCGTCGCGCACAACGACAGTTGGGGCAAAGTGTAGGTGGTGGCACAGAAATTTTCTGATAAAATATAGTATCATTTTCTGTTATGGTAAATTCTGTTTTGCATCGTGTACAAATTTTGTCCATAAAAATATTATATCATTTTATCAAAACACTTTTTTAATTCTTCCATATCATCAAAATGCGTTTTGACTCCATTTACCTCTTGGTAATTTTCATGACCTTTGCCAGCAAGTAATATGTAGTCACCACTTTTTGCGAGTTCGCATGCTTTTTGGATTGCCAAGTGCCGATCTTCTATTATTTGTACTTTGTTCTGATAATTTTCTGGTAGACCTTTTTGCATCTCAACCAAAATCGTTTGAGGATTTTCACTACGGGGATTGTCTGAAGTCAGGATCACAATATCACTCATATTATAAGCAATTTTAGCCATCACTGGACGCTTTGCTTTATCTCGGTCACCACCACAACCCACAACCGTAATCACTTTGGGCTTGTAGGTGTTGGACACCTCCTTATGTAGGTGTTGGACACCTACAAGATTTTGGATTGTTTTTAACACATTTTCCAAAGCATCTGGGGTATGTGAATAGTCTACAATCCCAATTGTACCAGTCGGACTGGTCCATGATATAAATCTGCCTGGCGCTGGATCAAGCTTTTTGATCTCCTCTCTCGCTACTTTCTCGTCTACGCCTAGCAATACTGCCGTACCAAGTACAGCCAATATATTTGATTGATTGAAGTCACCTATCAATTTGGTGTCTACTGCGCCAGTAAAATCTGCAGGCTTTTCTCTTGAATAAAAATACTTTTTTGCTTTTGTAGATTCCAGCATAAACTCTCCCTTGTCACTGTCCATATTTGAAAGTGCGAAACTTGTGGATGGTAAACTAGTGAAAAAATCTTGTTTGGCTTTTGCATATTCTTCTATAGTGTTGTGGAAATCCAGATGGTCATGCGTGAGGTTGGTAAATACGCCACCTACAAATTCCAATCCTTCGATACGTTTGAGCGCTACCGCATGAGAGCTAACTTCCATAAAGCAATACCCACAACCCGCTTCTACCATTTGAGCCAAAGTTTCGTTGAGTGTGATCGGGTCGGGAGTAGTGCGGACTGCTTCAACACTATCGTCATTGATTTTATTTGCTACTGTCCCGATCATGCCCGCTTTGTATCCAAGGTTGCGAAACAGTTGGTGAAGTAGTGTAACAATAGTTGTCTTGCCATTTGTTCCTGTGACACCAATAATTTTCAATTTTTTTGAAGGATAATCATAATAAGCATTGGCAATCTTACCCGATGCTTCATGACTATCAGCAACTTTGATATATACAATCCCATCTTTGAATTCTATATCTTTTTCGTAGACAATAACTTTCGCACCTTTACTGATTGCGTCGTCAATAAAATCATGGCCATCAACTTGGGCGCCGACAATAGCAATAAAAAGTGCATCGGGAACTACAAGCGCAGAATTGATAGAAACAGAGGAAATCAATACGTCCAAAGAGCCCTTTATGTTCAAAGGCTCGATATCGCCAACAATTTCTACCAAGTTTTTCATGTATCCCAATATTCTAGCATTTTATGGAGGATAAAATAAGCTAGTTATTTTATCCTCAGAGTACAAGGAATTTCGATCCTTACAGGATCAGTACACCTTTCGTATCGTACGCTCTGCCGATGGCAGATGCGTGCGATATACTCAAGGTCTTCGAATCCTTGTCGAAAGCAAACTTGTTTGCTTTCTTACCCCATAAACGCTTCGCTTTTTTGCTGGGGTACAAGGATTCGAACCTCGATTAAAGGCTTCAAAGGCCTCTGTCCTACCATTAGACGATACCCCAATATATAGTAGATATAGATATAAAGTACACTAAAAACAACAAAAAGACAATAATCTATGGTACATTACGACAATAAATAATGCCCCAGTAAAATATACTGGGGCAAGATTTTGTAAAATTTTTGAATACTCAGCAAGTTCCATGACCCACAGTTACAACATCTGAATCTGACAAGTTGATAATAGACAGTGTTTGATTTGTTAACAATACGGCCACCAGTTCCTTTGATTGTAATATTGCATCAGCAGTTTCAAAACCATAAAACCATTCCTTGTCGACATGCGCATTTGGAATAAGGTTTAAAACCTCATAATGAGGATCCCCATGCAGACTGAAAACAGTACCCACAATAATGATTTTTGTAACTCCTGAATTGGCAACAAGCTCTCGTGTTAGTTTCTGGTTTCTGAAATAGAATTCCAGGGCATGGCAATTTGCACCACGCCTTATATTTAGAAATTCTTCTTTGTCTTTAATAATTTCAAGAGAAAAAAGATTAGGACTCCATTCACCTTCATCATAATATTTATGAAGAAGCACGGGAGTAGAAACGCCATGGCGCACAAATGCGGGGCCACCATCGATCAGAAAAGTTTGATTAACTGTATCCATAAATTTTATTATTTATTTTTTATATTTATTATTTTAAAAGGACAAATTTTCCAGTAAATTCTAAACACTTGCTTAGAGGCTGGGATTTGGATACGATACATATCCAAATCCCAAGCTCTAAAAAAGAAAATGCTCTCTTGCGAGAGCATTTTCTTTTCTGAGTTTATTGTATCAACAACTAGGAAAGAGTGCCCTCAATGGAGTTCTTCTTTCCCTTCTTCAATGTTGTTACAAAATTGTTCATAACTATAGATATGGTATACGATTACCTTCACTCTGTCAAGAAACTCTTACGCCTTTGTGTCATTTTTTAATATATCTACAAGAGCAAGCTCGAGTGGCAACTCCGCGATAAATGCAAAACGTGTACTCTGGTACGCTTCAAGAAGTACGGAAAGTGTGCGAGAAGTGATGAATTCCGGCTTGTCTTTTATAATATCGGAAATAAATTCCATGTCGTGAGCTGATAGAGATGAAGCAATTTTTGCCTTTGTATTCGGAGCGTAGCGCAACATGAGTGCATAGCGGAGTGTTGAAAGGATCATTTTGATATAGATCTTCATGTCTACATTTTGAATACTCGCAGTATGGACCACTTCGTAGCCCCGTGCGATATCATTGGTTGCAATTGAGGATATAAAGTCCTCTACGAGTGTGCGCTCCGGCGCACCAGTCACGCCTGCAATATCAGCTATCGTAATATTTTTGCTCTTTGCAAAAGAAATTACTTTATCCAAGTTCGACAACGTATCACGAAATGAGCCATCACCGATCAATGCCAGAAGCTCTGCCCCTCCTTCATCGATCTTGTACCCTTCTTTCTTGCTTGTGTTTTTAACAACTTCGGCCAGGACAAGATCTGTCGGCTTGTGGAAAGTAAAAGTCTGACAACGCGAAATGATTGTCTCGGGTACTTTGTCGAGCTCGGTCGTTGCAAGTATAAATATGACATGCTCAGGTGGCTCCTCGAGAGTTTTCAATAGTGCATTCCATGCCTCTTTTGTAAACATGTGCACTTCATCGATAATGTAGACTTTGTATTTAGAATCAAAAGGTAGTGTACGGATATTTTCGCGGATCTCACGCACATCTTCGATCTTGCGATTACTTGCACCATCGAGCTCATAGATATCGTTTGGGCTTGTGCCAAGCTCACGGGCGATAATCCGCGCAATTGTTGTCTTGCCTGTACCACGTGGACCACAGAGCAAATATGCGTGGCTGACCTTGCCAGAATCAAGCGCGCCTTTAACCGCAGTCACAATATGATCCTGACCGACAACATCAGCAAAAGCTTGCGGGCGGTATTTACGATATAGGGCGATATGAGATGATTCCTCTTTTTTCATCCTTGTAGTATAGCAAATAAATGTAAAACAAAAAAATTAATCCCGTCACTCGCGAGCGACAGGATTGACTAATATCTGCAGTATGGTATGGTGAAATAAAAAGTAAACACCATGAGTACAAAATTGAAATTAGGTGTGGACGGGGTTTACACACAGGAAGAAGACAACTACAGTCTGCCACAAAAAGAACCCAACAAGCCTGGAACAAAAACAAAAATTCCACAGCATATAAAAAAGTTGTTCAAAAAGCTCTTAAATAGAGATGCTTTATGAATAAACTAAATAACAAACCGCCATATTATTAAATAAAGCGGTTTGTTTTATTTTTAGGTAATTTTTAAAAAATTGACTAAATATGATTTTTGTTTTAGTATGTAAAAAAACTAAAAAAAATGAAAGATAGAAAAAGTACCCCAAAAATACCCACCCCAAATTTTATACCTGAGAACAGAAGTTGGAACTTAATAAAAAAGCACTCTCCTATCGTACTAGAATCAATGCTTATCGCAATAATATTTATGTTATTTTGGAGATATATATTATATCCCCTCGATATTCACTTCAGTAAACATGCAAATGAAGTAATTCTATTCATGATCGCTCCCATGGCGGGAAGTGGATATGCTTTATTTGCATTTATGGCAGTAAACTCTGTTTTCTACCAGTATCAAAAAATATCAAGATCTGTTGTTCAAAATGAGATGAGGGAATTTTTAACTTATCGCGACGAACAATTACCTATTAAAATACATTTATTGATAGGGGCACCTTCTTTCTTTCTTGCATTTCTTGCATTATCTTTTAATTATGAACAAGATATTTCTATTGGTGCTTTCTCTGTTTTTTCAGTCATTTTCTTGTTAACATTTGCTTGGAAAATTGCTACTGATCTAGATAATTTCCAGAACAGTGTTTGGTTCCAGAAAAAAGTACCACCAGCATGGTATGAGGCTGATGTTCATAAATATTTTTACGAAAATAAAGAAGAGAAAAAATAAAGTCAAAAAGGTCCGGCGAGAAATCCCCGGACCTTTTTACAATTTAAATTTATGCATTAGTTATTTGGTTTATAGATTTCAATATCATTTCCATCTGGGTCTTTTAGGAAAAAGTATATGCCACCGCTTGCACCAGTTTTTATATTTCCACAAACAATACCTTTATCAGTAAATTTTTTATGCAAATCTTCGACATCGTCGACTGTAAATGCAATGTGTTTAATTCCACCCACCGACAAATCCTCTTTTGCTCCCTCTTTAAAAACATCAAACTGCCAAAGTTCTATATTAATATTTTCACCTGCAAGCATTACTCCTGTAGCACCCATATCATCACGACGAAAACGATTCACCTCCTTGAATCCAAAATTATTTTCATAAAACGGAAGCGAAATGTTCAAATCTTTAATTGTCAGAGCTACATGATGTAATTTCATATTCTATAACCCAAACACATAAAGTAGTAATGCCATGCGGACATACAGGCCGTTTTGGGCTTGGCGGAAGTAGGCTGCTCTTGAATCACTGTCAATTTCGGGGTCGATCTCATTTATTCTTGGGAGCGGGTGCATTATGATTGCGTCGCCTTTCAATTGCGCAACATGCTCTGGTGTTAGTAGGAACAAATCTTTTACTTTTTCATAATCGGCCTCGTTTGCAAATCGTTCTTTTTGTACACGTGTCATATAGAGCACATCTACTTCTGGAAGCGTGCCGTCGAGATTGTCGAGCTCTTCAAATTTGACATTGTTATCTTGTAGGAATTTCCTATAGTTCTCATCGAGCTTAAGCTCCTTTGGTGAGATAAAATAAAATGTATTGCCTGGGTATAGCATCAATAGTGGTACAAGCGATCGAAGTGTACGACTGTTGAGTACATCACCAACAAACGCAACTTTCAAATTCTCCAATCGCCCATGCTCACTTTGTATAGTATATAAATCAAGCAAACCTTGTGAAGGGTGCTGGTTTGCCCCATCGCCTGCATTGATAATCGGTACGGTCGAAGAATGCGACATAGATTCCGCCGCACCCATTTGGTAGTGCCGAGTCACAATAGCATCGGCATAGCACGAAAGCGTCCGAGCAGTATCCTCGAGAGTTTCGCCTTTATGAGCCGAAGAATTCTCGGAAGCATTTTCGGCAGAGATCACCTTTGCCCCGAGTCGCAAACTTGCTGTCTCGAAAGAGAGCCGAGTACGTGTCGATGGCTCAAAGAATACGCAAGCAATAATCTTGCCTTCAAGAGGACGCTCGATACGAGTACCCTTTTTCAAATTCTCACACAACTCCTCCATCTTTGGAATTGTAGAAAAGATTTGTTCAATGTCTTCTTTTTTGAATTGATTTGTGTTTAGTATGTGACGCATAAAATTGTAATTATTAACTAGCCTATATTTTACACCTATTTTAATAAAATATCCATTCACAATTTCTTATTCGCTTATTCGTACGAATAAGCGAATAGTAAAACAATCAACACGGAAAATCACTAAATTACATCAATAATTTGCTTGGCGATTCTTGGTAATGATTTGGATATAGAGTAAAATACCAAAAGCGCTTTTTGCTCTTTATCCAAAATCCCTGCATTGTGCAAAACCATTAAATGTTTGGAAGTGGATTTAAAAGACAATTTAATATGCCCCGCCACAGCACCCACAGTCGCCTGCTTTTGCTCTTTAATATATTTAACAATTTGCAATCGACGATGATTCGCCAAAGCCTTAAGTATTTTCTCTTGCTCTTTCATATAAATAGTATACCACCTGCATTCTTATTCACATATTCGCACGAATAAGAGAATAACAAAATACTACTAAAAAATAAGATGTTTATTTTTTGAATTACATTCTGAAATAGAAACATAAGAAAAAGCATACCAATTTTGAGTAATTTTTTTAATTATAGGCACTCCGCTTGTTTCTTGTCTCATCACATATGATCCAGGTACTTTTGCATTACTCCAAAATAAACCCGTAAAACATCCTCCCATGCTACCCGCAGCTGGTTGCCACCAAGACGGAAAAATAATATACATACCTGTGTCTAGATCTTCTTCATGATTTTTATATTCAGGTACACAGTTTATTATGACTCCATAATTTTCAACATAAGTTTGAGTACGATTACGAGATTTTCCACAATATTCAACAGGATTTTTCTCCAAAATCTTATCAACAGTAGAATTGTATTCTACTGTATTTTTATGAAATCTAATAGTTTCTTGCTTTATCCTCAATCTATCATCGATTCGGAAAAAAAAAGAAGAATATACAAATAATAAATAGAGAAAAGGAAGTATTCCCAATAAAAAAATAATTATTTTAAATTTTTTATTCATTATTTTAATTCAAATACTCCTTATAAGATTTTATTTCTAAATCATCAATATTGTAATGGGCCAAAGCTTTGACGAATGCTCTTGCTAAATGAAGATCGGTAAAAAGTGGGATCTGATTGTCGACTGTTGCACGGCGGATACGATAGCCATCGGTCATTACTTTATCTGAGTGTCCCTCTTTGTGTACTGTATCACTTAAGTTTACAACAAAGGCTACCTTTTTGCCATCGATAATATCGAGGACATTTGGAGTACCTTGGTGAGCTTTTTTGACCACATGACAATCGATGTTGTGCTTTTTGAAAAATTCCGCAGTCGAATCTGTCGCATAAATTTTGTAGCCGAGGATTGCCATTGAATTGGCAGCTTCGAGGAACTTGGCTTTGTTTACAAGTCCTCCGAGTGAGAATAGTACAGCCTTTTTATTGAAATCAAATTTATTTGCAGATAGCACTGACTTGAGCAAGGCTTCGTCGTAATCTTTACCAAAGCAGGCCACCTCGCCAGTCGAAGACATTTCAACGCGCAATACTGGGTCCGCGCCAAGGAGTCGGGAGAAAGAGAATTGTGAAGACTTCACCACCACACTATTCGGATAAACATATTCGTGTTTGGAAGCATGTCCAAAAAATGAATCCACTGCAATTTCGGGGAAATTGGCATCCATCGCTTTTGAAAGCAATGGGAATGTGCGCGACGCACGGACGTTGACCTCGATCACCATAGGGCGATTGTCTTTCACGAGAAATTGGATGTTGAATGGACCTGTAATATTTAATTCTTTTGCAATTTTCTTGGAAATTTCTTGCAGTTGGAATTCTGTTGATGCATATACACGCTGTGTTGGGTACACTATAGTCGCGTCACCAGAGTGGACTCCTGCATTCTCCACATGCTCCGATATGCCATAAATCATTACTTGCCCTTTTTGCGCGACAGCATCGAACTCAAGCTCTTTTGCATTCTCGATAAATTTGGAAATTGTTACCGGGTATTCTGGGGACAGAACCGCAGCCTTGGTAACGAAGTCATAAAGCTCGGCCTTGCTATAGCAAATATTCATCGCACTTCCAGATAATACATAAGATGGGCGCACGAGCACTGGGTAGCCCTCTTTGTTTGCGAACTTCTCGGCTTCTTTGATATTGGTAAAGCTTTGCCATTCTGGCTGAGCGATATCGAGCTTGTCGAGTAATGCCGAGAATTTGTTGCGGTCTTCTGCGCGATCAATGTCCTCGGCTTTTGTACCGAGAATATTATATCCTTCACGATTTAGTTTGTTGGCCAAATTATTTGGCCTTTGTCCTCCAACAGAGATTATCAATCCAAGTGCCTTCTCGAATTCATAAATATCTGCCACAGTTTCAAAAGAAATATTTTCAAAATACAATCTGTCGGACATGTCATAATCAGTTGATACAGTCTCCGGATTGCAGTTTACAATAATTGACTGCTTTTTATGCTTTTTGAGCGCAAGCGCTGCATTCACAGATGACCAGTCGAACTCAACAGAAGATCCAATATGGTACGGCCCACTACCGAGCACAGCTACAGCATTGGCACCAAGTGGCGCCACGTCATGGTGACTACCGTGGTAAGTCAGGTATAGATAGTTTGTACGTGCAGGAATTTCGCCAGCCAACGTATCAATCTGGAAAACGCTTGGCATTATATTTAAATTCTTTCGCACTTTGCGAATCTCAAATTCTGTTTTGCCACACAACTGTCCGATCTTTTTATCCGAAGCCCCCGTTTGTTTTAGATTGAGCATTGTATCATGGTCCAATTTCTTACTCTTCTTTAGATTCTGTTCTATATGCACAATATTTTCCAATCGATAGAGGAACCATTTATCAATACCGGTGATTTTGTGAACAGCATCCACAGACATACCTTGAAGCATTGAATTTGCTACTGCAAAAAGTCTGTTTGGAGTTGGAGTATATAGATATTTTGTAATTTCCTTTTTGTCTTTGAAGTTATTGTCTGTAATGCTTTCCACATTACCTGATTGCATTCGGACAGCTTTTTGTAGAGCTTCTTCAAATGTTCGGCCTATGGCCATGACCTCACCCACCGACTTCATCGCGCTACCAATCTCTTCATATGCTCCTTTGAACTTGATCAGATCCCAACGAGGCATCTTGACCACCACATAGTCGAGAGCCGGCTCAAAGAAGCTCTGAGTCACCTCGGTAATTTTGTTTTTGATTTCGAGCAAGCTCTTACCGAGTGCCAATTTGGCAGCCACATACGCCAGTGGATACCCGGTGGCTTTACTTGCCAATGCACTTGAGCGTGAAAGGCGTGCGTTGACTTCGATGACGTAGTAGTCCAACTCCCCGTTTTTCGGATTTGGATTCAATGCATACTGCACATTACACTCACCAACTATCTTCAAGCTCTTTACTATCTTGATACTTACCTCACGCAAACCATGATATTCATCGTTTGATAAAGTCTGACTCGGCGCGATCACGATTGAGTCGCCGGTATGGATACCAAGCGGATCAAAGTTTTCCATATTACATACAGTAATTGTGTTGTCGAACTTGTCGCGGACTACCTCGTATTCTATTTCTTTAAAGTGGTGCAGATATTTCTCGATCAAGACTTGGTTCGATATAGCAAGGGCCCCATCGACAATTTCTTTTAGATCTTTTGCATTGTATGCTACACCTGACTTCTGCCCACCAAGTGCAAATGCCGCGCGCACCATAAGTGGATATCCAATTGTGTTTGCAATTTTTTCCGCTTCTTTAAAATTGGTTGCAGTTCCAGATGGTGGGACAGCAACGCCAAGCTTGCGTAAATGATCGGCAAACATTTGCCGATCTTCTGTAAGCTCAATAGATGCTACAGGACTACCAAGTACTGCCACTTTGTACTTTTTCAAAATACCACGTGACTCAAGTAGTAGTCCGCAGTTGAGCGCTGTTTGCCCTCCAAATGAAAGCATGATTCCATCTGGGCGTTCTTTTGCAATTACTTTCTCTACGAAATAATCATTGACAGGTAGGAAGTATACTTCGTCAGCCAAATCTTTGGAAGTTTGGTATGTAGCGATGTTTGGATTGATTAAAATAACTTTTATCTTTTCTTCTTTCAATGCCTTGATTGCCTGACTTCCAGAATAATCAAATTCCCCTGCTTCACCAATCTTCAGAGCGCCTGAACCGAGTACTAATATTTTTTTGTAAGTAGTATTTTTCATATTATATTTTGGCTTTCTTAAAGAAGTAATCAAATATCCAATCAGTGTCATTTGGGCCTGGGGTTGCTTCAGGGTGGAATTGTACACTCATTATTGGTAGAGTTTTGTGGATAATGCCTTCATTGGTATTGTCGTTGGCATTTGTAAACCAGACTTTGAAATCTTTGGGAATTTTCTTTACAGCGAAGCCGTGATTTTGTGTTGTTAAGTAACAACTGTTTGTTCCAGAGAGGACTACTGGCTGATTCTGGCTACGATGACCAAATTTCATTTTGTATGTTGTACCACCACAAGCGAGCGTCAAGATTTGGTTGCCTAAACATATTCCAAATGTTGGTATTTTTTTAGCAATAATTTTCTTCACATTTTTTATAGTTGCTTGCACTTTTTTCGGATCACCAGGACCGTTAGATATCAGCACCGCATCAAATTTAATATCGAGCTTCATTACATCTGTATCCCACGGTACTACTACTACTTTCATATTACGTGCCACTAATCTCTTTATTATATTTTCCTTATTACCACAATCTATAACTATAACAGTCTTTTTGCCTTTTATATTGTAAGTTTTAATTTCTTTTGTGCTGACCTCCATTGCCAAATTCCTATCGTTCGGATCCTCAAAATTAATTTTATTATTATTAAAAACAATCTTCCCGAGCTTGGAGCCTTCCATACGGAGTTTTTGAGTAAGAGCTCTTGTATCCTTTATCTCGAGTCCGGGAATATTTTCTGACTTGAGCCACTCTGCTAAAGTTTGTACAGAAGTAGAGTGAGATGGAGTTTCGTTGTAAGTCGACACAACCAAACCTCTAATTTGGATTTTCTCAGATTCCCATTTACTCTTGTCCGGAACACCATAGTTCCCAATCAAAGGGTAAGTCATTACAAGTATTTGCCCTGCAAAAGATGGATCAGTAATCGCCTCGGGGTAGCCCACCATGCCTGTAGCAAATACTACTTCACCCGAGATAGATTGCTCAGCACCGAAGCTTACACCCTCGTACACACTCCCGTCTTTAAATTGTAATTTTGTTTTTTTATTTTGCATAAATTTTACCCTTTATTATTATTGCAACTGTACTCCCTGGGAATTCTACTCCTAGAAACGGCGACCATTTACATTTTGTTTTTAAATTCGCACTCTCGATTGTGATCGGTTTATTCATATCTATTATTGAGAACGAACCCACATACCCAACTTCAATCTTTCCATACTTGCCCGCCGTAAATTCATTTATAAATTTGGCTGGATTCTCCGAGCATACTCGTGCAATTTCTTGTGGAGTAAAATTATGCTCCTTTATCAGCCATGATACACAGTTTCCAAAAGTATCCAGATGTGTGAGCCCCGACATACCTTTCTCCTTCTCCTCTATAGTATGTGGTGCATGGTCGGTTCCGAGTTGGTCTATGTCGCCATTCTTGAGTGCTTGTATCAAGTACAAACGATTCTCCTTTGTTTGTCTAATCGGTGGGTTCACTTGAAATAATGTGTGATTACTATCAGTAAACATTGTCTCGTCAAAATATAAATGGTGCGGGGTAACTTCCACCGTCACATTTACCCCACGCTTTTTTGCTTCCATAATTTTCTTCACACCTTCCATTGTCGAGCAATGACATATTCTGCCTTTTAAATTATGTTTCTCTATTAGCTCGAGGGCGAAATCTACTGCCAATATTTCAGCCATCGGTGGGCGCTTGTGTTCATGCGTATCTGCATCGCAACATTCATTGAGGGTCTTTGGGTCCTCGCAGTGGAAACTGATATTACAGCCTTTGTATTTTGCCAGAGCATTTTCCAAACCTTCGCGTGTGGAGAAAAATAAGTCACCGATGGATTGCCCCATAAAGACTTTGTACGGCACATTTTTTGAAAGCGGACTTGTTTGTGATCCGATGCCAGCGTAGAGGATTATTTCTACAGCAGATTTTTTGGTCAATTCTTTTTTTGCATTATAACTTTCATCATCTACCGGAGGCACAGGATTATTCGGCATTTCTGCAAATGCTACTACGCCTCCATTGAGTGCAGCCTCGCCCGCTGTTTGGAAATCTTCTTTATACATTTGTGTACCACTTATATCTTCGCGAGCATGCACATGCAAGTCGATAAATCCTGGGAAAATTAATTCATCTTTGAGCACCATATCCGCCTCGCCAGTAGGATCCCCAACTTTTGTAATTAATCCTGTAACATCATCAATCTCGATCCGCTTTCGGATCTGTTCACTTTTATTCACAATGATTCCTTCGATTATTGTCATATATTTAACTAAAATAAAAGCCCCATATTAGGGACTGGAATAGAATTATTAAAATTAGAAATACAGAAGCGAAAAACCGGCTTTTGAGTGTGATTTATCGGGCTTTTTGTTTCCATATACATTAAAGGTAAGTATAGCACAGTATCCTAAATCTCCAAAAACTTATCCACAATTTACACATCCAACAAAAAATCCCGTGTGTGCACGGGATTTTTAAAATCTTCTAAATTAGTTACCACTCAATTCCAAGATACCATCCAGGCTCTGAAATCATCGCATTATAGCAATGTTCTCTTTGCGTTAAAGATATTTCAGCGGTTCGTGAATTAACAGAAACGCGCATAACACTTGGCTCAAAACCATTTTCAATCAGAATGTCGCTCAGAAACTCCCCAAGCTTATCAATACGGTATATATAACCAGTTTTTTTATTTTTTCTTGGTCTATATTTATCATTATGAATAAACAATAAAGGGTACTGGTGAAGATTTTCATTTGCAAAAGCTGTCAACTTTTCTTTGGTCACGAATTCCAAATATAAATTTTGGGCTTTGTTTTTTAAATCATTCTCAGTTTCTTCTTTATTAAACTGTTCCAATTGCAAATTTTTGGTTTTTTCTTTTGCTTGAGCTTTGTTAGTGGCCTTGCGAAGTTTTTCAAGTAACGGATTTTCACTTTTCATTGGATTCTATTTTTTTAAAATACTAATATATATATAAGCTTTTGTCAATCTACTATGGCTTATTAGTGAATACCAAGTTCAAAATGATTCTAACCTTATAAATTACGAAGTCCAATTTTACTATTCTAAGAAATCTTTTATTATGGTTTCTACTTCTTTTGCGTTATTTGTTTCCATTAATTTTACTCTCAATTCCTTTGCACCTGGGAAGCCGTTTACATATGCTTTGTAGTGCTTTTTCATTATTGAGAAACTTTTAATATCGCCAAGAAGTTCCTCGTACAACTTTGTATGTTCTACTAGTGTTTGCAATTTTTCTTTTGTTGGCACTTCCGAGATCGTATATCGATCAGTACCTTGCAACTTCTTCATCCACTTTCGTGGCAAGATTTTTGCCAAAACTATATTCATTTTCTTTGGGCGCTTAGTGATTACCCTATCGTGATCAAATATCCATGGATTGCCAAAGACTGCTCGGCCGATCATAACACCATCGCATCCGGTTTGTTTTGCAAGTTCATAGCCGTGTGCAATATCTACCACATCACCATTCCCGAGAATTTTTGTTTTCAAGCCCATTTTGTTACGAATTTTGACCACCTCTTTTATATGCTCCCAGCGTGCAGGTACACTCGACATTTCTTTGCGTGTACGAGCATGTACTGTCAGTGCGGCAATGTCTTGTGACAATATATGTGGTATCCATGTATCGATTTCTATTTTATTGTATCCAACACGTGTTTTTACTGAGACCGGAATTTGTTTGCCTGCATCTGCAATACCATCTTTTGCAGCTTGGATAATAAGTGCCGCAATCTCTGGTGTCTTTATCATACAGGCACCAGCACCCTGCTTCTCGATCGATTTGTCCGGACATCCCATGTTGATATCGATTCCATCGAATCCGAGCTCGGCACATAGCTTGGCCGCAATGCGCATCTTGTCCGGATGCGAAGAAAAAAGTTGTGCAAGTATAGGGCGCTCACCTTCTGTATATTCTAAATCTCTTTTAAGAACTTCTCGCCCTGCACTTGCCAAGCCATCGGCCGAGACAAACTCGGTCCAAAACACATCGGGGCCTCCGCCCGCTTGTCCATGACGAGAACGCTCGGCAATAATACGTCGAAAAGCCGGATCGGTGACATCGGCCATTGGTGCTAAAGCAAAAAAAGGTTGTGGTAATTTGTCCCAAAAATTATTCATACGTGGTTATGGATTAAAGGTAGCACATACAAAAAATTTTTGCAGGTGTGGGCGCGCCGGAGCGAAGCGTAGAGGGATAAGCAAATATTTTTTGTATGTGCTACCTTTTCTTACTGAAACTTATACAATACTTTGTTATTAAACCGTAGATCAATGTAGAGTAGCTTATCAAGATTGGCAACCATCTGACTTTTGAATTCTTGCTTCTTCATGGCAGATGCTAAGTTGTTGAAAATAGTCGGTAAATCATTTTCCCTTTTAAACAAGATTTCTGGTTCACCGCCACCCGATCGAGGCTTGAGGTGAAATGCGTATTGCTCCTCATTTGTCCTCACTACTGATACAGGCTGGAAACCAAGCTCTATGAGCCCCTCAACAAAAGAGATTGTTTCGTGAAATGTGTCTTTGTCGAGCACATTTTGTCCTAGCGGACTTTCTGGATTTTCTATAGGTGTATAAAATTTGAAATAAATGTTACCCGAGAAATATGGCGCGCTATCAAATATGTATCCATCAGAGTTTATAAAGTAGCAGTTCTCGCCAACATCACTCGCCTCTTCCGGAATCGCTTCTCCGCAATAGAGATACGCACCACTACGCTCGCCAATCTCAATCTTCAAAGCATTGAGTCCTTCGAGTTTGACCGACAGAGTCTCGATTCGAGGAAAAGTTTTTTGCAGATCTTTTTCTATATATGATTTGGGGTAAATGAAAGCATTCTTCTTTGCAAACAAATATAGGTAGTTGTCAGCCAAGTCTTCATGAACCTTCGCTTCGACTTCTTTGTTGTCTATTATATAAGTACCAGAGACAGTTATGTTTTGTATAGTGAGCTTGTGATATTTTGAAAGATACGAGGACCCCACAATAATAGATGCAAACAAAAGCACCAATAGTATCGTCAAGCGAAGCTTACGCTTCTTGCGCTTTACTGTAAGCTCAACAATACGTGGTGAAGTAATTATGTCACGCTTATCTTTCATACATATTTTTATTTAATTACATCTTTACCAAAATATTTTTGCAGAGCCTGCGGGATCTTGATAGATCCATCGGCTTGTTGGAAGTTCTCTACTAGCGATACGAGAATGCGTGGAGTTGGGATAGCCGTTGCATTGAGTGAATGTGTATAGTGCATCTTGCCCTCTTCGTCTTTGTAGCGGATACCGAGTCGGCGTGTTTGAAAATCATGGAAATATGATGCCGAAGAAATTTCCCTATACTTTTCTTCTTTTGGTACCCACAGATTGGTGTCAAACATTTTTACTTTTCCAAAGCCCATATCTCCAGTACATGCATCTACTACTTGATACGGAATACCTAGTGACTGGATGAATTCCTCTGTATTTTTTTGGATCTCATGGTGGAGCTTTACTGATTCATCATGGCTGCCTTCGCAGAGTACCACTTGCTCGAACTTATAGAATTCATGCACACGGATCAAACCTTTAACATCTTTTGTATGGCTACCAGCTTCAAGCCTGAAGCATGGGGAAAATCCGAGCATCTTGATCGGTAACTTTGATTTGTCCACAATTTCATCCATATACATTCCCATCAGTGGCACTTCCGATGTCCCCACAAAATAACTATCATCCTGCGCTTTATAAATATCAGCTTCGCCTTGTGGGATGAATGCACAGCCGAGAAGTGCTTCGCGCTTTGTATTGATCGGCGGAATGATCGGGTTGAATCCACGCTCGGACCAGAAATCCAATGCATAATTCCAAATAGCAAAACACAACTTGACCCCCTCACCCAAGAGGAAATATCCGCGGAAACCATGCACTTTTGTACCCCGCTCTACATCGAGCATGCCGAGCGCTGTCATGATCTCCATATGATCTTTGGGTGCAAAACCAAAAGTTGGCTTTTCGCCCCAAGTACTTGTCTCTACATTGTCATCCTCAGACTCACCAAGCGGTGCAGTCGGGTCCGGCACATTTGGCACTTTGAGCATCAGTGCCTGCCATTCTATCATCACCTCGCGCAAGGCTTCCTCCTTTTCTTTCAAGTCATCTTTGACCAGCCTCATTTCCTCGATTATTTGAGTACGTGCTGCCTCGTCCTTTTCAGTACTCATAGTAAAATTCATTTTCTTTTGCTCAAAACGCAGGCCCTCCACCACTGCCAGCATCTCTAGGCGTTTGTCGTCTATTACGATCAGTTTGTCGATATCTACCTCTATGTGCTTTTTCTCTGCACCGGCAGCAACTATATCCTTATTTTCCCGAATGAATTTAATATCTAACATCTACCCAGTATACCCCGAACAATATTTTTTACAAAATATATACGGGGCACGTAAAATAATGATACAATATACAAATATATGGAGGATGTAGTAAAACTCAAGCCTGAGGAATTTCCAAAAGCACTTTTGGAAATTCCTCAGGCACCTACACAACTTTTTATGCGTGGGAAGCTACCACCGGCTGACTATATTTATTTGGCAGTTGTGGGCTCACGCAACTTCACAACATATGGTCGTGAAATTTGCGAGAAGTTAATTGCGGGTCTTGCCGGCTATCCAATCGTGATCGTCTCCGGACTTGCACTCGGCATCGACACTATCGCACACCGATCCGCACTCAAAGCAGGACTTATCACAATGTCTATGCCTGGATCTGGATTGGATAACGAAGCATTGTATCCGCGATCAAATATCAAATTGGCACAAGAAATTGTGGATGCTGGTGGATGCCTAATATCTGAATTCAAACCAGATGAAAAATCACACATTTATTTCTTCCCTCAGCGCAATCGTTTGATGGCAGGAATTTCCAAAGCCGTACTAATTATTGAAGCCCAAGATAAATCTGGCACGCTCATCACTGCTCGCATGGCGGTAGATTACAATCGTGATGTACTAGTTGTACCAGGGTCAGTATTCTCGGATAATTCCAAAGGTACCAACAATCTAATCCGCCAAGGTGCAACTCCTGTAAGCACAAGCATAGAGTTACTTGATGCACTAGGATTCCAATTAGAAAAGCCGAAACAGACCGATGCAGAAAAATATGCTGACTGTGGCAAAGATGAAATGATAATTTTGAAATTATTAAACGAACCAAAAGAACGTGATGTATTAATAAGAGAAAGCGGAATGGATGTAGTAAAAATAAATTCTCTACTTTCAATAATGGAAATAAAAGATTTGATAAAAGAAGAATACGGGGAGATAAGAAAAATTTAGACAAAAAGAAACCCGCCGAAGCGAGTTTCCGCCGGCGGGTTTTAATTTTTTTAATTTAGTTTATCTTGCTGAACTCGAACTTCCTCAAGTGAATACTCACACGGCAAAACATGGATTCCATTTAAATCTATTAAACCCCACTTATTATCTTCTTGTACAATCGCATAACCTTTATTAAATGAATATACATATTGGTAACAGAGAGAAGTAACAAGATTCTCATCTTTGTTAAAAAATCCCCAATCAAAACCTCGTTTTACACGAGTAATACCATTTTCATCGAAATTTCCCATGAAATCGAAACCGTGCCTTCTTTTTAGAACTTCTGTATCTATCATAATTATTTTTCTTTTTACATTACTATATGTAATCATCTATGTCAACACAAAATTTTGGATAGTAAAAGTATAATTTATTTTATTTTTCATCTAAATATTTTTATTGAAATTTGCAAAAAAATAGATGTTCGTGTAATACTGTTGTTTATGAAATTACTGATTGTTGAATCACCAAGCAAAGCAAAGACTATCGAGAAGTACCTCGATGGCGCTTTTACCGTACGTGCATCTGTTGGACACGTACGTGATTTGCCGAAGTCTAACAAGAAAGCAATCGACATTGATAAAGGTTTTCTCCCCCACTACGAAATCTCGAAGGGTAAAGAAAAAGTTGTCAGTGAACTTAAACACTTGGCAGAAAGTGCAAAAGAAATCATGCTTGCAACCGACCCGGACCGCGAAGGAGAAGCTATTGCTTGGCATATTGAAGAATTACTAAAAAGTGACAAGAAGGTCAAAGCTCCAATCAAAAGAGTTACTTTCCACGAAATTACAAAAGAGGCCGTAGAAGAGGCACTCAAAGAACCGCGCGATATTGATACCAATTTGCGTCGCGCCCAAGAGGCGCGACGCGTGCTCGACCGCTTGGTCGGCTACGACCTATCTGGAATTATCTGGAAGAAGGTCCGCTATGGACTGTCAGCAGGCCGAGTACAATCCCCTGCGTTGCGTATCATCATGGAGCGTGAGCGCGAAATCCGTGCTTTTATTCCTGAACAATATTTCACTCTCGAAGGACTTTTTGAAACAAATAAAAAAGATAAAATTACTTTATCTTGCGTCGAAGAACCTCGGGACAAAAAAGTAGTTGATGAGATTATCGCACTTGGAGAAAAAGAACAATGGTTCGTCAAAGACCTCAAAGCAAGCGAACAAAAGCGGAGTCCTCGCGCACCATTTACTACAAGTACACTACAACAAACTGCATCGTCTCGCCTCGGATTTTCACCATCACGTACAATGCAAGTCGCACAGAAATTGTACGAAGCAGGATTCATCACATATATGCGTACAGATAGTACAAACCTTTCGGCAGTTGCTCAAACACAAATTGTAAATATTGTAGAGAAAAAGTACGGCAAAGAATACGCAGAAGGCCGTGTATACAAAACCAAATCCAAAAATGCACAAGAAGCCCACGAGGCAGTGCGCCCAACCCATATCGAATCAATGAACGAAGGAAACAACGATGAGCAAAAAAGATTGTACCGCCTGATCTGGGAGCGAACAGTCTCTTCGCAAATGTCTGATGCAAAATTGATGAAGACAAAAATTGTCGCAAATATTCATGTAGGTGTTGGACACCTACATGGTAGGTGTCCAACACCTACAGATTTTGAATTTCCAGATTTCACTGCCAATGGCTCACGAGTATTATTCCCCGGCTGGCTCGCTGTCGACACCGAAGCTCGTGGCGAAGATGTGGAGCTACCGCTCGTTGAAGTCGGCCAAGATCTGAAGATGCTTGAATTGAAAAGCACAGAGAAATTTACAGAACCTCCAAATCGCTACACCGAAGCGGGACTGGTGAAAGAACTCGAATCTCGTGGCATAGGACGCCCATCTACATATGCATCTATTATGCGCACAATCGAAGAACGTGGATATGTAGAAAAACAAGGCCGTACACTTTACCCCACCGACACCGGCGATGTAGTCTCGAGCTTCCTTGAAAACAATTTTGCTGAATATATTAGTGACACCTTTACCGCCGACATGGAAGACAAGCTCGACGATATAGCCAATGGCGACCGTGAATATACAAAAACTTTGAAAGATTTCTACACACCATTTGTCAAAGATGTAAAAGAAAAAGATAAGCTCGCAAAGGCTACCAATATGGGCGAAGCCGATCCCGAAATGCGCTGTCCAAAATGTGATGGCGACATGATCATCAAACTTGCACGTACTGGCAAATTCCTTTCCTGTGCTAATTATCCCGGATGTGTTGGGGCTCGCAAAATCGATGGCACTGAACTCGAGGGTCCAAAAGATTTAAACAAACCTTGTCCAAAATGTGGCACAGCAATAGAGGACAGTGGACTTGATAAAAATGGCAAGAAAAAAAGAAAGAGCACAAAGGTGGTTGAGCTCGGTCGTCTAATGCAAAGAGAAGGCAAATTTGGCGCCTTTGTTGCCTGTTCACGATACCCAAAATGTAAATACGTAGAACAAGATGAAGAAGAAATGAAGAAGAAGATGACAACTGTCCAATGTCCAACATGCAAAAAAGGTATGATGATGGAGCGCCGTGGACGCTTTGGCATATTCTACTCTTGCTCCAACTATCCCGATTGCAAAAACGCAATCAAAGCAAAACCAACAGGAAATATATGTCCAATGTGCGACAGCCTAATGATGGAAGGCACCAAAACAATTCCCGAGCGCTGTAGCAACAAAATGTGTAAAAATCACAATCCTCACAAACTTGGCGAAGATCTCAAAAACAACAAAAAGTAAAATCTCTCCGGTGTTGGACACCTACATGTCTTTGTTTAGAGGTCTCAAATGAGCTATACTGTAATATATGGCAAATATTGAGGAGATACTAGACTTCATACCCGAAATCAAAGTAACAGATAAAAATCTGATCCAAAAGGCTTATGATTTCGCATACAATGCCCACGAGGGCCAGCTTCGCAACAGTGGCGAACCCTACTTTATACACGTTGTAGCTACAGCAAAGACTTTGGCGCGCCTCGGAATGGATACCAAGACTATTGTTGCAGGATTACTACACGACGTTATCGAAGACACCGACATTACTGAGGAAATGCTCGAAGCTGAATTTGGCCAAGATATTGTTACTCTTGTAAATGGTGTAACCAAACTCGGTACAATGAAATACCGTGGACATGAACGACACGTAGAAAGTTTGCGTAAATTCTTTATGGCGATGGCAAATGACTTGCGAATTCTAATCATCAAGCTCGCCGACCGGTTACACAACGTCAGTACTCTTGAACACGTACGCCCTGAAAAACAAAAACGTATTGCTCTTGAAACCATAGAGATCCATGCCCGCCTCGCCGACCGTATAGGAATGGGTAAACTCAAAGGCGATCTCGAAGACGCAGCCTTCCCATATGCCTTTCCAAAAGAATATGAAGAGGTCAATAAATTGATCGAGGGTAAAACAGAAATAAACCAGAAAGAATTGGAGACAGTTGCCAAAGAATTGAGCGCAGAATTGAGTAAACAAAAAATCCGTATCATCGAAATGGGCCAAAGAGCCAAGCATAAATACAGCCTGTGGCAGAAACTCAAGCGCTACGATATGGATATCGACAAGATCTACGACCTTATAGCATTGCGTATTATTGTCAACGATATCGAAGATTGCTATAGAGTTCTTGGCATAGTGCACAGTATGTTCCGGCCGCTACCAGGGCGAATCAAGGATTACATTGCAAACCCAAAGCCAAATAGCTATCGATCACTCCATACGACAATCTTTACTGGTAATGGTGCGCTCGTGGAAATACAAATCCGAACACCTCAAATGCATGCAGAGGCTGCCTATGGTATCGCTGCACACTTCATATATAAACAAAAAACTGGAAAAAATAAAAGTAAAAGCTTTGACCAAGACAACCAAAAGTTTGAATGGATTGATCAGCTTCGTGACTTGCACAAAACCGTGGAGGAGCCAAAGAAATTTATTGAGCATTTAAAAACCGACCTTTTCCAAGATCGGATATTCGTCTTCACACCACATGGCGATGTCGTCGACCTACCTGAAGGATCAAGTCCGATAGACTTTGCGTATGCTATCCACTCGGACATAGGTGACCATGCGCAGAGCGCAAAAATCAACGACAAGATCGGTACACTGTATGCTAAACTACAAAACAATGACGTGGTGGAAATAAAGACACAAAAAAATGCTCACCCTTCAAGCAAGTGGCTCGACAACACACAAACCTCAATGGCTAAAAAGCACATTAACCAGTATTTAAATAAGAATAGTTTACTATCCAAATTCCGCTCATTTGCGAAATTCTAGATAGATTCTAAAGAGAAAAGTTTTTGATATTGTAGAGATCGGTCTCTTCTTCATCCTGCTTGATCTCTTCTTTTGTACGATCATCTTCTATTGGAGTTTGGTCAGCAACCACTTCGTCGGCAGGTAATGAATCAATAAATCTATTGATCATTTCATTTGGTTTGCGAACAGATTCAATACTGTCGCTACTTTTTATAATATTGAGGATCGTATCAAGGTCATCGTTGGAAAAGAAGTCGATCTTGATCTGCCCACCCACTTCCCCCTTTTCAATATGCACGCGTGTACCCAAAGTGTCTTGGAGCTTCTGTTCCATAGCTACTATTTCTGGATCTACCATGTATTCCTTTTTGCGGACACGATCAACTGCGATCTTGCGAGAGAGTCTCTCCGCTTCTCGTACTGTCATCTTGCGGAACATGATTTCTTTAAAGAATACGATTTGCTCTTCCGGCTTGTCAGCAAGCATTAGGATCGGCCTAGTATGACCTTCGCTGATCTTGCCGGCGGACAATGCATCGAGGACTTCTTGGGGTAATGCCAATAATCGCAAAGTGTTGGAGACATATTCACGACTCTTGCCCACCTTGGCACCAATTTGCAAATGAGTAAATTTGAATTCTTCTGCAAGGCGCATAAATGCTCGAGCACGCTCGACGGCATTGAGATCTTCGCGTTGCAAGTTCTCTATGATAGCAAGCTCAAGTTTAGTCATACTATCGTCCCCTACGCGTATCACTACAGGAACTTCGCGTACACCTGCGAGCTTGCTTGCACGTAAACGACGCTCACCAGCAATAAGCTCATACTCTACTTCTACACCATTTTCATTTATTACTTCATTGCGAGATACAGTAAGTGGCTGAAGAATACCGTATTGACGAATAGAGTTCGCCAAGTCAGAGAGCTTCGCATCGTCGAATTCTCTGCGGGGTTGGTATGGGTTTGGCTTGATCTTGTCTACATCAATCCAAAATATTGAGTTCTCGTATAGTTGTGCCATTGGATTATTTTAGCACAAAATTTTCTTAAGTAAAAATTTAGTAAATTATGAAAAGACTAGCTTATTTAAAAATTGTGCTCGAGAGAGGACTCGAACCTCCACCCCTTGCGAGAGACGATTTTGAGTCGTCCGCGTATACCATTCCGCCACTCGAGCATAGAATGTATATTACTCAAATTTCATCTAAATTGCAATTATATGAATATTTCATGTTTTATTTTATTATCTCGGGCTCAGATTCTAGTCTAATACCAAATTTTTTATAGACTTCATCTATGATCTGATCACGAGCACTTATTACATCGGCTTGTGTAGCTGTTCCACAATTTATCAACACAATGGCATTTTTCTCATAAGTTCCTACGCTACCAAAATTTACCCCTTTCAACTCTGCGTTTTCGATAAGCCACCCCGCTGGGATTTTTACTTTCCCTCCCGCTAGGTCTTGCCTAGCGGAAATTTTAAAACTTGGTACATTTGAATACAAAGCTTTTATTTTTTCATACACAATCATTGATACTATCGGATTCTCGAAAAATGATCCACAGTTTGGCAACGCCTCTGGGTGTGGCAACTTGGACCAGCGTATCTCGATAATCGCATCACGAATTTCTTGCAAACTGGGATTCACTATATTGCGAGTTTTAAAATATTCCTCTACTCCTTTATAATCTGGCACAGTAGGCGGGAGTTTTGAAAGTTTTAAACTAATATCTATAATAATAAATTTATTTTTCCATTCTTTTTTAAAAATGCTTGCCCGATATGCAAATTCACACTCAGCATTTAGGATTGTCACCATTTCTTTTTTCTTTATGTCGTATGCTTCAAGCGACACTAATACATCTTTTATCTCGGCTCCATAGGCTCCGACATTTTGTATAGGTGTTGCTCCTGTAATGCCGGGAATTGCAGATAATGCCTCGATGCCAGAGTAACCATTGTGAACAGCGTGCGCCACCACATCATCCCATAGTTCCCCAGACGCAACTTTCAAAGTAACACTACTATCATCTTCGTCGACAATGTTAATGCCTTTATTTTCAATCTTTACTACAGTGCGATCGGCGAGCTCTGGAGGTAATATGATGTTTGACCCACCACCAAGGACAAAAATAGAGTGCTCATTTGGCACCTGATCTAAAAGACTTTTTATATCCCCACCCTTAAATACCAGTACTTTTTGTACTTTTGATGAGAGTTGAAAGGTTGTATATGCACTTATATCAATTGCATTATCCACACTTGCATTATATCATATATGATATATAATTGTAAATATGAAGAAAACAGATGTACAAAAAATTGGCTATTTTATAAAAGACTTGCGCGAGAAGCGCGGGCTCACTCAAGGCGCATTTGCCAAGAAGTTGTCCACTTCTCAATCAGCAGTAGCCCGCATGGAAAAGGGTGAGCAGAATTTCAGCACTGAGCTCCTAGCAAAGATCAGCCACGTATTGGGCCACAAGATAGTCTCGATCAATGATTCTATTGATTTTGAAATCGTCGGTGGAAAGAAACTCTCCGGCAGTATCGCCACCAATTTCTCCAAGAACGGCTCTGTCGGCTTGCTATGCGCAGCCCTTGTCAACCGTGGCAAGACTACACTACACGGTATCGCTCATATCGAAGAAGTCCAAAGAGTCATCGAGATCCTTGAGAGCATTGGGGTCAAAGTCACTTGGATTGGACAGAATTCTCTGGAAATTATTCCTCCGAAAACTTTGAACATGAAAAATATAAATGTTGCATCTGCAATACGTACTCGCTCTATCGTTATGCTCATGGGGCCGCTTGCGCACATACTAAAACAATTCTCCCTTCCCCACGCGCAAGGGTGCAAACTCGGCAAGCGTACTGTCAGTGCGCATATGTATGCTCTCGAAGCTCTTGGTATGAGAATAAAGACTACTAATACAAGCTACGAGATCTCGCACAAAGGTCTAAAGCCTACCGAGATCGTCATGTACGAAGCTGGTGATACTGCTACTGAAAATATCCTAACCGCAGCGGCCCTAATTCCCGGCACAACAAAGATTAAATTTGCTAGTGCAAATTATATGGTCCAAGAAATCTGCTTTTTCTTGGAAAAACTTGGGATCAAAATTGACGGCATTGGTACCGGCACTCTTACCGTACATGGAGTCAAAGATATAAATACAAATATTGAGTATACAAACAGCGAAGACCCGATTGAATCAATGATGTTTCTATCAGCGGCAATTGCTACTGACTCTGAACTTACGATCACCCGCTGTCCTATTGACTTCCTCGAGCTTGAATTATGCAAACTTGAGAAAATGGGATTGAAATACAAAATACTGAAAAGATATTTCTCCTACAACGAACGCACCAAACTAATAGATATCAAAATTTCTCCTTCTAAATTAAAAGCTCCAGAAGACAAATTGCATGCCAACCCATACCCGGGAATCAACATGGACAACCTACCCTTCTTTGTGCCAATCGCTATTAAAGCCAAGGGCACAACACTCGTCCATGACTGGGTCTACGAAAATCGCGCAATCTACTTTACTGAACTCAATCGCCTCGGCGCCAATATCACCCTTGCCGATCCACACCGAGTTTACGTTACTGGTGGTACTCAACTGCGCGG
Organism: uncultured Candidatus Saccharibacteria bacterium; assembly: GCA_964622505.1. Taxonomy (GTDB): domain Bacteria; phylum Patescibacteriota; class Minisyncoccia; order Phycocordibacterales; family UBA9973; genus UBA8515. The sequence continues at coordinate 32,140 of CAZUQJ010000001.1, read as the reverse complement.
AGCTCAGATTGTCTGCCCGCCAGCACTACGCCCTTCGATGGTCATACTGATTGCGATGCTCGGAGCTCAAGGCACATCGATCCTCCGCAACGTGTATATGATCAACCGCGGATATGAAGAAATAGCCCAACGCCTCAACAGTATCGGTGCAGATATTAAAATACTAGAGTAATATAAAAGAAACTTATTTGCTCGAGTCTATATTCTCTCGGCAGGTCTTGCAAGATTCACTGATGATTTGATTGCGGTTGATCATTAGAGCCTGTCTCCACGGCAAGATAGAAAGAAAAAAAGACAGATCAGCAATTTCACGAACCAACCAACCCAAGAAGCTGTAGACTTGCAAAGGCCCAATAGAAACTGCAGCCCAATGCCTACCCACAGGCACAGCATAAGCCACTTTTTTAGGTACATATTTTGATGCTTTCTTTTTGAAAGCTTTTTTAGAAATTACTTTTGCAATATACGATCCGTCATATATTGCTGTCTGTGCAAGACCTGCGTATTTTGTATTTGCAGCATCTCCGATAATATACACATTGTCGTGACCATCTGCTTGCAAATATTCATCAACAATCACTCTACCATTGCGGTGCAGAGTCAAACCTGCAATCAATCCATAGAAATGGCTCGTTCGAGATCCGGCTGTCCAGATCAATGTATTGGATTTCATAGACATGTCTTTCATCGTGATCTTGTCAATGTCTTCTTTTTCAACAGCACGATTCAAAAATATATTTACCCCAAGAGCATGCAATCTGTTGTAAACCCTTGCCGAAACTTTTTCTGGTAATGTTGGCACCAAGCGACTCGATGCTTCGATGATATCGATAGTCACAAAATTGTTATCAATGGAGTGCAATTTAGCTAGATGTGGCATGTAATTTGTCAGCTCTCCGACGAGCTCTACCCCTGATGGTCCACCACCTACTACTACAATATGAAGCGATGCAACAACATCTTCTTTTTTAGAAGAGAGGTGTACATCAAAGACTTTATGAAGATGCTTCTTGAGCTTCAAAGCTTCATTGATTGATTTAAAACCAAAAGATCTTTCTTTCACACCCTCGATGTTGAAGTAGACTGTCTCGGATCCAAGCGCGAGCACCAACTCATTGTAGTGATAAACAGATTCACTGGACCCGGTAACTTTGTTTCCTGCCAAATCAACGAGAGTCACGGTGTCGTGAATTACCTCTACTTCTTTATTTTTAAAAATCTCGGACAACGGTATACATACCTCAAGTGGTGACTCACCAGTCACAACTCTGTATATACGAGGGTAGTATTCAAAGTGTGTTTTGTCTGAAATAAGTATGATTTTTTTATTTGGGAGCTTTTTCCGAGCTAGATCAAGTGCGCATCGTATACCAGCAAAGCCTCCTCCGACAATAACGATTTTCTGTTGATTTTCTTCATTCATGTGGAGATTATACCAAAAAACCTTTAAAAATAAAAGAAAAAAGGGTATAATACGACCTAAGGGCCTCCTGTAATAAGGAATGCCCTCAAACGTCATTGTATATGAAGTCCGATAACAAACAAAAAGATACGTATTTGAGAGCCTACGACGACTATAGTGACGGTCTTTTCAGATATGCATTGTTCAAGACTTCTAATCGGGAGCTCGCTCTCGATATAGTCCAAGACACATTTACAAATGTGTGGGAGTACATAGTCAAAGGCGGTAAAATAAAAAATATTAAAGCATTCTTGTACCGGACTTTGGGCAACAAGATCATAGATTCATATCGCAAAAAGCAATCCGAATCACTCGATACAATGATAGAGAGCGGGTACGATGTCAGCTTCGACGACAGAGAGAGAATGGAAGAATTGCTGACAGGAGAGAAAGCATGGGAAAAGGTCTCCGAGTTGCCGGAATCACATGTAGAGATACTAACACTCAGATACATAAACGATCTTTCGATCAGCGAGATAGCCGATGCTCTAGACCAGTCCGAAAACAATGTATCCGTCAGATTGCATCGCGCATTGGAAAAACTAAAAGAAAAAATGTAAATAAAAAAATGAAACACACCGAAGAACAATTAAGAAAATTACAAACAATCCGCATGACAGATGTGGAGCGTGTTTCTGTACGTACTGCCCTTATTGATTTCATGGAAAGTACTTCCCCATCTATCTACCAGAGAATCCCAAGTCCGTTCTTCCGATACTGGACTCCAGTTATGGTTACTATGTGCTCTTTTGCATTTGTCATTTTTGGTGGCAGTGCTGTAGCCTACAATGCATCGAGCTCCCTACCTGGCGACTTCCTCTACAATTTCAAAGTTCATGTCAACGAAGAAGTTGCTGGTATATTTATCAAATCAGATTTAGAAAAGATCACCTTCCAGCAATACCGCGTGGCCAAACGCATCGAAGAAGTAAAGAAGCTGGCTGTTGAGGGTGAGCTAACAGCAGAAAATGCCGCCATCGCAGAGAAAAATATAGATCTCCATATAGCAAAAATAGACGAGAGCGCAAAAGCTCTTGCCGTAACCGACCTTAAAGAGTTTGTCGAAGTAGCAAAAGGGCTTGAGCCCATTCTCGATGCTCACGAAAAAGACCTAGCAGAAAATGTAAAGGAAGCACTCGTCGGACCAGGGTTAGAGAAACTGCCAGAGGAAATAGTGCAAGCTCCAACTATGGCTGTCGACCCTACCGCAACAGTTGATACAAAGATAAATACAAAGCCTGTATTAGATACTATAGTTACACCAGTAGAAAAAACTCCAACCATACAAGCGACAGAAAATAAAGTCGTTGACAGTATAATTTCAAAAGTAGAAAAAGAATCAAAAATTCTTAAGGAAATTGCCAAGCAACCTATAATCATAGACAAAAAAGAAGTCAAAGATACAACTGTCAAAACAGAATCTCAAAAAGAAATTGTTCCGACAACAGTGATTACTCAATAATCCTAATATCACTTGCACTGATCCCACCTATTTCCTCACCACCAGAGGAGGATTTTTTGTGTGCAAATACGAGAGCCACAATACCGATCAGTACTATCCCAAAAAGACCAATAAATGGTAAAAAGTTTCTAGGTATTGAGGAGCTTGCTGTTGACGCAGTAATACTATTTAGATCTACTGCCGAATCTTGATTTGGCTTTTTTGCCACAGGCGCATAATACTCATTTTGGTAATTATTTTTACTGACAGTTTGGATCACTTGAGCAGGTTTACTAACGGGATACGTACTAACAAGTGTCTGGTTTGGCGCAAACAAAGAAAGATGCTGGACATCGCTTAGAGTAAATAGGGTGACTTTTGAAGAAACGATAACGCTTTTACCTGGCAAGATCGCCATTCCTTCCGGTAATCTAAATATTTTTGTACTGGAACCTATTGTCCAACCCGAGAGTGACATTTTGTATTCAGATTGATTCTTTATCTCTACATACGCATCATTTATATCCCCTACTTTAGTTATAAAAAGCTCTGGGTCCAAAACGGTAATAGTAATACTATCTGTCGCCACGGGCTTGGAGCTCAAAATAGATTCATAATAAGAAAGCGTCAGAACATATACACCTGCGTATTGATATGAATATTCAAATGGTTTATGCCATCCCTCTTCATAAGACATTCCATCACCAAAGCTCCAAACAAATTTCCCAGAATCCAGTTTCTCTTTATTGTAGCCTATAGTTGTAGCATCAATCGGAAATCCGACACGAGTCGTTACAATGTTTTTAACAATAATTTTTGTTGTAATACTTTTTTGAGTCTCCGGAACGTTCACTTTTGGCTTGTATGTCGCTGCTGAAGAATTGGAAGATGATTCTGTGGATGTCAATCCATCGTCGACAGGCGTAGCACTTTTGCTATTAGCAGATCCAGGTGTCGGAACAGAGGAGGTAAATACTCCGCCAATTTTTTGCAAGGAATTTCCATCACCATTTGCTCCCATGCTCGAAGTATAGTTTACCGAGCTTGTCAGGTTGAGCTCCGGATCTTTGAGAGCTATAGAGTCCCCTTCATTGGAAAGTCCGTTCCAGCTCGTGTCAAAAAGAGCGCCCGAGAAACTGGGGTTATCTAAAAGAAACTTCTCGGTATTTTGCACAATTACTGCATAAGACCCAGCTCCCAAGATAGCACTTGAGACTGGGGTTATCGTATGCTTTGTATTGTCAGAAAAAACAAACCATTTCGATAAATCCACATTTTCTGATCCATTGTTGTGGACCTCGATCCATTCACGATTAGTATCCGTGCCACTTACATCGTACATTACTTCAGTAATCTCAATCGACGCAAAGACATTTTTTGCAAAACATAGTATGGTTATAAAAATAAAGATTTTGCAAAAATTTTTCATATTACTCTAAGACTTTTTTCAAAACTTCTTCGGGGACTTCTTTGGAAGGCTGGCTCTTCTCCCAAGCTTTTTTATCAACATCTGGCACAGACTCTGATACTGGCTCCTTGCCTACAACTTTGGTTGGTACAGCCGGAACTACTTGATCCTCAATTTTTGGCATAGGTTCTGGTACTTCTTTGACCGGAACTGTCGGTGGCACAGGATCTGGAGAGATTGGTATTTCTATAGGTTGTTGTACTTTTTGAACCACTTCGGCTAAGGGCTGTGTCGGCGTCTCATCTACAGATACGGCAGAGGTGAGTCTGACTACTGGTTCTTTTATGCTCAATGTTTGAGAGAAAGCATTTTTTAATTCATTCATCTTTTCCGCTGAAGCTTGCTTGGCTGGAATCACGGGTGTTGCTGTTGGTGGAGGAGGGATCTTGTTTTGAGATTGGAAATCAGGTTTATCCTGAGGTTTATCGAAGGCTTTATCCTGGGGCTTCTTCAAAGAGTCTAGCGACATTGCCGGTGGAGTTTCTTTTTTGACCTCTTCAATCGGCAAATCTTTGATACTTTCTACTCCATTGGTATTCTCTATTCCGATCTTCTGCAAAAGACCTTTCAGGAGTGGTGAAGGCCCGGACCTTTTGCGCTCGATTGGTTTAGATTGGAAATTGTTTTTAGGGCCATTACTATTATAATGGCCGTTCCCATTTGGAGTTTTAACATTTACAGTAGCATTTGTATTCGTAGGAATAGCTACTGTACTCTGCATTTGGCTGAAATGCTTTGGAGGAATACCCTTGATGCTATCAGCGGTAAATTCAATACCGAGAGCTGCAAGCGGTGCAGAATTTAATTGTTCTTGCTTAAATGCTTTTGGTGCGATGAAGCCCTTCTCGGCAGTTACTTCTCCAGACTTAATCTTTGCCAAGCACTCTTTACAATACACAGGCTTGCCTGGGGTAGGCTCAAAAGGCACCATAATTTCCTTCTTACAATTATTACATTCAGCTTTGAATTTACTAATACTTCCATCGCTTGCTTGCAACATTCCACTCCAATTGTTGATCTCGTCTTCTACCTCTTGTCGGCTTCGAGTATACAGACGGCGTGAGGATTCTATAATTTTTTCTTTAACATTTGCGTCAACATCGATCTTGATCGGTGGTAATGTAGATGCAGAGAACGGTCGACTAGTCACACCGTCGATCATCAGCTTCAGATACACATGATAGTTCGGCAAGTTCACCAAATCCTGAGCCATGAATTCCGGCTCAAATTCTTTTTCCAAGAATTCTGCATCATCGGCTCCCACACGAAAAATAATCATGGTTCCCACGTTACCAAACACAGCATCACGAACTGCCGTACTTTCTTTTGTCTCGAGCTGTGCCGTGTACTGGTGCGCAATGATCAGGTTGAGTCGATACTTACGAGCCTCGGAAAGGATGTTGGCAAATGCATCTGTCGCAAAGTTTTGGAATTCATCCACATATAGATAGAAGTCTTTACGATCATTTTCGGGGATACGCACACGCTCCATTGTTGCAAGCTGGATCTTGGTAATAATCATACCTCCAAGCAGTGCCGAGTTGTCTTCACCCACACGCCCTTTTGAAACGTTGACGAGGAATATCTTGCTCTCGTTCATAATGTCGAAAATATTGATCGTTGATTTCGGCTGTCCGACAACGTTACGAATGATCGAGGTCGAGAGGAATTGTCCGACTTTGTTTTGGATCGGAGCGATGGCTTCGTTACGGAATTGGTCACGCCACTGCTCGTATTCGTGGACCCAAAAAGCTTTGACCACTGGGTCCTTGAGATTGCCAATCACCATCTGGCGATAGTCTTTGTCCACAAGCATTCTTGGGATGCCGAGTAGCGTTGTACCAGGAGTGTCGAGAAGCGCAAGAATGGCGTTGTTTAGTATGTATTCCATACGCGAGCTCCATGCATTGGCCCAAATTTTGGTAAATATTCCCATGAGTCCGGATGCTACCAAGTGCTTGTATTTTGGGTCATCGAGCTGTATCACATTGAATCCAATATGGAAGTCAGCATCGGCTGGGTTGAAATATATAACATCTTTTACGCGATGAGGTGGGATCAATTCGAGCACTTCTTCTACGAGCTCTCCGTGAGGGTCAACAACGCAAATACCATCACCATTTTGGATATTTTGAGCGATCAGGTTCGAGAGGAGTACGGACTTACCAGTACCGGATTTCCCAAGGACATACATATGCTGACGACGGTCTTTGCGCTTGATACCAAAAACCTGCGCAGTACTGCGAAAATTGGTTTTGCCAAAATAGGTTATGTCTTTGTTATAAGGGATTGGGGTTTCCATATCTTGCGCCTATTATACAATGATTATAAAAATAAAGGAAGAATTTATAACTACATTACTTCTTGTTGATAACAACTTTCACAATAAATAATCGGTGCGAAATCTTGAGTATATACAGTTCTCACTTCTATTCCACACTTACTACATGTACGATCTATAATATTCAAGGCTGGACGTTGTTTTAATCGATTCATATGTCTAACAGGAAAAGAGACTCTTGGTATTGGTAGGTTCATCTTCCTGTAAAAGGTCAGTTCCTGGTCTGTAATATTGAAAGCCCCAGGAGAATATTCTTTATCAGTTTCAGCACAAGATATTATTTCTTTTTTTATATCATCTCCTACTTCTTTAATGGTTTCAGGAAGATCTGTAAAATTTTTAGTTATGTTGTACTGAGTTTTTTCTCTATCTTTCCATCTATAACCATTTTCTAATGCTTCCTCTTTTGTAATTGGAAAGAAGTCTATTGCGGCTGTCTCATTGTAAGCAAATGGAGACATATCAAAAGGTAAGCTTTCCCCATAAGAATAAACTCGTCCTTTTGTATCAAAATATGGCATTTCTACCATATGCTGTTTTATTTTTTCTAACATTATTTCGTATTCCTCTTTGCTATATTTTTTATTTAATATTGAATATTCCCCTTTCTTTAATCCTATGCAACCAAAGCAATTACCAGCACCTGGGCAGGAATCACAGTAGGTCAAATCATGTGCTCCCATCCAGCACTGAGAAGAGAATTTAATTCTAGAAACATTTATACCTACATTTTCCGAATCATATATAAGCTCTGCGGAATTCCCCCATTGGAAATAATCCCTACAATCCTGTGCATCAAAAATCCATAATAAATTTTTACCATCTTTTACATTAATACACCCAAAAGAATCCTGTACATTTTGACAATTCACTATCCAATTGCCAGAATAGTTATTCGATTTAAGAGAATGATTTGAACGACATGGGAACTTCTTTCTAAACTTTTCAAATTGATCTTTGAACTCTTTTAATCCAGAGAAGCTATCCAGATTAAGTTCTTTAAGTTTTTGTTCGTATTCCTCTTTTGTATATTTAATATTAAAAATACAGTGGGTTTGATTAATTAAATTAACACACCCAACACAATCAGAACAATTCCTGCAAGCATATAGAAAAAATGAGTCACGACAATCATGACTTTCTTGTGAAAATCTAACCTTATAGCAATTATTACAATCTATACATTCATAGCATAGCTCGCAATCCCAAATACTTAGACAGTCCACACAATTAGTTATATTTCTGCCAACATAACAATAAGATGAATCTATACTGCCACTCATTCTGAAAACCATATATGAATCTTTCATATCATGAGCTCTATGTGTATATTCACTATTTTTTGAAAGACCTTGTTTTACAAGTGCCATCCTAGGAACCCTATTCATTAATTCCTTAAATTGAACAAAAAATGGTCTAGAGAAGTCATAGTCTACTCCATATCCATAAGGGTCCCAATCATCTGAATACCAAACTTCTGACTTATATACAGGGAAAGGAGAATTTTCTGGAAACATGCTCAGTATATGCTCACTTGTCAGATCACAACTCCTCCTATACAAAACTCTTTCATTAGAATTTGCCATTCTTCTTACTAACCTACACTTTGGACAAAAAGTCGGCACAGGAACTTTCATTTTCTCATAAAAAGAGAAGTCATCCGCGTCGATTGTGAAATCTTTTTTACAATTTTGGCAAATTTTATTTTCCATACATTAAATCATTGATTTCCATTTTTCGAAATGCTCTTTATGTTTTTCGCAAAATTCAGGATAGTCCTCTTCCAGTATTTTTACAATTCTTGGTTCCAAATCTGAAAATTGATCATAGTCAGATTCCTCATCTGAAGTATTCTTTCTCCTGGATAAGTTTTCCGGCAGACTACGTAATAAATACATAAAATTTTCTGGATTTTTTAATAAATGGTAGTCAATAACTGAAAACCCTTTTTCTTTATTATATATAAAATTGGTTGGATGAGGATCGATCTCAAGTCCATTTTGATACAAGTCAAATATAATTTTAAATACAGATTTTATTTCTTCATCAGAAAGTTGCACTCTTTCCTTTTTGGTCAATTCCTTTAAATTCTTTCCTTCAATATATTCCATTATTACAGCTCTATCTTCGTATGAATACCCTTCCAGGTGCGAAACATTTTCTATATCTTTGGCTCGCAATAATGATAAAATCTCATTTTTACCTACATTCGAACTTGAGGTGCCATCATGGATAGCACTATATAGCTTCACTACTTTTGAGTGTTTATCATCAGTAAAAAATATGGCTCCTTTGGTACCCTTGTTTACATACCCAGGAATTTCTTCAAGAGGTATTCCATTTTTAATTTGATCTTTTATGTCATTTACTCTTGATTTATATTTTTCATTATAGATCTTTACCTTAGAGGCTCGATAATAATCCAACGCTTTCATTTCAGTGTCGCAAAATTCCACATATGCATCTCTATTCCTCTCAATCAGCCCTTTAAGTTTTGGATCTATATCTACTGGTAAATTTTTAAAATCTTGTATTTCTGAAAGCTCAGCACTGTAAACTAACATTTCAGACTGATCTTTCATTGATTGCAAGTATTTTTCATAAAATATATTTTCGTCCTCTTCCGAATTAAATTTTTCTGGTTTTATCATTTTCAGATTACTATACTCAATTTCTGCAAATTGCTCGACTTGCGTTTGGAGTTCCTCTTTTGTTTTTGGTCGGCCGAAGCCTTTATTCTCCATCATATATTTATATCAACGGTTCCGAGCCTTTTTCTTCGACTACTGGTTCTACATTCCCTTTTTCGTCATTTTTGTTTCCACGAGTGATAGCAGCTTTTTCCTGAGCACTACGTACTATTGTAGACTCTTCTTCTTCGATCAATCGTTGCGCCTCACCGGCTGGGATAGCAAATTGCTTGCGTGAAGCCTCGATAACACGCTCTCGGTATGACGGATGAGTCGGTGCAAGTACTCGCAATGTCTCGGCAGAAAATGGGTCGTAACTTTCCCCATCGATGGTCATTTTTATAAAAAATTCTCCGATTCCGAGGTTGATCATATCTTTGATATCAAAGATCGGTGCAAACTCAGGTTTCAACTTGACCGCATCGTCACCTCCGACACGAAATGAGATAATAGATCCGACGTTTCCTAGCACTGCTTGCTCCACTACTGGTAGGATCTGCCCCACGTATTGGTGCGCCAATGTGAGGTTGATACCGTATTTACGCGCCTCAGAAAGAAGGTTTTCAAAAGAGTCGGTCACAATGTTTTGGAACTCGTCGACATATAAGTAGAAGTCATTACGCTCACTCGGGGCCATCTTTGCACGTGCCATTCCAGCCTGCTTGATCTTTGTGATAAACATAGCTCCAAAGAATGAGGAATTCTCTTCTCCGATTTTTCCTTTTGAAAGGTTGATGAGAATTATTTTCTTTTGATTCATCAATTTCTCAATATCAATTTTATTTTCTTTTTGTCCGAAAATATTTCGAAGCATTGGGTCAGAGAGGAATTGTCCGAGTTTGTTGACGAGCGGGATGATCGCATCGGTGTCGAACTTCTCCGACCAGTCCGCGAATTCGATAGCCCAGAATCTTTTTACCATGTCGTCTTCGATATACTCCACAACCTTTTGACGGTAGTTACGGTCGGTAAGCATACTGATCATTCCGCGCATTGTTGCGTGTGGGTAGTCGAGTAGCGCGAGTGTGGTGAAGCGAAAGACGTGCTCCAGACGCGGTGTCCAGTTCGCACCGAATTGCTTGCGCAAGACTTCGATCAAACCTTGCGTCAATTGGTGCTTAAACGTTGGATCCACATTGGCAAGTGGGTTGAAGGATGCAGGGAAATCAATGTCTCCTGGGTCAATAATACACACATCTTCAATACGCTCTTCGGGAACAAATTCCAAAATGTCGTCGATGAATTCTCCGTGGGGGTCAATAACACAAAGACCATGATTGTAAGCGATATCTTGACGGACCATGAGCTCCTGTAGTTTAGACTTACCCACTCCAGACTTCCCTATGATATACAGGTGACGCCTGCGGTCGACACGCTTGATACCGAAATAGAATTTCTTTTCTTCAAGCGATGCCACATAGTTGGTACGGCCAATAAACGAAACCTCAGACGGATCCAAAGAGCCCAATACTGGTAAGTCTGGTGGTGGTGGAGCATATTTGATAATTTGAATTTTATTGGGCTTGTTAAGTGCCATGTGCACCTATTGTACCAAATCAATAGGTAAAAAAATAGAGCAATACTGTATAGATAGATTAAAAATGGTATAATAGCAAATATGAAAAAAGGCAAAATACTCAAAAAGATTATGACCGCACCCACCACAGTGCCTCCGCCACTTGCTCTCGGAACAGAAAAAATTAAAACAGAAGTTGTTAAAAGAACGTGGCTAGGAAAGGGTGTACACTACATCAAACATTTGGGACCGGGACTCGTCACCGGTGCTGCCGACGACGACCCATCGGGTATAGCTACATATTCACAAACAGGGGCGCAATTTGGCACATCACTTTTGTGGCTTGCCGCGTGGACTTATCCACTAATGGCCACTATCCAAGAGATGTGCGCCCGCATCGCCCTGGTCACCGGCCGAGGTCTTGCCTCAAATATCAAATCCACTTATTCAAGAAAGATCTTGTACTTCACTACCGTCCTCCTCTTCCTCGCCAACACGCTCAACATAGGTGCCAACCTAGGCGCGATGGCAAAAGCTGTTCAACTTATATTCCCCATTTTCAATTTTACAATCTTGATAATTTTAATCGGAGTTGTAGGATTGCTACTCCAAGTGTTTGTATCTTATAAAAAGTATGCGCAGTACCTCAAGTGGCTAGCTATCACACTCTTTGCTTACGTTGCGACCGGTCTTGTTATACACATGGATTGGGGGCAAATACTAACTGACGGACTTATACCCCACATCACCTTGAACAAAGACAATATCCTAATGATCACTGCAATACTAGGGACCACTATTTCACCATACCTTTTCTTTTGGCAGACATCCCAAGAAGTTGAAGAAGAAATATCACAAGGTAAAACTACTGCTCATGCTCGACGCGGATCAGACGATGTAGAGATCAAAAATATGCGTGTCGACATTTGGAGCGGAATGTTCCTTTCTAATCTGGTCATGTTTTTTATCATTGCAGTATGCGCTACCACGCTCTTTGCCAATGGGGTTACAAATATAAATACAGCAAGTGATGCGGCCGAGGCCCTGCGCCCGCTTGCAGGCGATGGCGCATACTTCCTGTTTGCGCTAGGTATCATCGGTACGGGTATGCTCTCGGTGCCAGTACTTGCTGGATCGACAGCCTATGCCGTCTCGGAAAGCTTTGGATTCAAAGAGGGGCTCTACCGCAAACTATCTCAAGCAAAAGCCTTTTATGGCATTATCATCATATCTATTATTATCGGAATTGTTCTAAACTTCGTCGGGATCGATCCGATCAAAGCTTTGATATATTCTGCTATTGCAAACGGAATCATTGCCCCGATCATCCTTGTGTGTATCGTACATATAAGTGGTAGCCACAAGATAATGGGTAAATACAAAAATACAAAATTAAAAAATACAGTAGGCTGGGCCATCACTATATTTATGGCCCTCGCCGCCATCGGGTCACTCGTTGTAATATTTTAAAAAATTAAATGTATTGATAAAGGAAAATCCAGGCGAGGATTTTCCTTGTCGCCATTCGGAAAAGTCTCGGCACAAACAGGACCGCGAGTACGCTTCTCGATCCTTACAGGATCAGTACACTTTTCGTATCGTATGCTCTGCTGAGCAGATGCGTGCGATATACTCAAAGTCTTCTCGTCCTGCCGGAAGTGCTCCCAGCACTTCCTTAGGGTCCACGCATTAAAAAACACTTGACCAATTTGGAAAAGTGTTTTTTAATTTGCTCGTGGACCCTACAGGACTCGAACCTGCCACCCCCTCATTGCAAATGAGGTGCTCTACCAGATGAGCTAAGGGCCCATAATATATTTACAGGTATATAGTATATTACCTTATTTTATGATTTTTGCAAATATTTCCCTAAAATTATAAAGGATGTATAATAATGAAAAAGTTATAGCCATGAAAAAACCTAACGAAAACCCCGAATTCGGTTCTATGAAAGACATCGAGGTGTCTCAAGCTACACAACATACGATCGCCACAGAAGAAGCAATGCTTACTGAAGCCGAAGAAAAATTGCTTTTAGAGGAAAAAATTATTGATGCTCTAGTTAATGGCAAGTGGAATAATAATAAAACAGAATGTTGGCTAGAAAATTGGAAAGTATTCGTGAGAATGGATTTGTATGCTGCAAACCTAAACAGGAAAAGAAGCGACAAAGCGATTTCTCTACTAGTAAATAGATGCGAACGAACAATTTTCAATAAAGCTATATCTAAAGCTCCTAAAATCGCAAAAAAAGCACTTAGAAAAATCATCCAAAAAAGATATGATGATTAATATCAAAAATAGCTAAACTAAATTGGCATACTGAAAGGTATGCCAATTTATATTTATAAAATTTTTCAAATAATCTTTAGCAAAAAAAAACAACCCCGGATTGAATGGAAATCCGAGGCTGCGCGGGTGTAGGGACTAAGCAAAAGCTTAATCAATAATTTAGTAAATGTGCAAAATAATTTCTTAATAAAGTTAACAGGTTATGATACAGTAACTTCCATTTCGGAAAAATCAGGAACAAAGGAGCCGTCGCACTGTATGGACTTGATGGATTTATCATCCACATAACAGTAATTGCCACCCCTTGGTTTGCCAAAAATCACATCTTGGAACGGTACTCTGTTTTCACGAAGCCAGTTGAGAGTTATCTCACCATGCTCTTTTTTAAGACGGGATGTCCAGAAAGTAATAATGTGCCCTTCTTGAAACATTTGATTAACCCAATTAACTGCTTTCATTTTGGGTTGTGCTGTTATCATTAAATCAGGCCTATCGTTTGATACGTCTGCGGAAATAAATCCGTCAATATCAAGTAGGAAATTTTTTTGCCATGTTGGGAGGTTGGGCGAACCAGTTTGTTCTGACATATATTTATTTTTCGCTCATAATAACATATACACGCATTTTATACCAATATCACAAAAGCCACTATTCAGTGGCTTTTGTGATGAAGTTCTCAAACTTTTATGCCGCTTGGCAAGTCCCTCCACACATTTTTCCGCAATGCTCGCAAGCCTTGAAGTCGTTGTGCGTACTATCTGCACACATACACTCTTTCAAGTCATTATTGCGATCGGCGCAAGTCTCGGCACCACAAACTCCTGGATTATTTGATACTCCCTTACACCCTCCTGTACATACATAATGTTTTTCCATAAATTTTTTATTTTAACTAATAATCTCTTATTGTATTTTAACACAATTTATAAAATCAAACTCTCTAGTAATCCCCTGTCTTCACACAATCGAGGAATCTTGTTCTGCCCGCCAGTCTTGCCACGACTTTCCATCCATTTATAAAATGTACCATTCTGTACAAAATGTATTTTTGGCACAGATAGCACCATGTCGCCATTTCTTTTCGCTTCATAATCCGCATTCAACTTTTTCAACTCTTGGTCAAACTGTTCTATAAATTTGTTTTTATCTTCTGGAATATTTTTAAATTCTACTACCCACTCATGCCCTCCGCTCACAACTTCATTTTTATAAATAGGAGTTCCTGTGTATTCTAAAATCTCATACCCGTGTATGTCGTTTAGAACCCTCACCGCTTCATCCACATTACCTACCATAAGCTCCTCGCCGTATGCATTCAGCACAGCTCTCGTCCGCCCCGCAATCTTTATGCGTACTGGGTCTAGATTCACAATTTCTACCACATCCCCTATCCTATATCGCCATAGTCCAGAAAAAGTCGATATAACAAGTTCGTATTTTAACCCTATTTTCAAATCTTTAATCGTTATAATTTCTCCATTTTTTAAATCTATAAATTCATAAAATACTCCATGCCCACACAAAAGTAGCATACCATTGTCTTCGTCCAGAGTATCCTGAAAAGCAAAAAATCCTTCTGATGCATTGTAATTGTCTATATAATAAAAATCTTTTTTGGGTATTAACTTTTCTAACTCTTTTTTATACGGCTTCATAGAAACTGCTCCATGAAAAAAAACTTCGAGGTCTGGCCACAATTCTAAAGCGTGCTCTGCACCATATTTTTTGATCGATTCTGTCAGAAATATATGTATCCAGGTGATCGTCCCAGTAAAGACTTTCAGGTTCATACTTTTTGTATAATTTATGACTTCTGGTAAGCGCTTATCCCAAGTCTTTATTTCTAAAATTTCAGGAGGTAAAGCCTTCATTAAACTTGTCCACCAAGGTACATTTTGGTCCAATACCCAAGAGATATCGCCAGCACAGGTACCAGCTTTTTCATTTGTATCTTGCAAAGATCCAGATATAGGGAGCACGCTTTCAAAACCCAATTTACTATTGGGGTTCATCATTAGGTATGTCCCAAGCATATCTCTGCCTGCCATAAAATGATTTTCTTCTATTGATTCTTTTGAAATAGGGATAAACTTACTCTTCGCATTTGTAGTACCGGAAGATTTGCCAAAATATTTTATTTTGCCCGGCCAAAGTACCGACTTCTCCCCCTCCCATACACGATTGATATACGGGTACAGTTCTTCGTACATAACCCTCGGCAACATTTTCAAAACCTCATAATCATTTTCAATAAGAAAGTTTATATTCTTTTCTTTACCATATGCTGTGTTTGAAAGATTAAAAATCAGAGTATTCAAAATTTGCTCTTGCTCAAAAATCTGTTTGTCACGTGAGCGTGGCAACAAATCTTGCCTTTTGGCTTTGTAATAAGCCCGATATACATCTGGAAATAAAATATGTGAGATGCCCATGGATTTTTATTTTTTATTGATAGCGAGTTTTACAATATGATCGATAAATTCATGCATAGACGAACCCACAGACTGTAGTGCATTGTGTAGATACGAATCCTCGTGAATAGCGGGCTGTGTATCCACTCCGAAAATGTACACTCCTTTGCGCGGATGAATAATAAAATTACTTTTTGAATAGTGATTGAAATCAAATTCTTTGTGCACAAGTCCTGCCAAGCTTTCTAATTCCTCTTTTTCTTTTTGTGTAAATGCGCCCGGACAAACAGTAGTCCCCGCTCGCAACTCAATAGTCGGTAATGTATACAAATCTTTGTTCCGGAATTTATCGACGACGATTACACTCGCTTCTCGGCCTTGTATGAGCTCCTCTACCATAACACTTGCGCCCTTGCGTCCTGCATCTTCAAATGCACGAACTAGCTCTGGGAATGTTTTACACACATGGTTGCCCATGGCGCTCCCTGGAATGATAGGCTTGACGATCCATGGTGCAGGCATCTTCTTCCACACCTCACGTGCCTTTCGAGTGCCATAGTCTGCTTCGTCACCGTCAAATTCTGGGTGGAATTCAGGGAAAATCATGTAGTCAGGCGTCTTTACACCCATGCTCTTAAATTTGTATTTTGCGAGCTTTTTATTGTACCCTAGCGCCGATGGAAAAATTCCCGACCCAGTATATGGGATACTCCATTGCTCAAGTATCTGTTGCAATTTGCCATCTTGACCAAAGTCCCCATGGAGCGCATTGAACACAACATCCACATTTTTATGAATATCTTCGGTCTGTATTGGTCGGCCGTTCATATGCAAAACGCCCTCTTTGTCGATAAGCATGTCTAAAGCTTTGTATCTTTCTTTAAGTTCATCGCTCCGCAACGTGGAAAGGACATGCCCACCCGAACCAAGCGACATATCATACTGTGAGCTGACCCCACCACGAATTACACCAACTTTTATCATAGTTTTATTTTAGCACAAAAATTCCTGAAATAGTCTAAAAGAATTTAGAAAAAGTCCTTAAGAAAAATTCATGAAATAGTCTCTGAGAACAGGCTTTCGAGCGCGACGGCGTGAGAACCGACAAAATTCTTAGCAAAGAATTTTGTGTCCTGTTTGAGGAGAGCTATTTCAGGAATTTTTTACTGCGTTTTTCTCTATGGAATTTTATTGCGAATCTATGGGCTTCACTGTTTGCTAGAATAATTGATTTTTTATATTTTTTTATGATTGCTTCGTTACCCAAAATTCCTTTTGGCTTGTGTCGCTCGTCTTTTACTACGCCAACTATGGGTATATCAAACTGGTAGCGATTAAGAACCTGCTTGGCTACATTTACCTGCGCAGTACTACCGTCGACAACCACCAAGCTCGGCAATCCCCACTCTGTATGGCGAAATCGTCGAGAAAGTATTTCCTCCAATGCGCCAGTATCATTGGCATTTTTTTGTGTGCGAATTATAAACTTCTTGTACTCACTTTTCTCAATCTCCCCATCCTCCACAACCGTCATAACCCCTACCATATTGAGCCCCGACATATGCGCCACATCGTAGGCTTCGATGCGGAATTTTGCAAAATACGCAGAATCTGAGTCGTGTCGGAGCCCCCGTAGAGAGGGTAAAGCGCGAGGATTGTGCGTATTTTGCAAAAATTCCGTATCATCCCTAATTAGTGCCACATCATTTATATGCTCAAGTGCAAAAATCTGCTTTTTTATTTCATTTGCTCTTTCAAATTGCATCTTTTTTGCACAAGCATTCATTTCCTTTTTTAAATCTAGAATAATTTTTCCTTTCTTGCCTTCAAAAAACAAAATCAGGTTTTTGAGATTTTTTTTATAGTTATCCTCTGGGACCAGAGCCAGCTGTTTATAAAATTGCACATTCTGCTTTTTACTTGAACTATCATCAAAATATGGGAAAATTCTACGCACAATTTTCATAGCTGTGCGTAATTGTAATCCATTTGGAAACGGACCAAAAACTTTTTTGTATTTACTTTTATCCAAACTTCTCCCACGTATTACTAAAACTTTTGATACTTTTTCCCGAGTAATACAAACATAGTTAAAACTCTTATTGTCTTTTTCTTTAGTGTTATATTTCGGCTGATGTTTCTTTATTAAATTTGCTTCCAATATCAATGCTTCCAAAACACTATCAGTTTGGATAAATTCGAGCTTGTCTGCTTTGGTAACCATATCCACAAGCAACGGTCCGCGCGTAGCGATTAAATCCTTGCCAAAATAGCTCTGCACCCGAAAGCGCAAAGAAGTAGCCTTGCCAATATAAGCAATTTCTTTCCCCGATTTAAATACATAAACCCCAGGATGATCGGGTAATTTGAGTTTTTTAAGATATTGACTTTTCATAGATTTACTATATTATAAAACCAAAATAAAAACAAAGTATGAAAGGTCAACAATTAATCATTCAACCGTTAAAAAAAGAACGTTATCATGACTATAAATTAGCAAATGGTAACGTGCACAGTATTATTGCCTTATTTAATGCTCTGACGTCAAGTCTTAATAAGCACAGTGAGGAAGAAAATGAAATCAAAGAGGGAGATTTTTTGTATGACGATCTTGTCTATTTCCGAGAAAATTTAATTTCAATCATCAGTCCAATTACGCATCAATCAGTAAAAAATGATTATGAACTTGTAGAAAAAGTTAAACTTTTTCTTGCAGCATTTGAGATTAAAGGAACAATCTAAAAATTATTCTCATCAACTTATAAAAGGCCCAAGGGGCCTTTTATTTTTTCCTCAACACTTTCTTCAAATACTTCCCAGTATGCGACTTTGGGTTATTTGCCACTTGTTCCGGAGTACCGCTTGCTACAATCTTGCCTCCTCCCACTCCACCCTCGGGACCAATGTCGATAATATAATCCGAAGACTTAATAATATCCATACTGTGCTCGATGAGCACCACGGTGTTGCCTTTGTCTACTAATTTATTTAATACTTCCAACAATTTCGCCACATCATCATAATGCAACCCAACAGTCGGCTCGTCGAGTAGATAAATTGTCTTCTCTGTATGTGTACGGTAGAGCTCACTCGAGATTTTGACACGTTGCGCCTCTCCTCCGGAAAGTGTTGTTGCGCTCTGTCCGAGTGTGACATATCCAAGCCCCACATCCATCAAAGTTTTGACTCTGTCATAGATTGCAGGAATATCTTCGAAAAATTTTACACCATCCTCAACAGTCATTTGTAGTACTTCATAAATATTTTTCTTTTTGTATTTTACTTTCAATGTTTCTTTGTCGAATCTTTTCCCATTACAGACGTCACAAGTCACATACACTGTCGGCAAGAAGTGCATCTCCACCGCGATCTCGCCATTACCTTCACAGGCTTCACATCTGCCCCCTTTTACGTTAAAAGAGAATCGGTTGGACTTCCATCCACGCACACGAGCCTCGTCGCTCGCTGCGAAAATGTCGCGGATATGAGTGAAGCTCCCTGTATATGTAGCAATATTGGATCGTGGAGTACGGCCGATTGGAGATTGATCGATAAGGATTGCACGCGTTATGTATTCAGTCCCGGTAAATGAGGCACAGTTGTATGTCTTTGCACTGCGGAATTTACGCTCGAGTCGAGCCTGTAAATTCTTGAACAAGATCTCGTACATAAAGGAACTTTTACCCGAACCCGAAACTCCAGTAATTGATACCATTTTACCAAGCGGCACTTCTGCATTTAAATTATCAATATTAAATACTTTACCTCCAACAATTTTCAAACTTCCTTTATCTTTCTCTCGTCGTTTTTCTGGTACAGGAATCACTGCCTCATTGCGTAGGTATGCAAGTGTGCGCGATTTCGAAGCATTCGTTTTGGCAGTAAGAAGTTTATCTAAGTAGTCGGCAACAATAACTTGCCCACCATGTACCCCAGCCTTTGGTCCAATATCTATCAGGTAGTCCGAGGCAAAAATGGTGTCCTCGTCATGCTCCACCACAATGATCGTATTACCCAGATCTCGCAAGTCCTCGAGTGTCCGTATAAGACGCTCATTGTCCCGCTGGTGTAGTCCTATTGTGGGTTCGTCGAGTACATATAGTGCTCCTACCAATCGGCTCCCAAGCTGGCTAGCGAGGCGTATACGTTGGCTCTCACCACCAGATAGAGTATTGGCCTTACGAGATAGCGATAGGTAGTCGAGACCTACATTGAGGAGGAACTGCAGTCGGGCATCTATTTCATTGATAACGATTTTTGAAATTTCTTTTTCTTGCGCTGTTAATTCCAATTCCATGAAAAAGTTTTGTGCTTGCTCGATAGAGAAGCTTGTAATATTTACAATATTTACTTTATGCTTTTTACCAAGGTACACATGGAGTGCCTCTACTCGCAAACGCGCGCCTTTACATACATCACACACTTCATCTCCACCGAAATATTTGCTACCAAGTCCGTTGCATTCAGGACATGCACCATACGGACTATTAAAAGAGAATAATCGTGGCTCAATTTCGGGAAAAGAAAATCCATCATTTGCACAGGCAAATTTCGCCGACAAAAGGAACTCTTCGTCACCCATTGCAATATTTACCAATCCTTCGCTCTCCAATAGTGCACGCTCAACAGCTTCCGACAGCCTCATTCGTGCATCACTTGGGTTGTCTTTGAATTCATGCAAGGCAAATGTGTCTACAAGTACATCTATGTCGTGTATTTTTGTTTTGGAGATATCTATCCGGTCACGCAAACTTTTCATCTCGCCATCGAGGCGAACTTTCTGATACCCTTTACCGAGTAAATCATAGAGCAATTGATAGTATTCCCCTTTACGCCCACGCACTACAGGACTATAAATAGTGATCGGGGTCTCATTCCACTCTACTCCCATAACCTTCCTCTTATTCTCTTTTCCGAAACTTTTTACTTTTTCTAAAATAAAATTAATGATTTCTTCATTTGAAAGTCTTTTTATTTCTTCTCCACATTGTGGACAATGTGGTCGGCCGATACGCGCATACAATACACGAAGGTAATCATATATTTCTGTAATAGTCGCCACGGTCGAGCGCGGATTATTTGAGCGAGATTTCTGGTCGATCGAAATAGCTGGTGAGAGTCCTGTGATCTCATCAACATCAGGCTTGGGCATTTGGTTTAAGAATTGTCGTGCATAAGCAGAAAGTGATTCCACATATCGGCGCTGGCCTTCAGCAAAAATAGTATCAAATGCAAGCGAGCTTTTGCCCGATCCCGACATACCAGTAATAACCACCATTTTGTTGCGTGGCATTTCTACATTTATATTTTTCAAATTGTGCGTCCGTGCACCTTTGACTATTATTTTGTCTACATATTCGTTTTTTTTCATATAAATTTTATCTCACTCTAAACCCTACAAATCACCCGCCAAAACTGTATCTGGGGGTGTATCAATATTCAACTCCCTCCACTATACCACCAATACTAATATTTGACAAAGTAACTACAAAACAGTATGGTAAAAGTAATATTAAATTAGAACATTATGAGAAAAAACAATGCTCGCCCCGCTATAAACGGGCCGAAATTACTATTCACTATTTTTATTCTAATTCTTTTTGGTACATTAGTGTACTGTGGGATAAAAGCAATAAACAAAAACAAAGAAAAAAAGGCAGAACAAAAAAGTTCCGCCTTTTCTTTTACCCTATATTTTTACCCAACTTCACATGTTGACTAAATTCTGATTAAGTTGTAAATTAAAAAGAAAAATTATGTTTTATACAAAATATTATTTAGACATATCCTCAATACATGGTATAGGGTTATTTGCTGGTGAAGATATCGGAATGGGCGAAATTATTTGGGTTCCCTCCAATGAATTTACTTTAAATTTTACAGAGAAGGAACTTGAGCTTCTGCATTCGCACAAAGTACAAGTAATTAAGCATTACGGTTATTTATGCAAAAGAACAGGTGTATGGAATTACAGTTCAGAGGATAGCCGTTACATTAATCATAGCGAAAACCCCAATGTAGAATTAACACCTTGCAACATACTTAAAAATGGAATTTGGGCAAATAAAAAAATCAAAAAAGGTGAAGAAATTACTCAAGATTATAGTGATTTCGAAGAACTAAGATCTTTTTAAAAATCTACTAAACAAATCTAATAAAATGTAGGCGGACAAATGTTCGCCTATTATTTTTACTTAATTTTGTCTTTTAGCACCATAATTTCATCACGCAAAATGGCGGCAGTTTCAAAGTCGAGCTCTTTGACGACTTTTTTCATTTCTTTTTCTTTTATACTTATTATTTTTTCATAAACTGCATTCTCGCGCTCAGTGTCAGAAAGTTTGGAAATTTTGCCTGATTTTTTTTCTTTCTCCATTGTCTTTTTAAAGAATGCTATGTCGAAAGAGAGCTCGGCATTTACCGCTTTTGCATGCGCACTCTCCAACTGCTCTGTAATATCATTTATCTTTTTCAAAATTGTTTTCGGAGTAATCTTATGCTTTTTATTATAAGCAAGTTGTATATTTCTTCGGCGAGTAGTCTCACTTATCGCGCGCTCCATAGAGCCTGTCATTTTATCTGCATACAAGATCACTCGGCCTTCGGCATTACGTGCAGCACGGCCAATTGTCTGAATGAGTGATGTCTCGCTACGCAAGAAGCCTTCTTTGTCGGCATCCAATATCCCAATCAATGCTACCTCGGGCAAGTCCAATCCTTCGCGGAGCAAATTGACCCCCACAATCACATCAAAATCACCTTTACGGAATTGGGTTAGGATTTGGATTCTTTCTATTGTCTTGATTTCGCTGTGCAAATATTCCGCTTTGATACCTTTATCTTTCAAATACAAAGTTAGATCCTCTGCCATTCTTTTGGTCAATGTTGTCGCAATTACACGGAAACCTTTTTTGATTGTCTTCTCCGTTTCTAAAATAAAATCTTGAACCTGACCACCGTATTTTTTTTGATCGGCACTTACTGGCTTGATAATCACTTCTGGATCTATCAATCCTGTTGGGCGGATGATTTGCTCGACAATCTGATCACTCATACCCTTCTCGCGGTCACTTGGCGTTGCAGATACATAAATTGTCTGCCCTACTCGCTCTTCGAATTCTTCGTATTTAAGTGGGCGATTATCTTTTGCACTTGGTAAGCGAAAACCAAAATCGACAAGAGTCTGCTTGCGAGAACGATCGGCGCTATACATGCCCCCGAGCTGTGGAAGTGTGACATGCGACTCATCTATGATTGTGAGGAAATTATTTCTGAAATATGAAATCAAAGTCTCTGGTGGCTCACCAGCTTTCTTGCCAGAAAAAAGTCGAGAGTAGTTTTCTATACCATTACAATATCCCACCTCTTTTATCATTGCCAAGTCATAATTGGTTCGTCGGCGAATACGCTCCGCTTCCAACACTTTGCCCTCTTTCTCGAAAAATTTGAGTTGGCTCGCAAGCTCTGCCTTGATTGCTTTGAATGCTTTCTCTTTTTGAGCTTTGTCTGTGATAAAGTGCTTTGCTGGAAAAAGAAATACTCCTGTTTCTTCGCCGAGGATCACAGAAGAAACAGGATCCACTTTCAAAATTTTCTCGATTTTGCCACCTATAAATTCGATTTGATATACGAAAGTTTCCGAAATTGGCATCACTTCAATCTTGGGCCCGATGGAGCGGAATTGCCCAGGATTGATATCGGCATTTGTGCGCTCGAAATGCACATCGATGAGCTTCTTCATCAATGCGATCCTATCTTGCTTGGCACCGACTTCCAATTTCATATTCACTTTCTCGTATTCATCTGGATCTCCCAATCCATAGATACACGACACCGATGCCACAATGATCACATCTTTGCGAGTCAGCAGTGCTTGGGTAGATGCATGGCGAAGTCGATCAATCTCTTTGTTGATCTGCGCATCTTTCTCTATATAAGTATCGGTCGTTGGCATATAAGCTTCGGGCTGGTAGAAGTCATAGTACGATACAAAGTAGTGCACCGCTGCATCTGGGAAAAATTCGCGAAATTCTTGCGCCAATTGAGCAGCCAGAGTCTTGTTGTGTGCAATCACTAAAGTTGGCTTATTGTGCTCTGCAATAACGTTGGCAATAGTAAAAGTCTTGCCAGTGCCAGTAGCACCGAGTAATGTCTGCTTCTTCATCCCTTTGTCCAACCCCTTCACCAACTCGGAAATAGCTACTGGTTGATCACCATCGGGCTTGTATTCACTTTTTAATTTAAAGACTTTATTGGACATATACAGTTATACAATACTCTATTTTGATAAATAAAAAAAGCGTCCATTTCTGAACGCTTTTCTTTATTTTTGTGAAGGTTTAATCTTCTCCCTCCGTACAATCTTCATCTTTTTTTCCCTTTTTTTCGTTTTCATATTCATCATCTTCATTTTTCTCTTCTTTTTCAAGTTTCAAATAAAATCTTTCTCTGCCTTTAATGATAATAGAGGCAAAATAACTACCTATTAAACTTGGTAATATCATATATATTAAAATATGATATTCAAAAAGAAAATCTGTAATAGTAACTGTAAAAAAGATCCAAACAATTATCAATGGTAGTATGTACCAAAATAATAATTTTGTAATTTTTGACTTAAATCTTGTACGAAAAATTAAAAAAGATAATACTATTATTGAAATTGCAAATGCCAAAACAGTCAAGAAGCCAATAATTTCAAGAAAAATATTGTTCTTAAAATCAAGACTAATATGTTTCTTTTTATATTCAAAAAATTTGAAATTTAATTCATCAAGTGAAAAATAAAAACCTTTAATTTCTTCTGTCCATAATAATGTTGGTAAAAAAAGAAAGGATTTTTTGTTTTGAATTAAATGATAATTTACTTTTAAATTTTGATATATAAAAGAATCATTTTGTCGTAAATTCATCCTACAGACAAGAGAGTCAATAATAATTAATTTAACAATACTAGTTGGGACAACAATTTGTTTAACAAATACAAGTGTATCTTTACTGTGTAATGTTTTATATACCAAAATACTTTCATTGGAAGTATCGGGTATAAAACGTAGAGTTTGTGCAGTTGCGGACATTGTCCACGCAAAAAGCACCAATAAGCTGGGAAGTAAAATTTTTATCTTCATTTTAAATGTTTGTTTTTCTACACCTTACAGATAAAAATCAAATATGTCAATATCCTATTTTAGCTTAATTGATAGTTACCACTTTCAACCATTTCGCAAGCATGATTTAAATCAGTTAAAATTTCATTACATCTTTCATTAGATAGATTTTGGTCATGCACCATTATAGTTACAACATCGCCATATAAAGCATAATTTTTATATACAACAGAATGACTGTATTTAAATTTATACCAAGGAAGTTTTTTAGGTATAATGCGAGGCCTGGATCTGATTTCTAAAAAACCTGGCAATCCAATGGTTTCTGAATATTTACATATAATCTTTCGTCCCATAAATTTACCAATAAAGCAAAGTGAGATCATCCCCGGAGTATTACTTATTGGAATTCTCCATCTTGCATCAAGTATTTTTATTAAATTCGAGTATTTAGAACCTCCTTTCCTCTGTAATCTATTATTTCCTAAAAATATGATTAAGAAAATTACCCCAATTAAACAAACAAAGAATATTATAATTGATAGATATGAGGTCATAATTGAATTTTATATGATTAATTATAGCATAATACTATTATAAATAGCTTTTCAAAAACTCTTTTTTAAATTCTTGGAAAGTATCGTCTAATATTGAGGCTCGCATGTCGGCAACAAGCTTGGTTATGAAGTATAAATTGTGAATTGTGGCTAGTGTTGCACCTTGCATTTCTTTGGCACGAAACAAATGTGAGAGGTAAGCGCAGGTATATCCTTGGCTGCTCAAGGACGGTCCTTGGGCTCCTTTACAAGTATAACATTTACAATCTTTTTCGATCGGTTCCAAAAGAGTGACAAACTTTGCATTCAATAAATTTATTTTGCCATTTTTTGTAAATACTGTTCCATTGCGAGCAATGCGTGTAGGGCCCACACAATCGAATAAGTCCACCCCATTTTCTACTCCCATAAACAAGTCTTCTGGCTCGCCTATACCCAATAAATGTCGCGGCTTTTCTTCCGGTAGAATTTCGTTTACCCATTTGACCGCAGTCTCCATATCTTCTTTCGCGAAAGATCCTCCAATTCCATATCCATCAAAATCCATCGCGCCAATTACCTCTGCTGATTTTTTTCTCAATTCTTCACTCCGTCCACCTTGAACAATTCCAAATAAAGCCTGGTTTGTATTTTTAGATTTATGAAATTCCAAAGACCTTTTTGCCCAAGCGTGCGTACGATCAAGGGCTTCGCTTTGATAGCGATCAGTCTCAGTCGGGCTAGTACACTCATCAAATGCAAAAATAATATCTGCACCGAGATTGTGCTGAATCTCGATTGATTTCTCGGGAGTAATATAATGCAAACTTCCATCAAGATGTGATTTGAAAGACACACCGTCATTCCCAATTTTCGCAAGTGGTGCTTCGGTACCAATCGAGCGCTCTGGAATTAAAAAATTTGGATCTGTAATTGTAGTAACTTTTGAAATTTCTTTGCCATACGCAACACCTAATGAAAAAACTTGGAATCCACCACTATCTGTCATAGTTGGTCCTTGCCAATTCATGAACTTCCCAAACCCTCCTGCATCACGAATAAGTTCATCGCCAGGTTGTAAATATAAATGATAGGTATTGGCGAGCACTACTTGCACACCTGCATCTCTAACCTGCTCCGGTGTTAGAGCTTTGACGCTCGCTTTTGTTCCAACCGTTACAAATGCTGGTGTTAGAATATCACCATGCGGTGTCGTGATCGTACCCGCACGCCCTAAACTACCCTCTAATTTTTTATGTATTTCAAATTTAAACATTTAGTATTTCCCTACTACTTACTACATACTACTTTCTACTTCAGTACTTGCACCCATTTTAATTCTTGGATATTTACTGGGCTCTTTAAAAGAATTTTATTTATCGGATCATGCGGGTCCGATACAACATCGGCCACAATAGCGACGATACGTGAGCCGATCTGTGGCGCGACTACAAATGTCCCAGGTGGTACAGAAAGCTCGTGTGGTACATTCATTTCAAAATTGCCTCCACCACGCCCTACAAGCTCTACACTTGTATTGGATCCTTCTATTTGTGCTTCGGTCACTTCTTTTGAACTGGAAAATAGAGTAACGAGCGCAGTTTTGTCATACACCTTTGTGATTTTACCGATCGGGAATTCCGCATTTGCAAACACAGTATTGCCTTCAATAATATCAAGGTCCGTTCCGATGTCGATCACTATAGTGTCATACATAGAGCGATTTGGTTTAGATATGATAGTCGCCAAAGTAAATTCCTCTTTGTTTGTGATTCTACCGAATAAATATTTCAAATCCTCGTTTTCTTTTTGGAGTAAACCATAATCTAGCACTCGCACTGCCAACTCTTCGTTACGAGTTTTCAATTCTTTATTTTCCCGAAACACAGATGACTTGGTTCGGACAGCATATATGGAGTTGGACAGAGCAGCCTTGCTTGCATCTTGGGCTTTCCACAACGGAAAACCTATTTTATGTAACAATCCTCCCAGATTACCAAAAACTCCAGATAAAGAAAGAATCACCACAAGCACAAAGATACCCAACATGGTCAGGATCTTTTTCTTTCG
Source organism: uncultured Candidatus Saccharibacteria bacterium (assembly GCA_964622505.1). Taxonomy (GTDB): domain Bacteria; phylum Patescibacteriota; class Minisyncoccia; order Phycocordibacterales; family UBA9973; genus UBA8515. Next base: position 4,806 of record CAZUQJ010000001.1, on the reverse strand, counting down.
TAAACTCTTTTTTCTATCGTGGAGGTAAGACATTGTTTGTACTGACGAGAACGTCTTTATAAGTATCGAACTCTTCTAATATAACTCCAGTACCTCGAGCCACGGCTGTTAGCGGATCCTCGGCAACATAAATCGGGATTTTCAATACTTTGTGGATTAAGTCATCAAGCCCACGGATCATCGCACCTCCGCCGATGAGCACCACTCCTCGATGAATAATATCTGAGAGTAATTCCGGAGGAGTCGTCTCCAGAACTTCGCGTACACCGTCTACGAGTTGTAATGCGGAAGGCATGATCGCTTCGCGGATATCGGCGTCGGTTACGATCACTTCGCGTGGCAACCCAGTAACCAAGTCACGTCCTCGCACTTCGGCCTCCATATAGTCGCCTTCGAGTACTGACCCAATAGCAATTTTAATATTCTCGGCAGTCTTTTCTCCAATGAGCAATTTGAACTCATCTTTCATGTAGTTGATGATATCAGTATTGAGTTTATCGCCGGCAATTTTAATATTCTTTGAGCGCACAATTCCAGAAAGTGATATCACTGCGACATCTGTTGTGCCACCACCAATGTCTATGACAACAGACCCAATAGCCTCTTTGACTGGCAGGTTGATACCCACGGCTCCGGCCATTGGTTCCTCGACAATATGTACTTCACGTGCACCGGCAGAAAGGGCTGCGTCTTCTACTGCGCGGATCTCTACATTGGTAATACCTGTCGGCACACCGATGAGCACTCGAGGACGGATAAATTTCTTTGACATTTTTTCTGCCTTGCCGATCAGATACGCAAGCATTTCTTCTGTCACTTCAAAGTCTGAAATCACTCCATCAACTATCGGGCGCACTGCGCGCACATGTCCCGGTGTACGGCCAAGCATTTGCTTTGCCTCGGCACCGACAGCCACAATCTGCCCTGTTTTGTTATTGACCACAACTACTGAAGGCTCGTTGATCACAATGCCGTGACCCTTCAAATACACCAAGGTGTTTGCAGTACCAAGGTCTATGCCTATATCATTTGAAAATGTTTTGTAAAATTTTTTGAACATATATAAACACGTAAAGAATTTGAAAACTATGTCGCCCTTCACTACACATATTTGCCTACTGGCAAATTGCTCTGCTCGGCTCGACAGCCTGCGCAAGGCTCGGTCAACATAATTTTCAAATTCTTTCTTTTTTAAACTTCTTTTTTTAAAATTCTTTTATCAAATCTTCTTTACTTACTACCTTTCCTTTCTCTTCTGTCCGTTTCTTGATCTCGTATCCGCCATCGGCAATACTACGTTTGGAAACAACAACTCTGTACGGCATACCAAGCAGATCTGCGTCGGCAAATTTCTCTCCTGCCGTCATTCCTTTACGGTCGTCAAAAAGGACTTCTATTCCCTTGCCTACCAAATCTGCATATAGCTCTTCTGAGCTTGTAGCCACAGCTTCATCCTCGCCCAGAGCAAGCAAGTGCACACGGAATGGCGCAATGGCTTCTGGCCATATGATACCCTTGTCGTCTGACAACACTTCAACAACAGTGCCCATTAATCTGCCTGGACCAATACCATATGAACCCATAAAGACTGATGTTTTATCACCATTCTCTGTTTGGTATTTCAAATCAAGCGCATCAGAAAAACGTGTACCAAGAGTAAATATATTCCCCACCTCTACCGCACGATGCTCTACCAAGTTGGCTCGTTCAATACCAAGTTTTGCCAATACCTCATCATTGTTTACCTCTTTGTTAACCGCAATGCCTTTTGACTCATCAACAAAGATAGTATCTTCTCCAGAACTAGTGAGTGTTTGAAATTCATGAGAAAATTGCGAGAACATACCACCAGAGGCAACGGTGAGATAGGTCAAATGACCAATACCTGCACGTTGGAAAATTTTCTTATACGCCTTTTTTGATTTTTCATAAAATTCCAAGTGAGCTGCTTCATCAATATCAAATGAGTATAAGTCTTTCATAATAAATTCACGAGTACGCATGATGCCAGACTTTGCACGGATTTCGTTTCTAAATTTTGTTTGGAATTGGTAGATGTATTGTGGCAGGTCGCGGTATGATTGCACAAAACTTTTTAGCATTTTTGTAATAGCCGCTTCATGAGTAACTGCAAGTCCGAGCTCAGTTTCATTTTTAAGTTTGGTTTTAAACCAGACATCTACTTCTGTATCACTCCATTGATTTGTCGGCTCCCATGTTTCCTTTTCTTGGAGTGATGTCAGTGTCATTTCCTGTCCACCTATCGCATTCATCTCTTCACGTATGATCTGAATGATGTTGTTGAGCACTCTTAAACCAAGTGGCAAATACGAATAGACCCCTGCCATTTCCTTATGAATAAAGCCAGCTCGGATCAAAAGCTCGGCATTTCGGGACACCTCATCTGCCGGCGCCTCCTTCTGTGTCTTGGTAAATAGTTGTGATTGTCTCATTCCCTCATACTACAGCAAAAGTGACTTTGGGTCAAAAAAGATAGTTGCAAAATCGAGCTTTTTCTGGTACTATACTACTTGTATTCCGTGAGGGATTTTTTTGTTAAATACCCTTGTAAATAGGCTGAAATGCTTAAAAACGGAAACTAAAAGGATTAGTCCCCTTTTACATTAATAAACAGCTTACAGGCAAGACCTGTAAGAAAAAACAAAATTATGAGTACACACTCAAGTCAAATTGACGAAATGTTTAAAGCAGGTGCACACTTTGGATATTCCAAAAGTCGTCGCCACCCAACTACAGCCCCATTTGTGTTCAACACAAAGAACGGCGTAGATATTATCAACATTGAAAAGACAGAAGAGCAACTAGCCAAGGTTACCGAGTACGTAGCAGGGCTCGCTCAATCTGGTAAAACAATAATCTTTGTTGGTACAAAAGCCGAAGCCAAACAATCAATTACAGAAAATGCCCTATCACTCGGTATGCCATATGTTATCGAACGTTGGATTGGTGGTACACTTACAAACTTCCCAGAAATCAAAAAAAGAATTACAAAATTGCTTGATCTAAGAGAGCAAAAAGAAAAAGGTGGATTAGATAAATATACAAAAAAGGAACGCTTAATGATCGACCGTGAAATGGCCGACATGACAAAAAACTTCCAAGGTGTTACCGGAGTGACAAAAGCTCCAGATGTAATGGTAGTAGTAGACCCAAAGAAAGAACACATTGCAGTTACCGAAGCTCACAAAATGAAGATCCCTGTTATCGCAATACTCAATACAGATTGTAATATCAAAGAAGTAGAACAACCAATCGTTGCCAACGATGGATCACTCACTAGTATCGCATTTTTTGTAACTCTCATCGCAGATGCTTACAAAAAAGGCCTCGTAGCTCCAAAGGAATAAAAAATTTACAAATTGCACCTTAATAAGCATCATATATTTTCTTATATGTGCTAAAATAAAAATATGACAACACAAATCACCACTGAACTTATAAAAGAATTGCGAGATGCAACAAGTGTCTCTGTTATGCAATGCAAAAAGGCCCTCGAAGAAGCTGAGGGTGACATGGAAAAAGCTAAAATGATCCTAAAGAACAAGTCTCGCGACGCTGCCGAGAAAAAGGCTGACCGTGTGGCAAGTGAAGGTGTGATTGTGGTAGTAAGTGGTGCGAACAAAGCAGTCCTTTTGACTCTGCACTGCGAAACAGACTTCGTAGCAAAGAATGAAGAATTCATAAAGATAGCAAACGACCTCGCACAAATGGCACTGTCTGATGGAGTAGAGAAGATGAAAGAAGCTTCGACTGAGATAATCGGTCAGATCATCCAAAAGATCGGCGAGAAGATCGAGCTCGGCAAGGTTGAAGAAGTTACAGGTGATGTCATCGGTAGCTATGTCCACAGTGGCAAAAAGGCTGTAGTGGTAGTACTCGCAGGTGGCACACAAGACTTGGCAAAAGATATCGCTATGCACATCGCTGCGATGAGTCCGTCTTACACAACTCGTGACGAGATAGATGCCGATACGATAGCTATAGCAACAGAAATTTTTGAAAAAGAATTGGCAGATAGCGACAAGCCGGCTGAGATCAAAGAAAAGATCCTTAAAGGCAAGATCGATACATTCTTTAAAGAGCAGACTCTTGTGGAGCAATCATTTATCAAGAACCCTGACATGACAGTCGGCGCATTGCTCGACGGCGCAAAAGCAACAATAGCCTCATTTATTAAAGAATCTATCGGATAAAAAAGTATGACAGTTAGTATTATTATATTTTTAATATCACTCGCTATCGTTTTTGGGTTATTGGCATACAGCACCCGGGATGTACTTGCCGGCAAACGGCAAGTACATGCGCCCTGGAGCCCGGATGTCTCCTTTAGGAAAATTGAAAAAGTTGTGCTATATTACACCAAGAATATTGTACAGATTACAGTAGTCACTGTTGTAAAATATTCTTTAATTACAGCCATAAAGACTAAAAAGGCAGTCAAAGAGAAGTTGCCTCATATACACAAAAGGGTAAAAAAGGTGTTTGGGAAGCGTAATCCTGATGGCAAACCATCATTTATCCAAAAGGCAGTTCTTGAGTCAAAGACAAAGATCCGCCGGGTAAAAGATAGGGTTAAAAAAGAACATGCAATGAAAGAAGCACAGGAGAAACAAGCAGAAGTTGAGGAGAGTATCCAAGAAGTAATTGAAAATTAATAAAGACCCTCGTCCGTCCTCTGGGACACCCTCTCCTTGTAAAGTAGAGGAATAGATGCTATCTTTATACTATATTGCCGCCTTAGCTCAGTTGGTAGAGCTACACTTTTGTAAAGTGAGGGTCCCCAGT